>NZ_JBXWOV010000006.1:0-374513 GCF_059611065.1 Ruegeria sp. CDSB086 | reverse complement strand
GTCTTGCCGTGGTCAACGTGGCCAATCGTGCCGATGTTGACGTGCGGCTTATTACGCTCAAACTTTTCCTTTGCCATTCCTCAGGCGCCCTTTTGCGATTGGGGGGACCCGTGGTCCCGTGGTTACATCTGCGCGCGCGAGATATTTGGTTCAAAGGGGAAAATCAAGCACATCCTGCGTTAAAAGCTGGTTAAGACGCCGGATTTTGGGTGACCTCGACGGATTCCAACGGCTGGATCAGGTCGGGACGCTTGTCGAACCAGCCGTTGTCCTTGTGTTCCTCGGCCAGCCATTCCTCGACACGATCGGCAACCTTGAGCGCTAATCCGTCCATTTGCTCTTCTCTGGTGCGGGTATGTCCAGATCCCGTAAGAGCGCTTTCACCGGTCGTGTCTTCAAGAACCTGGAACTGTTTGCCTTTGGCCAGAAACTCTTTTTTGCGCACGTCGTAAACATTCACCAGAACGATTGCCGTGCTTTTGGGATTGTAGATCACCGGTACACCCGGAGGGGCCAGCATAAACCCCTCAAGACTGATTCCTATGTCGTATTCCTGGGCACCCTCATACCGGCCAAGCCGAATATTCACGGCGTTCTGAATGGCGTCTTCCCACTCTTTAGGTGTCGCTTCCCGCGACACCGGCCCCTTCCGGGCCTTTTCAGCAAAGGCATAATTGACGCGCAATTTGAATTCGCCCAGCGACTCAGGCTCTTCGTAAACCTGTGTCTGCGTGCACGCACCCATCAGGGCCAGTCCGGTAATCAGGGTCAAAGCTCGCAACATGTTCTCGTCTCGATATGCCTGTTTTTCTTTGATCTAGCGCAACGATACGGCTTGTGCCAAGCCGTATCGGCAGAATTCCACTTGCAAGCGCGCTTGCTCACGAAAATTTATAGTCGCGCGGGAAGCCGTAGGGTGCCTTTTTGCCAACGCTGGCCCGTTTGGCCAGCCACTGTGACATGTCCGCCTCGTGCCGGGTCTTGTCACCGCCCATGGACCACCTCAGCCCCTCTTCCCAGTTGAAGGTCGTGATGTCGGACAGGCCACCATCCAGTTCCAGTGTCCCCTGCCGGCCGCGCGCCATATTGTATTTTTGCAGGCGTACGCCCTTACCGCGCCCCATTTCGGGCAGCTCTTCCACTGGGAACACCAAGAACTTGCCGTTCTGCGACACAACCGCGACGTGATCGCCCGAAACGGGCTTACAGATCATCGCCGTCTCATCGGCTTTGACGTTCAGCACCTGCTTACCGTTGCGGGTCTGGGCCAACACGTCATCTTCGGGCACCATGAACCCGTTGCCCGCGTCTGACGCCACCAACAGCTTGCGCCCTGGTTTGTGGATCAGGATGTCGATGATCTGCGCCTCGTTCGGCAGGTCGACCATCAGGCGCAGCGGTTCGCCCATACCGCGCCCGCCCGGCAGATTGGCGGCGCTGAGCGTGTAGAATCGTCCGTTCGAGGCAAACACCAACAAGCGGTCAGTCGTCTCAGCGTGGAATATGAAACGCGGGCCGTCGCCGTCCTTGAACTTTAACTCGCGCTTAAGGTCGATGTGACCGGTCATAGCGCGAATCCAGCCCATCTGAGAGCAGACAACCGTGATCGGTTCTTTGTCGATCATTGCCTCAAGCGGCACTTCTTCGACCTGCCCGGCTTCGGCGAATTGGGTTCGGCGCGCGCCACCTTCATGGTCTTTGCCAAAGGTCTTCTTGGTCTCTTTCAACTGCTCGGCGATTTTGGCCCATTGCAGGGCCGGGTCGGCCAGCAGGTCTTCGAGATTGGCGCGTTCCAACATCAATGCGTCACGTTCGCGGACCAGTTCCATCTCTTCCAGACGGCGCAAGCTGCGCAGGCGCATGTTGAGGATCGCATCGACCTGAACCTCGGACAATTCGCCCTCGCCCGGCTTGGGCGAGACATAGTCGGCCTCGCTGGTGGCGCGGATATGGTCGATGCCCCAATCCTCACGCATCAACGCGGCTTTGGGGTCGTCGTCGTAGCGGATGATGTCGATCACACGATCCAGGTTCAGGAAAGCGACGATAAAGCCTTCCAACACCTCCAACCTGTGGTCGATCTTCGCCATACGGTGACGCGAACGGCGCAGCAGCACCTCTTGCCGGTGATCAAGGAAAGCGCGCAGCACTTCCTTCATCGAGCAGACCTTGGGCGTCACCCCGTCGATCAGCACGTTCATGTTCAGGCTGAATCGCACCTCAAGGTCCGAGCTGCGGTAGAGCATGCCCATCAAAACCTCAGGGTCCACGTTCTTGGAGCGCGGTTCGAGAATCAGGCGGATGTCATCTGCGGATTCGTCGCGTACGTCGGCAAGGATCGGGATTTTCTTGGTCTGGATCAGTTCCGCGATCTTTTCGATCAGTTTGGATTTCTGAACTTGATAAGGGATCTCGGTGACAATGATCTGCCACTGGCCGCGGCCCAGATCTTCGACCTCGTATTTGCACCGCAGACGGAAAGATCCACGCCCGGTTCGATAAGCCTGCGCAATATTCTCTGGGGGCTCGACGATAATGCCACCGGTCGGGAAGTCCGGACCCGGCACATAGTTCAGCAACGTATCATCGCGGGCATCCGGCACCTTGATCAGATGCAGACAGGCATCACACAGCTCGGCAATATTGTGCGGCGGGATGTTCGTTGCCATGCCCACCGCGATTCCGCTGGACCCATTGGCCAGCAGGTTCGGAAACTGCGCCGGCAGTACGACCGGCTCGGACAGAGTGCCATCATAGTTGTCGCGGAAATCGACGGCGTCTTCGTTCAGCCCCTCAAGCAACGCTTCGGCCACGATGGTCATCCGCGCCTCTGTGTAACGTGAGGCCGCCGGGTTATCACCGTCGATATTGCCAAAGTTACCCTGCCCGTCGACCAGCGGGTAGCGAACGTTGAAATCCTGCGCCAGACGCGCCATCGCATCGTAGATCGCGGCATCGCCATGCGGGTGATAGTTACCCATCACGTCGCCGGAAATCTTCGCGGATTTACGGAACCCGCCCGTTGCGCTGAGTCGAAGCTCGCGCATCGCATAGAGGATTCGCCTGTGCACAGGCTTCAGCCCATCGCGCGCATCGGGCAATGCCCGGTGCATGATGGTGGACAGCGCATAGGTCAGATAGCGTTCGCCAATCGCGCGGCGCAGCGGTTCAGCTATCTCGCCCCCATTGTCGGGGGCCTCCATATTGGGGTCGTCTATCGTATCGTTCATATATGATGTGATACGCCGCAAGCGCGCGCTGGTAAAGCAATCAGCTTAGATTTTGCTGAGGACAAGTCGCGCTTTTTGCAACAGGGGGAGACAAGTCCCGGAATTCCCCCGGTTTTCGACTCGGACCGCGAAATATGGTAGGCTGTCTTCATTAGACTGCTGCCAATTTCTTGTACCTAACGATTGACCTGGGGGATGCGCCATGACGCGCCTTATTATTTTGACTTTCACCGCACTTGGCTGGTGTTTTTACGTTATGAGCGGCGGACCAGATTTCGAACCGCGCGGCTTGCGGAGCGATCAACCCGTGCGCGTTGCTTCTGTACCCCAACCTGCGGAGGTAGCACCCACCCGGGTAGAAGAACTTGTGACCAGTGTGGCCGTACGGGCTCCGACCGTGCGTGCTCAACCCCAACCTGAACCCGAAGAGATCGTGCAAATCGTGGCCGAACCAGCCAGCCTTCAGTCTCTGTCCGGCATCTCGGTGTTCGATGATCAGAGCGCAAACATCACGCTTGCTTCGCTGGAAGATGGCGTGGCGGGATTGCGTCAGACCGATAATGCGCCCCTGCCGGAAACATCAGAGGCCGCGGCGATTCCCGAACCTGAAAAAGACATCCGCGAAATCTCGGGAACGCGGGTGAACATGCGCGATGGGCCTGGCACCATATACCCAATTGTCGGCAAAGCGGCCATCGGACAAAAGGTCGAAGTACTGAGCGATTCCGGAACCGGCTGGCTGCGCCTGCGCGTGTTGCCCGCGCAACAGGTCGGTTGGATTTCCGCCTCACTGGTTCGAAAAATTCAAAACTGACGCTGCACCGTCATTGTCCTGACCCACACCTCGCAATAGCTTTGGCCTGAATTGAAGGTCAGGAAGATCATGCAAAAAACCATTCTTATCACCGGCTGCTCATCCGGCATCGGTCTGGACGCGGCACACGGTATGCGTGCGCGCGGCTGGCGTGTCTTTGCGTCCTGCCGCCAGCAGCGTGATTGCGACCGGCTGCGCGCGCAAGGCTTTGAAAGCCCGCGCATCGACTATACCGACGCCGCAAGTATCGCCTCGGGCCTGACCGAAGTGCTTGAGGCCACCGGAGGCACGCTGGATGCGCTGTTCAACAACGGAGCGCACGGCTTGCCCGGCGCAGTTGAAGATCTGCCGACCGAAGGACTCCGCGTGATATTCGAGGCCAACTTCTTTGGTTGGCATGAACTCACCCGACTGGTGATTCCGGTCATGCGCGCGCAGGGGCACGGGCGAATCGTTCAGAATTCGTCGGTTCTGGGCCTGGTGGCCTTCCCATGGCGCGGCGCATATGTCGCCACAAAGTATGCCATTGAAGGCCTTACCGACACGCTGCGTCTGGAACTTGCCGGAACGAATATCAAGGCCATCCTGATCGAACCCGGCCCAATCACGTCGAAAATCCGCGAGAATTCGATCCCCTTCTTCGAGCGTTTCATCAACTGGGAGAACTCCGCCCTGCGCGAAAAGTACGAGGCTTCGCTGTTGAAAAGACTGTACGAATCCTCAGGCCCGGACCGTTTCGAACTGCCCGCATCAGCGGTGACCGACAAGCTAGCCCATGCGGTTGAATCAAAGAGACCGCGCGCGCGCTACTATGTCACCACGCCAACCTATATCGCCGGTTATCTGCGCCGCCTTTTGCCCACCCGCACCATCGACCGCATTCTGTCGGACGTCTGAGGCGAAATTACCCGTTCGCTTTTCATGTACATGAGGCTAGATGATAGCCAAACGAAACAAGAAACGCGGACGGTGTGCTTATGGACCTTTTGATGGTCATTTTGCTGTTGGCCATGGCGGCGGTTGTCGTCGTTCTGGCGATCGGCATCTCCAATTTCGGCAAAAGCGGCAAAGCTGCTGCGATGAAAAGCAACAAGATGATGCGTCTTCGCATCCTGTTCCAGTTCATTGCTGTGGTGCTGATCGTGCTCTACGTCTACCTGCGCGGACAAGGAGCTCAATAAATGGTCGTTCTGAACAAGATTTACACCCGCACCGGCGATGATGGAAAAACTGCCCTGGGCAACGGCGAACGTGTCGCCAAGTATTCTGGTCGCGTAGCCGCGTATGGGACCGTTGACGAACTGAACGCATTTGTTGGCGTTGCTCGGATCGAGGCGGAAGGCGACGTCGATGCCGCCCTGGCGCGTATTCAAAACGACCTATTCGATCTGGGCGCAGATTTCTGTCGCCCCGACATGGAAAAAGACGCCGAGGCGGACTACCCGCCCCTACGCATCGTTGCATCTCAGATTGATCGGTTGGAAGCCGAGATTGACGTGATGAACGAAACGCTAGAGCCGCTGCGCAGCTTCATCTTGCCCGGCGGGTCGCGTTTGGCAGCGAATCTGCATGTTTGCAGAACCGTATCCCGCCGCGCCGAGCGTCTGGCGGTCGAGCTGACCAACATGGAGCCCGTGAACGCATTCGCGGTAAAATACCTCAATCGTCTGAGTGACTGGTTTTTTGTTGCCGCCCGCTGCGCCAACGAAAACGGCACTGCGGACGTTTTGTGGGTTCCGGGCGCAAACCGCTGAAGGCGGCGCGGGATCCGGCGGATCCTGCAGCGACCAACAAAGCAAAACCCCAGCCAAACGGGTGGGGCCTAAAGCTCTGGCACCGGCCACCAAAGCAATAAAATTTCACGCCGTTGCGTCAAAATACATGAAACGCGACGTCTCAAGTTCATGACGTGACGATTTTGCCCTGTTGCAGCGTGAACTGAGACGCTATTCAGTCCCCCGAGAGCATTGGTGGAGTCGCTTCGCGGCTTACCGTTTTTTGTGAGGAGCAAGCGCAAAATGAAGGTACTCGTGCCTGTCAAACGCGTGATTGACTATAATGTGAAAGTTCGCGTGAAAGCGGACGGTAGCGGTGTTGATCTCGCCAATGTCAAAATGTCGATGAACCCGTTCGACGAAATCGCTGTGGAAGAAGCGATTCGCCTGAAAGAAGCAGGCAAGGCTGACGAAATCGTTGCGGTTTCGATTGGCGTCAAGCAATCGCAGGAAACCCTGCGCACCGCACTGGCCATGGGCGCTGACCGCGCCATTCTGGTTGTTGCCGCCGATGACGTCCATCAAGACATCGAACCGCTGGCCGTTGCCAAGATCCTGGCCAAAGTGGTCGAGGAAGAGCAACCCGGCATCGTTTTGGCTGGTAAGCAAGCGATCGACAACGACATGAACGCTACCGGTCAGATGCTGTCGGCCCTGCTGGGCTGGTCGCAAGGCACCTTCGCGTCCGAGCTGGACATCGAAGGCGACAGCGCCAAGATCACCCGTGAAGTAGACGGCGGCCTGCAGACCATCAGCGTCAAGATGCCGACCATCGTCACTGTTGACCTGCGCTTGAACGAGCCGCGCTATGCGTCTCTGCCGAACATCATGAAGGCGAAGAAAAAGCCGCTGGACGAGAAAACCGCCGCCGATTACGGCGTCGACGTCACACCGCGTTTGGAAGTTGTCAAAACCGAAGAGCCGCCGGCACGTGCTGCTGGTATCGTCGTCGGCTCGGTTGATGAGCTGGTCGAGAAACTCAAAGAAGCGGGGGCTGTGTAATGGCTGTTCTTCTTCTCGCAGAAGTCAACAACGGCGAACTGGCGATGGATGCCACCGCCAAAGCTGTCACGGCCGCAAAGGCACTGGGTGACATCACCGTTTTGGCCGCGGGCGGTTCTGCCGCTGCTGCCGGTGAAGCCGCCGCCAAGATCGACGGTGTGTCCAAGGTACTGGTTGCTGAAGACGCGTCGCTGGGTCACCGCCTGGCTGAATCGACCGCGGCGCTGATCGTGGGTCTGGCTGATGGCTATGAGCACATCGTTGCCCCAGCGACCACCGACGCCAAGAACGTGATGCCGCGCGTTGCAGCCCTGCTGGACGCGATGGTGATCTCGGATGCATCCGGCGTGGTTGACGGCTCGACTTTTGAGCGTCCGATCTATGCGGGCAACGCGATCCAGACCGTGAAGTCACACGATGCCAAGAAAGTCGTCACCTTCCGTACCGCGTCCTTTGACGCGGCTGGCGAAGGCGGCTCGGCTGCGGTTGAGACCATCTCGGTCGGTGACAACCCAGGTCTGTCGTCATGGGTCGAGGACAAGGTTGCCGCGAGCGACCGTCCGGAACTGACCTCGGCTGGCGTTGTTGTCTCGGGCGGCCGTGGTGTCGGCTCGGAAGAGGACTTCAAACTGATCGAAGGTCTTGCTGACAAGCTGGGCGCCGCTGTTGGCGCATCGCGCGCCGCCGTGGATTCGGGCTATGCACCGAACGACTGGCAGGTCGGTCAGACCGGTAAGGTTGTTGCACCCGACCTGTATGTCGCGATCGGCATTTCGGGCGCGATTCAGCACCTGGCTGGTATGAAAGACTCGAAAGTCATCGTTGCGATCAACAAGGACGAAGAAGCGCCGATCTTCCAGGTTGCGGATTTTGGGCTGGTTGCAGATCTGTTCCAGGCCGTACCCGAACTGACCGAGAAACTCGGTTAACCGCTGGATTAGCTTTTTCATCGCGAAATTTGGAAAGGCCCGCTAATTGGCGGGCCTTTTTTTAATGCAGATTGCGTATTGGCCGCATCAAAGCTGCCGCGATCGCCCGATGGGCAGCTGGGCCAATCATGTGCTCTGCCATTGGCTGTTGCAGTGTACCGAACAACATGTCCTCAATCTCGTCAGACTGGCCGCACACATGGGTTTTGACGTCGACGATATCCGTGCAGGATTTGCCAACGAACTGGATCATCTGATCCGTTACGTCGACATCAGCGAAGTCAATGTGATGCGCGCCCTGCTCTCCTCGAAGGACCTGCAGCCGCAAGAGGATCACCGGGGTTTCCAGGCCTTGCAAAAAATCACCGATCTTCCGAACCCAGTTTCGGCGCAGTTCGTCCAGAACAACTTCGATGCGCGCGTCGCGAACCTTTTGCAGGCAGGTCATCAGGTGGCGCACGAAATGAACCTCTGTGAAGTCGATTTCGGGATACAGGCTGATCAAATCCTTCGTTGGCGCCAAAAACCGGTCGTTACGCCTGGAATGAACGCGATAAAATTGGTTGGACTGCCCAAGAAGCCCTGGCGCCTGCATGACGCAGAGATCTGCGCCCCTTAGCAAATTGCACACCCCCCTGTCATCGCACAACGCGTCAACGCCGCTGAACAGGCATCCAAAGTTCAGAACGCGTCTTTCGAGCCCGTCCTCGAGAATAGCTGAGAATGGACGGTCGACGAATCGCCCAAATGTCTCATCCCCGCCAACGCAAGCTGCGTAAGGTTGATCCAGAACACGCCGAGCACCGCGAAACCACAGCCGCGATCCTTCATATTGGCAAACCTCATGCCCGGGTCCCCCCGAGCCTGTTTGATGATAGCTCATATCACTCACCCATTTTTCACCCGGTTGCCATCGTGCAGCCGCAAGTCTTGAGAAAATCCTAATGTGCGCATTTGAAGCAAAATCGAACTGTCGGATCCCCTTGCCGCCCGCCCCGATCTGTCGATACTGTCGCCGTATCCCGAGACACAAAGGCACCTGAACATGGATGTAAAATCGGTCGGAGTGATTGGCGCAGGTCAGATGGGCAATGGCATTGCTCATGTTCTGGCGCTGGCAGAGTATGACGTTCTGCTGAACGATGTCTCGCAGGACGCGCTGGACAGCGCCGTGGCGACGATTGAAGGCAATCTGGCCCGACAGGCATCAAAAGGCAAAATCTCGGACGAAATGATGCAAGCCACACTGAGCCGGATCAACACGACGTTGGAGCTGCCCCAGTTGGGTCAGACCGATCTGGTGATCGAAGCCGCAACCGAGCGGGAAGCAATCAAACAGGCGATTTTCGAAGACCTGCAGCCGCATCTTCTGCCCCATACGATTCTGACATCCAACACGTCCTCAATCTCGATTACCCGCCTGGCCAGCCGAACGGATCGGCCGGAACGCTTCATGGGGTTCCACTTTATGAACCCGGTGCCCGTGATGCAGCTGGTCGAGCTGATCCGGGGGATTGCCACGGATGAAGAGACGTTCAAATCGTGTAAAGCGGTTGTGGACCGGCTTGGTAAAACCGCAGCAAGCGCGGAAGACTTCCCGGCCTTCATCGTGAATCGCATCCTGATGCCGATGATCAATGAGGCCGTATATACTCTCTACGAAGGGGTCGGCAGCGTGCAGTCGATTGATCAATCGATGCGGTTAGGCGCAAACCATCCAATGGGTCCGCTGGAACTGGCTGATTTCATTGGGCTGGACACATGTCTGGCGATTATGAACGTGTTGCACGACGGGTTGGCAGACACCAAGTATCGGCCCTGCCCACTGCTGACAAAATACGTCGAAGCCGGCTGGCTCGGCCGTAAGACCGAACGCGGGTTTTATGATTACAGAGGTGAAACACCGGTCCCAACGCGCTAACGGGGTCCAGCCCCCTCGCCCGGGATATTATGAGCCAAATGAAGAGCGGATCAGGAATCGCGTGATTTACCAAGCGCCATTGTGCGTTTTCTGAGCCACGCCATGAAACCGCGCGGATCACTTTCCAGCAGCTTCATATCCTCGTCCGAAATCGGCTCGCCAATCACCGGAGATTGCGGCTTGTTGCAAGAGCGAACGATCTCATGCAGCAGCAGCCCCTGTCGTAGGATCGGCGACAGCTTGTTGGCAATCTGATAGGCGCGTGAATTGCTGCCGGGGAAGAAAATCGGAACCACCTGCGCGCCGGATCGGCGGATCATCTTGGCGGTAAACACATTCCATTCCTGCTCTTGCGCAGGACCGAACCAGTCGTCCGAGGACATCACCACACCCGACGGGAACAGCGCAACCACGCCACCTTCCTTCAGGTGTTCCATCGCCTTGCCACGCATCTCAAGCATTTTGGCTTGCGCTTCGGGGTCGTGTGGAAAAGGAACCGGGATCATGAACGAGGTCGCGGCCTCATCCAGTCCGGTCAGGACCGAGCGGGTCAGGATGCGGTAGTCATTCCGAACCTGCCCGATCAATTCGGCCAGTATCATGCCGTCGACCATGCCATGCGGGTGATTGGCCACGACGATCACAGGTCCTTCTTTCGGGATATTTGCATATTGGTCCTGCGGCGTGGTCAAGTTGATTCCCATGACCTCAAGCGCACCGCCCCAGAACCTCTGACCACGATAGTATTCGTTCTTTTTTTCGAACTTATTGACCATCCGCAGAATGGTTAGCTTACCCGTACACCATTCGATGGCGCGGATAGCTGTAGACGTCCAAGCATCGTCGAAGGAATTCGCATAGGTCAGGGTTCTACGATCATAGATTTCGCCCTGATCTTCCGTCCCGTCCACCACCGGGCCTGTCTTGGTCTCGTGCGTCGTTTGCGCCAATTCCTGGTTTTCCCGTTCTTCGTATCGCGACTGGCAGGATTAGAACCCTTCCCCGAACTTTCCGTTCACAAGGGTCTCCAATGCATCCGCCAACGCCTCAGCATCCGGTCCGGACGTCTCGACGTCAATAGTCGTTCCGCGAGACGCTGCCAACATCAAAAGACCCATGATGCTGTCCCCTGATGCAGAAAGTCCGTCTTTGGACACCTCTGCCTGCGCGTCAAACCCCTCAACTACTTCGACCAGCTTAGCCGAGGCGCGGGCGTGCAGGCCTTTTTCATTGATTATTTTCAAGCTTCGGTTGGTCATTCTTAATCAATCCGGTCTTAATCTAACGTCACGTTTTGGGCATTGATATATTTGCGTCCAGCCTCCATCGCCCGCCGGACCGCATCCCCGATCGGCAGGTGGCGACTTTTGGCCAATTTAATCAGCATAGGCAGATTTGCACCGTAAAGAATACGCCGATCCTGCGGCGCACAGGCCTTCAGACTTAGATTCGATGGGCTGCCGCCGAATAGATCCGTGACGACAACCACACCGTCGCCGACATCGACAACGTCAGCGGCGGTGCAGATTTCTGACTGCTTGGCTTCCCGGTCGTGGTCAGCCTCAATCGAGATTGCGGCCAGGCCCGGTTGATTTCCGACAACATGCTGCATTGCGGCCAGATATTCCTGAGCCAGCCCGCCATGTGCTACGAGTACGATCCCGATCAATCCAGCCTCTCATTCAACGATCGACGTTCCATTTCGCGGTGCCTAATTGCCACTTGCTGCCCTTCCTGTGCAAGAGCCTTTGCGACCGCTTCTGCAGTTGCGACCGATCTGTGTTGCCCACCGGTACACCCGAAGGCCACCGAGAGATGCGCTTTGCCTTCGGCGCGATAGGCCGGAAGCAACAATTTCAGCAGATCGACAACTCGGTCAAAAAACGGCGCGTAATTCGCGTCAGACTGTACATAGCGCGCCACGTCCTGGTTTCGACCATCTTCGGCTCGCAATTCCGGACGCCAGTAGGGATTCGCCAGAAACCTGCAATCAAAAACCATGTCCAATCCGTGCGGCAAGCCGCGTTTGTACGAAAAAGATTCGATGGATACCGCCAGATGTCGACCGCCTTCCGGAGCGAACCAATGCTCGACCTCCTTGCGTAGCTGGTGAACGTTAATCTGGCTGGTGTCGATCAGAATGTCCGCAATTTCTCTGATCGGGGCCAACAGCTCTTTTTCCTGCAATACACCGGCCTCAGGACCTGCATCGGCCGCAACCGGATGGCGTCTTCGGGTTTCCGAAAACCGCCGCAGCAGCACTTCGTTTCGACAATCCAAATAGAGAACCGTCAGCTCGACCTGCTCGGTCCGCCGCAGCCGCATAACAAGATCAATGAACCCGATGGTCGAGAAATCGCGATTTCGGGCATCGATGCCCAACGCCATTGGCCGATCGTTTTCCGGACCGTCCAGCAAGCGCATCAAAAGGCCCATCGGCAAATTGTCGATGGCTTCGAACCCCAAGTCTTCAAGCACACGGATCGCCGTTGTCCGCCCAGCACCCGAAGGGCCGGTGATCAGAACGATCCGCCGCTGTTGTTTCATTTGCTGGGCCATTCCGGGTTCACGCGCCCCATTTTCATCAGTTGCATCAATGCCGAAGCCAAGTTGGGGACGCCGCGCCCGCGAAGCAAGGGCACAGTTTGCCCAAGGGCTCGGATCGAGATCGGATCTGGCAAACGTGCTTCTTCCCGCTGGTCCAGATCCACCACATAGCGCAAGCCCACTGGCCCTACGGGTGGCGCGCGCAACAATCCGATACCGCGGGCCTCAATAACGCCGCGGATATTTGGGGCCGCATCAGCAGTCACTTCACCGCCGTTATTGCGTAAAGCCACGCGGTCATCACCGACAAGTTCGGCACCCAGCGCCATCATCTGCAAGACCAGCTCGGATTTTCCCGCCCCTGGCGCGCCAACAACAAGCAGACCTCGCCCGCCAACGGCCACGCAGCTGGCGTGGAGTATGGCACTGTCCTGTTTTTCCAGATCATAGATTGACGGGGCACTCATGATTTACACGGGCAAACCGACTACAAAGCGCGCGCCTAGTGGGTCCGAGGTGATATCGGCATCGGTTGGCCGGATGTTTTCGGCCCAGATCACACCACCATGTGCTTCGACAATTTGCTTGGAGATTGCCAGCCCCAGGCCCGAGTTATTTCCGAAGTGCTCGGCGGGACGCTCGGAATAGAATCTTTTGAAGACCTTGGTCAGGGCCTGCTCCGGAATACCGGGACCGGTGTCTTCGACCACGACCAGCACCCTGTTTTCGCGCCGGCGGACCCAGACACGGATCGCATCGCCTTCCTCGCAAAACGAGGTGGCATTGGTGATCAAGTTGACAAAGACCTGCGCCAGTCGCGCCTCCAGCCCGTTGATTATGATCGGATTGGACGGCAGATCGGTTATATAGTCGATCCCCTTGGCCCGTGCATCTTCACCCAGATGCTGGCTGATGTTGCCAACCAGCTTCACCAGATCAAACGGCTGTTCTTCTTCCTTGACCAGTTCGGCATCCAGACGGGACGCGTTCGAGATATCGCTGACCAGACGATCCAGACGGCGAACATCATGTTCGATCACACCCATCAGTTTTTCACGTTGGTCATCGCGTTTGACCATTCGTAACGTTCCCACAGCTGATTGAAGGCTGGCCAGGGGGTTCTTGATTTCATGCGCGACATCAGCGGCGAACTGTTCGTTCGCGTCAATTCTGTTGTACAGCGCGGTCACCATGCCCCGCAGCGCGCGGCTGAGCAGACCGATTTCATCCGGACGCGCGGTCAGGTCGGGGATGCGAATACGGCCGGGGTTCACTCCCGCGCCCCGGTCCTTACCCAGTTCGGCGGCTGCCGCAAGATCCGCCAACGGGTTTGCGATGGTTGAGGCGAGAACAAGGCTAAGTCCGATCGACACAAGAAGCGCGACAACAAACATCTGAAGGATGCGCTCCTGCTCGCGACGGGCGAGGGCGTCAATCTCTCCGGATGGACCGGCCATGGCAACGGCCCCCACGGCGACGCCATCCTGCAGGATCGGGGCGGCTGCAACGATGACCGTTTCGCCAAAGTCATCCTTGACGGCCTGCACCTGCATCTGCCCCTGCAGCGCGCCGGGTACTATAGTCTGAACCCGTTGCGCCAGCGTAGGCGCTTCGCTGGGTTCTGTGGCGGTAAACACACGCGACAAACCCGTCCACACGGCGTTCAAGGCGTCGCTGATCAAGGTACTGCCGGTCTGAACCTCGGACTCGGACGCCAACAGCGCCTGCTCGGATGCTGCGCCACGCGCCCATCCAATCAGAGTTCCCCGCTCGTCATAGACAAAGACTTCGCCCCCTTGGGGTAGGGCAAGGCCCTCCAGCGTGTCCTTTACGTCCAGTGCGCCGGCATCCTGCGACAGGCCGGACGCTGTTTGGCGCAGTTGTGCTTCGAACACATTGCTGACCAGTTGCGCATCCCCGATCAGGTTGCGCGCGGTCTGCTGTACCTGCTCATCGCGGGAATCGTCCAGATACAGCAACCCGGTGACCAGCGTTACCAAGGCGATCAGGTTGAGCGTGATAATCTTGCGCGCAAGCGGCGAGCCGCGCATTGCAAACAGGCCGCGGCGGCGGCGCGCGTGCCGAAGTTCGGCTGACTCGGGATCCTGTGGGATGACCCAATCATCCCCCAGAACGACATCACCGTCCCGCAATTCGCTGGCTTGTTCTGTATCGCGCACGAGACCCGGTTACCCCTAGTATATGGCCACGCCTATTCTTCGTTGTACCTGTACCCAATTCCGTACAGTGTTTCGATCGCCGAAAACTCGGGATCTGCGGCGCGCATTTTCTTGCGCAATCGCTTAATGTGACTGTCGATCGTACGATCGTCCACATAGACCTGATCGTCATAAGCCACATCCATCAGCTGATCGCGGCTTTTGACAAAGCCCGGTCGCTGGGCCAGCGCTTGCAACAGCAGGAACTCGGTCACGGTCAAAGAAACGTCCGAGCCCTTCCAGCTGACCGCGTGGCGCAGTGGATCCATCCGAAGATCGCCGCGCTCCATAACCTTGGCATCACCTGTGTTGGCGGTTGTCACATCGCCAGTCGTCGCCTCTTGCCGGCGCAGCAGCGCGCGGATGCGTTCAACCAATAGACGCTGAGAAAAAGGCTTCTTGACGTAGTCGTCCGCGCCCATGCGCAGGCCGAGAACCTCGTCAATTTCGTCATCCTTGGATGTAAGGAAAATCACCGGCATCTGGGTTTTCTGCCGAAGCCGCTGCAACAGGTCCATCCCGTCCATCCGCGGCATCTTTATGTCCAGAACAGCCATATCGGGCAGTTTCTTGTTGAAAGCGTCCAGCGCTGCCTGCCCATCATTATAAGTCTCAACCTCGAACCCTTCGGCTTCGAGCGTCATGGATACGGACGTCAGAATATTTCTGTCGTCGTCCACCAATGCAATCTTCGACATCGGGTTAACCCCTATTCCTGCTCACTCACGCAATAATTCGCTTATTAGTAGGGCATCTTTGTCGTTTTTATGGCTGCGAATCAATCCGTATCTGCGAATCGTGCGATTGTTGTCACACAGATGCGGCAAAAAAGCCGTTAATACGCGCGTAAAAGCGCCTTGTTTTCTGGCGGGAAATTAGTGGTGGCGCTAAACTTTGACTTGGTTGCGCTAACTGCGCCAAACCGTCCTGTTCATGCCCCAAACGACCATGTTAAGACCCGCGCATCCGCCGGTTTTTCCCGGTATACTGCCCCAAGAGCGCCCCCGGCCCAACTGCCGGCGCGCCGCCACAGGAGAAGAAACGCATGACATCTGGACGGGTTAACCCGCAATTCCGCCTCGAAGATCAGGGCATCGAGGGTCTGGGCAATGTCTATTACAACTTCATGGAACCGGCGCTGATCGAAGAGGCGCTGAAGCGCGGCGAAGGCACTCTTGGCAATGGCGGAGCCTTTCTGGTTACCACCGGCAAATTCACCGGCCGTTCGCCCAAGGACAAACACGTCGTCAAAACCGACAGTGTTGCCGATACCATCTGGTGGGAAAACAACGCCGCGATGACCCCCGAGGGTTTTGACGCGCTGTATACCGATATGCTCGAGCATATGAAGGGCCGGGATTATTTCGTGCAGGATCTCGTCGGCGGCGCCGATCCCGCCTATTCGATCAATGTGCGCATGGTCACCGAACTGGCATGGCACAACCTGTTTATCCGCCACTTGCTGCGCCGTCCGGATCGCGAAGACCTGGAAGAGTTCATTGCAGATTTCACCATCATCAACTGCCCCAGCTTCCAGGCCGACCCGGCCAAGCATGGCTGCCACAGTGAGACCGTGATTGCGCTGAACTTCGACCGCAAGATGATCCTGATCGGCGGTACGGAATACGCGGGCGAGAACAAGAAATCGGTTTTCACCCTGCTGAACTACATGCTGCCTGAAAAAGGCGTGATGCCGATGCATTGTTCGGCCAATCACGCCGTTGGCAACCCGGTCGACACCGCCGTGTTCTTTGGCCTGTCCGGCACCGGCAAGACCACCCTGTCTGCAGACCCTGCCCGCACGTTGATCGGCGATGACGAACATGGCTGGTCGGATCGCGGCACCTTCAACTTCGAAGGCGGTTGCTATGCCAAGACCATCAATCTGAACGCTGAAGCCGAGCCGGAAATCTATGCGACCACCAGCAAATTCGGCACTGTGATCGAGAACATGGTCTTTGACCCCGAAACCAAGGAACTGGATTTCGAGGATGACTCTCTGACCGCGAACATGCGCTGCGCCTATCCGCTGGAGTATATCTCGAACGCCTCGAGCAGCGCGCTGGGTGGGCACCCCAAGAACATCATCATGCTGACTTGTGACGCATTTGGTGTTCTGCCTCCGATCGCGCGACTGACACCGGCACAAGCGATGTATCACTTCCTATCTGGCTTCACGTCGAAAGTCGCAGGAACCGAGCGTGGCGTGACCGAGCCTCAGCCGACATTCTCGACCTGCTTTGGCGCACCCTTCATGCCGCGCCGCCCGGAAGAGTACGGCAACCTGCTGCGCGACAAGATCGCTCAACATGGTGCAACTTGCTGGCTGGTGAACACCGGCTGGACCGGCGGCGCCTATGGCGTTGGCAGCCGGATGCCGATCCGCGCAACCCGCGCACTGCTGACCGCGGCGTTGGAAGGATCGCTGCGCGACGCCGAGTTCCGTAAGGATGCTAATTTCGGCTTTGACGTCCCGGTCTCGGTTCCCGGCGTTGCCGAAGTTCTGCTGGATCCGCGCCGCACTTGGGATGATCAGGCAGCATTTGACAAGCAGGCTGAAAAACTGGTGCAGATGTTTGCCGAGAACTTCGAGCAGTATCTGCCCTTTATTGACGATGACATCAAAGCCGTCGCAATCGGTTGATATCAAAGGGGGGCGGTTTTCGCCCCCTTCCTCTTCCCACAGACGAGTAACTTCGCGGTAATCTTCTTGTGGTTGTATAATGCACCTTGCATATACAAATTCATTGCCCGCTGCAGCAGATTGCAGTACTCCACTGTGTCATTATGACGTAAAAGCCCGGCGCTTTCGCACCGGGCAGGAAGTAAAAAGACCTTGGGGACACTCAATGAGCGCGCACTCACATTCGCGATTTGAGCAACCTAATCAGATATCTAGTGTAATCCATCGGGGATGGGTGTCAACATGAGACGTGCTGAAAAAATTCAGTTTCGGCGAGTTTCTAACTTTCGCTTTAGCGCGAAAGGCGACAGGGAAAACGACAGGTAAACAAATGACGGAAATCTCGAAACTGACCGAACTTCGCAAATTGATGCAGAGTATGGAACGGACGCTTGGGCTGGAACAACTCTCTCCGGTTGAGCGTGACATTTACTACGCGGCTGAAGAATTGTCGAAAGCCGATCAGGAAGTCCGTACGTTCGGTTTGATCGAGCATACCCTTGTTCAAAGCGTCTCGCGCCCGACGTTTTTCCGTGCGCTGAAATCGCTGGTCCAAAAAGGCTATCTGTCTCAAAGCGGCAACGCCAACCGGGGGCGGTATATCGTACATGCGCCCAGGTGACACCGCCAACCTGCGTGTTGATGGCTAATCATCGTGCGCAGATGGGCCTCTGACACTTTCTTCGCCTCACTGGCTTACATAGTTGCATCATTCCTCACCTTTGAGGTCTTGATGCCGCTGCAAAACGTGTTCTTTCCGGAATATCCAAGCCGGGCCAGCCTGCTGTTCCTACCTCACGGGGTTCGGGTCCTGGCGGCGTGGCTATTAGGGTGGCGTGCGATTTTCGCATTGTTGCCGGGCGTCTTTGCAGTCTTTGCATTCCTTGGGGGTGCAGATGTCTTTTTGCCCAGCCGCTTGTTGGCAATTGTCATCGCGGTCACAACGGTTCCCACCGTGTTCTACTTGCTCAAGTGGGCAGGTTGGGACTTGTTCCCCAGACCCGATCGCAAACCCTGCTGGTTGTGCGTCATGGGTGTCGGCGTGATCACGTCGTTCCTGGCATCCGCTATGACAAACATGAGTTTTGGCAGCGCAGGGGTAGAGTACATCGCCTTTCTGATCGGCGATATCTCGGGGCTGTTTTTCCTGATGCTGGGGCTTTACTTCGCGTTTCGGTTTATGGACCGCAGAACTTAACCTATCAGACCGCGGCGCAGCAAGTTCAACCCAGCGGCCAACAACACAACCAAAGTCACTTTTCGAAACAACGCCTGATCGATTCTCGATTGCAACTGCATGCCCACCCACATCCCGATCACCGCCGGAACGATAAGGGCAGCCGAAAACGGCGCGGTGTCGGCCCGCAGGATACCTGATCCCATATGGGCCACCATCAGGGCAATTGCACCCAGCCCATAGATGACCCCCTGCACCCGCATCTGCACGGCTTTCTGCGTGTTCAGGGCCGTCAGGTACGCCACTGTTGGCGGTCCCCAAATACCGGACATACCACCGACAAACCCTGCGACGGCCCCGATCAAAACTTCTATTCTGGCCGATGGCTCTTTCAGCACCAACTTCACACCCAGGACCTGGATCAAGGCAAAGAACGTGACCGGAACGCCAATCATCAACAGGAAGGTCGATGTCGGCACCAAAGTGACCAGCTTGGCTCCGGCCAGAAGGAACACCAAACCCACGATTAAAAAGATGCGAAACTCCCTGACCGACGACACGGCCGCGGAAACACCCTGTCCCAAAGCCTGAAAGACATTAGTTACCAGTGTCGGAAGGATCAGACCCGCGATGGCCAGCTCGGGCGGTAGAAAGACACTCAACCCTGAAACCATAACCATCGGCATGGCAAAACCGACGATACCTTTGACCCACCCAGCCAGAAACGCAACGCTCAGAGCCAGCAGAAGATCCTGTGGAGGTAGTAAAGAAAACAATGTCATGGCCCCCTGATATCATTCCTGACGGGCGCTGCACTGCAAAAACGCTCGAGAAATATTAGAACTTTTTCGCAACGCAATACGTATTTTTGTTGCGCTGCACGTGCAGCATGATATGACCAGACGACACGAGAAAAGGACACGATTCATGGCCCATGACGGACAGGATATGACCCAGATGACAACACCTGCGATTTTGCCCGATCTTCTGACGCTGACCCGTGCGGCGGCACCCGCCGTAGAAACAGTGTTCGAGCGTGCGCGTGAGTCGGTGCGCGGTATGGTTTCCGCTGATGGGCGTGTATCCGGTACCTTGATCGAAGCCAATCAAACTGCCGCCCATGGCTTGTCATGGCTGGCCACGTATTCTCAGTCGCTGAAACAGATGCAACGCTGGGCCGAAGCGCTGGAGGCCGAAGGCAAGTTCGGTGAAATCGAACAGTTGCTGCACCAAATCGCCTTTGGCGAATACCTGCACCAGGTTGCGGGCGGCATTCCGATGAACCAGGGCGAAGTCGTGCGCCTGCAGGACATGGGTCTTGGCTGGGACGCGCTTTCCGGATTTCAGATCCCCGAAATTCAAACGCTGATGGCACAGGCCAATTCTCAGGCCGCCCGCACACGGCTGGTGGCTCTGATGGAAGATCAGGCAGGTGCCACCATGTTCGGTGCCTCGGGTCTGGATGAAGAGCTTGAGATGATCCGTGACCAGTTCCGCCGCTATGCGGTCGAAAAGGTCGAGCCCCACGCTCATGACTGGCACCTCAAAGACGAACTGATCCCGATGGAAGTCATCGAGGAACTGGCGGAAATGGGTGTCTTTGGCCTGACCATCCCCGAAGAATTCGGCGGCTTCGGTCTGTCCAAGGCCTCGATGTGTGTGGTCTCGGAAGAGCTTTCGCGCGGCTATATCGGCGTGGGCTCTCTTGGTACACGTTCCGAGATCGCGGCCGAGCTGATCATCGCGGGCGGCACCGATGAACAAAAAGCCAACTGGTTGCCTAAACTGGCCAGCGCCGAAATTCTGCCGACAGCCGTTTTCACCGAACCAAACACTGGCTCGGATCTGGGCAGCCTGCGTGCACGTGCGGTCAAGAACGCGGACGGTGACTATGAGATCACCGGCAACAAAACCTGGATCACCCACGCGGCACGTACCCATGTGATGACGCTGCTGGCCCGGACCAACCCGGACACCGCCGATCACCGCGGTCTGTCCATGTTCCTTGCGGAAAAGACCCCGGGCACAGACGAGAACCCCTTCCCCACGCCCGGCATGACCGGCGGTGAGATCGAAGTTCTGGGCTATCGCGGGATGAAAGAATACGAGCTGGGCTTTGACGGTTTCAAAGTCAAAGGCGAGAACCTGTTGGGCGGTGAAGAAGGCAAAGGCTTTAAACAGCTGATGGAAACCTTCGAAAGCGCGCGCATTCAAACCGCTGCCCGCGCCATTGGTGTGGCCCAAAGCGCGCTGGATATCGCGATGCAATACGCGCAGGACCGCAAACAGTTCGGCAAGTCGCTGATCAACTTCCCCCGTGTGTCCGGCAAACTGGCCATGATGGCGGTCGAAATCATGATCGCCCGTCAGCTGACATATTTCTCAGCCTGGGAAAAAGATCACGGTCACCGCTGCGACCTTGAGGCCGGCATGGCCAAGCTGCTTGGCGCTCGTGTGGCCTGGGCTGCGGCGGATAACGGTCTGCAAATCCATGGCGGCAACGGTTTTGCGCTGGAGTACAAGATCAGCCGCGTTCTGTGTGACGCGCGCATTCTAAATATTTTTGAAGGGGCTGCCGAAATTCAGGCACAGGTTATTGCACGGCGTTTGCTGGGCTAACCGGAATTAGGCATCCCGTTTCCCCAACTAGACCCGGTCTTGTGCCGGGTCATTTTCTTTGTTCCGAACCCCAGTTTGAAATTCACGCCGTCTGTTCTGTGACAGGATAGAGACCTTTCTGATCCTCAATCGAAAAAACTTCCCCCTTTGCTTTTTGTTGAAACCCCTTTAGGGCACGCTGCGACCCAGACCGGGCCCAAGGATGGTGATGACAGAATGACCCGACTATTTTTTGCGCTTTGGGCGACCGTTGCAGCCCTGATACTGGGCGGATGCGCCACAACCCAGCCTGTGGCGGGCTACACCGAGGTAGACGAGCTGGCACTGGCGATCGAAAACCTTGGACCCCAAGTCGATCCCGCCGAGGCACAAAAGGCCGCCACCATCGCCTACACCTATTCGCAGCAACTGAAGCGGGATTGGAACGTCACAGACCCGGCGATTATCCATAACGCCAAGGTCATCAACGGGTTCCGGGAAAAGGGATTGTGCAACGACTGGGCGCAGGCCATGACCCGCCGCCTGCAGCAGGAAAACTTCCGAACTTTGGACGTGCACTGGGCTACGTCGCCCCCAACCGCCTTTCGGATCATCCACCATTCTGCCGCTATCAGCGCCAAAGGAGACACGATGAAAGATGGCATCATCCTTGATCCATGGCGCAACAGCGGTGCACTGTTTTGGGATCAGGTAACCGACGACACCAGATACAATTGGCGGCCGCGCCTGGACGTTCGCGAAGAACTTATCAGCGGTGAGATCCCCTACTAATCTGGCTTCGCCGGTTCGCTCGGCACCAGTAAGAAAGTAAGACACGCGAATGATGCGTCTGATCCTGACACTGCCTTTGATTGGCCTGTTTCAATGCGACAGGGACGAATCTGTTGCCGCCTACGGCGCCGCGGACCAGACTTGGGTGCTGCAGGAAATCGACGGACAGCCTTTCGAGGCCATCGCCATGTTGCGGTTCCCCGAAGAGGGCAAGATCGCGGGGAACGCCCCTTGCAACAGCTATAGCGGCACCCTGAACGCGCCCTACCCCTGGTTCGAGATTATGGACCTGACCGCAACACGTGCGGCCTGTGCCGGGCTTGAGGCCGAAGGCTTCTATTTCGCTGCGCTGATTGCGATGACGCAGTCCGAAGTATCAGGCGACTTGCTGATACTGCGCAATGATGACGGGCACGAGATGGTGTTCAAAGCCGCCGAGTGAACTGATCCACAAATCTTGCCCGCGCATCCGGCAAGGGGTTATGCCCCAGGGACGGGGCTAGATGGTGTTCCAGAAAGTAACCGGTGGTTTTCAACCCTGCGGCAATCTCAGCGTCCGGCGCTTGCCCCTCACCGCGCAAACAGGGTGGCAGGGGCAACAGCTTATCCGCCCATTCGCCAGCACCATCGGCGCTAACGGCTCGACCAGTCTTGGGGGAGACATAGACCAACCCATCCGCCGCCCCTGTCACAGCACAGGCCGACAGGTCCAGGCCAAAGCCCAGTTCTTCAAGCAACGCCAATTCCCAGCGCAGGTAAGCTAGCGGCCAGATTTCGTCCTGCCCCAGCAGATCCAACAACTGTTCGGTCTGTTTGTAGATCGCTGGATGCGGTTCACGCTCGGGCAGGCAAAAGGACAACAGCGCAACGGACGCGTTCAATCCTGCCAACGCCATCCGACCCGAAAATGCCGCTGCTGCGCGTGAACGCAAAGGTTCAACCTGAAATGTGCCAAGGTGTTCTTCTAACCGCGCGCGCCATAAAACATCTATTTGCGCGCCGGGCTGCAGGATGGGGGCAATTTTGCGGCTGGTGCCACCGCGTACGACGCCTGCATGACGACCGTGGCCTTCGGTGAAGACCTCGATAATCGCCGCCGTTTCACCATGCCGACGAGACGTCAGAAGGATGCCGTGATCGCGCCAGTCCAAATCAGGCTCCTTTCGTCTCAGGCTCGCCCCCGGTTTGCAACAGATCGCAAGGCGGAAACATCCGCAAGTGGGCAGGCATCCAACTGGTCTTTGGAATTAGAACCGGGCCCTGAAGGCCACCCCGACCAAAGGCGCGGTTTCATAGTTTTGGCGGCTGAGTTCCGTGCCGTTCGCATCATCCAGTGTAAGACGCCCATCCAATTCAGCACCTGCGAAAACGTTCAGCGAAATGCCGGGATTGGGATTGTAGCCAAAGGAAACCACCACTGGAATACTTTTGTCCTCGCCTATCCCGTTTGGGGCCAGCCCTTCCTCGTCAAGCCGGAACCGAATGCGCTCAGAGCGAGCAGAAAGGCCGAGGGTCATCGTGTCATTCAGCGCATAGCTGAGTGTCAACCCCGGCCCCTGCGTTGCGCCAATCCCCGAGCCGGTATTCAGGTTCCAACGGTCATTGATATCCCAATCCACCAGAAGCGCCGGAAAAAAATCGATATCATCGTCTTCGAACTGCGAAAACGCTCCAAACGCAGGGCCGATGGTCAGGCTCTCGCTTAACTTCCAGGCAATACCAGCAAAGACACCATAAGTTCTGCCGTCCGCCGCATCAGCGCCGCTCTGGTAGTCCCAGCGGACCTGCGGTGACACGAAAACGCTTGCAGTATTGCCGGCACGAAATCGAAGTGGAACAGAGATTCTGATGTCGCGGATATCCTCCCACGGTTGGTTATCCGCCTGACTAAAGTTGTAATCGAACCTGCCGATGCTTGCTGACAGCCCAACCGAGGTTCCACCATTCAGATTATACAAAGCGGTTGTTCGCAAAAACGCGCGGCCGGCCGAGAACTCCCCGCCTTCACTCAGGTCCGCGTTGCTTTGATAAGCGGTCAACCCATCGATTTGATAGACCCACCCCAACCTCTGTTGCGCAAAGGTGGGCGAAGTCACCATGCCCAAGACAAGGATCGTTGAACAGCAGGCCAAAGTGAAGGTTTTCATCTTTTTTCAACTCGATAGGGGCAAGGACACATTCTCAGATAGCATTCTGTCGGACACGATCAAATGATTGAAGGGAACTGAATTGCAGAGTGTGACAGCGAAGTCGAAGACGGACCCTGCGCACTGGTTTTTGCTCACCACCGAAACGATGGCCGCCAGAAAAGACCTGAGATTGCGCTGTAACTCCCATCTATAGTCAATAAGTTACCAACCTCGTTTCCTTGACAACGCGGGGTTGCCACCCTTTATTTAACAACATAGTTAAACAGGAGGTCACGATGCGAGGCATAACCATTAAATATTCCTTCGATGGCAACGAAGCCGAATGGCAGGCCACCATCCGCACATTTATCGAGGCAATCAACGCCGACCCTGAGGCGGCTGGAAAATTCACCTATCAGGTTGCGGTCGCTGATGACGGAAAGTCCCGGGTTCACTGGGGCCGCTGGGACAGCGCCGAGACATTGGCTCATGTGCAGTCGCAACCCTATTTTCAGGCCTTCGCACCCAAAGTGAAGCAATTCGCCGGTGAGACATTGACCACCACCGGGCACGATATCACGCTCAAAAGCAGCGGCTGGTGACGTCTTGGCACCGGATCGTGGCGGCCGGTCAAAACGTTAAACCGGCGTGGATCAGGATGCCCAGAACCATCAGGATGTTCAGCACCATCGATATACCGTTGCCCACATAAATAGGCAGCTTGCCGACTACCAGCCCGTAGGCGAACCACAGGAATGACAGCGCAGCAAAGAGCGACCAAGACAGCAGAGACTGGCCGGTCGCGTGTTGTGAATGCGTGAAGTACAGCTTGATCAGCTGCGGCAGCGTGGCAAAAGGGCCGACAACGCCAATGAAGACCATGAAGCCTTCAAACCGATGCATCCAATGACCAAGCTCTGATTTTTCAAGCTTTTCAGCGAGTGTTTCAGCCATACATACACCCATTATCTATTCAAACGGTGCGGCGATCCTCGCCGACATAGTGTGGGTAAAATAGACGTTTTGGCCCGTGCGACCAAGACCCGTTGAACCGCGGGCTAGTCCAATCCCTCTTCACCCAGCAGATGACGCCCTTGTCGGTCTTCAACCTCGATCACCCAAAGGTCAGGGTCAAAGCTGCGTTGCCGGGTGATGGCTTCGTCGACTTCTTTTTCTGCGCCGGAGGAAAGCTCGACCCATTTACGTTCACGGCTCATTAGATCAAAGCTGCGTTGTAACGCCACGGCGTGCCCGTCCAAAGTGTTTAGTTTGACCAACACCGCGCCCGCTGTGTCGTCGCCATGTGCCACGACAAAAGCCGGGATTTCCTGAAAACGCAGCCGCGCCAGATAGGCGTGGACCCAGAAATCAGCCGTCAGGCGAGTCATGCATTACCGTCTTTGAAATCCAGACCCATTTCGGAGTAACGCTCGGATTCCTCCAGCCAGTTCGGGCGCACTTTGACCTGCAGGAACAGATGTATCTTGCGGTCCAGGAACTCTTCCAGCTCGGCCCGCGCGGCTTGGCTGACCGCCTTGATCGTCTCGCCCTTTTTGCCCAACACGATGCCTTTGTGACCGTCGCGCATGACATAGATGATCTGGTCGATCTTGGCAGAGCCGTCTTTGCGCTCTTCCCAGTTTTCGGTCTCGACCGTCAGTTGATAGGGCAGTTCCTGATGCAGGCGCAGGGTCAGTTTCTCGCGCGTCATCTCAGCCGCGATCATGCGCAGGGGCAGATCGGCGATCTGATCTTCTGGATACAGCCACGGGCTTTCGGGTAGTTCCGCAGCCAGCCATTTGCGCAGATCGTCAACGCCATACCCCTTTTCGGCGGAAATCATGAAGGTTTCGGAAAACGGGTAGCGTGCGTTCAAGTCACTTGTCAGGGCCAGCAGCACCTCAGACTGGACCTTGTCGATCTTGTTGATCGCCAACGCAACCTTTCGGCCCTGCCCGATCTCTTCCAGACCTTCGAGGATACGCTCGACCCCTTCTGTGATGCCGCGATGCGCCTCGATCATCAGAACGACCACATCTGCATCCGCCGCTCCGCCCCAGGCCGCGGCAACCATGGCGCGATCCAAACGACGACGCGGTTTGAACAGGCCGGGTGTGTCTACAAAGACCAGCTGCGCATCGCCTTCCATTGCCACACCGCGAATACGGGTACGGGTCGTCTGAACCTTATGCGTCACGATCGAAACCTTGGCCCCGACCATGCGGTTCAGCAGGGTGGATTTGCCTGCGTTGGGCTCTCCGATCAGGGCGATAAATCCGGCGCGTGTGGTCATGTGTCTGGCGTTCCTGGTTGCAAGTGCGCACCCCTATAGCAGAAAGGTCGCGCGGGCCAGAGGGATTTGTCGCATTGCGGCCATGCAAAATCGATGTCACCCCTGACGCATGCCACGCCAAATCCAGCCAGGCAACCATCGGAAAATGAGGCAAGACATGAAACGTCGCGAGTTTCTTTTGGGCGGCGGGGCCGCTGCCGGCGCACTGGGTCTGGGCGGTTTCGGGTTGGCGCAGGGGACGCCGGAGTTAACCATTCAACCAGCAAGCTTTGCCCTGCGGGATACGGTGACGACCGGAATGGTCAGCCTGTCCCCTAACGCACCGCCGCCGGTATTGCATGGCAAGCAGGGGGAAGTGATGCGGTTACCCGTGCGCAATACGCTGTCGGAATATACGGCAATGCACTGGCACGGGATGCGGATCGCGAACAACATGGACGGAGTGCCTTACCTGACCCAAATGCCATTGGGTGAAAGTGAGATGTTCAACTACGAATTCACCCCGCCCGATGCAGGCACCTACTGGTATCATCCGCATTGTATGACGATGGAGCAGATGGCCCATGGCCTGACCGGCGTCATGGTGATTGCAGAACCCGAAGACCCCGGATTTGACAGCGAACAAGTGATCAACCTGCGCGATTTTCGGCTGGATGAAGATGGCGCGTTCCTGCCCGCCTATACTCAGCGCGGTGCCGCACGGGCCGGGACCTTTGGCAATGTCCACACCGCCAACTGGGTGCAGGGTCCAGTCTACGATCACGCCGCAGGCAGTCTAGTGCGACTACGAGTGGTGAATACAGACACAACGCGCATCTACAAACTGCATCTTGAGGGCGGCGATGCACGGATCATCGCGTGGGATGGCCATCCGCTTGAGATTGACATCCCGATGCCCAGCGCTGATGAGCCACTTCTTGTCGGGCCTGGCCAGCGTGTGGATTTTGCGGTAGCAATGCCCGGCGACGAGGGGCGCAGCGTTGCGCTGATGGCAAAATTGCCCGGTCAGCCGCACAGACCTATGGCACAGCTGCGCGCAATCGGATCATCAGCGTCACGGGACCTGCAAGAGTTGCGCCCTCTGCCCGTCAACCCGGTCGCGAAACCCGATCTGACCAATTCCGAGCTGCACGAGTTTGTATTTGGCTGGACCCCCGAAGGTGGCAAACCCAACAACGGGTTCTGCGGCTCGCTGGGGTATAACTTCTGGTCCATCAATCGCAAACCATGGCCCGGCGACGCGGCGCAGGGTGTTGGGCCTTTGGCAACGCTGGAAATGGGCAAAAGCTATGTCCTTCGGCTGCGAAATGAATCTCCTAACTTGCACCCGATCCACCTGCACGGGTTGGCTTTTGTGCCGATACGGTCGAACCTGCGCCAACTGCCGCCTCTGATGACCGACACGATGCTGTTGCTAAAAGACGAGGTTGCCGAGATCGCGCTGGTCGCTGATAACCCGGGCGACTGGGCGTTCCACTGTCATGTCATCGAGCACCAAAAGACCGGGCTGACTGGATTTATCCGGGTGGTCTGAGGGGCGTGCTAGACGCCCCCCAGGCATTTCATGCGTTCTGGCGCTCAATCAAGCGCAAGACGGCAACCATGACGATCCCGTAAAGAACATGCCCGATTAGTGCGACCCAAGTGATCGCCGAGAAGTTCAAGAAGGTCGGCAGACCGGACAAGGTCGTGATACCACCCAAAGCAAAAACCCAGAGACCAAACCCGTAAATCGCTGAGGCCACAAACATATGAACGGGGCCAAGTACCTTAACCCATACCGGTTTGAAGATCAGAAACCACCCCAGCGGATAGGCTATCAGGCCCACAAGATAGAAATGCACGAAAAAGCCCAGAAACGCATTGCTGGGCAGGCCGAGACTGGACAACAGGCTCTGGGCCAGCCCTTCCGGTGAAAGATTGGCCCAGCCGATGCCGGGGCTGACAACCTGCCCCCAGAAATCGAAGGCGATCGTGGCGATAAAACCGGCGATGAACAAAAAGCCGATATTCACTGTGGTCAGTTTTGCGCTTTGCATTTGAATGCCTCAAATCATTGTATCTGTTTCGCTTTGCTCGCTTGTTCTTAGACATGCGCCAAAGCGGATGATGTTCAGATACGCCCGCGACCCGAGGTCTGCCATAGGCCTCAAGTTAGATTGAGAATTGTGACATGTTCGGGCTGTCGAGGGTTGCTATTTCAACTGATCCAGCAGCGCTTTCGCGGCAGCTTGTTCTGCCTGACGTTTCGACCCCGCCGTCGCCTGAGCCTCGGCCCCGTCCTGCAATCGTGCGGCAATAGTAAAGACGGGGGCATGGTCGGGGCCGCTGCGCTTGACCTCGACGTAAGCGGGCGGCTTTTGCCCGCGCGCCTGCGCCCATTCCTGCAGCGAGGTTTTGGCGTCGCGCGCATCCGCTTCAACGTTGTGGACGCGATCCCCCCACAGTCGCAGAATGACGTCGCGCGCAGCCTCGAAACCGGCATCGCGATAGATTGCGGCGATCACAGCCTCCATCGCATCACCCAGCAGGGCCTGTTTGCGGCGCCCGCCTGACAGCATCTCGGACCGACCCAGTTTCAGCACCACGCCAAGATCGATTTGCCGCGCCACATCGGCGCAGGCCTCTTTGCGGACCAACGCGTTGAACCGTGGGGCCAACTGCCCTTCGGATGCTTTTTTGTCGGCCTCCAGTAGGGCGGTTGCCATGACTAGACCCAGAACCCGATCGCCCAGAAACTCCAACCGCTGATTGTCGGGTCGTGTCGAGGACGAGACCGATCCATGAGTCAGTGCGCGCACCAGCAGTTCAGGGTTCGAGAATTCGTACCCCAGACGCTGCTGGAACGCCTTTATCTCGGTCGAAAGCTTCAATTGACCGCCTTAAAGAAGCGATCCCCGCGCCATGTCCAGAAGAATAGCATCGACCGGCCAGCGGATGAGAAAAGGATGCGATCAGCCCGCCCGATCAGGTCTTCGTAAGGCACATAGCCAACGCCACCTGCGGATTGCGGCACGCGGCTGTCGCTGGAGTTGTCGCGGTTATCGCCCATGAAGAAGTAATGCCCTTCGGGAACCGTGTAGATGCCGGTATTGTCAGCCGCCTGGTTGCCGATGTTCAGCACTTCGTAGGACACACCGTTTGGCAAGGTTTCGATCATCCGCGACTTTTCGCAGTCACCGCCAAAGCCGACAGGACCGTTTTCGCAGCGCGGGCGCAAACCTTGCGAACCTTGTGGTTCGGCGACTTCGGTGAATACACCATCAGGTTTCTGTTGTACGGCTGTGCCGTTTAGAATGATTTGACCGTCCCGCACTTGAATGCGATCCCCGGGCAGACCGATCAGGCGTTTGATGTAATCGCGGCCGCTAACCGGGTGGCGGAAAACAATGACGTCACCGCGTTCGGGGTCACCACCCCAGATACGGGTGTTTTCATCGCTTTGCATCCAGCCGCAAAGGTCTTCGGCGTCAACATTCAGGCCGACGCTTGGGATGATCAGGCTGGGACAGGACGCGTAAGAATAACCGTAAGACATTTTGTTGACGAACAGGAAATCCCCGATCAACAAGGTGGGCTTCATCGAACCCGACGGAATCCAGAACGGCTGAAACAGGATCGTGCGGAAGACGCCCGCGATCAGCAGGGCATAGACGATGGTCTTGATCGTCTCCCAAACGGCGTTACCTGATTTGGCTTCCTCGGCCATACTGCTCTCCGGTCGTTTATTCGTTGGGGTGCTACATGCGGGTCAGTTACGGGCAAGTCAAGGCTGCGCGGGGCCATCGTGAAGCGGACGCGCCTCGATCACCACGAATGCCTGTGCCCAAGGGTGATCGTCGGTCAGGGTGACGTGGATGATGGCCTCATACCCCTCGGGCGTCATCTCTTTCAGTCGATCCGCCGCCCACCCCGTCACATGCATCACTGGCTGACCGGTGCGCAGATTAGTCACCGACATATCCTTCCAGGCGATGCCCATAGCCAGCCCCGTGCCCAGCGCCTTTGAGCACGCCTCTTTTGCGGCCCAGCGTTTGGCGTAGGTTCCGGCGACATCAGCACGACGTTCCGCTTTGCTTTGTTCGGTTTCGGTGAAGACACGATTGCGAAACCGGTCGCCAAACCGGTCGAGTGTGCCCTGAATGCGGTCGATATTTGCAAGGTCCGTGCCGATGCCGAGGATCATAGGTTCTCACTTAATACATTGAGCTCAGGTCTGCGCATTTCTCGTAACCCGCGGCCCAATAAAGCGCGGCAGGTAATGGTGCAGACTACAATCGCGACTGCCAAATAGTACGCATCCATCGGATCTACTAGTAGTGAGTCGAAAGGGATACTTTCACCAATGGCCACGACAACGAGCGACGATAGAAGCAGGGCTATCACCAAACCCATAACCGCCATCGCGGTACTCGCAGTCAAAAGATGAATCCCTTTGGGCCACTCTGATTGCTTCTTTACGTAGTGGGAACCCTCCACATATGCGGCCACGCCAAACGCAGCGAGTTCGAACAAATGAAAATAGTCTAGGACGCTGACCCAAATTTTCTCGGATAAATTCGCAATTAAATACAGATACATAAAGATACTTGGAGAAGCCCCCAGCGATCCGTGATCTACCAATAAGACACGCACAACTGCTTCAATGAAGAAAAGAACCAGAATACAGACGAACGCTGCCGAAAATACCCATGTAAATCTGAGTATGTTAAAGTTCACGCGAATGCCTCTTTCACCCCAACCGCACCGTCAAAATCTTGTAACTCGCCACCCCAAAGAACCCGGCAAAGGCGAAGTCGAACCAGCGACGGGCGCGGCTGTAGACGCGCACCATATGCTCGGAAGAGAAGAGGAAGGCGTAGCCGATGAAGATCAGCAACGATCCTGCGTAAAGCATGGCGAAATAGCCCAACAACATCGATAGGCTGGAAACACTCGGGGCGACGATGGCATAGATCGACCCCCAACTCAGGATCGCTTTAGGGTTGGTCAGGTGAATGGCCGCGCCCTTGGCAAAGATTGTGCGAAAAGAGCCGGTGACAGGGTTGCCCATAGCAACCTCATCAGACGTCATCGCCCGGCGCAGCGCCTTGATCGCCAACCAGCCTAAATAGGCCACCCCCACATAGCGGATGACCTCGAACACCCAGGCATTTGCCAACATGATTGCTGACAGGCCCAGCGCTGCGGCGATGCCCCAAGCGGCAGAACCAGCACAAATGCCCAAAGCAAACACCAGGCCAGCGCGGCGACCTTCGTTCATTGCCGTTCCGGCAATCCCCATTGTTGCAGGCCCCGGAGAGCCACCGGCCATCAGCCAGGCAAACCAAATGGCAACAAAACCGGGTGTGATCATCCGCGCGCCTCATCCATTAGACGCCGCATCTCGGCCATGGCAGGCGTGAGGCCGCGAAAGATCGCCTCGCCAATTAGGAAGTGGCCGATATTCAGCTCGCGCACTTCGGGGAATGCCGCGATCGGTTGTACGGTGTCATAAGTCAGGCCGTGACCCGCGTGCACCTCAAGGCCCAGTGAATGGGCAAAAGCGGACATTTCACGCAGGGCTTCCAACTCACTTTTGGCTTTGTCCTCGTGGCCTTCGGCCATGGCATCGCAATACGCACCGGTGTGCAGCTCGATCACTTCGGCGCCGATACGATGCGCCGCCTCGATCTGGCGCTGATCAGCAGCGATAAAGATAGACACACGACACCCGGCATCGCGCAGCGGAGCGATAAAATGAGCCAGTTTGTTTTCCTCGCGCGCGACTTCCAGCCCGCCTTCGGTGGTGCGTTCTTCGCGCTTTTCAGGGACGATGCAAACGGCATGCGGCTTATGCCGCAAGGCAATTTTCTGCATCTCGGGCGTCGCGGCCATCTCAAAGTTTAACGGCACCGACAGGACCTCCATCAGGCCATCGATATCAGCGTCCGAGATATGGCGACGGTCTTCGCGCAGATGCGCGGTAATGCCGTCAGCCCCGGCCTCTTCCGCCAGCTTGGCGGCACGCAGCGGATCAGGATAGGCCCCGCCCCGCGCGTTGCGAACCGTGGCCACGTGGTCGATATTTACGCCAAGACGCAGGTGGTTGTCAGACATCGCTCGAATCCTTCTTAAGGCCCTGGTCTGAACCTAGGGTATTCATCAATGGAACGGCAGGCTTAGTTTCGGCCAAGCGTTTGATTTCGTCAAACTTTGCCTTGATCTTGTCGCGACGGCGCTGCTGATAGGTGCGGATCAGCGGCAAGCTGAGATAGGAGCAAATTACACCCGCCAGAATGCCCGGAAGAACGCCGCCAATCATGTAGGGAAAGAACACCTCGTTATAGAAGATGCTGAGCCCATGCCAGTCCGCGACACGGTCGGTGAACATGGCAATAAAGTTGTTCTTCAGATCACCCATTGCATCTGTGAACTTGCCCATCAGACCATGCGTGTCGCCTTTGTGGAACTTGGTTCCCAGCAGGAAATGCCCGGTCTGCAGGCAAACCACACCGATTGGCACATAGGTGAGTGGGTTGCCAAAGAATGTTCCACTCAGTGCCGCCAGAATATTCCCGTTCAGCAAGCGTGCCACCACAGCAGCGACCAGAAAATGCAATCCGTAGAACGGAGTGAATGAGGCAAAGACGCCTGCACCGATGCCACGCGCAATTCGCTCGGGGGAATCCGGCAGCCTACGAACACGATGCTTGACGTAGTGAAAGGCCCGCGTCCATCCACCACGAGGATAGACGAATTCAGACGCGATCTGGACAGGCGAGCGTCGGTCTCGGCGCTTAAATACCACTCCTGATCACCCCTTCTCAGCCAGCCGCTACTGCGGTTTTGGTCCTGTCCCTATAGCGTTCGACCGCGGCAACGTCGCTTTCGGCCTCAAGCATCAGCATCAGCGAATGCAACTGTTCCAGGTCACGCAATTCGACACTGACCAGAAGGCGGTAAAAATCCGGTTTGCGGTCGACAAATTCCAGGTTCGAAATATTTGCCTTTTTCTCGCCTATCAACGTACAAATGCGCCCTAGCACCCCCGCATCATTGCCAATCGTGACGTCCAGCGTCGCACCATGAACGGCCGGGTGCGTGCCAGAATGCCAGTGGAGATCAACCCAGCGATCTGGTTCGCTTTCGAACTCGGACAGGCGGTCGCAATCGATTGCGTGCACCACAACGCCCTTGCCGCGATAGGTAATGCCGACGATGCGTTCGCCAGGCAAAGGTTGACAACAGGGCGCGCGGTCGAATTTCTGGCCGGGTTCAAGGCCGATCACCGCGCGGCGCGGAGAAATGGCGTCACCGTCATCCTGGGTAAGTTCAGGGTAAACGGCGCTGACCACATCATGCGCCGTCAGCTCGGCGCTGCCGAGACGCGCCAGCAATTCGTGACGATCCTTCAGGCGTAGGTGTTTCGCCGCGGTATCCAGCGCCTTGTCGGTAGCCTTTCGACCGACATGTTCGAAACCGGAACGCGCAAGTTCCTTGCCCAGCTTGATGAACCGCTCGCGGTCGACCTCGCGCAGCGCACGCCGAATGGCGGTCCGGGCCTTGCCGGTCACCGCAATCTCAAGCCACGTTACCTGAGGCGTCTGGCCGTCAGCGGTAATTACATCCACCGACTGACCATTCTTGATCCGCGTCCACAGTGGCACACGGATGCCGTCCACCTTGGCGCCAACACAGGCATGTCCAATGCGCGTATGGATCGCATAGGCGAAATCAATCGGCGTAGCCCCGCGCGGCAGCTTGACAACATCGCCCTTGGGCGTGAAGCAAAACACCTGGTCCGAGTACATTTCCAGTTTGACCGCTTCGAGGAAATCTTCGTGATCTTCCTCACTGTCGAACTGTTCAGTCAGGTTCGCAATCCACTTGGCCGGATCAACGGCAAATGGGTTTTCCGAGCGGACACCGTCGCGGTACGACCAATGCGCTGCAACGCCGGTTTCTGCCACATCATGCATCTGACGGGTGCGGATCTGAACCTCGACCCGTTTCCCGTCGCGGCCGGAAACTGTTGTGTGGATCGAGCGATAACCGTTCGATTTCGGCTGCGAAATATAATCCTTGAACCGACCCGGCACCGCGCGCCAGCGCTGGTGGATCGCACCTAGCGTCCGGTAACAATCTTCCTCGGACCGGGTAATGATGCGAAAGCCGTAGATGTCGGACAGGCGCGAAAAGCCCTGATCCTTTTCCTGCATCTTACGCCAGATCGAATAAGGCTTTTTGGCGCGACCAAACACTTCGGCTTCGATGCCCGCCTTTTCCAGCTCGTGCCGCATGTCGCCGGTGATCCGGTGAATCACGTCGCCGGTTTCACGTTGCAAGGTGATAAAGCGGCGAATGATCGACTGGCGACCTTCGGAATTCAGAACGCGGAAAGCAAGATCCTCAAGCTCTTCGCGCATCCACTGCATACCCATGCGACCCGCGAGCGGCGCATAAATATCCATCGTCTCGCGTGCCTTCTGCACCTGCTTTTCCGGGCGCATTGCCTTGATAGTGCGCATGTTGTGCAAACGGTCAGCGAGCTTGACCAGAATAACCCGCAGATCCTTGGACATGGCCATGAACAGCTTGCGGAAGTTCTCGGCCTGTTTGGTCTCGCGGCTGGACAGCTGCAAATTGGTCAGCTTGGTGACGCCATCGACCAGCTTGGCAACCTCTTCCCCGAACAGTTCGGACACTTTGCCATAATTGGCTTTGGTGTCTTCGATCGTGTCATGCAGCAACGCCGTAATGATCGTCGCATCATCCAGACGCTGTTCGGTCAGGATGGCGGCCACGGCAACGGGATGCGTGAAATAGGGCTCGCCGGAATGCCGAAACTGACCGTCATGCATCTGCTTTCCGAACTCATATGCTCGGGCGATGCGGTCAGCATTAGTCTTGGGGTTGTAGTTGCGGACCAGCGCAATCAGGTCGTCTGCAGAAATCATCCGGTCCGCACCTTTATCTTTGGGGATTACCCCTGGCCTTGAGCCTCCATCAGAGCGCGCAGCAGCTTCTCTTCCGACATATCGTCATCGGCAGGCTTGTCTGACTCCGCACCCATCAGCAGAGCCATCTGATCTTCTTCCGGCTCGTCGACCTCAATCTGGGTCTGGTTGGCCTCGATCAGGCGCTCGCGCAGTTCATCCGCGCTTTGGGTTTCGTCCGCAATCTCGCGCAGCGACACGACGGGATTCTTGTCATTGTCACGGTCGACGGTGATCGGGCCACCGGCAGAAATCTCGCGCGCGCGATGGGCGGCAAGCATCACCAGTTCAAACCGGTTAGGAACCTTGTCTACGCAATCTTCAACCGTCACGCGGGCCATGGGGCGCTCTCCGTTACTGAATCCATGTCAGGAAGAGGTTTATCTAAGGGCGAATCCCTGCCTTGACAAGCAAGAAATGCTGCAAATGCACCGTTCACACAGCCGTGACCTCTGCAATATCCGCTGCGGGCAGGTCTGCCAGCATTTCGGTTACCGTCCGGCCCAGCACAGGATGCCGCCAATCTGGGGCTACGTCCGCCATCGGAACAAGTACAAAAGCACGATCCTGCAGTCGCGGATGTGGTATAATCAGCCGATCCGGCGCCTTTTGCGTCTGTTCCTGTGCTGGCAGGGTCAGCCAGCTATCATATACGGTGCGATCCGGCAGAACCAATTCATCATAGCACACCAGATCCAGATCCAGCGTTCGCATACCCCATCGCTGCACCCTTTCGCGGCCAAATTGATGCTCAATCTGGTGAAGCAGGTGCAACAAATCGGCTGGTGTCCTGTCCGTTTCGATCACTGCAGCCGCGTTAATATAGTCGGGCCCGGCACCTGCCGGGAAGCACGGGGTCTCAAAAAAACGGCTGACGGCACGAATCACCACCCCTTGACGCAACATCGCGTCAAGTGCGCTTTGAAGTGTCACCTTGGGGCCAATACCTCTCAATTTGAGATTTGCGCCCAGCGCGATAACCGCTTTTGACATAGATTTGTACGTTCCATTCACTATATTCGGCGAATTGCATGCTTGCGATACGACCGAAATGGCCTAATTATAGAAGATCAGCGCGCCGCATATTTCCAAATACCCACTCACGTAACACCACGGCGTCCTGTATTGTACCGGAAGGACCTATTTATGTTCTATAAAGACGAACGGCTAGCGCTGTTCATCGACGGCTCGAATCTTTATGCGGCCGCAAAAGCACTGGGGTTTGACATCGACTACAAATTGCTGCGCCAGGAGTTTATGCGCCGCGGCAAAATGCTTCGGGCTTTTTACTATACGGCGCTATTGGAAAACGACGAGTATTCCCCGATCCGCCCCTTGGTTGACTGGCTGCATTACAACGGCTTCACCATGGTGACAAAACCGGCGAAGGAATACACCGACAGCATGGGGCGTCGGAAAGTCAAAGGTAACATGGATATCGAACTGACGGTCGACGCCATGGAACTGGCACCGCGTGTCGATCATATCGTGTTGTTCTCGGGCGATGGGGATTTCCGCCCGCTGATTGCCAGCTTGCAACGTCAGGGCGTGCGCGTTTCGGTGGTTTCGACCATCCGCAGCCAGCCGCCGATGATCTCGGACGAGCTGCGCCGCCAGGCTGACAACTTCATCGAACTTGAAGACCTGCGCGACGTGATCGGGCGACCTCCGCGTGAAATGCCCATGGAGCCACGCAGCGTTGCTGCGGGTGGACAGTAAGACTCGGCCACTCACCAAGCCCGGGGGAAGAAATTAGCGCGGTCAGGCTGTACCAACCTGGCCGCGCTTCTTTAACTAAAAGCAGGTACTGAAACACCTGCTGGCTAGCAGTGATTCATGTCAGATCAATGACAATGTCCTGTCTGGACCATAGCCGGGAAAAGACTTACCTGTGGCCTATGGAGACCAAGACATGACCAAGCCGCCCCTTACCCTTTACCTTGCCGCACCACGCGGGTTTTGCGCCGGTGTCGACCGGGCGATCAAGATCGTTGAAATGGCGCTGCAGAAATGGGGGGCCCCGGTCTATGTGCGCCATGAAATTGTGCACAACAAATTCGTCGTAGATGGTCTGCGCGCCAAGGGGGCCGTTTTTGTCGAAGAGCTGGACGAGTGTCCTAACGACCGACCCGTTATTTTTTCAGCGCATGGCGTACCGAAATCCGTTCCCGCGTCGGCGGCCCAGCGGGAAATGATCTACGTCGATGCCACCTGCCCGCTGGTCTCCAAGGTCCATGTCGAGGCGCAGCGCCATGCTGAAGCCGGATTGCAGATGATCATGATCGGGCACAAGGGCCATCCAGAAACCATCGGCACCATGGGCCAATTGCCTGACGGCGAAGTGCTGCTGGTTGAAACCGTCGATGACGTGGCCTCGGTTCAGGTGCGCAATCCGGAAAAGCTGGCATTTGTCACCCAGACGACGCTTTCGGTGGATGACACCAAGGACATTATCGCGGCCCTCGAAGCCCGGTTCCCGGCCATCGTTGGCCCGCATAAAGAGGACATTTGCTACGCCACCACGAACCGGCAAGAGGCCGTTAAGGCCGTGGCTCCGAAATCGGATGCTTTGCTGGTTGTGGGCGCGCCGAACTCGTCGAACTCACGTCGGCTGGTCGAGGTTGCTGCGCGCGCCGGGTGCAACTATGCGCAATTGGTGCAGCGCGCCCACGATATCGACTGGCGGGCGCTGGAAGGCATCTCATCCATCGCCATTACCGCAGGCGCGTCAGCACCCGAAGTGCTGGTGAATGAGGTGATTGACGCTTTCAACAACCATTATGACGTAACGGTTGAACTGGTCGAAACTGCCGTCGAAAATGTCGAATTCAAAGTGCCTCGCGTCCTGAGGCAAACCGCATGAGAGGCGTCCCCAAGGCGCCGTTGGTTCTGGCGCTGGCGGGGCTGATCCCGTTCATTTGGGGCGCGCTGACCTCCTTGAACGGCGATTTGCAGGATTGGGGCAGGCAAGAGCTTGGTTCGCGGTTCGTCGGGCCGTATATTCAACTGTTCTACGGCTCGGTGATCTTAAGCTTTATGTCCGGTGTTCTGTGGGGGTTCGCCACCAAGACCTCGGGCAGTAAGGCAGCGACATGCTATGTGCTGTCAGTCCTCCCGGCGCTTTGGGCGTTTTTCATGACCGGCGGTGGACCTGTCGAGGCGGGCATCAACCTGATGTACGGCTTCGCCGGTTTGCTGATGTTGGATGCGATATTTGCATATTGGCGGCTGACCCCAACATGGTGGCTGAGGCTGCGCGTTCTGCTGACAGCCATCGTCCTGATATGCCTTGCCGTAGGAGTGTACCTGTGACCGATCGCAAGACAATTGATGCCTACACCACGCGTGTTGCCGAGTATCTGAGCGTCCCATTGCCGCCCGAACAGATCGAAGCGCGTATGGCCTTTGCCGAAGCGGTTGCGCCGGGTGGCTATGTGCTGGACCTCGGCTCAGGCCCTGGGGCGGATAGCATGTTTTTCCTGCGTGAGGGGCTGCGGGTTCGGGCATTGGATGCGACGCCGGCCTTTGTGGAGCACGCCCGCGAAAATGGCGTAGATGCGCATGTCGGTACATTTGACGATGTGACCGAAAAGGCCACGTTTGACGGCATCTATGCCAGCTTTTCGCTGCTGCATGCCCCTCGCAAGGATTTCCCGCGCCATTTGGCGGCCATCCACCGGGCATTGAAGCCCGAGGGTATCTTTTTCCTTGGTCTGAAACTGGGAACCGGTGAACACCGCGACGACATTGATCGCTATTACACCTATTTCTCACAGACCGAGATCGAAGAGGCGCTGGCCGAGGCAGGGTTCACAATTGACCGGATTACAACCGGAGTCGGCAAAGGTCTGGCCGGGTCTTATGACGGCTTTATTCTGGTGATCGCCCATGCCTGAGTTGTTTGCCTATACCGATGGTGCCTGTTCGGGTAATCCTGGCCCGGGGGGGTGGGGCGTGCTGATGCGCGCAATGGACGGCGAAAAAGTCCTGAAAGAGCGCGAACTGAACGGCGGCGAGGCTGAAACCACCAACAATCGCATGGAATTGCTGGCCGCGATCAGCGCGCTGGAAACGCTGGAGCGGGCCTCGAAGATCACCGTGGTAACCGACAGCGCCTATGTAAAGAACGGTGTGACCGGCTGGATTTTCGGCTGGAAACGCAACGGCTGGAAGACCTCGAATAAGAAACCAGTCAAGAATGTCGATCTGTGGCAGCGACTGGACGAAGCGCAGGCGCGCCATGACGTGACCTGGGAATGGGTCAAGGGCCATGCAGGCCATCCCGAAAACGAAAAAGCCGACGAGCTGGCCCGCGCGGGCATGGCCCCGTTCAAACCCAAAAAGGCGCAAACGTGAGCGGTCTGGCACTGCTCGACTATGCCTCAGTTCTGGTTTTTGCCCTGACGGGTGCATTGGTGGCTAGCCGGGCACAGCTGGATTTGGTGGGTTTTGCCTTTATGGCCTGCCTGACTGCTGTGGGCGGCGGAACCGTCCGCGACCTGCTGTTGGACCGGCACCCAGTGTTCTGGGTCGGTCAACCGGACTATATCCTGATCGCCACAGCGGCAGCTGTGGTGGTGTTTTTCACCGCCCATTTGGTGGAAAGCCGATACAACTTGCTGGTCTGGCTGGACAGTTTCGCTCTGTCGATTGCCGCGGCAGCAGGTGCTGGCGCAGCCTTGTCGCTGAACCAATCCGGTGTCATCGTTGTGCTGATGGGCGTCACAACGGGCTGCCTTGGCGGCTTAATGCGGGACGTGGTCTGCAACGAAGTGCCACTGGTCCTGAAACAGGGTGAGCTCTACGTCTCTTGCGCGTTTGCCGGGGCTTTTGCCGCTGTGATCGCAACCCGACTTGGTTTCGACGAGCTGGCCACACTGGCCGCATGTGCGTTGATCTGCTGGGCATTGCGGGCGGGATCATTGGTGTTTGGCTGGCGGCTTCCGGTTTACAAGGCGCGCCCGCCGCGGCAATAAACGGGTGCAAAATGTTCGATCTGCATTTCCTGTGCCACAGATGTGAGGACTGAAATGAAATTCACTTTCCCCATTTTTGTCGCCTCACTGGCTCTTCTGGGTGCGTGTGCAGAGCGATACGACGCGGTCAGCTTCGTTATACAGGGCGACGAAATCGTTGCTTCGGGGGCTATTGATCACACGACACTCAGCGCTTTTGAAGAAATCACCGCGGCCAATCCCGAGATCAAGACCCTTGTACTGCAGAACATCGAAGGCTCGGTCGATGATGATGCAAATGTCGTTTTCAGCCGCGTTGTTCGGGACGAAGGGTTCGATACTGTGGTGCCCTCAAACGGTTTGGTCGCCTCTGGTGGCACCGATCTGTTCCTCGCCGGCAATCGACGCACTCTGGAACCTGGCGCATGTGTCGGGGTTCATAGCTGGGGCGGCGGCGGATATGTGGCTGCCAACCTGCCCGAAAACCACCCCGAGCACGATCGCTATCTCGACTATTTCAATGATATTGGTGTCGACCCGGCCTTTTATTGGTTCACGCTTGATGCAGCGTCAGAGGACGAAATGCACTGGATGTCAGCAGAAGAAGCCAATCGATTCAATATGGCGACGCGCAATTCGAAATCGTTGGGATCAACAGTGATTTGCGACGAGCGGTAGCCCCGCTTAACGCCGCAGATAGGTCTGCCATATCCAGATTACCAGCAGCGCGCCCAGAACCGCGCCTATAAATCCGGACAACCACCCTGCCACGGTGATCAAGGCCCGCAACAAAAATCCGCCAACCAGTGCACCAACGATGCCAATCAACATGGTTGTGGGGATGTTGGCCTCGATCCGCATTAAACGGGTGGCCAGGAACCCTGCGGCGGCTCCGATGACGATCAGGGCGATGACAGGCATGTCACTTCCTCCAATGGGTCGGCACGATAATCAGCGCGCCGACGGATGACACAATAGCGTTCAATCCCGGGGACCCAAAAGCAAGGTTAAACCCGAACATCCTGCCAAACATGATCTGAGCAAAGAAAAACAGAAAGGCACCGCCGATACAAATGATGATAGATTGCAGATAGCCGTTTCGGGTAAACCCGGTTTTTTCCGCGAGGCTTCCAACGACGGCTGCGATCAACACCGTCCCCATCAAAGTCATGTACAAGTCTGTTATTCCTTCTAAATCCGACTTCCCTTGGCCACAGGCCAGCCCCGCAGAAAGGTTTCCTTATCCTGTGCGCCTTTGCCCGCCCGTTGCAGGCGCAACAGATCAACGGCACCCTCGCCGCAAGCTACTGTCAAGGCATCGTCCAGAGCTTCGCCGGGTACGCCCTGCCCCTCGACCAGACGCGACGCCAGTAGTTTCACGCGGTCTCCGTCAATCTCGGTCCAGGCACCCGGGAACGGGGACAGACCGCGGATCTGCCGGTCCACCTCGGCTGCGGGCCGGGACCAGTCAATCCGTGCCTCTGATTTGTCGATCTTGGCGGCATAGGTCACACCGACCTCGGGCTGCGGCTCGGGCGTCAGATCCGGCAGGTCATGCAAAGCCTCAACGATCAGTTTGGAGCCCATTATCGACAGCCGGTCATGCAACTGGTCGGTGGTTTCCTCGATCCCGATATCGGTTGCTTCGCGCATAAGAACCGGGCCTGTGTCCAGACCGGCCTCCATCTGCATGATGCAGATACCGGATTGCGCATCGCCGGACATGATGGCGCGATGGATCGGGGCCGCCCCGCGCCAGCGCGGCAACAGGCTGGCATGGATATTCAGACATCCCTGGGCAGGCGCGTCCAGAATGGGCTGCGGTAGGATCAGGCCATAAGCGACCACCACAGCCACATCTGCGTTCAGTGCAGCAAAGGCATCCTGTTCATCTGACGATTTCAGAGACACCGGATGGCGGACAGTCAGGCCTAACGCTTCGGCCCGTGCGTGAACCGGTGTCGGTCGGTCCTTTTTGCCCCGACCAGCCGGGCGCGGGGGCTGGCAATACACGGCGACGATATCATGCCCAGCTTCGACCAGCGCATCCAGAACCGGAACCGAAAAGTCGGGCGTACCCATGAATACAACGCGCATCTCTACCCCAGCTTTTTGGCTTTGCGCAGAAGCATGTCCCGTTTGACCTTGCTGAGCCGGTCGAAATACATCTTCCCGTTCAGATGGTCGATCTGGTGCTGTACGCTTGTGGCTTCGATCCCGACAAAGTCGCGGCGATCCACCATCCCCTGCTCATTCAGGAACTTGACCGTCACCGCGCGTGGGCGCTTCACCTTGGCCGAAACACCAGGCAGGTTCGGGCTGGCCTCATCATGTTCGCGCAATTCGATTGAGCTGTGCAGGATTTCCGGGTTGGCCAGACGCACAGCCTTACCGCGTTCAGCCGAGCCGTCCACCACAGCCAGTCGCAACATCACGCCGATCTGCGGCGCGGCAAGGCCAACACCGGGCATCGCTTCCATCGTGTCGATCATGTCGTCCCAGATGGCACGGATTTCATCGGTGATCTCGGCGACGTCCTCCGCCTTGGTGCGCAGGCGTTTTTCGGGCCATGGCAGGCAGGTGCGAGCGGTCATGCGCGGGCCTGCTCGCGCTTTAGTTTCTGCATCTTCCGCGTGATCATCTGCCGTTTCAGCGGCTTGAGATAGTCGATGAACAGCTTGCCGTTCAAATGGTCGATCTCATGCTGAACACAGGTCGCCCACAGGCCGTCGAATGTTTCCTGTTGCAAGTTCCCATCCTGGTCAATCCACGTGACATCAACCACTTTGGGGCGCGTGACTTCGGCGAATTGCTCGGGGATCGACAGGCAACCTTCCTCGTAGACATTGGTCTCATCGGACGAGGCGATAACCTCGGGGTTGAACATGATCAGCGGACGCGGGGCTTCGCCCTCTTCCTTAATGCAGTCCAACACGATCAACCGATCCAGCACGCCGATCTGAGGCGCGGCCAGACCAACGCCAGGCGCGTCATACATCGTCTCCAGCATGTCGTCGGCCAGCTTGCGCAGCTCGTCGCTGATATCTGCCACAGGCGCGCAGACCTTTTTCAGGCGGGGGTCGGGATGGATCAGGATATTACGTTTCATGGGGTTGATTTAGGCCATCCCGCACTGCACCGCAACGCCCCCCTTGCACCCGCTGGAATTGTAGCTAGCTTTCGTCCGGACAGATGGAGCAGACATGACTTTCAACGACCTGATCGACCGCCGGGGAACCAACAGTTCAAAATGGGATAAGATGGAGCAAATCTACGGTGTGCCCCCACAGGACGGGCTGGCCATGTGGACGGCAGATTCCGATTACCCAACAGCGCCTTGCGTAATTGATGCGGTTCGAAAAGCGGCTGACCATGGGGTCTTTGGGTATTCGTGGATTCACCCGGAATATCTGGCATCGATTCAGTGGTGGATGAAGAACCGCCATAGCTGGGACATCGACACCGATTGGGTGCTGACTTCACAGGGGTTAGGCAATGCGATCGCCCTGTCTCTGGATGTCTGGAGCAAACCCGGCGACGGCGTCGTCATCTTCAGCCCCGTCTACCATGAGTTTGCCCACAAGGTGAACAAATCGGGACGTCGCGTTGTCGAGTGCCCGCTAGTTCGCCAAGGCGAAACCTATGGGCTGGATCTGGACGACGCTCAGTCGCGTCTGGACGGGTCGGAAAAGCTGTTGCTGTGGTGCTCGCCGCAAAACCCCTCGGGCCGGGTGTGGACACCGGATGAATTGCGTGCCGTGGCCGCATTCGCCGAACGTAATGGGTTGATTTTGGTCTCGGATGAGATCCACCACGATCTGGTTTATCCTGGCAATACGTTCGTGCCGATGGATGTGGCTGCGCCGGATGCGCGGCCGTGGACCGTGACCCTGACTGCGGCGTCCAAGACATTTAACATCGCCGGTCAACGCACCGGTAACATGATCATTCCGGACCCCAAACTGCGCGCGGCCATGCGGCACCGCATTCAGACGCTGGACTATGACCCCAGCGCGTTGGGCGTGGCGATGATAACTGCTGCCTATTCGCCCGAGGGTGCGGCATGGGTTGACGAACAGGTCGCGCATCTGGCGGGCAACTGCCAGGTCTTTGACGCAGCAATCGCCGAGATCCCTGGTCTGTGGTCCATGCCATTGCAGGCTACTTATCTGGCTTGGGTAGAATTCTCAGGAACCGGCATGACCCATGAAGAGTTTGTCCGCCGCCTGCGCGAAGATGCCAAAATCGCAACGTCCTCAGGCCCCGGTTTCGGCGCAGGTGGTGAGACCTTCGAACGGTTTAACTTGGCCACTCAGCGTGCACGGGTCGAAGAGGCATGCGCCCGGCTAAAGCATGCATTTGCTGATTTGCAGTAAACGAGGCGGCCAACGGCGATGTCGTTGGCCCTGTCCTCAATCCTTGTGCCCAAGCAACGCAATCGGCGCGTCCGGCGCGCGGTAGAAATCCAGCGGAGCCTTGTCGGCTGCGGCCGTGCTGCGCTTGAACTCGTACCGCATTTCGCCTGCTTCATCCTCATCCGCGATGATTAGGCATTGGTACAAGTGACTGACACCATCATAGATATCCACAAGCCCGCGCAGTTGAGGCGTGGTTTCGGCCTCAACTGTAAATCCGTCTTTCCACAATCGAAGAATCTTGTAGGTATTGTCGCCAATATCGACACGAAGGCGGCTGATCTTTTTCAATCCTGCGATTCGCGCCGCATCCAATTCGGCAGTAATTTCCTTTGAAACATAAGTACTCATAAAAATATCTCCCCCGGCAGTGTATTCTATTGTGAGGCGCAAATTGTAAAAATCCAGTGAACCTGATCACAGTCAGCGCCGGGATTTCAATTTGTTGCACAGAAATCCCAATCCTTCCTGTGCGTATGCGCAGGAAGGATGCGCGCGCCCTCGCATAGGAACGCCCCATGTACCCGCCTATGTTTGGCGCAAACGCTTTTCGGAGGGCATGAGCAATGGGCCTGTTGGTCGACGGTAAATGGCACGACACTTGGTATGACACCAAATCCACGGGCGGCGCGTTCAAACGCAGCGCCGCGCAGTTTCGCAATTGGCTGACGGCAGATGGCAGCGCCGGACCATCGGGCAAGGGTGGCTTCAACGCTGAAACCGACCGCTACCACCTCTATGTCAGCCTGGCCTGTCCATGGGCGCACCGCACTCTGATCTTCAGGGAACTGAAAGGTTTGAACAAGCACGTCTCAGTCTCGGTGGTACATCCCGACATGCTGGACAAAGGCTGGACCTTCGAGACTGATGACTACGGCGCAACCGGGGACACACTGTACGGTCTGGGCTTTGCTCACCAGATTTACACCAAGGCCGACCCGACATATTCGGGTCGTGTCACAGTGCCGATCCTGTGGGACAAGAAACAGCAGACGATCGTTTCGAACGAAAGCTCGGAAATCATCCGCATGTTCAACTCGGCCTTTGACGGGATTACCGGCAACGCCGACGATTATTGGCCCGAAGCGATGCGCGATGAGATCGAAGAGGTGAATGCGCGCATCTATTCCAACGTCAACAACGGCGTCTACAAATCCGGCTTTGCCACCAGCCAACAAGCTTATGACGCCGCCGTGGACCCGCTGTTTGAAACGCTGGACTGGTTAGAGGATCGTTTGGCTTCAAAACGTTATCTGATGGGGGATCGCCTGACTGAGGCTGACTGGCGGTTGTTCACGACGCTGATCCGGTTCGATCCCGTCTATCATCTGCATTTCAAATGCAACCGGCGGCGACTGATCGATTACCCCAACCTGTGGGCTTATACGCGCGAGCTGTATCAATGGCCGGGCGTCGCTTCGACGGTGAACATGCACCACATCGTGCGCCACTATCACTATAGCCACGAAAGCATCAATCCGCATCGGATCATCCCGACCAACCCGGTTTTGGACTACATGGAACCGCACGGGCGCGGTCAGCGGCCCGCCGCGTAATGTTCAACCATCGCCGCCAGATCTTCTGGCGGCGTGCCGCTTTGCACATAAGCGCACGCGTTTGGACTGTGGGCAAAGATCGAACCGTCTGAAAAAAAGGTGGTGTTGGTAACAAAGATCACTCGCGCCTCGGGGCGGCGATAGCTGGCGAAATCAGCCACTGCCAACGCACTGCCATTTTCCAGCACCAGATCCAACACGATGATATCGAAATCCGTGCCATACAACGCAAGGATCGCAGCCTCTTGCCCGGCAACAAGCGTCACTTCGGCGCCTTGCCGTTCCAGATGTCTTTTCCAGACCCGCCCAAGGTCGGGGTTACTCTCAACAATCAGTACATTCATTTGCAACAACCTCGGCACTTGGTAGAGTGTGCGGTGCCGACCCCCGTGGTTTGTGATCACGCTTATTCCTTAACAAAGTGTTAACGGTGCCGGTCAACCGGGCCGATCACGCGGATTTGCTTGTGTAAGCGGCAAAAATCCGCTTGAAGCACCGGAAACACGCAATTCCGACGAGAACACCGATGGCAAGCCCAAACGCAGATTTGAACCCCCGTGCCGTGCGCGACCATGGCGGCGGGCTGGACGGCGCTATCGCCCGGTTCGGCGGGGCACGCGACAATTGGCTGGACCTGTCCACCGGCATCAACCCACACCCGTATCCGGTGTCGAGACTGACCCCGTCGGATTGGGCCGCGCTGCCGGATCACGGTGCGTTTGAACGGCTGTCTGCCGCAGCACGCCAGTTCTGGTCTGTTCCAGATGGTGCCGCGATTCTGCCCGCGCCCGGCGCATCAGCAGTAATCGCCCGCATGCCTGCGCTTGCTGCGACGGGTCGGGTTCAGATCACAGCACCTACCTACAACGAACACGCGGCAGCTTTCGCCGCGCAGGGTTGGACAGTTGAATCGAACGGTCCAGCCGAGGCGCGCGTCCTTGTGCACCCGAATAATCCGGATGGACGTATCTGGTCCGAACAGAACGCCGATGCCCCGCTGACCGTGATTGATGAGAGTTTTTGTGACGTTTGCCCTGACGCATCCCTAATTCATCTGGCCGAGCAGCCCGGTGTGATCGTGTTGAAAAGTTTCGGCAAGTTCTGGGGCTTGGCCGGGCTACGGCTGGGATTTGCAATTGGCCACCCGGACCTGATCACAAAGCTGAACGATTTGACCGGGCCGTGGTCTGTCTCTGGCCCTGCCCTTCGGATCGGGGAACGGGCGCTGCGGGACACGAACTGGGCCAAAGCAACCCGTCAGCAGTTGGCGGCAGCGACAGAACAGCTAGACCGGATCATGACCGGCAAGGGGGCAAAACTGGTCGGCGGCACCACGTTGTTCCGCCTTTATGACGTCGACGATGCCGCCGCTTGGCAGGCCAAGCTGGCCCGCTCCCATATCTGGAGCCGCATATTCCCCTACTCAAACACTTATCTGCGCCTTGGCTTGCCGCCTGCAGACGGATGGCGTCAGCTTGAGGCCGCGTTGTGAGCACAGCTTTTCTGCTGGTTTGCGCCATGTGTCTGGACGCGGCGCTTGGAGAGCCAGATTGGATCTGGTCGCGCATTCGTCATCCGGCAGTGATGATCGGCACTGTCATCGGCTGGTTGGACCTGCGCCTGAACCGCGGAACGAATAGGCGCTTGAAAGGCGTGGCCATCGTGCTGCTGCTGATCCTTGGCGCAGTGATTCTGGGCCGCACGCTGACCTTGTTTGGGCCGGTGATCGAAATCGTCCTTGCCGCAATTCTGCTGGCACAGAAGTCACTGGTGACCCATGTCCGCGATGTCGGTGACGGGCTTCGCTCCTCCTTAACCGAGGGCCGCGCCAAAGTCGCCATGATCGTTTCGCGCGATACGCGGGACATGACCGAGGCGCAAGTCGCGCGATCTGCGATTGAGAGCGCTGCCGAAAATCTCAGCGACGGCGTAATTGCGCCCGCCTTCTGGTTTCTGGTCGCGGGCCTGCCGGGGTTGCTGATCTACAAGGCGGTCAACACCGCCGATAGCATGATCGGCTACCGGTCAGAAAAGTACCGCGACTTCGGCTGGGCCGCGGCGCGTCTGGACGATTTGTTGAACCTCATTCCCGCCCGTCTGACCTGCGTGATGATCGTGGCACTATCCGGTCAATGGGCGCGCTGGCCAGAAATGGTCGCGGATGCACGTCGCCATATCTCACCCAACGCCGGTTGGCCCGAGGCCGCGATGGCGCGCGCCTTAAACGTCGCCCTTGCCGGGCCGCGCAGCTATGACGGACAGGTCCGCGATCTGGCCTGGGTCAACGGTGATGCGCCACGTAACATCGGCGCGCCGGAGATTTTTCGCGCATGTGACATGCTTTGGCGGGTTTGGGGGCTTGCGCTGGGCCTCGTGTCGGTGTGGGTTGGGGTCAGCTTTATTTTCTGACGGACCCTAAAATGCGTTTACTCTCGGGCATCATTGCCGCCACCCTGCTCGCCTCTCCCGCCCTGGCCCAATGTGGCGGCGGGTTCAATTCCTTTGTGAAGGGTCTGAAGGCCGAGGCCGTTCAGCAAGGGTTCGATAAATCCACCGTGAACAGCTTTTTCAAAGGTGTTCAGCAGGACAGCGCGGTTCTAAAGGCGGATCGGGCGCAAGGCGTATTCCAAATACCGTTCATCGATTTTTCACGCCGTCTGATTTCGCAAAACCGGATTGATCGCGGCAAATCCATGTCTCGCAAATACGATGCGGTGTTTGACCGGATTGAGCGGGAATATGGCGTGTCGCGCGGTGTACTGCTGGCGTTCTGGGCGTTCGAGACCGACTATGGCGCGGTACAAGGTGACTTCAACACCCGCAACGCTCTGGTCACTCTGGCGCATGACTGCCGCCGACCTGAGTTGTTCCGACCACAGGTTTTTGCAGCCATCGAGCTCTACAGCCAAGGGGATTTCGACCCCAACCGCACGACCGGAGCCTGGGCAGGTGAGATCGGTATGGTGCAGATGTTGCCCCGCGACATTCTGGAAAATGGCGTGGACGGGGATGGCGACGGCAAGGTCTCGCTAAAAACCTCAGCCCCGGATGCGCTGATGTCGGGCGGCAAGATGCTGTCGCATCTGGGCTGGCGTCCGGGTGAACCCTGGCTGCAGGAGGTAACTGTTCCCGCCCAGATGGACTGGTCCCTGTCCGGCCCCGGCAAGTCGCGGTCCGTATCCGAATGGCAGGCGATGGGCGTTCAAGCGCGCAGCGGATCTCTGGCCAATCTGCACGCGTCGCTGATCCTGCCACAGGGTCGCAACGGCCCCGCATTCTTGGCCTACCCAAACTTTGACGTCTATTTCGAATGGAACCAGAGCTTTGTTTATGTCCTGACCGCTGCCTATTTCGGTACGCGGTTGGAGGGCGGCCAAATCTATGACGCAGGTTCCCCGCCACAAGGCCTGTCGGGCGCGCAGATGAAGCAATTGCAGACCAAGCTTCAAGCGCGTGGGCATAATGTGGGCAAGATCGATGGTATTCTGGGTGCCGGCACGCGGGCTGCCGTTCAGGCCGAACAGGCACGGCTGGGGTTGCCCGCGGATGCGTGGCCAACAGCTGATTTGCTCAATCAGTTATGAGCCCCGATGCGTCCCGCACAGACGGGACGCATCCGGACGCAACACCACAGAGTTATGCAACCTCGGCGCGGTGATGCGGCGCTTTTGGTTCAAACGCATGTGAAGTCAACGCCCCTCCCCGCGTTTCAATCGCCGTATTGGCAGGGATTTCAGTCCATTCGCCGCTATTCGCGTCCAACGGTTCGGACGAAATAATGAACCCATCCTTACACGCCTTGTAGTGGAGGCTTGGGGCAAAGCGGTCCGAGGCATATCGGGCGGCAAAAAGGCGATCGCCGTCCGACCAACAAGCGGCAAAGCGAAGATATGGCATTGTACCTCGGCGTCGTGACAGATCTTCGACACGTTGGACTGCCCGCTCCATGGCGCCGATCGGATCGATATCCAGACCTTCGCCATGGGCAATCAGGAAAATCGCTTCGCTTTCGGTTGCGCCAAGCCGGTGGCTGTAAAGGTCAGGTGGTATCATACCGTCCAACTCCTGCCGGATACGGTCATGCCCTCCGGCCTGCCCATTATGCATAAAACTCCATTTTCCAACGCCAAACGGGTGGCAGTTGTTCCGCGACGTTGCAGTACCAGTTGATGCCCGCACATGGGCCAGAAAGAGATGCGACCGGGTGTGATGCGTTAGCTGTTTAAGATTGGCATCCGACCAGGCGGGGTTAGTGTCCTTGTAAAAACAAGGCGTCTCACGTTCGGAATACCAGGCAAGGCCAAATCCATCTGCGTTGATCGGCGTCTTTCCGATCAGAGCATTTCGGCTCTGAATGACAAGCGATTGCTCTTGGTTCAGAACCAATTCATCTAGATAACGCTTTGCGCCTGCCCAAGCCAGAAATCGGCACATCTGTTAGCCTCATTGAGTGTGAATTTTTCAGAGCATACCACCGGCTCAGATAAGAAAACTCACCATTCTTCGCGGGCATTCGATATTATTTCGATCAAATGACAACGCAGAACGCGAATTTTAAATCAGCTAATGCCGTACTTGGATCCAATGCCTGATCGTCGAGGCGGCAACCAAACTCATTCAGGCCGGACCGGGTATCGGTCGCCTTTCTCGTCAATCAAAACTAGGCGCTTACCGCTGCGTACATAGAGATCGCAGCGGCTGAACCCGTTACGATACGTGATGCAGACACTGCCGTCGTCGGCAATGGAATATGTCCCAAACGCGGAATCCCCGCTGGCGTAGGTAAAGGAATAAGCCCCACCAGCCGAAAACTTGGACTGTCCGTCGTCATAGAAGGTCAGCGTTCGCCCCGCGAGGGCGTCCAGCTCGGCAGATGAAAGCGGGACATCTCCGGGTTTTGTTGGCCATTCCGCCGCCACAACCGGGCTGGCAGCCAACAAGGCAAAGATCAGATATCGGGTCATGCTGCCACCTTAACCTGCCACGCGGCGATTGAGGCATAACGTTGCAGTGAACGATCAGGCGACCATCTGTTCGGCCTTTTTCAGATCGACCGAAACCAGCTGGCTGACGCCCTGTTCCTGCATGGTCACGCCAAACAGCCGGTCCATCCGCGCCATGGTCACCGCATGGTGGGTGATGATCAGGAAGCGAGTGTCCGTCTGGCGGCACATTTCGTCCAGCAGGTCGCAGAAACGGGTGACGTTGGCGTCATCCAGTGGCGCGTCGACCTCATCCAGCACACAGATCGGCGCGGGGTTGGCGAGGAAGACGCCAAAGATCAGCGCGGTCGCCGTCAAGGTCTGCTCGCCGCCCGAAAGCAGGCTGAGGGTGGATAGCTTCTTGCCCGGTGGCTGGCACATGATTTCCAGCCCGGCATCCAGCGGATCGTCGCTTTCGACCATGACCAGATTCGCCTCACCGCCACCGAACAGGTGCTTAAACAGCATGGCAAAGTTCGAATTCACCTGCTCAAACGCGGTCAAAAGACGCTCACGGCCTTCCCGGTTAAGGCTGGCAATCCCACTGCGCAGGGCCTTGATCGCTTCTTCCAGATCAGCCTTTTCGGTGTTCAGCGTATCGAACTCTTCCTGAACTTCCTTGGCGTCTTCTTCGGCCCGCAGGTTCACCGCACCCATCGCGTCTCGCTGGCGCTTGTGGCGGTTTACTTCGGCCTCCAGCGCGTCGGCTGCAGGCATCTGGTCAGGGTTCACATCCAGTTGGTTCAGCAACTGGTTCGGCGTCAACTGCTGATCTTCAGCGATCCGCTCAGCAGCTGCCACGACGCTTTCTTTGGCTGCGTCACAGCGCGCCTCAGCCGCTGCACGGGATTCGCGGGCTTCAGACGCCAAACGTTCAGCTTCTCGCTCGGCCAGCACGACTTCGCGCTGCTGCGTCTCAGCCTCGGCAAGCTTGTCGGCGGCCTCGGCACGCCGGGCCTCGGCTGTCTCGATCAACTCGTTCAGTTCTTCGCGGGCTTCGGCGATCTCACCAGGGGCGGCCATCGCCTCAGACAGTTCTTCCTCAGAGCTTTCCTTGCGTTCGACCAATTCCGCGATACGTTTTTCTGCTGAATCCAACCGGTGCCGCCAGCCACTGAGGTCCTTGGTCACTTCCTGGGCCCGCCGGGTTCGTGCCTCGCCTTCACGGCGCAGCTCATCATGGGATGAGCGATGGGTCAGCATGGTGATCCGCGCGGCCTCAACCGTCTGTTTGATATCCTCGACCTGCGCGCGCGCGCTGTCGACGTCACCCAGGCCGGCCAGAGTGCCTTCGGCCTCGCGCAGTTGCGCGCGGGCAGACATGGCATCATCCTTGTGTCTGTCAACGGCAAGGGTAAGCGTTTCCAACCTGCCCTGCGCCAGATTGCGGTCAGCCTCGGCCCGGCTCAGCCCGCGCGCGGATTCTGCCATCCGCTGGTCGGCGGCGCGTCGAGCTTCGCGTGCGCGGCGGTCTGCCTCGGTGACATCCGCCAGTTGCTGCGACAGCGCCTCATGTGCCGCGCGGGCACCATCAGCCTGCGCTTCGGCGCGGGTAAGCTCCTGTTTCAGAGCTTCAAGCTTGTTGAGCTGCTCCAACCGCAAGGCTGCAGCGCTTGGCGCATCTTCGGCCCATGCCCGGAACCCGTCCCAACGCCACAAGTCACCTGAACGGGACACCAGACGCTGCCCCGGCTTTAATGAGGCTTGCAGCCGCGCGCCCTGATCCGCATCAACCAATCCGATCTGAGCGATCCGGCGGCTCAGACGGTCTGGGCCCGAGACATGCAACGCCAATGGTTCTGCCCCATCGGGCAGGGGCTGATCTGCATCGTAGCCTGACACCTGCACCCAGCCGGATGGTCCATCGGCATCGACCAACGGTGTACGCAGGTCGTCAGCCAGTGCCGCCCCCAGCGCCTTTTCATAGCCGGGCTCGACCCGCAGCAGATCCAAGACCTGCCCGCCTTCGGCGGTATCCCGTTCGACCAGCTTGGCCAAGGCGGATGTCTCGGCGCGGATCGCGCCCAGTTCACCCTCGGCCTCAGACCGCTGAGCGCGCGCTTCGGCTTCTCTCGCTTGCGTTTCATTGCGCAGTTCGTCCGCTGCGGCCAGCGCTTCGTCGGCGGCCTCAGCGGCCTCGCGCGCTTCTTCCTCACCCTCTTGCGCTTCCTCAAACGCTTCGCTGGCGCGGGTCAAAGCATTGCGGGCTTCGTCTACCGCAGCACGGGCTTTCTCTTCTTCGCCTTCGGACCGGGTCAGCGTCTTGCGGCTGTCTTCGACCAAACGCTGAGCCGACTGGTGACGCGCCACAAGACGCGCCACATCTTCGGTTTCCTGCGACAGGTGATCTTCTCGATCTTGCAGCACGGATGCGGCTTCGCGCGCGATCTCGGCGGCCTCAGCCACTTTGTCGTCATGCCCATCTGCCGCTTTGGCCAGTTCGCGCGCTTCCCATTCCAGACGCTCAATCATCTGGCCCGCGTCCCGGTTCAGGCCGGTTTCGCGTTCGATATCGTTGGCCAATTGCTGAATTCGGTTGGTCAGCGTCTCGATCGTCTGACGCGCGCGGGTTTCCTGATCAGCCAGTTGGTCGCGCTGTACCTGCTGTCGTTGCAAGACGGCGGCGGCGATTGCCTCTTCCTCGCGCAGAGGCGGCAAAATTTCCTCGATTTCAGACCGCTTGGCGCTGGCGGCGCGGGCTTCGGCCTCCGCGCGCGAGGCTTCGGTGATCCGCTCGCGCAAGACGTCTTCGGCCTGTTGGCGGGCCATGTCAGCCTCTTTCCAGCGGCGATAGAGCAGCATGCCTTCAGCCTGCCGTAGTTGCTCCCCAATCTCACGGTACCGCGCGGCCTGACGCGCCTGCCGCGCAAGCTGCGCCAATTGGGTGCCAAGCTGTTCGAGAACGTCATCCACACGGGTCAGGTTGGATTCGGTGCCCTTCAGCTTTAGCTCCGCCTCGTGGCGGCGCTGATAAAGGCCCGAGATACCGGCCGCCTCTTCCAGAATGCGGCGACGCGCGCGGGGCTTGGCGTTGATCAGCTCGGCAATGCGGTTCTGCCCCACCAGTGCAGGTGAATGCGCGCCGGTCGAGGCATCGGCAAAAAGCATCTGTACATCGCGAGCCCGAACATCTTTGCCGTTGGTCTTGTAAGCGCTGCCGACGTCGCGGGTGATGCGACGCACAATTTCCAACTGATCGCTGTCATTGAACCCCGAAGGCGCCAAACGTTCCGAGTTATCCATCGTCAGGACAACTTCGGCAAAATTGCGGGCCGGACGCGTTGCGGCCCCGGCAAAGATCACATCCTCCATCGCGCCACCGCGCATGGATTTGGGGCGGTTTTCACCCATTACCCAACGCAACGCTTCCAGAAGATTGGACTTGCCGCAGCCATTTGGACCCACCACACCGGTCAACCCATCCGCGATGATCAGATCGGTCGGGTCAACAAAGCTTTTGAAGCCGGTGAGTTTAAGTTTGCTGAACCGCAAAGGCCGCTCGTCCCATGATTCCTATATCTGGAAGTCTGCGCAACCCATTGGGGTTGAGTCAACGGAGTAACGCAGGATATGGGATTTCACGTCAAGTTATCCACAATATCTTGCCAAAATACGCAAAAAAGCGCGTATCTCAGTAAGGAGCGCACTCAAAAACCTGATAGCCATTGTCTTCGTAGTAGCCATAGTCGATACATTCATAGGGACCGCGAAGAAGGCTGCCGAAAACAAGCTTTTCCCCCAATTCCCGGTCACAACCCAGAATGCCCACGGTGACCGCAGCGTCGCCCAGAACATCCAGCAACGGGCAACCCGACACCTGTGCCATAGCCAGTGCGGCCCGGTCGCGAATGGGGCCAAGACGCGGAGCATGTTGAGAGTTGATGCGTACAGCCTCGGCCAGTTGATCGCGGACCCGCACGTCAAATACACTGCCGTTCACCGCCACACGGGTCGCAGGCACATCGCGAAAGTGGGGCGTGCCGGCCGAGCAAGCGGCCAGCACTAGGAGGGACAGATACCGGATCATACCCCCAGCATTGCGCCATCAAGGTTAACAAAACCTTTCCGCCGGTCAGGCGCGCAGAACCTCGCCCAATCGCTGAATACCTTCGCGGATTGCATCCTCATCCGAGTTTGAGAAACTCAGCCGGATCGTGTTGGTCCCGCTGCCGTCCGGGAAAAAGGCTCCACCCGGGACAAAGGCGACTTTGACCGTGTCCAACGCCCGGGCTAACAGTTCGGCCCCGTTTGTACCGACCGGCAATGTCAACCACACGAACATGCCGCCTTCGGGCCTGGTCCACTGCACGCCATCGGGCATATGGTCCTGCAACGCCTGCAACATGGCGTCGCGGCGGGCACCATAGACACGACGCAGCATCGGGATATGCGTGTCGAAACAAGCCCGTGCCACCTGGTCAATGGCCATCTGGTTGATGGTCGCCGAATGAAGATCGGCAGCCTGTTTCATCAGCACCAATTGAGAAATCACCGGCTTTGCCGCCACGACCCAACCAACCCTCAACCCCGGTGACAGGGTTTTCGAAAAGCTTCCGCAATAGATCGTGCGGCAATCTTCAATCGACCCTTTACGCGCCAATTCCAGTGCCAGAACTGAGGGGATGGCATCCCCGTCATAACGCAGGGCCTGATAGGCGCCATCCTCGATCACCGCACAGTTCAACTCATCTGCCAGATCCAGCAGCGCCTCCCGCCCCCGCAGATCCACGGTTTCGCCTGTCGGGTTGGCGAAGTCGGGCGAGAGATAGGCGAATTTGACCGCGCCTTCGCCCGCTGACGCCGCGTATTCTGCAGCGCCCCGGTTGCCATTGATGCTGAGCCGGTCAAAACGCGGTTCATAGGCATTGAATGCGGCCAATGCGCCCAGATAGGTCGGCCATCCGACCAGCGCAGTATCGCCCGGCGACAGATAGAGTTTACCCAGATAATCTAGTGCCTGCTGCGAGCCTGATGTGATCAGGATGTTCTCAAGCCCGCATTCCACTCCGATAGAACGCATGTGGTCGACGAGCCATTCCCGCAGCGGGACGTAACCCTCGCTGACGGAATATTGCAGCGCCTGGGCCTGCTGATCCGGGCCTAACGCAGCTTGAAAGGCGGTCGCGAACCCTTCGGCTGGAAACAACGCGGGATCGGGGATGCCGCCTGCAAACGAGATGATCCCCGGCTGATCCAACAGCTTTAACAATTCGCGTATCTCAGACGCTTTCATCCGGGATGCCCGCGTGGCGAACAATTCGTGCGTAGACATGAGTCTCCTCCGCTCTCATTCACGGCCAGCGTAGAGAGGAACAACATAAAGTCAATAATACTGACCTAATTTTTTCTAACCACGTGAACCCGAATTCTTGAACCTCGCAGCCATCCATGGTCATGTCAGTTGACCAATTTCCGGAATGACGCCTGTATGCCTTTTCAAAAAGTTCAGACCGAAAAGCTTTCAATCGCGGTGGTTCGCCAGATTGAGCTGCTGATCCTGCGCGGCATACTGCGCCCCGGCGAACGTCTGCCCGCCGAACGCGAATTGGCCGAGCGGCTGGGCGTATCCCGGCCATCCCTGCGCGACGCGATCGCAGACCTGCAAAGCCAAGGGTTGCTGACAGCCAAGGCAGGGTCCGGCATCTATGTGGCCGAGGTTCTGGGCTCAGCCTTCTCCCCGGCGCTGATCCGGCTGTTCGGCAGCCATGACGAGGCGGTATTCGATTACCTCTCGTTCCGGCGCGACATGGAAGGGTTGGCCGCCGAACGCGCGGCCCGGTTGGGGTCGGACAGCGACCTGAAGGTGGTACAGACGATTTTTGCAAAGATGGAAGCCGCCCATACCAGCAATGCGACCGAAGATGAGGCGCAGCTGGACGCGCAATTCCACATGGCTATCATCGAGGCCAGCCATAATGTGGTCATGTTGCATATGATGCGGTCAATGTTCGATCTGTTGCGGCAAGGCGTGTTCTATAACCGCCAGATGATGTTCCGGCAGCAAACTACGCGCGAGGCCATCCTGGACCAGCACCGCGCCATCAACACCGCGCTTCAGGCACGCAACCCGGCCGCTGCCCGTGCCGCTGTCGACATGCACTTAACCTATGTCGAACAATGCCTTTGGGACGGGAAGAAGGCCGAACGCAACGAAGACATCGCCAAACTAAAATTGATGCACGAGGCCGAAGATTAGGCGGGCGTCAACGCTCTGATATTGCGCCAAATCCATACTCAGTGCTATCAGCGATCTCTTCATAGAGCGCCTGATATTGGCCAGCGACCACAGCCTCTGCAAAGCTGTCCACGGCATGTTGCCGGGCAGTACCTGACATGGCCAACCCGGTTTCATTGTGGCGATTCTGGAGGATCGAGATAACACCTCGTGCGAGGTCTTCTGCCTCGAATGGGCGCGCCAAATACCCCAGGCTTTGATTTGGAACCAGATCCGACAACCCACTGGTTTTGAAACCTGCGACCGGAACGCCACAGCACATGGCCTCGACACCTGTATATCCCAGCACTTCGCGCCGGGATGGCAACACAAAGACATCTGCAGCCGAATAAATGCGCTTCAGCACCCGGTTGTCGCTAATCCGCCCCATGAAATGGATCGGATAAGGAAATTCGGCATCGATCTTGTCGCTACCAAATACAACTGCCTGAACATCAGGAACGGCGGAATGCACCCGTCGCATAGCTTCGACAAGGTGGGCAAAGCCTTTGTTGGGATCCTGAGTCGCTTGGACGGCACCAAACAATACCAGCGGAGCGTCCTGAGGCAGTGACAGATCAGCGCGCGCCTGAGCTTTTTCGAAAGGTGCCCAGAAATCGGTATCGATTGCGTTGGGGATCACGGTGACAGGCCAATCGCGCATCAACGCACTTTGCCGAACACAGTCAGCCAGCCAATTGCTGGGGCAAACGATCTGAAAAGGTTTTTTCCAATGCGCGGCTTTTCTTTTCCAGACCCAGCGGTTCAGGTCAAAACCACTGAATTCGGATGACACGTAACCGTCACGCCACCTGTCCAGCTCGCTCACATGTTCGGCCCCGGAGAACGGCCACATGTCATGAAACGTCCAGACCACGGGATGTTTCACCGCCCCGATCTCGGCAATCGAAATCATGTCGGAATTCACCCAATGCAAATTTAATATTTGCGACGGTTGGCTGTTCAGATACGCGGCCAGACCCGACCTTGCCAGACCAAGAGACGCCAACCCGTTGACCTGAGTTCTTGCATATTTCTTTCGCAGATGACGTGCGTATTCACGCTGGCAAAGCCGCTTTAGTGTTTTCCGCGGCGCAAATTTTGTTATCCGGTCCTCGTCCGGGCCATCGACGACGGTCATGTGCGAATTCGTCCCTTTGGACAGCAAGGCAAGATGCAGCCTGTGGGCAGCGATGGCGGCACCTCCGCCAGAATAGCTATGGCTAATATGGTTTACGCGCATTGGAACAAATTTCGTGAGGATGTCCGACGTACAAACGTCAGAGCCTTTGGATTGTCGTCGCCAACTGACATCCCCATTTTCAAATGACGCCAATTAACCAAGAAGTTTAGCCCCCAGCCTTCTGATCTTGCGTCTTAAACGGGTCAAACGATCCGGTCTATAGCTGAAATGCGCCCGCAGCGCCTCGAGCGCGACCTTGTCTTCGGTGACATCGTCGGGAAGTGGCAGGTCAAAGTCATGGCAGAGATCTTTTGGCTTAACCTCGTCCACTGGTCCGCAATGGGTACCAGACCCGTCCAGGCCGATATTCTCGGCAAAAGACCTGCAAGGCGACAGACAAAGGCCATCCTGCCCGAAAATCGTTGCGTACCAGAAAATCGCCCAGGTCCGAATGTCACCGCGCAAATTGCCTTGTACCTGACCCCATAAATCCTCGGCCCCGCTCAGGTTGAACCGATGAATGTCATCATCGGAAAACTGCTGAACCAGTTTTTTCGGGTCGCGTTCGAAATGCTGCCAGCGGTCGGCCCAGCTGGCCCATCCCCAACAGCTCATGAAGCGCCAGAAAACCGCACCACGCCGATCCAACAAGGGAGGAAGGTCTTCGTTGAATCCTGCGATATGCCAGACCCGCGGGTCATCTTGGTATCGATCCAGCGCGCGGTTCATGTAGGTGAGAAACGCGGACGAGGTCACAATGTCATCTTCTACAACAATCGCCCTGCCATAAGTTTGCATCGTAGCGGTAACGCCTTCCTGAATCGACTGGGCCAACCCGGCGTTAGCATCACGTGCGCGCAATGTAAGGGTGGCAAAGCCTGTCTGCGCTTCAATCACTTTGCGGGTTTCCGCAACCGGGATAACATCATCTGCCGAACGCGGCCCATCTAGATAAGCAATTACATCGGTGCGCGCAGCCAAAGGCGACGCAGCAAGCGCCCGCAAAGTCCGCTCAGTGTGATCGGGTCGGTTGAAAGCGAACAGACAGACCGGTGCTGGATCGGCAATCGCAGGTGCTGTGTCAATCATAGCAACTCTCCGTCAGGTTTCGCGCAGGGTATTTCACGCCAAAAACATCGCCAAGAGCAGTTCCCTAAGAAAAGAAACCCGAAAGCGTTCAGCCTTCGGGTCACTCTTTGTCGAAACGGCGTTGGAAGCTATCAATGCAGCTTGTCACCAACATCCGCGATGGCCGCGTCGATCAGCTTGTTCGCCTGTGCCGCGGTCATTTGCTTGGCCAGAACCGCGTTGGCAGCCGATACCGCAACGGTGATGGCCTGATCGCGGACTTCCTTGACAGCTGACGCCTCAGCCGAAGCGATCTGGTCCTTAGCTGCTGCCAGACGGCGGGCGATGGATTTCTCCAAATCGACCTTTGCCTGTTCTGCCGCCAGAATAGCGTCTTCCTTGGCTGCAGCCACGATGGCATCCGCTTGGGTCTGCACTTCACGCTGCTTGCGCTCGTACGAGGCCAACAGGCTGCGTGCCTCATCATGCAGGGCGCGGGCTTCGTCCAGTTCGGACTTGATGCCGTCGGCGCGATTGTCCAGCGCGCCACCAATCATGCCCGGAACCTTGAAATAGAACAGGACCGCGATGAAAACGATGAAGCCCAGAGTGACCACAAAGTCGGTGTTGCCAAGCGAGAAGAACGGGCCGCTTGCAGCCAGCGCGGGGCTGGCGGCGCCGACGGTCAGGATAAGGGCAAGAGTATTCCGCATGTCACTTATCCTTTCGTCTGCGCGTCAATTGCACTGTCGATGGCTTTGGCATCTGCCTCGCCGCCCAGTGCTGTGACCAGTTCAGCTGCCGTATCCTTGGCAACCACTTGAATGCTATCCAGCGCACCGGCACGGATATCGGCAATAGCCTTTTCCGATTCAGCCGCCTTTGCAGCGATTTCCAAGTCTGCCTTGGCAATCGCGTCATCCAGACCTGACTGGATTTCCGCGCGGGCTTCCGCTGCGATACGCTGTGCCTCAGAACGGGCATCGGCCAGCGCCTTGTTGTAGGCCTCTTCAGCCTCGACCGCTTTGGCCTTCAGATCTTCGGCCGCAGCCAGGTCATTTGTAATGGTCCCCTGACGTTCCGCCAGGATTGCCGCGATGCGGGGCAAAGCCACGCGAGACAGGACCAGAAAGATGACGACCAGCGTAATGACCAGCCAGAAAATCTGGTTGGGGAACCAATCGAAGCAGAGCTGGGGCATCCCGATCGCCGACCCATGAGAGTCAACGCAGGTACCTGCAATCTCTTCGTATACGGGTTCTGTCGCCATGATGTCCTCCGTCGGAACGTTGTCTTTACAACAGGTGGGCCGCTATGGCTTGGACCCACCTGCGCGTAAGGATCAGGTTCCGCAGATTAGACGGCGAACATCAGCAGCAGCGAGACCAGGAATGCAAAGATCCCCAGGGCTTCTGCGAATGCGATACCGATGAACAGGGTTGCGGTCTGCGAAGCAGCCGCCGAAGGGTTGCGCAGGGCGCCGGCCAAGAAGTTGCCTGCTACGTTGCCCACCCCGATTGCGGCTGCGCCGGAACCGATTGCTGCCAGGCCTGCGCCGATGTGTGCGAGATCGCCTTCCATGATGTTTCTCCTTACGAATTGGAAGTTTCGATGTTTGGGTATCGGACCTTAGTGCGAAGGATGCAGCGCATCTTTCAGGTAAACACAGGTCAGAATGGTGAATACGTAGGCCTGAATAAAGGACACGAGGACCTCGAGGCCGTACATTGCGGTGATCGCCAGAACGGACACCGGTGAGATCACGGCAATCGCGGCAAAGCCTGCGAAAACCTTGATAACCGCGTGGCCTGCCATGACGTTACCGGCAAGACGAATGGAGTGGCTGACCGGACGCACGAAGTACGAGATCAGCTCGATGATCGCCAGGACAGGGCGCAGTGCCAGCGGTGCGCTGGACACCCAGAACAGACCCAGGAAGCTTGCGCCGTTCTTGACGAAACCCAGAACAGTTACGGTCAGGAACACAGCCAGCGCCAGCGGGATGGTCACGGCGAAATGCGATGTGGTGGTGAAAGACATGGGCAACATGCCCAGGAAGTTCGCGCAGACGATGAACATGAACAAGGTCATGACATAGGGAAAGTACTTCACGCCTTCTTTGCCGCAAATGTCTTCCAGCATCTTGTAGATGAAGCCATAGGCCAACTCAGCAACAGACTGCATCCGGGTCGGAACAATGGCACGTTTCGAGGTGCTGAGAACCAGCAGGGCAAAGATCGCCGCAATAGCCAGAAACAACCACAGAGTCACGTTGGTCGGCGTGTACCACGCAATCGCACCGTCACCGAAAAGCGGTTTAACGATGAACTGATCCATCGGATGGAAAACCAGGCTGCTGCCTTCTGCTGCGGTGGTCTCAGTTGCCACGTTCAGTCCCTCTCGTCCTTATCGGCCGCCTCAGCAGCCGCTTGTTTCTCCTGAACCTCTTTCGCGCTGCGGAGCATAACCTTCACGCCCGCGACAAGGCCCAGCAATGTGAACAGCACCAGGAAGATCGGGATTGTCCCGAGCAGGCTGTCCAGCCCGTATCCGATGCCAAATCCGATCCCAAGACCGGAAACCATTTCGATGACCATCCTCCAGGCAAGCTCGCCCCCGGACACGTCAGCATCCGCACGAGGCTTTGGCGCTTTGGCCTTTTTCGCCGCTGTGATCTTGGCCTCCAGCTGCGCCATACGCTGCTTTTGGTCATCATCGGTCACGGGCAATTCCCTCGCACAGTCTTGGGTAGGGTGCTAAGGGGCGCAAGGCACAGAGTCAACGGTGTTAAATGTCCGACTTGTCGCAGGTTAAGCAATTGGTTTTATGCAATTTATTCATGCAATTGAGGCACCATTAAAATGTCCCGATCCATCGGTGCGCGTAAAAACCGCTCTATTCGCATATTCAACCAAATGGTTGACCAAATCCGGGCGCTGTGATTGAGCGATAGCATGTCCAATGACCTCGATACCGTTTTCGCGGCCCTCGCCGACCCGACCCGCCGCGCCATCCTTGCGATGCTGCTTGAGGATGACATGGCCGTCACCGACGTCGCCGACCCGTTCGAGATGTCGCTGGCCGCGATCTCGAAACATCTGATCATCCTGACCAAGGCCGGGTTGATCAGCCAGGAAAAGCGCGGGCGGGTGAAGTGGTGTAAGCTGGAACCGGATGCGCTGCGCGCGGCATCCGTCTGGATGCAGGGGTTCGGTCAGTTCGAACCGGTCAATCTGGATGCGTTTGAACGATTTCTGGAAGTCGAACTACCAGCAACAGACGATCCCTAGACCTATCTGACGACAAACACCGATACTTTGGCATGCTTGGCCAGATATCCGGCATGGCTGGAAAAGATGTGGTCCGTGATGCGCGGTGCGTGCGTCCCAACGACGATTAGGTCGGCCCCAATCTCTTCGGCGGCGCGCGTCAAATCACCGTCGACCTCTGCAGCTACATCTACCGAGTGGATGTTGCGCGCTGAAACCTCGGAGCCACTCTGCTCGGTAAGTTGATCCACAATGGCTTGCAACTCGGTGCTAATCTCCGCGTCTGAATGCGTGACGTCGCCCGGCTGGGTTCCGGTCACGCTGACGATCGTGATCCGGGCGTTTTGCCATCTCGCCATTTGCGCCGCGACATCCAGAGCTTTGCGAATTTCCGGCGGCAGGTGAATATCAACCGGGATCATAATGTGACTAAACATGGCATCTTCCTCCTGCCGGCGATGTTAGCGGGCTCAGAAAAAGAGCACATTGATCTGCCTCATGTAGATGACCGCGACCATTTCCGTCGGTTTGGCCCGTTCTCAGTTAGCCTTCCTGACTATACTCGACACCGATGATCACTCCCGTTGCATCCGCAAGACACAACCACGGTGCCTGAGCGCCAGTGACCTCAATTGTCGTGATTGTTCCAGTCGGTACCGATTCAGTCGAAACCACGTTGACGTCAGCGGCCTGAACACCCGTCTCAGCCGACACGAGCGCCTCACAACTGCCTTGAAGGTCGGTCTCTGAAGACCCCTGCCCCCCTCCTTGCGTGCAGGCGGATAACATCGCACCGACGACAAATAGAATAGCTTGCTTCATCATTCCCTCCGGGTTGGTTCATCAGACCCGAGGGTTGTTAGATTACGGCCAAATGGCAAGGGTCATTCCGAGACCGGCGCAGTGTCTTTCGCAGGTTGCTCTTCGCTTTTGAGCAGCAGAACAAGCGCGATCGCGGTTAAAACGACACCGACCAGCACCATGACGGTTGGCGCAGGCCGCCCAAGCGCGATCTCCCACAGGATCACCCAGCTGGGGATCAGATAAGTATAGGCCATAACCTTGGCAGACGGCAGGCGTAGCGCTGCAAACTGGACCAGAACGAAACTGGAGGCCGTTGCGAAGATAGAAAGATACAGCAGACTGACCCAGACGATCAGCGGCAGGTTCGCCCAATCGGTTGCACGGATGTCTGACCAGCCGACCACCGTCAGGATCACGCAGCCAGCAACCAGTGTTCCAAATGTAAAGACTACCGCGGGCTCACCCCGGTTCAGTTTGCGCACCATCGGCGTGTAGATTGCATGCGCCATGCAGCCCCAGAAAAAGATGATCTCTCCGCCACCGATCTCGAAGGCGCGAAAGGACTGCCAATCGGCGCGAAAGATAACCCATAAAGCACCGGTTGCCCCCACCGTCAGGGCAAAAGCCATACGCGGAGTGGTGATCTGGCGCAGCAGAACCCATCCGGCGACCGCAGACATGACCGGCGTCAGGGTGAATACCGCAGATGTGCTGACCGGGTCGGCGGTTTTCAAGCCGTAAAACATAAGAACAAAGTAAGTGGCGAACAGCCCGCCCAAAACGGCGTATCGCCACGGCGCTTGCGCAGCGCTGCGCGGCAAACCGGTGGTGGCTAACGCGGCAATGCCGATGATGACGGCCGCAATCAGAAACCGCCCGGCTGTAATCGCCAACGGCGCAATCTGGTTGGCAACAATAGATCCCAACGAGAAACTACCCGCCACCAGCAGAGTGAATGTGATCATTGCCAAATGACCACGCCCCTGCGGTGTCACGAAAGCCAACCTTTGGACTCTTTCTTAAGGAACGATAGGAATGCCTGCACTTTGGTCGTGCGATGCAGATCGACATGGGTCACCAGCCAAAGTTTGCCGAACCATTCGGGCAATGGCTCAATAACTTCGACCAGTTCCGGATCGCGCGATGCCTCCCATCGTGCCATGAAACCAATCCCGGCCCCGGCCAGAACTGCCTCGCGCAAACAGAAATTGTTGGTACAGCGGAACGCGATGGCCTCGGCCGGGACAGTGGCACGCAACCATTTGGAAAACGGAGCGCGGCTGTTTTCATCGTCCGTGCCGACAAACAAGTGGTCTGCAAATTCGTCAATGCTCGCTGGTTTGCCTCGGCGCTCGATATATGACTTGCTGGCAAACAAGCCGACCTCCTGTTCGATAAACGGCTGCACAACATTGTCGGGTTGGTCCGGGGCGGCCCCCGCCCGGATGGCCACATGTGCCTCGCCGTATTCCAGGCGGAACAGGCGGTCCCCGGTCAGGTAACGTACAATCAGACCCGGGTGCATTGATTGAAACTCGGACAGGGCGGGAACGACCAAGGGCGCCAGCGAGGCCAGAGACGTCACAACCAATTCGCCCGACACGTCATCGCCGCGCCCTTTCATTCGGCCCACCAACTGATTGAACTGATCTTCGGTGGCCTGAGCCACGCGCAGAAGGTCCTCTCCGGCATCGGTTGGGGTATAGCCACGGGCGTGGCGCTGGAACAGCTTGACGCCCAGCCGCGCTTCGATCGCGTCGATATGGCGGATCACGGTGGCATGGTGAACGCCCAAGATTTCGGCCGCGCCGCTGACGGTGCCCATCCGAGCGACCTGATAGGCGGTTTTGACTTCGTCCCAATTATCCATACTCAATCCCACTGTGCAAATTCCAACAATACCTGTTGGTATATCCGCGTTTCGTTCGCTGACGCAATACTCATATTGGGACCGGAAACAGACACGCTGCTATAAAGGAAACCCTGACATGACCAAGACCATCCTGCATATCGACGCCTCGGCCCGCCGCACCGGATCCGCCACCCGCGACCTTTCCAGCCAGATTATCGGGCACCTTGGAGCCAATCGCATTATCCGCCGCGATCTTGCCAGCCCCCTGCCCCTGCTGACCGAAGACTGGATCAACGCCAACTTCACCCCCGCCGATCAACGTGACGAGGTTCAACGCGATCTGTTGGCCCTGTCCGACGAGTTGGTTGGCGAGCTGCAAAACGCCGACACCATTGTCATCGGGCTGCCGATCTACAATTTCTCGGTGCCTGCGGCCTTCAAGGCCTGGATCGACCTTGTCGCCCGCGTGGGTCTGACCTTTGCCTATTCGGAAACTGGCCCCAAAGGCCTGCTGGAAGGTAAGCGCGCCGTGCTGGCAATCGCGTCCGGCGGCACCGAAGTAGGGTCTGAGATCGATTTTGCCACCAACTATGCCAAGCACGTTCTAGGATTCATCGGCATCCACGACGTCGACGTGATTGCGGCTGACAAGATGGCGCTGGATGCGGACGCCGCGTTGGCGAATGCCCAAAAAGCGGTAACTCAACTCGCCGCCTGATCCACCTCTGGCCTTTGTCTTGTGAAACGTCCAGTCTACCTTAAGCGAGATTTGCAGACTGGGCGTTCATCATGAAGAAAATCGGCATTCTGGGCGGTGTGGGCTGGGCCTCGACCGTGGATTATTACCGAGCGATCGCAGAAGGGGCCAGCAGGCACTTTGCCAATCGCGGCCACGGCTCGCCCTTGCCGATCCCGCCTATGACAATCGAATCCGTTACGCAGGCCAAAACCCGCGCCCTGCGGGGAACCGCCGGGGACGAGACCAGTTGGTCCGGGTTTGACGCGGTGTTTCGCGAGGCATTGCTGACGCTTGAAAACGCGGGCTGCGACTTTGGCATCATCGCCTCAAACACTCCGCACGCGCGGCTGCATGCGATCCGGCAAGGCATCACCATGCCCATTCTCAGCATTTTCGATGCGACGGCTGAGGCCACGGCATCTACCAAGGCGTCCACAGCCCTGATTCTGGGAACGACAGTGACCATGCAGGCCAGCAATTATTCAGACCGATTGGCCGCCGAAGGGATCATTGCAAATGATCGCCTACCCGAAACGGAAATTGCCGAGATGCAGGCGATGATCGACAGTGACTTCTACGGCGGCGCATCAGCCACGGCGCGCGCTCGTTTACTAACTTTCTGCGACAAGCACGCAAAACCTGGAACTGCGATCTTGCTGGCGTGTACCGAACTGCCGCTGGCCTTTCCCGACCACCTGGATGACCCTGTTTTTGAAGCTGACGGCCACCTGTTCGTCAATCCGTCCGCCGCCCATGCCGCCGCAGCCCTCGAAGAGGCGCTGAACGACTGATCACGGCAGCCAGGTGACTGCGCATCCGACCTGATCGAAGAATGCCATCAGGTCATCGCGCGTCATGGCGACGGTCCGATCATTTACCAGAGGATGCATATAGATGATGTCTGTCGTTTGCGCGGTGGCGTCCATGAAGAACCGCACATCGTTTTGCACACCGTTGATCATGGCCAGCGGACTGACCGCGCCGGGACGGATACCGAGGCTCTGAAACAACCGCTCCGCTGATCCAAAGGACAGATTACCGATCCCCAGCTCTGTGCCCAGCGCCTTGAGGTCAATCTCGCGGCTTTGTTCGAGCGTCACCAGATAGTTCCGCTTTTTCTTGTCGCGCAGGTACAGGTTCTTGAGGCGCAGGGAGTTTTCGCCCGGTACCAGGAATTGCTCTTCAACGCCTTTGGCATCCTCAACCGTGCGCAGGGGAATATGCGTGTGCAGACGATAGCTCAGCCCCCAGTCATCCAACCGCTGCAACAGCGCGTCTGAACTGATCGGCAACGTGTCTTGAAAAGTGGATGACGCGTCCATGGGAACCTCCTCGTTTGTGGCGCTCATCGCGCAATGCGCTGACAGATTCAAGCCACGACAGGCCTAAAAATCGATGCTAGCGTGCCGCCATGAAAGTCACGCGCAGCACCCCGGACCAACTGATCCTGACCAACACGCCATGGTTCATCGGCATTACGCTGGTACTCTTTATCCTCTGTTTTGTTGGGGCTGGTTTATTCATGGTCAGCGAGGGTGGCGAGGGCATATTGTTCGGCATCTTCTTTGCGCTGTTCGGTGGCGGGTTGGGCTTTGGCGCATTCTGCGTCTTTGTGCGCCGCGTACAGGTCATATTGGACCGCAATAGCAATAGCATCTTGATCCGTCGCCAATCGATCTTTGGATATGACGCAGTAGAACATGAGTTGTCGAACCTGTCCCATGCCGAGGTGGAAACCACCACCTCGACCCGCGACAGGACCACGTCCAAGATGCATCGCCCCGTTCTGGTTCTTAAAAAAGGCATGAGTGCTGGTCGTCACCCGATCGTCGAAGCCTATGTCAGCGGGCGCGGCGCACAGCGGGTGGTTGATGCGGTCAACAACTGGCTACCCGCGCGAGAGGTTGACTCGGACAGCCAATCGGCCTAAATCGCCGTCAAACATCCGGAAGCGTCTGATCTTCCGGTCCCTTGAGTCGTTCAGGGATCGCCCCCCACCAGCGTGTCACGCCCGTGGGGGCAATTGTGCATTTAACCGGCGCTTCCTACCTAGGAACTGCCATCAGATAACCGGCTAAGGAGGCCGAAGGCATGTTTGAAAATCTATCCGAACGCCTCTCTGGCGTCTTTGACCGGCTGACCAAACAGGGTGCCCTGTCCGAAGAGGACGTAAAAACTGCCCTGCGCGAAGTGCGCGTGGCCTTACTTGAGGCCGACGTCTCGCTGCCGGTTGCACGTGAATTCGTCAAGAAAGTGCAGGATCAGGCCACCGGTCAGGCGGTGACCAAGTCGATCACGCCCGGACAACAGGTCGTCAAGATCGTGCATGACGCGATGGTGGACACCCTGCGCGGCGAGGAAGACCCCGGCGCTCTGAAAATCGATAACCCGCCTGCTCCGATCCTGATGGTCGGCCTGCAGGGTTCAGGTAAAACGACCACGACCGGTAAGCTGGCCAAACGCCTGAAAGAGAAAGAGGGCAAGAAGGTCCTTATGGCCTCGCTCGACGTCTATCGCCCGGCGGCGATGGATCAGCTGGCCGTTCTGGGTACGCAGGTCGGCGTCGATACCCTGCCAATCGTTCCCGGCCAAAAACCCGTCGACATCGCCAAACGTGCCAAGCAACAGGCAACGTTGGGTGGCTATGACGTCTATATGTTGGATACTGCTGGCCGTCTGCACATTGACGAAGTGCTGATGAACGAGGTCGAGCAGGTTCGTAACGTTGTTGATCCGCGCGAGACCCTGCTGGTGGTCGACGGCCTGACCGGTCAGGTCGCCGTTGAAGTGGCCGAGGAATTCGAAGCCAAGGTCGGAATCTCGGGCGTCGTCCTGACCCGAATGGATGGTGACGGGCGCGGCGGTGCGGCGCTGTCAATGCGTGCGGTCACCGGCAAGCCAATCCGCTTTGTCGGTCTGGGCGAGAAAATGGACGCGCTCGAAACCTTTGAGCCGGACCGGATCGCCGGTCGTATTCTGGGCATGGGCGACATCGTTGCCCTGGTCGAAAAAGCCCAGGAAACGATGGAGATGGAACAGACCGAGCGCATGATGAAGCGCATGGTCAAAGGTCAGTTCAACATGAACGACCTAAAGATGCAGCTGGAACAGATGATCCAGATGGGCGGCATGCAGGGCATGATGGGCATGATGCCCGGCATGGGCAAGATGGCCAAGCAGGTCGAAGAGGCGGGCATGGACGACAAGGTGCTCAAGCGCCAGATCGCCCTGATCCAGTCCATGACCAAACGCGAGCGTGCCAACCCGCAACTGCTGCAAGCCAGCCGCAAAAAACGGATCGCAGCCGGTTCCGGCATGGAGGTCAGTGACCTCAACAAGTTGCTCAAAATGCACCGGCAGATGTCGGACATGATGAAGAAGATGGGCAAAATGGGCAAAGGCAAAATGCTGAAACAGGCCATGAAAGGCATGTTCGGTAAAGGTGGCCCCAGCCCCGAAGACATGGCCGCAGGCATGGACCCCAAGGCGCTGGAACAGGCGGCTAAAGCGATGGGCGGCAAGATGCCCGGTATGCCCGGAATGGGTGGCGGCATGGCCCTGCCCCCGGGTCTGAGCGGTTTCGGTAAGAAAAAGTGACACCAGCACGCTGCACCCAGCCCCCGTCCGGAAAGGCGGCGATGGCAGCAGCGCAATATCGCGCGGCCCTGCCGGTCATTCAGACCCGGCGGCTGGCTCTGCGTGCGCCCACTCTGGATGACCTGCCTGTTTGGACCACAGTTTGCGGCGAGAGCTTTGGCAGTTCCGAACAGGAGGCTTGGACCGAGTTTTCCTACTATACCTCCGGATGGCTTCTGCATGGGCATGGCCTGTTCACGGTGACCCTGAAGAACGATGATCAGATCGCTGGTTTCGTTTTTCTGGGGCTGGAATGGGATGATCGCGAACCCGAGCTTGGCTATATGTTCAGCGCCGAGCACCGCAAGCAAGGCTACGCGACTGAGGCCTGCGCGGCCGTACGTGACTTCGGTTTCGACCTGCTCGGATCGGGCCAGTTCGTCAGTTATGTCTCGCGGTCGAACACGCGTTCGAATGCGTTGACGCAACGCCTTGGCGCATCCAGGGACGCAGCGGCCGAGAGCGCCTTTGACGCAGATCAGCATGTCTGGCGCTATAGCGAGGTGCAGGCATGACACCGTCGATCCCCAGGTTGGAAACCGAACGCCTGATCATGCGGGCCCCTAGCGAAGCGGACTTCGAGGCCGAGGCCGAGTTCTTTGCCAGCGATGCATCGAAATTCGTCGGCGGCCCCCTGCGCCCTGATGAAACATGGCGCGCCATTGCCATGCTGCTGGGTCATTGGGCCATGCGCGGCTACGGGTTTTGGGGCGTCGAGGAAAAGGACACAGGCTCCTATGTCGGCCACGTCGGCCTGTGGTGCCCGCACAGCTGGCCCGAACCTGAAATCGGCTGGACGTTGATGAATAACGCCACTGGCAAAGGTTACGCGACCGAGGCCGCGCTGGCCGCGCGCGCGCATGCCTATGATGTGCTGGGCTGGGAAACGGCAATTTCGCTGATCGACCCGGAGAATCTGGGCAGCAAGGCCGTGGCCGAACGTCTGGGTGCCCAGTTCGATTACACTTTCGAGCATCCGGCTTTTGGTACGATGCAAGTCTGGCGGCACCCTGCCCCGGCCGATCTGGTGAACGGCGGAATGGAGGCCTACGCATGACCTCGTACACCATTCCCACTGTAGAAACTAAAAACCTGATCCTGCGCGCTCCGCAAGAGGGTGACCTGCCCGCGATGACAACCTTCTTCGCGTCGGACCGCAGCCGCATGGTCGGTGGCCCAAAAACGCCACTGGAAGCATGGCGGTCCCTTTTGGGCCGGTTCGGGCATTGGGCCATCATGGGTTACGGTGGTTGGCACATCGTCGAAAAGGCCAGCGGCGCATTTGCAGGCTGGACCGGCATCATCAACGCGCCGGGCTGGGATGAGCCCGAATTGGGCTGGGTCATTTTTGATGGTTTCGAAGGCAAAGGAATTGCGTTCGAGGCCGCGATGGCTGCCCGCGCCTATGCCGCCCAACACCAGGGGGTGAATGGCCCGATTTCGTACATCGCCCATGAAAACAACCGCTCGCGCGCGTTGGCAGAACGTCTTGGCGCCACCTATGAACGCGAAGGCGAGGTTGTGGGTCAACGCTGCCAGGTTTGGCGGCACCCGAAACTCGAATTCCCTGACACCGCTTTGACCACCGAAAGGACCGGCCAATGAACAACCCTGTGACTCGGGCTGCGACGTTGCTGAAAGAGCATCGCGAAAGCATCGACCGGCTGGACGCGATCCTCGTCTACACTCTGGGCGAGCGGTTCAAGCACACTCAGGCCGTTGGCAAGCTCAAGGCCGAACACGACCTTCCCCCGTCCGATCCCTCGCGCGAGTCCGCGCAGATCGCACGGTTAGAAGACCTGGCGGACAAGGCCCATCTGGACCCAGATTTCGCCAAGGCTTTCCTGAACTTCATCATTCAGGAAGTCATCCGACACCATAAGAAACACCAGAACTAAACCGGGAAAATCCCGGCTTTAACAAAGACACGCCTCTGGCGTGATGCCATCCAAAGGAGATACCACCATGGCAATGAAAATTCGTCTCGCCCGCGGCGGCTCGAAAAAGCGTCCCTTCTACCGCATCGTGGCTGCTGACAGCCGCATGCCGCGCGACGGCCGTTTCATCGAGAAGCTGGGCACCTACAACCCGCTGCTGCCGAAAGACAGCGAAGAGCGCGTGAAAATGAACATGGAGCGCATTCAGTATTGGCTGGATCAGGGCGCACAACCCACCGACCGTATTGCACGCATGCTGGAAGCTGCCGGCACCCTTAACAAGGCCGAGCGCAACAACCCCAACAAGGGTACCCCGGGCAAGAAAGCTCAGGAACGCGCAGAAGAGAAAGCTGCAAAGGTTGCTGAAGCCGCCGAGGCAGCTGCTGCTCCGGCTGAAGAAGCAGCGGCAGAAGAGTAAGCAGGTCAGCGCGTGCAGGATCAGGATTTCACCGACGATTTTCGCACGCAGTTCGAACTGTTGATGCGGCTCCGGCGCGATGTGCGCCGGTTTCGCACCGATCCCGTGGACGAGGCGGTGCTGACGCGCTGCCTCGACACATTTCGTCTGGCCCCTTCCGTGGGGCTGAGCGAACCCTGGCGCGTCATTCGCGTCGAGAGCGTAGCGGCGCGTGCCGCAGCGCTAGAGAATTTCCAAAACGCCAATGAAAAGGCCCTTGCAGGGTATTCGGGCGACAAGGCGTTGAAATACAGCCGCCTGAAGCTGTCCGGCATGCAGGAAGCGCCTGTTCAGCTGGCTGTATTCTCGGACGAGACGACCAACAAAGGTCTGGGGTTGGGCGCGGGCACAATGCCCGAGATGCGCCGCTATTCTGTCGTCGCCGCGATCACCTTGTTCTGGCTCGCCTTGCGGGCCGAGGGGTTGGGTCTGGGCTGGGTCTCAATCCTTGATCCAGAACAGATGAAACGCGATCTGGCTGTGCCTGACGATTGGTCTCTGGTCGGCTACTATTGTGTGGGCTGGCCGGAAGAAATGTCTGAAAGACCCGAACTTGAGCGTGCCGGCTGGGAACAGCGCAGCGCCCGGTTGCATATCGAAACGCGATAAAGCCCGATGTTCGGACTGATACGGCTTCCCATCCTGTTGCTGATCGCTTTTATTGTGGGCGTGTTCTTTGAGCGCAATAACCAACGCGAGGCATGTGCCCCGCTTGGAGACTGGCAGGACGGATTATGTGTAACGACGGAAGAGCCAAATGACTGATCTGATCTGCGTGGGCAGCGTTGCGGGGTCGTACGGCGTGCGCGGCGAAGTGCGGCTAAAAAGTTTTTGCGCCATCCCAGAGGATATCGAGACCTATTCGCCCCTAACTGACGAAGACGGCAAGGAACGCTATCCCCTGGTGCTGACCCGCCCAATCAAAAACGGCTTTGCGGCGCGTTTGGGTGGGATCGAGACCAAAGAACAGGCAGACGCCATCAACGGCCTCCGCCTATTCGCGCGGCGTGATCAGCTGCCATCATTGCCTGATGACGAATTCTATCACACCGACCTGATCGAGCTTGAGGTCTACGACACCGGCGGAACGCTGCTGGGTCGTGTGAAGTCGGTACAAAACCACGGCGCCGCAGATCTGCTGGAACTGCACGGGCCGGGGTTGAAAGGCACCGTTTTTCTGCCCTTCACACTTGAGGTTGTTCCAACTGTGGATTTGGACAAAGGCCGCATCATCGCAGACCCGCCCGAGGGGCTGATCTGATGCGACGCGTTCTGCTGCATCTGGGGCTACACAAGACCGGAACCACTGCAGCACAATCGTTTCTGTATGAAAACCGCGAATTGATCTGGCCACATTTTGCACTGTTGCTGCCTTACAAGACGCGCAAATTGGGGCTGTCAGGTGCCGCGACCCGCCATTCCATCTATGGAACCGTGGGAACGCTGTCCGAATTCAGCTCGCAGACCCGAGAGTATCTGGCAACGCGGAACTTCGGCACGAAACGCGGCCTGATCGTCAGTGAAGAGAATTTCAGCGGCCTGCGTCCCAGCCGCAATATCGAACAGGGATATGCCGCCGCACCGGATCTGGCCGCTTGTCTGGTGGATGCCATCCGCGATCGGTTCGAGGATCAGGAGGTCGATATCACGATCTACCTGTCCCTGCGACAGCGCGGGGCGTGGTTGCGCAGCCTTTGGGCACACGATCTTCAGAGAACCCGCGAGGTCCAGGAATTCGACATCTTCCGCGCGAACATGGATCACCTGCCCCCGCTCGAGGAAACCGTCTCGGACATTCGCAAAAAACTGCCGTCGGTCACTGTGACCGAAGAGTGGCTGGAAGAGACGCATTTGCGACGCTTTGGTCCCGGTACGCCTTTTGCCGAATTCCTGAACTTGCCTCGGGAAAAAGCGCAGCTTTTGGTGCCGCCCACAAAATCTAACAGCAGGCTACCGGAAAGCGTGTTGGCGGAATTGCTGACGCTGAACCGATCCCATCTGGACGAAGCGGAGTTGACCCGGCAAAAAGCGCTGGTAGTAGAGCGGGCAAAGAACGCGATGGTCGGCACAATATGACAGACAAGCCAAGCAAATCTCACGGACGCAAGGCAATCCGACCCACGCTGAAGCCGCGTGAATTGATGACTCCGACACCTGATCTGCACGGGGTCTGGAAGGCAAAAATCATCACCCTGTTCCCTTCCGCCTTTCCCGGCGTTCTCGGCGAAAGCTTGACGGGCAAAGCCTTGCAAGAAGGGTTGTGGCAATTAGAGACCGTGGATCTGCGCCAGTTCGGCGTTGGCAAGCATCGCAATGTCGATGACACGCCGGCTGGCGGCGGCGCGGGTATGGTGTTGCGCGCAGACGTGCTGGGTGAGGCAATCGAACACACAATGGCTGGCGTGCAGGGCAACTGGCCATTGATCTACCTCAGCCCGCGCGGTCGCCGCATGGATCAACGTATGATGCAAAACCTCGCACGCTGCGACGGCATGACCTTGCTCTGCGGTCGGTTCGAAGGCGTCGATGAACGCGTTTTGGAACATTACGGCGTTCAGGAAGTCAGCCTTGGGGATTTCGTGATGACCGGCGGCGAGATCGCAGCCCAGGCGCTGATTGACTCAACTGTGCGGTTGATTCCCGGCGTATTGGGCAACCAGGCCTCAGCCGAAGACGAAAGCTTTTCCTCGGGTCTTTTAGAGCACCCGCAATACACCCGACCCGCAGATTGGAAAGGCCGCCCGATCCCCGACATTCTGATGTCTGGTCATCACGGGCGCATTGCCGAATGGCGGCACCAGATGTCTGAAGAGATCACCCGCAAGCGACGCCCTGATCTGTGGGAACGCTATGAGGAATCCGGGGATGAGACACCAGACTGATCCTCTCAGGTGTGACTTGTCTGCAGCAAGTTCACCCTTTCGACGAAATCTACTTGAAGCTGACTTTTCTCAAAATTACTCATTCTGAAGATGTTACAAAAGCAATTTTTGATCACCGCATAACAGGCTATAAAATGAGAAAAATCATATGCTTCGCAGTGCTTGCCGTTTCGGCATGCACAACCATACCTCTGGAATTGTCGGTGCCAACACAGGCGGGCCATAATCTGCATTCCGCCCGTGTCTCGGTCGAGTCTTGCACCACCGAAGCAGATATCGGTGGCAACGCTGCTGTCATCGGCAACTACGCGACGGCTATTATTCTGACATCTCCGGTCGTCGGTGCGATCATTGGATACAACACTCAGGACGGGGCGCGCACGCAAGGAGAGATCGACCAGATTGACCGCCGCATGACCGAACTTGGATTTGAACGCCGCGATCTGACCACAGGCGAGCGTTCCTGGTTGCGCCAGGCGCCTGATAACGAACGCGTGCGCCGGTTGGATCATCTTGTGGGCGGAGGCACTATCGAAACCTATGGGGTGCCCAAGGTTTAGGACCCCCCGGCCTTCCATCTGGCCCAGATTTCCGGCGGACCATTGAACGTGTTGATGTCGACTTTCCCCTGAACACCGGGGACCAGCCCCGTGCCCGTATACTGCCAAAACCGCCACGCGGCCTTGGGGTAAACGTTGCGCGGGTGCCCGGCGACCGACCGCAGCCAGAATTCCGTCTTGGGCAGGCGGGCGATATCGGTGTCACCGTAGAAATCCACGGTCGTATAGACGATCGGGCGGCGGCCATAGTGGCGTTCCAGGATATCAAGGAACCGCTTCGCCTCGGACCGGACGGTGGCACCATCGGGTCTGATGGTGCAGGTCTTGGAATGTGGCGTCCATTCCATATCCAGCACATGCGGCAGGTCAGCACCTCGGGGCACGTTCTCGATGAACCATTTTGCCTGCTCATGCGCCGGTCGGCAAAAATAGTAATAGTGATAAGCACCCCATGGAACACCCGCGGCTTGCGCGCCGCGCCGGTGATCATCAAACAAAGGGTCGGCCACGTCCCCCCCCTCGGTCGCCTTGATGAATACGAAACTGACACCGGAGGACTTGGCCCGGTGCCAGTCAATCGGACCCTGCCATCGCGAAACATCGAGCCCGTGAACCGGATAGTGCCCCGGATGCCGGCCTTCCCACTCATGCGGCTTGGCATCCCCAAAGCTTGGAAAAATGACCGAGGGCGACGTGGTGCTCAGAAATGCCTTAGCTTCGACCTGTTGGGGCGGAGGGCTGCTGCGACCGCAGGACAGGGTCGCGAAGGCCAAAACAGCCAGCATCAATGCTGTGCGCATGGTATGTTCCTGTTCTAAATTTCTGCTCTTATAATTCCCTCTAGAATGCCTGATCTGGCTGACAAGGCAACGGTGTCGTTGGCCGGTGGCGAAATCTTACCATCTGGCCTTGACCATTCTTGCGATTCAGGCTTGATCCCCGCCCACAAAGCCCGTAAAGCAGCGCAATCCGGTGCCGCGACATGCGACTCCGGTGTTTTGGTTTGCATCATGGCGTGACGCCCGGCTTTCTTCGGCCACGGCGCGGCAGGGCGGACCGGACCAAAGGAATATTCGATCTGACCTCTGGCGGGCTGTACGCAGGACCCGGTGAAGACCAAGAGCTCTCAGGCCGTGCTCAACTTCGTGGACCAACCACGAGCAGATAGGAGAAATGCGATGGACCTGATCGCACAGCTTGAGGCGGAACAGATTGCCGCCCTGGGGAAAGACATCCCCGATTTCAAAGCCGGAGACACCATCCGTGTCGGCTTTAAAGTGACCGAAGGGTCGCGCACCCGTGTACAGAACTACGAAGGCGTCTGCATCGCCCGCAAAGGCGGCAACACCATCGCCGGTGCGTTCACCGTTCGCAAAATTTCGTTTGGCGAAGGTGTGGAGCGTGTGTTCCCGCTGTATTCGACCAACATCGACAGCATCACCGTTGTCCGCCGTGGCCGCGTCCGTCGCGCCAAACTGTACTATCTGCGCTCGCGCCGTGGTAAATCCGCGCGTATCGCAGAAGTCACCAACTACAAGCCCAAGGCTGGCGCCGAAGCGTAAGGAACGGAAAGATGAAAAAAGACATCCATCCCGATTATCACGTCATCGACGTCAAAATGACCGATGGCACCGTAGTTCAGATGAAATCCACCTGGGGCGCCGAAGGCGATCAGCTGGCTCTGGAAATCGACCCCTCTGTGCACCCTGCATGGACCGGTGGTTCGTCGCGCCTGTTGGACGCCGGCGGCCGTGTGTCGAAGTTCAAGAAGAAATACGAAGGTCTGGGCTTCTAAGCCAGACCCGTTTGAGATGCGAAAGGCCGCCCACCGGGGCGGCCTTTTTTTGTGGGTAGAACGTTGCCAGAAATAAGTGGCTAAGCCAGCCGCATGATCAACTCGACCTCGCCATCGACAAGCCGGCCAGTCGGCGCAAACCCGAACGATTGATAAAGCGGCAGCGCACTGCCGGGTTCGTCGACGACGCTGATCACCAGGTTAGAGCGACCCTTTTTCAAAGCCACGGATTTTGCAAAATCCAATGCGGCCATTCCATAGCCCCGGCCCTGACGAGATTTATCGACCATCAGCCGCCAGATATAGACGCCATCCGGGTCATCCTCGTCATCCAATTCTGCATCGGGATGTGCCATGTCGATAATGGCAAGCAATCCCACCGCATCGCCGCCATCCCAAATGCCATAGATTTCTGACCCCGGTTCGAAAATCGACTGCGCCATCGTCATTAGATTTGTCGCGACAAACCCTGCCTGATTTTCGCGCACAGACAATGCCGCCAAAGGGCGCAAGGTTTTTTGAGAGAGTAATGCAAACTCAACCATGGAGACCTACTATCACAGCCGGATTTCCAGTAGAAGAATTGCCAACAGTTGAAGCGAACTCAACTCTTCGCACGCGTCAGCTCGGCTGCGCTGTGTACGGGCGGAACCGGGCCCCGAAGCAACATCAGCGCCAAAGCCATCCCGACTAGAGCCGCCGCCGCAGCAACAAGCATCGCGCTGTCAAAGGCGTTGTCCTGCAAGTCCCGAAGGGCATTGGCCAAAGCGCTGCTAGTTTCAGGATCCATTTTAGCGATCAGTTGCTGGATTTGGCTCGGCGTCCCATGGGTCAGGGCATGGGCCAGATCATCTCGCTGGGCGGACCCGGTGGGCAAAGCATTCATGACCTCGGAAATACCTCTGCGGGTCGTTATAGCTTCGGCCAAACCTCCGACCACGGCTCCTAGTGTCGCGCCAAAATACAGGCAGGCGTTAATCACCCCGGACCCCTGCCCCACATGCTCTTCCGGCAAAACGCGCAGACCGAGCCGGGGTAATAGTGAAAAACAGATACCTAATCCAATGCCGACGATCATCAGCTTCCACCAGATCTCGGCATATAGGGTGGAGTTCGAAGTTGTCATCAACAGCAAGAACCCACAGGCCATCGCCCCCAAGCCGATCGCGATCGGCCATTGAAAGCTGTAGGGCGCCAGAAACCGGGGTGCAGTGACCGAGATCACGAACATGCTGAGGCTAAGCGGCATGATCGCTAAACCTGCGCCGATGGGCGAATAACCGAAGGCATCCGGGGATTGAACGAACGTGTTGAAATACACAAAGAAACAGAACAGCGTGAAGCCGGTGAAGAACATGCCTACGGCGGCCATGAAATAACGCGGATGCCTGAAGTATCGCAGTTCGATCAACGGATCGTCGCTGCGGCGAGACACGATAACAAGGATGATTGTCGCAACCGCCGCAACACCCAGCGGCATCAATGTAATCGGCGTTGCCCACCCGCTGCTTTCCCCATTGCTGAGCGCAAAGGACAGCGGGCCAAGGAACAACAGCAACGCAAAAGCGCCCGGATAATCAAACTTGGCCCCGGCCTGACGCGTGTCCGGCACGTACCCGCGTCGGCTGACATGCAGCCCAATCAGGAAGGCGAACACCAGCAACACCAGATCGGTCGCAAACACCGCGCGCCAGCTGATATAGTGGGCAAAGGCACCGCCGACGATCGGGCCGACGCCAATGGCAAGTCCGACAATTGCACCCCATGCGCCGGTAACACCTGCACGCTGTTCTTCGGGTGTGGCGGCGGTGAGCAATGACAGAGATGTTCCAAACAGGGCCGCAGCACCCGCACCCTGCGCCCCGCGCCCAAACAGAAGCATTGCGCCGTCTTGCGCAAACAGGACCGAGGCGGACCCAATTCCGAAGACAATCATACCAGCGAAGAACACGCCCATCTTGCCGGTGATATCGCCCAACCGGCTGACTATTGTGACCAGCGTGGCGCTGGCCACGGTATAGGTGGCCATCACCCATTGCAGACCGGATGGCGTCAAATCGAACTCGGCCTTGAGGTTGGGCAGGATGGTCGCAACAGCCGTTGTGTTAAACCCAACAACCATCATACAGATAGCCGTCATCGCCAGCACAACGCGGGCACCCCCCTCGTGCGTTGGGTCAGAAGGCGTCTTGTCGGTCATAATTTCACCCGAAAACTCATTGTTCTTAAATGCAATTAATCAGCAGTTTAGCGATTTTTGTCGCTGCGCATAGGGTCGGCTTTAGATCCAGTAAGACAGAGCCACCGGCAGGACGATGATCGTGGCCAGCGTCGACACAAGAATGAAACCAGCAACATCCGGCCCGTATTCCGGCACGTGCTGGTCAATGAACAGGTAAGTCGCAACCGAGGACGGCATCAGGCAACACAGGATCACCGCGCCGCGCTCAGCCCCGGTGAAACCAAAAACCCATACCAAAGCGCTGGCGATTGCAATCGCCATGACCAGATGCAGAACGGTCAACAGCACCGCCCGGCCCAGGCTTTTGATCCGCAACGTTGCCAGCGTATGGCCCAATGTCAGCAGCATCAGTGGGATCGACAGCCCCCCAAGAATGTCAAAGGATTTTACCAGCGGTTGAGGCAAGCTTGATCCGCTCGCCATAAGGATCAGGGATAGGATCACTGCATAAATGATCGGGGACGTGACGAGCTTTCTGGGTGAAAACTCCCCCGCCGGTATCCACATACCGACGGTGAAAATGCTGATCAGCACCACCACGACAAATCCCATTGTATAGGCCATTCCCGCATCACCCAACGCAAGCAAGGCGATAGGCAACCCGATATTGCCCACGTTCCCATGCATAAGCGGCGTCAAAAAGGCCCGAACCGGCAGACGCATGGTTTTAAGTGCCAGAAATCCCAACACTCCGAACCCCGCAATGGCCAGCGCTGCGGCCGTCATGACGTCCAGAAAGGTGCCTACCGCGATCTTGGTTGTGGACAGGTGCGAGATGATCAGCGTCGGGTACCCAACGCGCGAAACGATCCCACCGATAACTTTGTTGTCGAACGGTGCCTTGATCGCGGCAAGGGCATAGCCGATTCCGGCGCAGATCAGCACCGGCAGAACCACGTTCAAAACGTTCAAAAACAGATGGTCCAACCGGTTCCCCTATTGCAAAACCCTGATTTGAACTGTGAAACAGCCTATTCGCTTTGGCAAGCGCGGGTCCTAACCGACCCAGCCGGTTGAGTTTTCCAAATTAGAGCCTGATATTGCTCTGCGCGGGCGCTTGGGGTTCTTCCCTTCCCGGCCTCCACAACATATAGTGGTCAGTAACAACGTGTGGTTAAGCACGGCGGGACGTGGGAATACAAGCATGGCACATATTATCGTAGTGGGGAACGAGAAGGGCGGCGCAGGCAAATCGACCGTGTCGATGCATGTAGCGACCGCACTGGCGCGATTGGGTCACAAGGTCAGCACACTGGACCTTGATCTTCGACAGCGCAGCCTTGGTCGGTACTTCGAGAACCGCGGCAATTTTCTGAAAAACGCGGACCTGACCCTGCCCGGCCCCCGCCATCATGACCTGCCCGAGATTGATGCGTCCAAACTGAAGCCCGGCGAGAATATCTATGATCACCGCTTGTCCGCCGCGGTGTCCGAACTGGAAAGCGACAGCGATTTCATCCTGATCGATTGTCCCGGATCGCACACCCGCCTAAGTCAGGTGGCACATTCGCTGGCCGATACGCTGATCACGCCGCTGAATGACAGCTTTATCGACTTTGACCTGCTGGCACGGATCGACTCGAAGGGTGAAAAAATCCTGGGCCCGTCAGTCTATTCAGAAATGGTGTGGAACGCGCGCCAACTGCGCGCGCAGGCGGGACTAAAGCCCATCGACTGGGTGGTTGTCCGCAACCGCGTCGGCACCCAGCGCATGGTCAACAAGGAAAAGATGCAGCGCGCGATTGAGATGCTGTCCCAGCGCATCGGCTTCCGCGTCGCTTCGGGTTTCTCCGAGCGGGTTATCTTCCGCGAACTTTTCCCACGCGGCCTGACCTTGCTGGACCTCAAGGATATTGGGGTTAAACAGCTGAACATTTCGAACATCGCTGCACGGCAAGAGCTGCGCGACATGATGAAAGAGCTGAACCTGCCGGGCGTTGAGATCGACTTCTAACGCCCCCGTTTGGACATTCCAGCCCCAGCGCTACCATACCTCGCTAAAATTGTAGATCGAGTGTGCGCCCCTGCCCTTTTGGGCAATGAGTTTTGACAATACCGGCAGCCTGAAGCTTCAGCGTCGCGTTCAGGCTGACTCTGGACCGCCATTGGTTTCTTTAACTAAAATACAACCATCCAAAACACCTTTTTGGTATTTTTGATAATCCCAGCTATCTGCTTGATCTAATAATAGACAACTTTGAATGGATCAGGATGTGAATTCCACACCAGGCTATCAAAGGACAGGACGCCAAAACGCGCGTTGACGGGAGGACAGCCATGACCGATTCATCCATTGGGACGCCGGAGCAACTTCGGGATCCAAACTATTTTCCAGCCATTTATCGGGCCGTACCGCTGGGGATACAGCACGTGCTTGCAATGTTCGTGTCGAACGTTACTCCGGCGATTATCGTTGCCGGCGCGGCGGGTTTTGGTTTTGGTTCAAACAGCCCGGACTTTCCCGAGTTGCTGTATCTGATCCAGATGTCGATGCTTTTTGCTGGCGTTGCCACGCTGTTGCAAACGGTAACGCTTGGCCCGGTTGGCGCAGCGCTTCCGATCGTACAGGGTACATCCTTTGCCTTCATTCCGATCATGATCCCTCTGGTTGCCGGAAAAGGCGTGGACGGTCTTGCTGCCCTGTTTGGGGGCGTGATTATCGGTGGATTGTTTCATGCCCTGTTGGGCACGGTGATCGGCAGGATACGCTTTGCATTACCGCCTCTGGTCACTGGATTGGTTGTGACGATGATCGGTCTTGCGCTGGTAAAGGTCGGCATCGAATACGCGGCCGGAGGTGTCCCAGCCAAGGCTTCTGGTGCTGAAAGTTATGGCTCGTTGTCCAGCTGGACACCCGCGCTGATCGTTGTGTTTGTTACGCTGGGGCTGAAGTTCTTCGCGCGTGGCATGCTTTCCGTATCGGCCGTCCTGGTCGGTATTTTAGTGGGCTATGTTTATTGCTTGCTGGTAGGGAAACTACCGGTCGAAGTGATCTCAGGCTCATGGGAACGCTCTGCAGCTTTTGCACTGCCGCAGCCTTTCAAATACGGCTTCGAGTTCTCGTTCGCCGCAGTAATCGGTTTCTGCCTCATGGCCTTTGTGTCCGCCGTCGAAACGGTCGGCGATGTCTCGGGGATCACCAAAGGTGGCGCAGGTCGTGAGGCGACCGACAAAGAGATACAGGGCGCCACATATGCTGACGGTTTCGGCTCTGCCATTGCTGGTGTCTTTGGTGGCTTCCCGAACACATCGTTCAGCCAGAATGTCGGTCTGATCGCTATGACCGGCGTCATGAGCCGCCACGTGGTCACTATTGGTGCCATTTTCCTGATTGTATGCGGTCTGGTGCCCAAGGTCGGCGGGTTGATCCGAACGGTTCCGATCGAAGTGCTGGGCGGCGGTGTCATTGTCATGTTCGGCATGGTTGTCGCCGCAGGCGTATCCATGCTGTCGGATGTTGTATGGAACCGTCGCAACATGGTGATCTTTGCGGTTTCGCTTTCGATTGGTCTGGGGCTTCAACTCGAAGTCATGAACGTGACACCCGGATCGGCAAATGCGCTGCAGCACCTGCCCGACACCCTACGGGTTCTGGGCGCGTCAGGCATCCTTCCAGCAGCGTTTATCGCTATTGTGCTTAACCTGATCCTGCCAGAGACACTCGCGGATGAGGCGACAGAAGAAGTCTCTGGGGGTATGGCCGGCCACGGGCGCGGCGCGTTGGTTAAGGACGATCACGTCTGAGCCAGAAACCATTGCTTGGGCCTGTTCACAAATGGATAGGCCCAAGCCGCAATTAATTTCGGCCACGAAACGCAAACTCAATCCCGTGCGTCATTCGCCTTGTAAACCGTAAACAGTTCTTTCGGTTCCGGCACTCCACGCAGCATATAGCGACCGACAGAGACCAGCTCTGACGCGGCAGGTCGTGCAGCCTTTGCCACATCGTCCGAGATCAGGATCCGTTGCCCCAGCGACCGGTGCATTCCGGCAATCCGCGCGGTCTGGTTGACGGTCGGGCCGATGACGGTGAAGTCCAGGCGGTTCTCAGAGCCGATATTGCCGTACAGAATCTCACCTGCATGCAGCGCCAGCGTATAGTTCGACACAGGCAGGTCATCGGCAGAACGTTGTGCGTTCAGTTTCGCCATCGATACCTCCAATTCGCCGACGGCAGCCAGTGCCGCACGCGCGTCCGCATCGATCTCGCCCACATCGAACATGGCCATTAGCCCGTCGCCCATGAACTTGAGAATGCTTCCATCGCATTTGTGGACCACGTCTATCGCAGCGGCCAGATACTCGTTTAGCATCTCAATAAGGGCATCACCCGGCAGCTCTTCGGACAGGCTGGTGAACCCCTCAAGGTCAAAGTTCCAGATCACTGCGTCGATTTGCTGAAGCGACCCGCGCCTGATCTCGCCGGACAAGACGCGCCGACCGGCATCGCGTCCCAAATAGACGCGCATCAGGTCCTTTGATATCCGCTGGTTGTTTGCAGATTTCAAAGCCAATCCGAGATGCGGCAGGGCTGTATTGATCAACGCCAGATCGCTGTCCTTGAACCCCTCGGGCGCGTTTGAGGTCCAGGACAACAATACACCGTTCACCGCCTTTTTGGCGTCCTTCGGCTGATTGTGAGTCGGAATGTCAAAGGACACACCCGTCGCGTAATATTCAGTGGCGCCATGTTCGCGCAGTTCATTCAGCAAGGGAAATCGGCTTGGTTCGTTCTGATCCACCAACCGTTCGTGCACAACGCTTTCGCCTTCGTTCAGAACAGCAAACAGAGGGCTAGCACGCCATTGATCGCTGGGTTGTTCAGAGTATTCGAACTTTTGATATTCCCCGCCCTGGCCGTAATACCAGCTATAGCCGGTTCCGCCATAAATCGGGTGCAGGGTCGATTGGGCCGCGTGAAATCGCATCAGCGGAACGCCCAGTTCCACCAGGCGATTGCAGTACTCTTCCAGCAGTTCTTCTTTTTCGACACCCTCAAGCCCGCGCGCCACCAGCCAGTTGATCAGATCGCTTGATTTTGCCGTATCGGCATCCAAGGTCGTCATGTTTTGTCCCATTTTTGTTCTGGGCTTCATCTGGGAATTGCGGCGGTGAATTACCAGTGGTCAATCCATATGCGCCAGACGCCGAAGCATTTTGCGCAACAGTTCCGCTTCGTCCCGCGAAAACAGGCCGGCAAGCTTTGAATCATAGGCCTCGGCCACCAGGCGCAAATCCCTGTAAACCGTCTGACCTGCGGATGTCAGCGTCAATTGTTCAACCCGGCGGTCGGATGTGTCGCGATTACGGGCTAAGTATCGGCGCTGTTCCAATTTCGAAACTGCGCGGCTGACCTTGGTTTTGTGGATTTTGGCGCGCTCACCTATTTCTTTCGCAGTCATCTCGCCGTAATTTCCCAGATGAAACAAGACGCGCCATTCGGTGCGAAGCATTCCGTAACGGTCCTTATAGACCTGCTGAAACTCCAGCGAACTTTCTTCGGCTGCACGGTTCAGCAGGTACGGCAGGAATTCCTGCAGATCAAAGTCATCTTTTTTGGCAGATTTGTCCTGAGTCATGCTTGTTAGTTACAAAATCAACTATTACTCGACAAGCAGCAATTGGAGGAACACGGGATGAACCATCCGACGGATCCGCACAAAATGACGCAAGCCAGCACGTCCGTTGGCACGCATGCGGGTTATATGCCCGGCTTTGGAAACGACTTTGAAACCGAGGCCCTTCCCGGCGCGCTGCCGCAGGGCATGAACAGCCCGCAGCGTTGCAATTACGGCCTTTATGGTGAACAGCTTAGCGGCACGGCCTTTACAGCCAATCCGCCCGAGCGCACGTGGTGCTATCGCATTCGCCCGTCGGTCAAGCATTCGCACCGTTATGAAAAAATCGAACTGCCACATTGGAAATCCGCGCCCTGCGTTGACCCGGACGTGATCAGCCTTGGCCAATACCGCTGGGACGCAGTGCCTCATTCCGATGAGGGGCTGACATGGCTCACCGGTATGCGCACCATGACAACGGCGGGGGATGTGAACACGCAGGTGGGCATGGCCAGCCACATCTATCTGGTCACCGACTCTATGGAGGATGACTATTTCTTCTCGGCCGATTCCGAGATGTTGGTGGTGCCACAGGAAGGTCGCCTGCGGTTCGCGACCGAACTCGGAATCATTGATCTGGAACCCAAGGAAATCGCCATTCTCCCCCGTGGCCTCGTGTACCGTGTCGAGGTGCTGGAAGGTCCGGCGCGCGGATTTGTCTGCGAGAACTACGGCCAGAAGTTCGAATTGCCCGGCCGCGGTCCAATTGGGGCCAATTGCATGGCCAACCCACGCGATTTCAAGGCTCCGGTGGCGGCGTTTGAAGACCGCGAGGTGCCTTCGACCGTGACGGTCAAATGGTGCGGGCAGTTCCATACCACAAAGATCGGCCAAAGCCCGCTGGACGTGGTGGCGTGGCACGGGAACTACGCGCCCTACAAATATGACCTGCGCACCTACTGTCCGGTCGGTGCAATTCTATTCGACCATCCCGATCCGTCGATCTTTACTGTCCTCACCGCGCCCTCAGGGCAACCGGGCACGGCTAACATCGATTTTGTCCTGTTCCGCGAACGCTGGATGGTGGCCGAGGATACGTTCCGCCCGCCCTGGTATCACAAGAACATCATGTCCGAGTTGATGGGCAACATTTACGGCCAGTACGATGCCAAACCGCAGGGGTTTGTTCCGGGCGGCATGAGTCTGCACAACATGATGCTGCCGCATGGCCCGGATCGGGAAGCGTTTGAAAAAGCATCAAACGCGAACCTCGGGCCAGACAAGCTGGACAACACGATGTCCTTCATGTTCGAAACCCGTTTCCCGCAGCATCTGACACCATTTGCAGCCAACGAAGCCCCGTTGCAGGATGATTACATCGACTGCTGGACGTCGCTTGAGAAAAAGTTCGACGGCACGCCGGGCAAAAAGTGACACCCAAAAGAGGTTTGAATACATGCCATTAATGAAATCCTGGGTGGCCTCGGCCAATGAGGCTGATCACCCGTTTCCCCTGAACAACCTGCCATACGGCGTTTTCTCGACCGAAGGAGGTGATCCGCGGTGCGGCGTGGCGATTGGCGACGTGATTCTGGACGTCACCGCAGCCGAGGCAGGGGGACTGATCGAACTGGCAGACGAGCCGCTCTTCGATCTGCCTTTCTGGAACCCGCTGATGGAGGAAGGTCCTGCCGTCTGGGCTGCATTGCGCAACCGCCTGACCGCATTGTTGGCCGAAGGCGCCGAGGAACAGGCGCAGGTTGAACCGTTGCTTATTGCTCAGATCGACGCCGAAATGCACATGCCTTTTGCGGTCAGCGAATACACCGATTTCTATGCCGGACGTCACCACGCGCAAAACGTTGGCACCATGTTCCGCGGACCGGAAAATGCCCTTCCGCCGAACTGGTTGCATATCCCCATCGGATATAACGGCCGGGCTTCTTCCGTTGTCGTGTCGGGCACCGATATCCGTCGGCCTTGGGGTCAGCTCAAGTCGCCCGATCATGACATGCCCGCTTTTCTGCCCAGCCGTCGTTTTGACATCGAACTTGAGATGGGCGCGATTGTCGGTACACCCTCGGACGGACCCATCTCGGTTCAGGAGGCCGACGACAACATCTTTGGCTATGTTCTGCTGAACGATTGGTCCGCACGCGACATTCAGGCCTGGGAATATCAACCCTTGGGGCCGTTTCAGGCCAAAGCCACAGCCACTTCGATCAGCCCGTGGATTGTGACAAAGGCGGCGCTGGAACCCTTCCGCTGCGACACGCCTGTGCGTGAATTCGAGTTATTGGATCACATCAAAGACTGCGGTCCGATGCTGTATGACATTGATCTTGAGGTCACGATGGAGCCCGACGGCAAGGACGCCACAGTCATTGCCCGGACGAACTACAACGAAATGTACTACTCGGCCGCCCAACAACTGGCACACCATTCGACCTCGGGCTGCCCGATGAACACGGGCGATCTGCTTGGGTCTGGCACGATTTCCGGTCCAACAAAACCAGAGCGGGGTTCGCTGCTGGAACTCAGCTGGGGTGGAAAGGAACCGCTGACGCTGGATACCGGTGAAAACCGCACATTTATCGAGGACGGTGACACACTGACCCTGACAGGTGCTGCCAAAGGCAAAGGTTACACCATCGGGTTTGGCGACTGTGTCGGGACCCTGCTGCCCGCCCTTGAAAACCCATACGCCCGATAAGGAACTCATCATGGCCAAGGCATTCGCGTCCCAGGGGGATATGTCGGAAAAGAAGATCTCTTTCACCGAGGTCGGCGAGGGCCTTTATGCCTTCACCGCCGAAGGCGATCCAAATTCCGGCGTCATCATTGGCGATGACAGCGTCATGATTGTCGAGGCGCAGGCGACCCCGCGTCTGGCCAACAAGGTGATCGAATGTGTGCGATCCGTGACCGACAAACCGATCACGCATGTTGCGCTGACCCACTACCACGCAGTCCGCGTTTTGGGGGCCAGCGCCTTTGGTGCGCAACAGATCCTCATGTCCGACATGGCGCGCGCCATGGTCGTTGAACGCGGGCAAGAGGACTGGGACAGTGAGTTTCAGCGTTTCCCCCGCCTGTTCGAAGGACATGAAAGCATCCCCGGCCTGACCTGGCCCACCACCACATTCAGCGACACGATGACGGTTTATCTGGGCAATCGCCGGGTCGATCTTATGCATTTGGGCCGCGCACACACCGCAGGTGATATCGTCATTCACGTGCCCGATCAGAATGTCATGTTCACCGGTGACATCGTCGAATATCACTCGGCCTGCTATTGCGGCGACGGGCATTTCAGCGATTGGGGTGATACGCTAGATGAAATCAAGTGGTTCGACGTCGATGCCATCGCACCGGGTCGCGGAGACGCCCTGGTCGGCAAGGACATGGTCAATGCAGCGATCGAAAACACCCGTGACTTTGTCGAAAGCACCTATCGGCCCGCCGCAAAGGTTGCAGCCCGTGGCGGATCTCTGAAAGAGGCATGGGACGCGGTGCGCGCCGAATGCGATCCGAAATTCGCAGATTATGCGATCTATGAACACTGCCTGCCCTTCAATGTCGCCCGCGCCTATGACGAAGCGCGCGGCGTCGGCACGCCACGCATCTGGACCGCGCAGCGCGATCTTGAGATGTGGGAGGCCCTGCAAGGCTGAAGAAGTCGGGCAAACTTGATCCAGATCGTTTTGCGCAGAGGAAATAGGTGGAATCATGGACCGAGGCCTTCCAGCGCACCCGTGCCAGAGGGCAGGACCTTGCGCGCCCACGGCGCCTGAGTATCGGGGGAGAACCCATGAACAAGATCTTCGAAGTCCCGCTCTATGCCTATCAACGCAGCCCGGACCAAGACGCGGCAAGCTCAGTAAGACACAAGGTTATCGTAATCGGAGCCGGTCCAGTTGGATTGGCCGCAGCCATTGACCTGGCCCAGAAAGGGGTCCCTGTCGTCGTGCTGGACGACAATGACAAGGTTAGCTTTGGTAGCCGCGCGATCTGCTTTTCACAGCGCTCTCTGGAAATCGCCGACCGTCTGGGCGCCGGGGGTGAGTTGGTCGATAAAGGCGTGCTGTGGGATGCCGGCAAAGTCTTTTTTGACAACCGTCAGGTCTATGAGTTTCACCTGCAACCCGACGCGGGCTATGCGCACCCCGCCTTCATCAATCTGCAACAATACTATTTTGAAAAAGCGCTTGTTGAACGGGTACGGGAATTGCAGGCCGATGGCGCGTCGATTGAAATTCGCGGCCAGAACAAGGTCGAAGCCGTCGGTACGCACAACGATCACGTCAAGCTTGAAGTCGAAACTCCCGAAGGCCCCTATAACGTTGAGGCGGATTGGCTGATTGCCTGTGACGGTGCAAACTCGCCTACCCGCCGCATGCTCGGCCTGGATTTCGAAGGCCGCGTATTCGAAGACAACTTTCTGATCGCTGACGTGGTGATGCAGGCGGACTTCCCGACCGAACGCTGGTTCTGGTTCGACCCGCCGTTCAATCGCGGACAGTCTGCCCTACTGCACAAACAACCCGACAACGTGTGGCGGATCGACCTGCAACTGGGCAGGGACATCGACCCCGAGCATGAAAAACAACCTGAAAACGTGATCCCCCGGCTCAAGGCGATGCTGGGCGAAGAGATCAATTTCGAACTTGAATGGGTCTCGATCTACACGTTCCAATGCCGTCGGATGGAGCGGTTCCGTCATGGTCGCGTTTTGTTTGCGGGCGACAGCGCTCATCAGGTCAGCCCCTTTGGCGCGCGCGGGGCCAACTCTGGTCTGCAGGACACAGACAACCTGTGCTGGAAACTAAAGATGGTTATAGACGGCGAAGCCCCCGAGCTTTTGCTGGAAAGCTATAACCGCGAACGGGTCGAAGCCGCGGATGAGAACATTCGCATGTCCACCCTATCGACGGAATTTATCACGCCCAAATCCGATATGTCGCGTCTTTTGCGGGATGCGGTTTTGGACCTCAGCGAGCACTACGCATTTGCGCGCCCGCTGGTCAATTCCGGCCGGTTGAGCACACCATGCGCATATTCCGGATCATCGCTAAGTTCTGCGGATGCTCTGACCGGGCCAGAGATCACGCGCCCCGGTTCCGCCTGCCCGGACGCGCCTTTGGGCGAGGAATTTCTGCTGCCCAAGTTGGCCGGGAAATTCACTTTGTTGACTATAGATGCGGACGCTCCTGACAGTCTAGAAGAAGGCGGCGTTACGGCCACGCGACTGGCTCTCTCGGTCAAGGATGACCTGACTTTGGAGTTGAAGCGCAGGTATCTGGGCGATGCCCCGGGTGCGGTTTATCTGATCCGACCTGACCAGCACGTCGCCGCGCGCCGCGACACGTTCGAAGAAAACGCATTCCGGCAGGCGATCCGCCGGGCAACAGGTAAGGAGTGAGCGAAATGACCGATCTGATCCTTTCCCCCAATCTGGAAAATGCCGACGGTTTCTATGCCGATCTGGTGGCGGCGCATGATGGGCTGGTCAAAGCCGACAGTGACGCCCTGAATGCACGTCTGGTTCTGGTCCTGGCCAATCACATTGGGAACGCAAATGTATTGTCTAGCGCCCTGATAGCCGCCACGCTGAAGGACACCTGACGAACTGAGGAGATCGATGATGAGCGGCGTGGTGCTGTATGACTTTTGGCGGTCTTCGGCCAGTTACAGGGTGCGCATCGCACTGAACCTGGCTGGGATCAGCTATCGCGCCGCTTCAATTGATCTGGCAGCGGGCGAACAAAGGTCCGGCAACCACTTGGCGCGTAATCCACAAGGGTTGGTCCCCGTGCTCGAGATTGACGGGCTGCGGTTGACGCAATCTCTGGCTATTATCGACTATCTTGACCAAACGCGCGGCCTTGGACTGTTGCCTCCGGAACCGGCGGCCCGGGCACATGCGCTGGCTTTGGCGCAATCCATCGCGGTCGATGTGCATCCGGTCTGCAATTTGTCCGTCGCGCAGTATGCGGCCGCGCTGAGTGATGGTGCTGACGGGATGCCCGGCACCTGGATGCGCCATTTCATTCGCCCCGGCCTACTGGCTTTTGAGGCGCTTCTCGAGGGCTTCGAACAAGCGCCCTATTGCACCGGGGCCAAGCCCGGACTGGCCGATGTTTGCCTGGTCCCGCAAATGTATAATGCGCGCCGTTGGGACGTGGATTTATCGGACTTGCCGCGCAGTCTAAGCGCCGAGATCGCTTGTGCCGAACATCCCGCCTTTGCCGCAGCCCACCCAGATATCCACGCACCCTCTTGACCTGGCGCACAGAGCCTGTGTGACGGCGCAAGTGGCAATACCATTTGCAGCGCCGTACCTTGTTCGAAACGTATGCAAGAGGTCCCAATGCCAGAGATCACCGGCTATCACGCCCATGTCTATTACGACGCAAATACGCAAGCCATTGCCCGGCAGGTCTGTGAAGAGGTCGCCGGCCTGTTTCCTGTTCAAATGGGGCGCATGCATGCCAAAAATGTAGGCCCCCACCCGCGATGGAGCTGCCAGCTGGGCTTTGGCCCGGACGCGTTCGATCAAGTCATGCCGTGGCTAATGCTGAACCGACAGGGCCTGACCATCTTCACCCACCCCGAAACCGGCGACCATCTGGCGGATCATCGGGACCGGGCCATCTGGATGGGTGAAATGCTGGATCTTGATCTGTCGATCTTTGACAAGGTGGGCGCTTAAGTCAGCGCCTTTGCCTGATCCCGCAATTTGAACTTTTGGATCTTGCCAGTCGAGGTCTTGGGTAAAGGTCCAAACACCACCGTTTTGGGGGCCTTAAAATGGGCCATGTTTTCCCGACAGAAGCCGATGATATCCGCGTCGCTCGCCTGTGCGTTAGGCTTTAGTTCAACGAACGCACAGGGTGTTTCACCCCACTTGTCGTCCGGGCGCGCGACCACGGCTGCCTCCATAACGGCCGGGTGTTTGTAAAGGATATCCTCAACCTCAACCGACGAAATATTCTCGCCACCTGAAATGATGATGTCCTTGGACCGGTCCTTGAGCGCGATGTAGCCGTCCGGATGCATCACCCCCAGATCACCCGAGGCAAACCATCCGCCACGAAACGCCTTATCTGTGGCCTCGGCGTTCTTGAGGTACCCTTTCATGACGACGTTGCCCTGCATGAAAATCTCACCCATCGTCTCGCCATCAGAGGGCACAGGTTCCAGCGTGTCCGGGTCGGCAACCATAAGCCCGGACAGGGCGGAGTAGCGGACACCCTGACGGACCTTAAGAGCGGCGCGTTCCTTGGCCTCTTTACCGTTCCATTCATCTTTCCAGGCGCAGACAACGGAGGGGCCATAAGTTTCGGTCAAACCATATACATGAGTGACCTCGACGCCCATGTTTTCCATACTTTCGATCACCGCGGCGGGCGGCGGCGCGCCAGCGGTCATCACCTTGATCTCATGATCGAAATCCTTGAGGTGGTCGGGCGCATTGGCCAGCATGTTAAGAACAATCGGTGCTCCGCAGAAATGTGTTACTTTCTCATCCCGGAATGCGGCATAAATCGGTTCGTCCCGCACGGCCCGCAGACAGACCGAAACACCCGCATTCGCGGCCATCGCCCAAGGAAAACACCAGCCGTTGCAGTGGAACATTGGCAGGGTCCACAAATAGACCGAATGCTTTGGCATGTTCCAGTCCAGCAGGTCCGACTGCGCGTTCAGCGCAGCGCCCCGGTGGTGATACACGACGCCCTTGGGATTGCCTGTTGTCCCCGAGGTATAGTTCAACGTGATCGCGTCCCACTCATCTTTGGGTAAGGACCAGTTGAATTCAGGGTCGCCCTCGGCCAGTAAGGCGTCATAGGTCAGGCCGCCGAGCTTCTCACCACCGTCAAAGCTCGGGTCCTCGATATCGACGATCAGTACATCGTGATCCACCTGTTTCAGCGCCTCTTTGACCACACCTGAGAACTCGGGATCGACCAGAAGGACTTTGGATTCCGCGTGATTCAAAATGAAGGCAATGATCGGTGCGTCCAATCGAGTGTTGATGGCATTCAGAACAGCACCTGCCATCGGCACGCCAAAATGCGCCTCATACATTTCCGGAATGTTGGCCGCGATGACTGAAACCGTGTCGCCCGTGCTGATTCCGCGGGCGGACAATGCGCCTGCCAGCCGGCGACAGCGGGCATAGGTTTCAGCCCATGTATAGCGACGCGCGCCGTAAACCACGGAAGGATAATCCGGGTAAATGTGCGCTGTCCGCTCGATAAAACTCAGCGGTGACAACGGTGTATAGTTTGCCCGACATTTGTCCAAATGACGCTCATAGATGCTGGCTTGTGTCATTTGCTGACCCTCCCTCTGCGGTTCCGGCGAATTGAGCACAAAGTCGTTCCTCTGACAAACCCGTAAAAATACGGCGTGGCCATGGACTGGAATTACGGGATGGTGCAATCTGGCCCTATCTCCGACAGAGCTTTCGCGGTGATCTGAGCCATCGAAAACACAAAGCCGGGACGGCCCTTTTCGCCGCCCGCGCCCCAGCCATTCTGAAAGGACATGTCATGGACGGCACGTTCAACGAAAACGATCTCTCGCACGTGGTCGAAGCCGACCGCGCCCATATCTGGCACCACCTGCTGCAGCATAAGCCATTGGAAAGCAACGATCCGAAGATCATTGTCGAAGGCAAAGGCATGCGTGTCTGGGACCAGAACGGCAAAGAGCATCTGGATGCCGTGTCCGGTGGCGTCTGGACCGTTAACGTCGGCTATGGCCGCGAATCGATCTGTAAGGCGGTTCACGACCAGCTGATGAAGCTGTGCTATTTCGCCAATACCGCAGGGTCTATCCCCGGTTCGATCTTTGCTGAAAAGCTGATCAGCAAAATGCCGGGAATGAGCCGCGTTTATTACACCAACTCCGGTTCCGAAGCGAACGAGAAGGCGTTCAAGATGGTTCGCCAGATCGCGCACAAGCGCTATGGCGGCAAAAAAACCAAGATCCTGTACCGTGACCGCGACTATCACGGCTCGACCCTGGCAACCATGTCTGCAGGCGGTCAGGACGAGCGTACGGCGCAGTACGGTCCGTTCGCACCAGACTTTGTCCGCGTTCCGCATTGCATGGAATACCGCAAGCACGAGCTGGGCTTGGAAGAGCTGTCCGGCGAGGCATTCGGCAAAGCAGCCGCGGACGCCATCGAAGAGGTGATCCTACGCGAAGGCCCCGAAACCGTTGGTGCGCTGTGCCTTGAGCCTGTGACCGCCGGTGGTGGCGTGATTGAAGCGCCCGAAGGTTACTGGGAACGCGTGCAGGAAATCTGCAAAAAGTACGACATCCTGCTGCATATCGACGAAGTCGTCTGCGGCGTCGGTCGTACCGGCACCTGGTTCGGCTATCAGCAATACGGCATCAAGCCTGACTTCGTGACCATGGCCAAAGGCGTTGCCTCGGGCTATGCGGCGATTGCCGTGATGGTTACCACCGAAGAAGTCTTTGACATGTTCAAAGACGACATGTCGGACCCGCTGAGCTATTTCCGCGACATCTCGACTTTTGGTGGCTGCACCGCCGGTCCAGCTGCGGCAATCGAAAACATGCGCATCATCGAAGACGAGAACCTGCTGCAGAACTGCATTGATATGGGCGACCGGATGTTGGGCAACCTGCAAGCGCTGATGGAAAAGCATGAAGTCATCGGCGACGTACGCGGCAAGGGCCTGTTCCTGGGTGCCGAACTGGTTTCCGATCGGGCCACCAAAGAGCCAATGGATGAGAAAAGGGTTCAGGCGGTCGTTGCCGACTGTATGGCGCAGGGCGTCATCATCGGGGCCACCAACCGTTCGATCCCCAGTCGCAACAACACGCTGTGCTTCTCGCCTGCACTGATTGCAACCGCAGACGACATCGACCAGATCACTGATGCGGTCGACGGCGCACTGGGTCGTGTATTCGGCTGAACCTAACTGGAATATATCTGCCATCACTCATGCAATCACGGCAGATGAACTTAGACCGGCGCGACCACCGCGCCGGTTTTTTTGTGTTTACACACGCGGGTTTGTCAAATGCGCCAACTCAATTACCCTGTGGTTATCACACCCCATGCAGGAGAAGTGTCCAATGGTACTCAAGCTCATCCGAAGCCTCGCCGCCGTGGCCATCCTTGCGGTCGCCACCCCTTCCAGCGCCGATGAAGGCAGCGGCTTTCCCCAGATCGTCGGCACCTGGCACGGCACCTATCTGGTGGGCTTTGCAAAATCGAACCCGAACCACGCAAAGGGCTTGCTGAAGACCGAGATGGAGCTGGAGATCACCAAGCTGGACGGCAACCTGATCACCGCCACCAATCGCTGGCGTCGGATCGGCGACACCGATTGGATCGTAGAAGAGGCTATGGGCACCTTTTCGTTGGACGAGCCCACCCGCTTTGTTCTGGCCGAGGCCGGGATTTCGGGCGACGATGTGTCAGCCGGGATATTCAACGGAGTCTATCTGGATGACGTGATCATGGTCACCTATGCCGGGCCGGGAACGGGCGTGTCCTTTGCGGCGCAGTTGGTGAAGAAGAACGACAGCAACTAATGCGTGCCGAGAGTTAGTGCGGTCCAGAAAACCTAATATGCAAAGACCCATGTCGCCTAAGTCCGCTGTGCGGACAAAGCAGCCAAGCACAGTTACCGATTCATCCGAGCTTTGTCACTGTGTAGTAAGAAAATGTCTAAGCAAACGAGGCTGCAAAACAGTTGTCATCATCTTTCCCAAAGTGGCTGGCATTCAGCAGCAAAAGGGAAAACGCCTTCTTCCCAAGGCCCTTTTGGGTTTTCATCCCGAACAATTAGGCCTGGTCTGGCAAAAATTCGCATGTGGACCCCACTGCCGTCATCAAAGAAGTAGTAGATGGCGTCCCACTCTCCATCAAGTCTGCTGAACCTTTCATAAGCGCCTTCCCCAATACGCATAAGCCTCTGCGGTCTCTCGTCGGCATATCGTCTTACGGCGATGTCACCATAGAAATCCCAAATTTGGAGGCCGAGGTTAGACATACGTTCGCAGGATAAAACAGTCATATCTACCGGTTTAGATTGTGCAGAGGTTCCTGCGACCCATACGATTGATAAAAAGACCAAATGAAGTGCAGTTTTCATAACGTGCAGGCTAGACGTTACCTCTTGAAAATGAAAGTCATTATGACTGCTTTGGGCTCGAAGCGGACTATCTAATCACGAACAAAAAAAGGCCGCCCCAAACGGGACGGCCCTTCATTCACTGTCTCTGCTAAGAGAGGATCAGGCAGCCAGAGCGGCCTGAGCTTTGGCGACGATCGTGCCGAACGCTTCCGGTTCGTGCACGGCCAGGTCGGCCAGAACTTTACGATCCACTTCGATACCGGCCAGGGTCAGGCCGTTGATGAAGCGGGAATATGTCAGTGCTTCGTCATGCGAACGGACAGCAGCGTTGATACGCTGGATCCACAGTGCGCGGAAGTTGCGCTTGCGGTTCTTACGGTCGCGGGTTGCATACTGGTTAGCCTTGTCGACGGCCTGACGGGCAACCTTGAAGGTGCTCTTGCGGCGGCCATAGTAACCTTTGGCGGCCTTGATAACCTTCTTGTGACGGGCGTGAGTTACGGTTCCACCTTTAACGCGGGACATCTCTTAATCTCCTCTTAGCGGTCGTAGGGCATGTAGCCCTTGACGATCTTGGCGTCGGGGGCGGACAGGGTGGTGTTGCCACGGGCGTCGCGGATGAATTTCTTGGTCCGCTTGATCATGCCGTGACGTTTGCCGGCCTGGCCAGCAAGGACCTTACCGGTCGCAGTCACCTTAAAGCGCTTTTTGGCGCTCGACTTTGTCTTCATCTTAGGCATTTCCGTCTCCTTTCGGGGTTCGGTTTCAGACGCGACTCGGCATGCCATCTCGGCCGGTCACGCGATCAGAAGCGCCGTTTACGCAAGTTCGACTATACTGGCAAGGGGGTTTGGACCAGAATCTGCGCTTTTTACAGGCTGATCAGGCACCGGGGCGACAAAGGCCGCCCCGGTGGTTTGATTTAGTGTTCGAATTTGCGGATTTCGCCAGTCTTTAGTCGACTCGCATAGCTGGCCAGTTCTTCACGCACCACCTTCATCAGGAAGTAGAGCGCAAACACGTTCACGACCGCCATCGCAAAGATTGCCGCATCCGAGAAGTCGATTACAGGGCCAAGATTGGCCGCCGCGCCGATAACAACGAAGATGCAGAAGATGACCTTGAACACCAGCTCCTTGGCGTGGCCTTCCCCGAACAGATAAGTCCAGGCCTTGAGGCCATAGTAGGACCAGCTGATCATGGTTGAGAAGGCAAACAAGACCACCGCAATCGCCAGTACATATGGGAACCAGCTGAAGGCACTTCCAAAGGCCGCCGAGGTCAGGCTGACGCCCGAGTTGCCATCAACAGTCGCAATGGCATTACCCGCTTCGTTCAGCATGTAATTGCCGGTTTCCGGATCGACGATCAGCTGCTGGGTGATGATGATCACCAGCGCAGTCATCGTACAGATCACGACCGTATCGATGAACGGCTCAAGCAACGAGACGAACCCTTCGGTGATCGGCTCTTTGGTCCGCACCGCCGAGTGTGCGATCGCTGCAGAACCCACGCCCGCTTCGTTCGAGAACGCAGCACGACGGAAGCCTTGGATCAGCGCCCCGACCATACCACCAGCAACGCCGAGGCCGGTGAAGGCACCTGCGAAAATCTGGCCGAACGCCCAGCCGATTTGATCAGCATTCATGATGATGATCACCAACGCAGCAGCCACATACAGGATGCCCATGAAGGGAACGACCTTTTCGGTCACCCGTGCGATGGATTTCAGTCCACCCACAATGACAAGGAACACGATGATTGCAAAGACAACCCCTGTGATCCATCCGGGATAGTCGCCCGTGATGCCCGCGATCTGTTGGTGCGCCTGATTGGCCTGGAACATATTGCCCCCGCCCAGCGCGCCCAGAATACAGAAGATCGAGAACAGGACGGCCAGGATCTTGCCTCCAGGCAAGCCAAGCTCGTCAAATCCCTTGGACATATAGTACATCGGGCCACCGGAAACGGTGCCATCCTCGTATTCGTTGCGGTATTTCACGCCCAACGTACATTCGGTGAATTTCGACGCCATGCCCAGAAGGCCCGCGACAATCATCCAGAAGGTGGCACCCGGTCCGCCAATGCCGACAGCAACCGCCACACCGGCGATGTTGCCTAGGCCAACCGTACCCGACAGCGCCGTGGCCAGAGCCTGAAAGTGGCTGACCTCACCCGCATCGTTGGGGTCGGAGTAGTCACCTTTGACAAGGCTGATCGCATGGCCAAAGAACCTGAGCTGCACAAAGGCAAAGTACAGCGTAAAGACAGTCGCCGCGACGACCAACCAACCCACGATCCACGGGAAACTGGTTCCCGGAAACGGAGCAAAGATAAAGCTGACAAATGGCCCGGTGAAATCGGCAAATGCCTGATTGATCTTGTCGTCCAGTCCAGGCGCGTCTTGCGCCATTGCCGGTGCGGCGATCAAGGCGGCAATTACAGCCAGCCAGAGATGTTTCAACATAGTCATTCTCATCCCTCCTGTCAGTTCACAACAGTGACTGGCACATCGGCGTGCATGACCAGATTTTGGGTCGAGCTGCCAAACAAGCGTTTCTTGAAACCATCGGCCGAGGCGCGCCCGACGATGATCTGCGAACCGCCATTCTCGACGGTGATTGCGTTCAGAGTTTCAGCCACGTCGCCATGACGCACGATGCCCTGCACTGTGTAACCATCTGCGGTCAGGGCTTCGACAGCCGGGGTAACAATCCGGTTCGTCGCAAGTTCGATTTCTTCTTCTCGCCGCTTGTGCCGCAATGCGTTCTCTTCAGGGGTCTGAAAAGTAAATGGGGACCATTCGATGACATAAACAACCAGCAATTCACACGTGCCAATTCGGCCAGCCAGATCTTTGGCAAAGGCGATGGCGCGTTCTCCGGTTTCTGTCCCGTCCAGTCCAATGACAATTTTCGTTGTCATAACGTTCCTCCAATAATTTTGGTTATGCCGGGACCCGTGTACCCGGCAGGGCGGCCGGAACCTGGAACTTATTAAGTGGACCGCCCATGCGCCCGAGTATCCCGGAAAAACCCTCAAAAACAGAGAGTTATCTTCCGGACACATCCGTTATTTCGGCATGTTATTGAAATTTATATATTTTTTTCGCCTAAAATTTAAGCGTATCGGTTTGATACCTGCTTTTCTAGACCCTGTATCGCAACTGTCACCCAGGATCAGTGTTGTAGATCAGTCGTTCATCGCAAGGCGCGATACGCAAAATATTGGTCGTTCCCGGGACGTTGAAAGGCACGCCAGCAGTCACCACGATCTGATCGGCTTCGGAAGCGAACCCTCCGGCACGGGCCGCACGGGCCGCGTTGACGACAGCACCTTTGAACCGCTCCAGCTCGGGCGTCATCACGCAATGACAGCCCCAGCTCAGACACAGACGCCGCGCGGTTCCGGTGGCCGGCGTCATTGCGATGATCGGAACGCCCGGACGCTCGCGGGCGGTCAGCAGCGCGGTGGTGCCGCTTTGGGTAAAACAGCAAATCGCTTTGATATCTGTTTTTTCGGCAATCTCGCGCGCGGCGGCAACGATACCATCTGCAATAGTCGTCCCCTTTGCCGTCCGGGACGCCGCTATGATCTGCGTATAGGTCGGGTCGGCTTCGACCTCGATGGCGACCTTGTTCATAGTTTGTACAGCCTCGATCGGATACGTACCCGCCGCGGATTCCGCGCTGAGCATGATCGCATCCGTGCCCTCGTAGATTGCCGTCGCCACGTCCGAGACCTCGGCCCGGGTTGGCATCGGGCTTTCGATCATGCTTTCCAGCATCTGGGTGGCCACGATCACAGGTTTAGCCGCCCCACGGCATTTGCGCACCAGTCGTTTCTGGATCGGGGGCACGGCTGACACCGGAAGCTCGACACCCAGATCGCCGCGCGCGACCATGATCCCATCAGAGGCATCCAGAATATCGTCGAATGCCTCGACCGCTGCAGGCTTTTCGATCTTCGACAGGATGGATGCACGCCCATCTGCCAGCGCGCGAGCCTCAAACACGTCCTTGGCGCGCTGCACAAAGCTGAGCGCCAGCCAGTCCACGCCCAGTTGGCAGACAAACTCCAGATCATCACGGTCCTTGGCCGACAAGGCGGCCAGGGGCAGCACCACATCAGGAACGTTCACACCTTTGCGGTTCGAGATCGTACCGCCGACCTCAACGGTGCAATTGGCAAAATCCTGGCCACAGTCCTGCACGGTCAGGCGGATTTTGCCGTCGTTGACCAGAAGGCGCGCACCCGGCTCCAACGCGGCAAAAATCTCGGGATGCGGCAGGCAAACGCGGTTGATATCTCCGGGCGCAGGGTCCAAGTCCAGACGGAAGGCCGCGCCTTCTTCAAGTTCTTCTGCGTCGTTGGCGAACACCCCGACACGCAACTTGGGTCCTTGAAGGTCAGCCAGAATTGCTATTGGCCTGTCCAGATCTTTTTCAATCTGTCGGATGATCCGGTGGCGTTCGCGGATCTCATCATGGCTGCCGTGACTCATATTCAGGCGGAAGACGTCTGCGCCTGCCTCGTACAGCGCGCGGATCATGTCATAGTCATTTGACGCCGGTCCCAGCGTCGCCACGATTTTCACATTTCTCAGGCGTCGCATTGGTCTGGCTCTCCTAACGTCTTCTCTTGATTCTGCGCAAATGTTACCGCAAACATTGCTCCGCCTGCTTATTGCGCAATTCCCTTTTCAAAGCAACTGCCCTAAACCTGCGACAAACTAGATGACAGGCTTATGACGTATTCCCCGTTTTTTATCCACGGCGCGGATCGGCCCTCGCGCTGGCTGATCACATGCGACCACGCATCCAACTTGGTTCCGCCCGAAATCCACGGTGGCGATCTTGGCCTACCTCGTGAAGATATGGAACGCCACATCGCTTATGATGTAGGTGCCTACGAGGTTTCAAAGCATCTGGGTGAGCTTTTGAATGCGCCCGTGATCGCAGCCAATTTTTCCCGCCTCGTGATTGATCCGAACCGCGGCGAGGATGATCCGACCTTGTTGATGAAGCTCTATGACGGGTCGATCATTCCCGGCAACCGGCACGCTGATGCGGTAGAACGAGAGCGGCGTTTGAACATGTGTTATCGCCCGTATCATGACGCGCTTGCGCAGATGGCCGCGTTGCCGCATGCAGTGATCGTGTCGATGCACTCGTTCACGCGGCAATTAAGGGGTCGTGATCCCCGCCCGTGGCATATTGGGGTTTTGCATACTCCGGACGAACGTTTCTCGGGCCCGTTGATCAGCCGTCTAGAGGCCGAGGGTGACCTTTGCGTCGGCGTTAATGAACCCTATACCGGCGTGCTGCCCGGTGATGCCATTGACAAACACTGTACCAGTTTTGGTCGCCCCAACGCACTGATCGAGCTGCGCAATGATCTGATTGCCGAACACGCAGGACAGCGAGAATGGGCCGAGCGGCTAGCCCCTATCCTGCAGGACGCGCTGGACCAAAGCGGCTTGTGACAAAAGCCCTCACTTCATTGTGAGAGCCAACCCCAGACCCCATATTATAGGGGTAAAGGAGGCCACTATGACTCAGGAATTTCTGACGTCCGTCTTTGGCTGGATGGCCGTGCTCAACATCGCGGTTCTGCTGTTCACCACAATGATGATATTGCTGTTGCAGGACTGGATCGCTGGCATTCACGGCAAAATGTTCCAGATGGAGCGCCCCGCAGTGAAACGGGCTTACTTCCGGTACCTGGCAAATTATAAGATCCTGACGCTGATCTTCTGCATCACCCCATGGCTGGCTTTGAAACTGGCCTGATACGCTGATTGTTGAATCATCGCCCCCGGGCCGCTAGGTCACATACAGCACGCATTCCTGTCATCCGGAGCCAGACCATGGACAAGCAAACCGAAATCGAACTTCAGGCCGCCGCATTCCGTCGCTTGCAACAGCATCTGATGGAGGATCGCACCGATGTGCAGAACATCGATATGATGAATCTCGCCGGGTTCTGCCGCAACTGCCTGTCGCGGTGGTATCAGGAAGCAGCCAACGAAAAAGGTATTCAGATGGGCAAGGACGAAGCCCGTCAAATTTTCTACGGCATGACCATGGATGAGTGGAAAGCCAAATACCAGACCGACGCCAGCCCGGAAAAACAGGCCGCCTTCAAAGTCGCGTTCGAAGAGAATGTAACGAACAAGGGCTGACGCCCAAACCGAAAGAGGCCCGCCAATCTGGCGGGCCTTTTCTTTAGATTGCGACCTTGCGGCTTTCGTCCAAATAGATTTCCCGCAAACGCTTGGCGATTGGTCCCGGTGTACCGTCGCCCAGCGCAACCCCGTCAATCTCGACCACGGGCATGACAAACGCACTGGCAGAAGTGGTGAAAGCCTCATCCGCTTCCTTCGCCTCATCAATGGTGAACAGGCGTTCTTCCACTTCCATCTGCGCTTCGGCGGCCATGCGCAGGACGGCCTTGCGGGTGATGCCGTGCAGAATGTCATTCGACAGTGGGCGGGTGACGATCTTGCCGTCCTTGACGTAGTAGGCGTTGTTGCTGGTGCCTTCGGTCACATAACCGTCCTCTATCAACCACGCATCGTCACAGCCAGCCTTCTTGGCCATCATCTTACCCATGGACGGGTACAGCAGCTGAACGGTCTTGATGTCGCGGCGGCCCCAGCGGATGTCTTCGATCGAGATGATCTTAGCACCCTTCTTGGCGGCTGGGCTATCGGCCAGGCCAGGCTTGTTCTGGGTGAACAGCACGAGGCTCGGCTTGGTGTCCACAGAAGGGAATACAAAATCGCGATCGCCATCCGATCCACGGCTGACCTGCAGGTAGATAAGCCCTTCTTCGATGCCGTTCAGCTCTACCAACTTGCGATGAATTTCAAGCAGCTCATCCTTGGTGCAGGGCTCAGCCATCTCCAGCTCATCCAGAGACCGCTTCAGACGCACGGCGTGACCTTCGAAATCGATCAGCTTGCCATCCAAAACGCTGGTAACCTCGTAGACAGCGTCTGCGAACAGAAAACCACGGTCAAAGATCGACACTTTGGCCTCGGTCTCGGGCAGGTATTCGCCATTTACAAAAACGGTGCGGGTCATGTCTTGTCTCCTCAGCCCCAGAGGTCCGCTTTGGGCGGGTGCACTCCGGCATCATCAAAAATCAGCGGGTTGTCGCGGTCTTCGGCCAGCAGAAGCGGGCCGTCAAGGTCTGTCACCATCACACCCTGTGCCAACAGTGTCGCAGGTGCCATAGCCAAAGAGCTGCCAACCATGCAGCCGACCATCACGCGATAGCCTTCAGCCAGCGCCTGCTGGCGCAGGGCCAGCGCCTCGGTCAGGCCGCCCGTTTTATCCAGTTTGATGTTGACTACATCGTACTTACCCTTGAGGCCCGGAAGGCTTGTGCGATCATGACAGGACTCATCAGCACACACCGGCACAGGGCGCTCCATTCCAATCAAGGCGTCATCTTCCCCGGCGGGCAAAGGCTGCTCGACCAGGGCCACACCCAAACGCATCAGATGCGGGGCAAGGTCGGCATAGACCGCAGCTGACCAACCTTCGTTGGCGTCCACGATGATCGTGGCATCTGGTGCGCCTGAGCGCACAGCCTCCAGCCGGGGCATGTCATCCGGTGTGCCCAATTTGATCTTCAGCAAGGGCCGATGCGCATTGGCTGCGGCCTGCGCCTGCATCTTTTCCGGGGTATCCAGCGACAGCGTATACGCTGTGATTTCTGGCCCCGGAACCGACAGCCCGGCCAGATCCCAGGCGCGCTTTCCAGCGCGCTTGGCCTCTAGGTCCCAAAGGGCGCAATCAACCGCATTCCGCGCCGCCCCGGCAGGTAAAAGGTCCATCAGGCTGTCACGGGTAAACTCGGCAGGCAAAGCTGCGATCTCGGCTTCGACCGAATCCAGCGTTTCATCGTACCTGGCATAGGGCACGCATTCGCCCCACCCCTGATGGGTACCGTCAGAAATCCGAACCGTCAGCACCTTGGCCTCGGTCCGAGACCCGCGCGAGATCGTAAAGACCTGCGCCAGCCGAAACACGTCACGAGAGACTTCTACCTGCACGCGCCAGCTCCTTCATCTTTTTCAAAATACTTTCGCCGAAGGCGGACAAGCCCGCCTCCGACGCGCCGCTTAGATCACAGTGCGGCCAGCGCATCCACCAGCTTGCCCGAACCAAAGCGGAACGGGTCAGTCGCGGGCAGGCCCATATCGGCCTCAACCTTGGCCAGATATGCGGTGGCGTCCTCTTCGGACATGTGCTGCGTGTTGACCGAAATACCAACGACCTGGCAATCCGGGTTGGCAACCTTGGCCAGACCCAATGCCGTGTCGCGCAGCGCTTCCAGGGTCGGCAACTGATAGGTCGGCAGACCACGCATATGGTCGCGGGTCGGCTCGTGGCTCAGGATCAGCGCATCCGGCTGGCCGCCGTGGATCAGCGCCATGGTCACACCGGAATAAGACACGTGGAACAGCGACCCCTGCCCTTCGATCAGATCCCAGTGATCGTCATCGTTGTCAGGCGTCAGCCATTCGACCGAACCGGCCATGAAATCGGCAATGACCGCATCCAGCGGCACACCGTCCCCGGTGATCAGAATGCCTGTCTGACCGGTTGCGCGGAAGGTCGACTTCATGCCGCGCTCGCGCATCTCGGCATCCATCGCCATCGCCGTGTACATTTTGCCGACAGAGCAATCGGTGCCAACAGCCAGACAGCGCTTGCCCTTGCGCTTGATGCCGTTTGCAATCGGGTATTCCACCGAAGGTACGCGAACATCGTGCAGCTTGCGGCCGGTGGCTTCAGCAACAGCCACCAGATCGGGTTCGTCGCATAGCAGGTTGTGCAGACCAGAGGCCAGGTCAAAGCCTTCCTCCAACGCCATGACCAGAACCTTTTTCCATTCCTGGCTGATCACGCCACCACGGTTGGCAACGCCGATAACCAGCGTCTTGGCGCCGGCTTCTTTCGCCTCGGTCAGGGACATGTCGGTCAGGCCCAGATCGGCCTTGCAACCTTCCATACGGTACTGGCCAACGGCATTCTCAGGACGCCAGTCCTTGATGCCGATTGCAACTTTGGCCGCCAATTGGTCGGGCGCATCGCCCAAAAACAGCAGGTACGGTGTCTCGATCATTGCGGTTTACTCCTTTGATTCTGGCGCAATCTAGGGGACGATTTCCACGAGTGTTTCGCGTTTTCGTCTGACAACGCCCCGTCAGGTGGGAAATTTTTGCGCCTTCTTCCTAAATGGCGCACTAATCTTTCAAGTTTCCAAAGCGATTAAACTTTAATCACTGTTTTGACCCTGTATTGCGGCAATTGCTGCGATTGCATTGCCGCACCTGCACAAAGATGCTTGCTATGGCTTGCGCAATTTAATACCCCATGAGGCAAGAAAATCGTAATTTCCTTTCTCGCACGAGGTCCAGATGAGCTTTCGCATCCAACCCGCCGCCCCCGCGCGCCCCAACCGTTGCCAGTTGTTCGGACCGGGATCAAACACCAAGCTGTTCCCGAAAATGGCCGCGTCGGCCGCAGACGTAATCAACCTCGACCTTGAGGACTCGGTCGCGCCGTCGGACAAGGACGCCGCGCGCGCAAATGTGATCGAAGCGCTGAACACCGTCGATTGGGGCAACAAATACATGTCCGTGCGCATCAACGGACTGGACACACCCTATTGGTACCGCGATGTGGTGGACCTGCTGGAACAAGCCGGCGACCGGCTGGATCAGATCATGATCCCCAAGGTCGGCTGCGCGGCAGATGTCTACGCCGTAGACGCGCTGGTCACCGCCATCGAGCGCGCCAAGGGCCGTACAAAGCCCGTCAGCTTTGAGGTCATCATCGAATCCGCAGCTGGCGTTGCCCATGTCGAAGAAATCGCGGCCTCGTCTCCGCGCATGCAAGCGATGAGCCTGGGTGCAGCAGATTTTGCAGCCTCGATGGGGATGCAGACCACCGGTATCGGCGGCACGCAGGAAAACTATTACATGCTGCGCGAAGGTGAAAAACACTGGTCCGACCCGTGGCATTGGGCGCAGGCTGCCATTGTTGCTGCATGCCGGACACATGGCGTTCTGCCCGTGGACGGACCCTTTGGCGACTTCTCAGACGACGAAGGTTACATCGCGCAAGCGAAACGTTCGGCTACCTTGGGTATGGTCGGAAAATGGGCGATCCACCCCAAGCAGATCGCGTTGGCCAACCAGGTCTTCACCCCGTCGGATGAAGCCGTGTCCGAGGCACGCGAAATCCTGGCTGCGATGGAGCAGGCCAAAGCCAATGGCGAAGGCGCAACCGTTTACAAGGGCCGTCTGGTCGACATCGCCTCGATCAAACAGGCCGAGGTGATCGTGGCGCAGGCCGAATTGATTGCCGCGAACTGATATAATTGAATAAGGCGTCCTTAGGGGCGCCTTATTTGGGCCTAACGGCCAAAGACGTCGTTAGGCGTCCATGTAAAACGCTCACCTTTCTTTCCTGACTTCATCATCAGGCAAGATGTACCGAGCTTCTGAAAATAGATTATCTTCAGCGGATACCAGCCCGCCTTCGGCACCTCTACTTCAGTTCGTTGATTGGCCTCACACCCCTGAATACTATTGACTTTGCCGATCTGCTGCCCGCCGACCCAGGCATCGATTCCATCGTTTGACCATGTCTCCAACTCGTAAACGCCCGGTGAGTCAAAGCGCATGTAACCGGTGATTTCTGCAGCGACATTATAGTGGTGGTCGAATGTCAAAACATCCTCGCCCTCGTTTGTATCCCTATAATCCAAACCGATCAGCGGCTGCCCCGGCTGGGCCTTAGGCAATAACTGCTTGGCATGAGTGAGATTGCGGATTTTGCGCTGAGTACCAGTTCCCACATATTTTACATTCAATCCCGCTTTTGGACTGGGTTGCGGACTGGCGGGCTGTAATTTGAGCGGCGCGGCCACTGCTGAACTGGCGATAAACGCCGCAGCTGCTATCAGCGCTCCAATGCGAACAAATTTCATTATCTTCTCCCTGTGTGTGGCCTGTTGGGGTTGTTCCCCTTCGATCAGGTCCTTGAGAAGACACTAGGCTGTGAAAATTCACCCGGCAAGCCGGTTGAAGATAACAATTCAAACGTCAGGCGCGCATATCTTTGGGTGAATCCATCACCACATAAGACGTGATCGACGTCACATGCGGCAGTGTTCCCAGAACTTCGGTGTGGAATGTCTTGTACGAAGGTAAGTCCGCGCATTCCACGCGCAACAGGTATTCGATGGTCCCCGTGATATTGTGGCATTCGACCACTTCCGGCACACGTTGAAGGGCGCGTTCGAACCCTTCCTGGGCAGCTTTGGTATGTTCACCCAGCCCAACGCCGATATAGGCGACGAATCCGACACCAATCTCGGATGGATTCAAGACTGCGCGGTAGCCCGAGATTACACCCGAACGCTCCAGCTCCTGCACGCGGCGCAGGCAGGCAGAAGGAGACAACCCTACCCGGTCCGCCAGATCCAGATTACTGATGCGGCCGTCTTGCGAAAGTTCTCGCAATATTTGCTGATTTATGTGGTCAATTTTCGCCATTGATTGTGATATTAACGAGATCGCGCATTAAAACGCAATTTCATTTGTTCGGTTTGCAGCAATTATCCAACTTATGACCTACGATATCCTTCTGGCCCTGATCGCCTTTGCTTTTGTCTCGTCCATTACACCTGGACCCAACAACCTGATGCTGATGGCGTCTGGGGCCAATTTCGGATTTCGAAAGAGCATCCCGCACATGCTGGGGATCGGGCTTGGGTTTACCTTCATGGTGCTATTGGTCGGCACCGGGCTGGTGCAGCTATTCGACAGATATCCGATCAGCTACACGGTGCTGAAATTCGCCTCTGTTGCATATCTTCTGTTCCTTGCTTGGAAAATCGCACATGCCGCCCCGGCGAAGGGGCAAAACACGACAGGCACGCCGATGACGTTCCTGCAGGCAGCAGCCTTTCAGTGGGTCAACCCAAAGGCCTGGGCCATGGCCCTGACAGCCACAACCGCCTACACACCTGATCAGACCCTTCAGGCGATCATTGTGGTGGCCCTTGTTTTCGGGGCAGTCAACCTGCCCTCGGTCAGCACATGGACCGTTCTGGGACAGCAAATGGCGCGCATCCTGACAAACCCGCGCCGGTTGATGGTTTTTAACTGGACAATGGCGGCTCTGCTCGTCGGCTCGCTCTACCCGGTTCTATACCCGAACTGAGCAATTTCAGCGGCAGGTCTTCAGCCTGATTATCGTGAACGTGGGCCAACACTCGCAAAACGCGGTCTTCATAACGGGTCGTCATCAGCATCCTTTCTATTTGCCCCCCCCTACGGATGCATATGCCGCAGCCACAAATCTCGCTGAATTCACATCGGATAACACACGTAAGAATGTTACACTGGGCGTATTACTCTCGAGATCAATAGATTATTCAACATGGTAAATGAGGACTGATATGAACAATCCATCTCGCCCGCTCCACCAAATCCTGTTTGCCGCCATCCTTGCCGCAATGCCGGCTATTGCGCAGGCCGATGACGTCCAGACACAATCCATTATTTCTGAACGTGTCAGCCAGCATAACCCGGCGCCCGAAGCCTATATCAAGGATCGCCCAATCCTGGGCTGGCAGCTGAACAGCGATGACTTCGACGCCATCCCCGAGGCGATCCGCGACAACCTCGGTTCGGTTGATGGCACCAGTTACGATCAGGCTTACCTGACCGAGAATACCGGCTCGATCATTGCGCTGCAGTTCCGCAAGGATGGCCCGGACTTCTACATCATCGGAAAGAGCACGTTTGACGAGGCCTACGAGCTGGTTTCCCTGGACGATGTTGCCGCCAAGAATACGCGCCTGATCGAACGGCTGGACATGACCCCTGAGGTCAAGGCGATGTTCGAAGATCAGGCGCCCGGCATTGTCGGCGCGCTCAAGACAACACCGGTTGATATGCTGCGCCTGTCAGATCTGGGATATGCAAAAAACGATGCTCTGACCATTCAGGCCCCATGGGGCGAACAGACCAAACCCGAAGGCGCGGACGCATTTCTGGTCTGGGACAGCGGCGAGAACCAGTACTACATGGTGAACGCTGACGAAAACGGCCTACCGTCCAGCTACGTACCTGTGAAGTGACCCATACCGACGCAGTCCTTGATCTGGGCCCGCTTTACCTTGTGTTGCATTCCTCTGACAGCAAGTTCATATAGCATGGAACTTCCGCGTTGAGAGGCGTCATGACCCAGTATCTGGATTTCGAAAAACCCCTGGCCGAGATCGAAGGCAAGGCCGAGGAACTGCGCGCGCTGGCCCGTGCCAACGAAGAGATGGACGTGGCCGAAGAAGCCGCTGCGCTGGACGCCAAGGCTGCCAAGCTGCTGGACGAGCTTTACGGTGACCTCACTCCGTGGCGGAAATGTCAGGTCGCGCGTCACCCCGAACGCCCCCATTGCCAGGATTACGTGGCAGAGTTGTTTACCGAATTCACGCCGCTGGCAGGTGATCGCAACTTTGCCGACGATCTGGCTGTGATTGGTGGTCTGGCCCGTTTCGATGATCAGCCTGTCATGGTGATCGGACACGAAAAAGGCTCGGATACCAAATCGCGGATTGAACGAAATTTCGGCATGGCCCGACCCGAGGGGTATCGCAAGGCCGTGCGCCTGATGGAAATGGCCGGACGTTTCGGTTTGCCCGTCATCACCCTGATCGACACGGCCGGCGCATATCCGGGCAAAGGTGCCGAAGAACGCGGTCAGTCCGAGGCCATCGCACGGTCGACCGAGATGTGCCTGAAGATCGGCGTGCCTTTGGTGTCTGTGATCATCGGCGAAGGTGGTTCCGGCGGTGCGGTGGCATTTGCCACGGCAAACCGCGTCGCGATGCTGGAGCATTCGGTTTATTCGGTGATCTCGCCCGAAGGCTGCGCGTCGATCCTGTGGAAAGATTCGGAGAAAATGCGTGAGGCCGCCGAAGCCCTGCGCTTGACCGCACAAGACCTGCAAAAGCTGGGCGTCTGTGATCACATCATCACCGAACCCAAAGGCGGCGCACATCGCGACCGCGCCGCAACGGTCGACTCTGTACGTGGCGCCATTGCTGCCATGCTGAAAGAGCTGGATGGCAAGGATGCGGCAGCCCTGATCAAGGACCGCCGCCAAAAGTTCCTGGATATCGGGTCTAAAGGGTTGGCGGCATAAACCGTCAGCCGCCGAGCTGGCGCAACAAAGCCGCTGAAGGCTCCCCGGTTACGGCGAAACCACTGGCGCGTTGATACGCGCTGATGGCAGATTTCGTGTTGTTGCCGATAACCCCATCCGCGCCCTGCGTGTCGTACCCTGCGGATGTCAGACGGCGCTGCAGCTCTTTTCGATCCTCCAGCGTCAACCCGGTCGCATCTGGACCGAACGAAGCCTGAAACGGCGCACCACCGGCGATCCGGTCAGACAAATGCCCAACGCCGATCGCGTAGCTGTCCGAGTTATTATAACGCTTGATCACCTGGAAATTGCGGAACACCGCAATACGCGGCCCCGGCGTTTGCGGCTGTAACACCGCGACCGGTGTCCCCGAAACAGTGCCAGCTTCGCCGCCCCATGGCTGTCCGCGCACCCAGCCAGCCCGCGCCAGATAGGCAGCGGTCGAGGCCAAAGAATCCGTGGGGTCCTCGGACCAGATGTCCCGACGGCCATCACCGGTGAAATCCACCGCATAGGCCAGATAAGACGTCGGGATGAACTGTGTGTGCCCCATCGCCCCGGCCCAACTGCCGGTCATGTTCGCGGGCGTCGTGTCACCCTCTTGAATGATCTTCAGGGCAGCAATCAGTTGTTTTTCAAAAAACGCGCCGCGACGACCGTCATAAGCCAGGGTCGACACTGCCGACACCACCGGCACGTCCCCCCGGCGAGATCCATAACGGCTTTCCAGGCCCCAGACGGCAACGATAACCTCTTTATCGACGCCGTACTTTGCCTCGATCTCTGACAGGGTTCCTGCATGGCGCACCAGCATCTGCTTGCCGGTTGCTATCCTTTCATCGGAAGCTGCAATCGCCAGATAATCCTCAAGCGAGCGTTTGAATTCGACCTGATTGCGATCTCGTTCGATCACGCCCGGCAGGTACCCCGCCCCCTGAAAGGCCCGATTGATGGTGGTCTGAGAAATACCTTGCGAGGCCGCGCGGGACTTAAAGCCGGCAACCCAGGCGTCATAGCCTGCGTTGGGGACGGCCTGCATCCGCGTTGCCGGGGCGCTAGTTGGCGTGCCACCGGAACAGGCGGCCAAAAACGTTGACCCAAGTCCAACTGAAAATAGGCGTCGATTGATCATGTCTGAAATCTGCTCTTGTTGTGATTTGGGTCAGAGTATCGCAGACCAAGTGCGCAAGCTAGTTCTGCGGTGCTTGGAAACGGCAACCCGATCACTTCGGCGACAAGCCGCTTAACTTACCAGCATCCGCAGCCCTTGCGTCACATCAGACCGTACAGCCAGCCTCAATCCGGGCTCATCCCCCGCCTTCAACGCCGCGATGATCAGCTTGTGATAATGCGGCGGCTCTGTCCGCCGCAACCGCCCATAGAGCGCCCGCATTGTTGGCCCTAGTTGAAGCCATACCGTTTCCACAATGGCCAGCATCGCCGGAGCCTGAGCACGCAGATACAGCGTGCGATGGAATTCCAGGTTCGACCGGATGTAACCGACGGCATCCCGTTTCGTGACCATTTCCGCGACGGTCATGTTGATACTCTGCAATCGGTCGATCAGGGCCATATGTGCACGGGGCAATGCGCGACTGGCCAGTTCGACTTCTAGCAGTGCACGCAGGGCTGCCAGCTCTTCGATACGGTCATTGGTCAGCTCGGGCGTGGACACCCGACCCGAAGAAGACAGGAACAGCGCCCCTTCGGCCACCAGTCGCCGCACCGCTTCGCGCGCAGGCGTCATTGAGACATCAAATTCCTTGCCGATGCCGCGCAGGGTCAACGCCTGCCCGGGCGCTATGTCGCCGTGCATAATACGTGAGCGCAGGGCTCGATAGACCAGATCATGAGCTGCGGGTTGGGTGTCGGTTGGGCGAGCGCTTAACATATCCCCATGTGATCACAAATTGCCGCGCGGTCAACTCGTCGCGCTATCAAATCTATACTGGTGAAGCTGCGCCCCGTTGTCGCGCAGCCAGCGCCTTTGGGCTTTGCAGTCACCAAACAGGCGCTCGACCTGCGCCCAGAACGCGGTGGAATGGTTCATTTCGGCCAGATGTGCGACCTCATGCGCGGCGACATAATGAAGGATGTCCGATGGCGCGAGGATCAGGCGCCACGAAAACATAAGACCACCAGTCGAACTGCACGATCCCCAACGAGACCGCGTATCGCGCAAGGTCAGGCTGGAATAAGGTCGGCCCAGCATTGCCGCATAATCGTCGCAGGCCTCGGTCAGGCGATCCCGCGCCAGCTCCTTTAGGAACCGTGCCAATCGCCGGGCTTCGGCCCCTTTGGGGATTGCAACCTCTGCGTCCCGCAGCAGAACGCGTCGGCCCTCTGCCGGTACGATTCGCCTCTCTTTGCCTTCAATGGGGATTGATTGCCCGAATCCCACGGCCAATGGGTTGGGTCTGTCCTCAAGATGCTCACGGATCCAGTTTTCCTTGACCTTGGCGAAATTCAGCGCCTCGGCTTCTGCGACACCTTTAGGGTAGGTCAGTGTAACCCGCCCGTCCAATTGAGAAATTCGCAAGCTGATACGCCGCGCCCTGGCCGATTTGCGCAGCGTTAGCGGCACCGGCGGTTTTCCGGGCAATGCGTGGTCCCCCATGTGCCTGTTTCTCCTGCTCAAAGGCTTTGACAGTGCCCGCTGCATGTGGCACGTGACCTGAATCATTACTACGACTCACCTGATATCAAGGGGATCTGAAATGCCCAAGGAAGAATGGGGTGTAAAACGCGTTTGCCCGACCACCGGTAAGCGGTTTTACGACCTGAACAAGAACCCGATCGTCAGCCCCTACACCGGCGAGATCGTGGAGCTTGAAACCGGCAAGAGCCGGATGATCGCCGCAGATGCGGAAGATGCCGCGTCGGCAAAAGCACGCGAAAATGCGTCGGAAGAAGATCTGGTTCTGGACGATGACGACAGTGTCGACGTCGAGCTGGACGATGATCTGCTGGATGATGATGACGACAGCAGTGACGACGTTTCGCTGGACGAAATCACCGATATGCCAGCAGAAGAAGAAAGCTAAAACCGGTCCGGGGCGGCCGTTGCGCCGCCTCAAACTACCCCCGGATGCGAGGCAGAATCTTTTCCGCATAATCCATTTTTGGACTTGCGCTCATTGCCGTCGTCTCATAAACGTCCGTCCACCGCTTCAGCGGTACCTGGAAGGGGCCTTAGCTCAGTTGGGAGAGCGCTTGCATGGCATGCAAGAGGTCAGGGGTTCGACTCCCCTAGGCTCCACCAAACTCTAACAACACAACTAGATGCAAGCATTCCAGCGGTGTGACACACAGGTGTGACACAAAAGGAAGCAGCATGCGTATCTCTCACTGTCCAGACACGGCATTTATTACTCCCGTTGGCCCCTAACCATTGCCGTTTCAAAGCCCGTTCTCATCAAAGAGTGTGATTTCCGGTTTTTCCACAATCGCCCCACAGTTAGCGGCCCCGCTTTCCTCAACCATCTTACTCAGCTGGGTTAGGTGCCTCGCGGGCGTGCCGAACTTGGCCGCAAATCGCCAATCCCATGGCGATCAGGGCCAAACATGCAGTGGCTGTAAAGGTCATCGAAAAAGCATGTGCAATATCCGCAACCGGAGCATTCGCAGTATCTCCCGTCCCGACTATGGCAACAAACAGTGTGGATATAGCAGAAGCACCCGTCATCAGACCCAAATTCCGCGAGAGCCCGAGGAGGCCAGAGAGTCGGCCACGCTGTTCCCTGGCAGCGTGGATCAGAACTGCTGTGTTGTTGGCGGCAAGAAAAAGTTGAAAGCCAGGCGTCAGCATGATGAGTGAGATCAAATAGCCGCCGACTCCGAAGTATCGCGGCAGGTATGCCAAGCACAGCAGACCAAACGTGGTCTGCACAAGGCCGATGATCATCGCGCGATCTGCGCCAACCCGATCTGTTACCCAACCGGCCGGAACACCGACGAGCGCGGCGACCAATGGCCCCACCGCCATAACCAAACCAATGGCTGCATCGTTCAATCCCAGAGAAAAAGCTAGATAGAACGGACCAACAACCAAAGTTGACATCATGATTGCACTGACCAGCAGGTTCATCAAAAGCCCGATACTTGTTCTCTGGTCGCGGAGCAATTTCATGGGCACCAGTGGAGAGGCCACACGGGCTTCGACCATCCCAAACACGACGATTGCGATCAAAACAGTGAAAATAAGCACGCCCGGAGACAACGGAATGCTTGATGCCCCACCGCTGGTTGCCACCGCGTAGGCTGAGAGAGCTATCACCAACACAAAGGTTCCCGGAAAATCCAACTTTCGGAAAGATACGGTCCTCCGTTCGCAATCGCGCGTGATAGAGGCGACAGACAGACAAAGCGTGACACTGGCGAACCCGGCAAGAAACCAGAATGCCATGCGCCAGTTGCCCATAGCAAGTAGCACACCACCCAGCGAGGGGCCCAATGCAGTCCCGGCAGCGGAAGTCGTCCCGAGCAACCCCATCGCTGTGCCCAACCTCTCTGTCGGGACGAGATCACGTGCGATAGACATCGGAAGCGCGATCAGGATCGCTCCGCCAAGCCCCTGCAACGCACGTCCAGCGATCAACAAGCTGAGGCTCGGAGCCGTCGCGCTTAATACTGACGCTGCTATAAAAACGATGAGACCTAAAACCAGCAAGCGACGATGGCCGAATAGATCGCCAAGCCGTCCGGCCGATACAACGGCGATGGTCACTGATGTGAGATAAGCCAGCATGACCCATTGCACCTCCGACACTGTCGCGGAGAAGCTGTGTGCCAGTGTCGGAAGCAGTACCGCCGCTATACTGATTCCCAATGAGGCGGTCAGTGTCGCCGCAGCGAGGGCAATCAGGATGGGAGTGGGATTTTGTGCCTGTATCGCATCGGTCATCGTAAATTCTCTTGTCTCGTGTACCAGTGAGAAGTTACTCTGCCACTTCAAGTCAACTTGAGGTCAACCATGAAACTTCTTGATATCGGTGTCTTGTCTAAAAGGAGCGGCGTCCCGCCCTCAACACTGCGCTATTATGAGGAAATTGGACTGATCCAGTCGGCTGCAAGGAATGGCCTGCGGCGGCAGTTTGAGACCTTGGCGTTGACGCAACTCGCCTTGATCTCTTTAGGAAAAATGGCAGGATTCTCGCTTACTGAGATCAGGGGCATGTTCGCCAAAGATGGAACACCGAAATTACCTCGCCCCGAATTACACCTCCGGGCAGATACTCTCGACGAACAAATCCGTGGCCTGACCCGGCTTCGGGATGCGCTCCGTCATGTGGCAGATTGCCCGGCAGAGACCCATATGGACTGCCCGAAGTTCAAACGCCTCATGGAGTTTGCGTCGCGCTCCGCCGCTGCTCGAAAGTGATAGGAGCGCCAGCGAAGGCTGCCTGCAACCCGCCAAGCAACAGGAAGGTCTTTTGCTGCGATCTGACGAATGGGATAGCTTTGCACGGACCTATCATGCGGTGGTGAGACATATGATTTGATCCTGAACTAATATCCGGCGTTTGGTTTCGGCCCAAAGCGGACCTTCATATTGATCGCAAGTGCTGCGGTGCGGCTTCGCCAAACCACTTACTCGGTGCACGCCCGAGTGTCGCATCCCTATGGATGGCAGCAACACGCAACGGAGCCTGTCAGGAAATTTTCTCAACAACAGCAAAATAATCAATGCTTAGATTAAACATAGGGAAAGGGCCGAAACACAGTTAGAAGTAGTTAAATCGGATAGAATTTCTCAAGAGGCGAAGAACACGCCCGAACCGGATAGGTCTGTTGATTTGATACCGACAATTACCTTTGTGGCCATTGGAGCAGTCGTTCTTTTAGGATTACTGTTCGCTCCGTTTTCACAAACCGCGATTTGGCGCGCCACAGTTACCCCACTCGCCTCAATCATCGGGAGTGGTTTTCTGGTTTCCGCCCCTCTGCTTGCCCGGGAGTTCGGGGGCTTTGCTGCGCTTGCGATGGCGCTGTTAATTCTGGTGGCAATGCTGATTGGATGGACAATTCGCTACAACATCAGAGTTGTCGAACCACAATTGGCAGCTGACAAGGATCATGTTCTGCATTCGATTGAGCAACTCAGTCATATTGTTCTCGCATTTGCCTACTTCATTTCCGTTTCCTATTATCTTGCCCTTCTCGGGCACTTTGTCCTACAGGGCGCAAATATCGACCGGCCAGAGTTAGCAAAACCCATCGCGATAAGTCTTTTGATAGCAATTGGGCTATTAGGTTGGAGCGGTGGAGCGCAAAAAGTTGCCCGCGTTGAACGCTATGCGACAGCTTTAAATCTATCAGTGATAGCTGGTTTTCTTGCGGCTCTTGCGGTTTTTGCATTCGGGAAGATCGTCGGGCCAGGCGACTTTCTGTCAGCTGCTGGCAAATTCGAGCTTAAGTCACTTCCTGTTCTTCTCGGGTTGCTGATTGTTGTGCAGGGATTTGAAACGACAAGGTTCATGGGCGAGGAATTTGATGCGCAGACCAGAATTAAGGCGATGTGGAATGCGCAGTTGCTCTCCGGGGTTATTTACATTGTCTTCTTCATACTCCTTTCGCCGCTGCTGATAGATCTGTCTCAGGGAGAGGGAGTTGCTGCTGTTATATCTGTCTCGGCTTTGGTCGCGGGCATACTGCCGATTTCTTTGACAATTGCTGCGACAGCCAGCCAATTTAGCGCATCTGTTGCAGACAGTATTGGGGATGCCGGCCTGATCGGCGAGATCACTCATGATCGCGTAAACCCCAGCCACGCCTATGGTTTAATTGCGCTGGTTGGAATCGGCATTCTGTGGTCGACTGATGTTGACCAGGTGATTGCCTTGGCAAGCCGTGCCTTTGCCTTGTTTTATGCCCTTCAATGCCTGGTCGCATTTGAAGCTGCACGTAAGCGTATGGGTGACGAGAAAAAAGCCGCTGCCTTTTTGGCGCTAAGTGTTGTTTCCGGAGCGGTTTTTATTATTGGGGTTCCCGCTGGTTGAATAGGATTGCACCAAGGAATGGAAAACCGAACGCTTTCAACACTCGGTTATGTCCGAACGAAGCCGACTTCGCCTCCTCGCTTAGATCAACTGAAGTGGCGTTAATGGTTCGCAGACCCTGGAAATTTGACCCGATAGCGCCCAGAACACCAATTGAGGTGACGGCTATGTGCAGAACGCCTAACCTATGAAAGAAATTGTTCTTGTTTCCAGTTTCTTGGGGTCAATTCAGAAACAGATTTCAAAAAGCGCCATGTTCTATTGAGGAAAACGCAATAAAGGAGAGGGAAATGACCACTGAAGACCAACTTTGGGCAACAGAAGAGCGGCTGTGGTTAAACGGTTTCGATTCCGCACATTCTGAAATATCTGAAGATGCCGTGATGATCTTCCCGTACCCAGCGAAAATTCAACGCGGTACGACTGGTGCGCAAGGTACGGCAGGATGGCGGACGGTTCGAATGAGCGACCGACATTTCAATCAAAAAGGTGAGATTGCTGTTCTCGCATATCGGGTTTCAGCCGAGCGTCCTGACGCTCCGATTTACCATGCGCTATGTGCGTCGACCTATTTGAACGATGCAGGTATTTGGAAGCTCGTGTCACATCAGCAAACACCAGTCGACGATGAGGCGCCAGCGCAGCCCGAGCTTTGATAGATTGATACAAAGGATATTGTTCCGGCCGTCACACTGGGCCTGCAGTTGATCTCGGACGCAACGCGGGAAGAAACCGTTAGTTGCGAGCTACATGCGTTACCGGTAAGGGCTACCGCACTTCTTCAGGATTTGGACCCGGCGTCACTTTCCGCATGTTGTACGGCTTGAAAACGCAACTGTTGCCCAAGTTGAATTCTCTGATTATCCGGTGGGTGAATACCAGATCGGCGAGCCCCAGGCGCGTTCCTGAATCGTAGCGGGGACTTCTTCCAACAAAGGAAGGCCAGAACGAACGGCATCATACGTCGACCACCTAGGCGTCGGAATCTCGATAGCACGTGCGTAATAGAACGCGCCTTGCTCTGGGTCGAAACCGGGGTCAGTCCAACTGCCCATCAATGTTGGGGCGCCAATGTCGTTCGTATACAGTGCAGTTTTCAGATCGACAGTATTGCCCACCGAAGGAAGTTTGCCATCTGCGGCGATCTCGCGATCGCCGGACCAGGCCACGTCAATGATCTCTTCGTGGATCTCGCCCGTTGCGTCGACCCAGCCCTTGATGATTTGGATGCGATCCAGATTGGCGCCGTCCGGGTCTTTTTGCGCATATACGGTGAAAGTGGGCGCTTTGTCTCCAATCAAATCACCACCCATCGGTACGCCGTTTTCATAGCCATCTTCCACCATCGCAACGGGGTCGGTCGGATTGCCCGCAAGGTCCGCGCCACCGAACATCCGCACTTTGACCCGAGGCCCGGATGTAGCGAAAGTTTCACGCCGTTTCATCGCGTCCCAAATCGAAGATCGGGTGTTTTCCTCGGCCCAGACACCAGCAAGTGAACCAATCGAAAGGTCGATCCCGTCGATCCAACCGCCAACCCCGCCCTTGCGACGTCGATCAACACTGCCATCTTCGGGACCGTGACCGCCGATAAAGTCATCTTCGGCCACATCTGACGTCAGGCCGTTATGGCTGTCAGTGCCGCCGATGAACCCATATTTGTAGGGATTTACGCCCAACTCCTGTTGGGCCGCCAGTCCCAGTTTTAACCCTTCGCGCACAAAGTCGCGCTTGTGGAAATACCGGTTTGAGTTTTTCTGGATGGAATTTGCGTTTTCGAAACCGGCGAACTCATCCGCCTGCCAGAATGCTTCGTGTACCTCAGAATTACCCTTGATCTGCATCATTTCGATTAGCGGCTCCCAAACCTGCCGAGTGCTGGCCCAGTCCTTGTCTGGAGCTTCGCCAAAACTGTTGAGTTCGGGAAACATCTGCTGCTTTGACGCGTTCGAATTATGCGGGATCGCCAAAAGGGTTGATCCATTGTCTTGTGCGTTTTGCAGCCAGTCCCAGAGGTCTTCGACCTTGTTGGAATCATAGCTGGACATCGGAAGGTCCGGGACCACGCTATCGCGGAAAATCACGTTGCGATGCATGTTGCCACCGTTCGGCGCTGCGGACCATTCAAAGGCAATCAAGGCGGTAAAACTGCCCGGATCATTGTGTTCCTCGGCGGCATCGATGATGATCTGCCAACCGGATTTGGTGGTCTCAGGCCCCTGATAGAAAGGTGGGTGGGTAGGATTTTCACCGCGATTGTTGGCGATGACGTACTTGTAGAACCAATCCTGTTTGTCTTTCAGCGTTTCCAAGCTGCGTAGTTGTTGCAGATCTTCCTGCTCGTATCCTGGTGCCTCGGGGAATATCGTCGAATACATCTCGCCCAGATATTCCACGTGATCGCTGACCGCTGCAAAGTCGAGCGGGCGCGACAATTGTTTGTGACGTCCATTTACCAAGACCGGTTCGCCCTTGGCAAAGCGCAGGCTGTCAGACGGCATCAATCGTGCACCACCTATATATGCATCCAGCGACAGTGCCGTATGCATATGGGTCTCGCCAAAGTATGCGTTACGCATTGGGTTGGGTTCCGCCAACGCCATAGTCGAAAGCGCCAAGGTGGATGTCGCAATAATAAGTGTTTTCATCGGCTTCATCCTTCAGGTGTGTACCAAATCGGCGAGGTGTAGGCGCGCTCTTGCGTGATCATCTTGACCTCATCGAGCATGTCGACATCAAAGCGAACTGCATCATAGGCGGTCCAGCGTGGCGTCGGGATTTCGATAACACGAGCATAGTAGAATGCGTGCTGCGAGGGTTCGAACTCCGGATCAGTCCACACGGTACCCAGTTCGGCCCGGCCAATATCATTGGTCCAGCTTGGGATGCTCAGATCGACGGTATTTCCGACGGCTGGTAATTTACCGTCATCACCGGGCGTGCGATCACCGGCCCAAACCACGTCATGGATTTTTTCATGGATCTCGCCGTTTGTATCAACCCAGCCCTTGATAATCTGGATGCGGTCCAGGTTAGCGCCAATCGGATCACGCAGGGCGTAAACAAGGAAAGACGGTGCATCGCTTCCCGCCAGATCACCACCCATCGGGACACCTTTTGAATAGCCGATCCGTGCCAACTCGCGGTGTCTGATGTCGTCGGCCACGAAGTCTCCGCCGAAGAACCGCACTGTGATGCGTGGGCCCGTGGTCGCATAGACCTCGCGCCGTTCCATCGCGTCAAAGATACCCGCCCGGGTGTTTTCAGTGGCCCAGACGGCCGTCGGACCCGGAGTGGCATATTGCCAACCCTTATAGGAAATTCCCAAATCCGCATTCCCTTTGGCCACCGAGGTGGCGCGGGTTTTTGACGGCTCCATCCAAGTGAATGCGCCAAAGAAGTTGTTGTCGAGCTGCGTGGTCAGCCCGGTGTGGATATCCGAACCACCCACAAAGCCCAGCTTGAAGGGGTTGATCCCATCGGATTGATCAAAAGCCAGACCATTTTTTAGCGTATTGCGCACCATTTCCGTGGCGAGCATCTCAGGCGTTTTGGCTTCGGAGACATCCAGATTGGCCCAATCCCACCGTTCGTATTCTGCAAACTCATCTGTCGGGGACAGCATCGGATGGGTTTCGCTGTCTCCTTTAGTCTGGCCAATTTCAACCAGTTTTTCCCATTGCTGCCGGGTTTGCAGATACTCTCGGTCAAAAGGCGCGTTGTTGTTCAACGTGTCATTCAGCGCAAACATGATGCCGTTGCTGAGGTTCGGATTGTGCGGAATAGCAAGCACGTCCCCTCCGGTCTTGTCCTCATAGCTTTGCATCCATTTCCACAAATCGCGGGGATCCGGGCTGCCCATTGGAGGCGCCATCAGGAATGGAACCACTTGCAACGCCCTCTCAGGTCCATCGCGAAAGATGACATTGCGATGCAGGTTGTTGCCTTCGGTCAACGAGGTCCATTCATAAGCGATCATCGCAGTAAAGACATGCGGGTCGTTGAATTCTTCTGCGGCCTGTACCAGATCGCGCCAGGTATTGTCATAGCCTGGCATCCCGGGTTGATACAGCAACGCCTGGCTCAACGTGCCCTGACTGAATTGCGCGATCAGGTCGATGCTGGCCTGTTTGGCCTCGTCACCGCCCTTTGCGAACGCTTCGTGAAACTTCTTGCCCTGTGTGTCCGCCATGATATTTGGCGCACCTTTTTTGATGTCAGTAATCACCCCCATGCCATCGGTGTGTTCAGTCAGCATGTAAAAGTCGAAAGGACGCTCAAGCTTGACGGGTTGCCCGGTGTTCGACGTCACCTGCTCGCCCCGGGCGAACCGGTACATATCTCGCGGCATCAAAGTCGTGCCGCCCCCACCTGCGTCCGCCGACAATGCCGAATGGACATGCGTATCACCGAACAGGACCCTGGTCGGAAATCCCCGGTTGGCATTGGGAGAATAAGGCTGCCCCTTGAGGTCACCAGCCGCGTTGTCAGCCGAGGCCGTATCCTGCGCCAGCGCGGGTAACGTAAGTGACACCGCAAGTGCAGTTGCCAGAGTCAAATGCATGGTCATCTCAAACCCTTTCGTTCAAATATCCGCCCATCGTCTTTTCGGCACCAACAGCTTTGCTGTCAGGCCAATCGTGTCTTGTGGCCCGGTGCCGGTATCATAGAAATTACGCTCATAGTTCAGCTGCCACTGAACCGGGACACCGCCGAGTTTGCTCAACTTCGAGACTTTCAGCCCAATCGGCAGGCTGGTGAATTGTGATCGGTCCCAATCGTATACAACAGTCATGTCAGATGTGCCGACCGACCAGCCCTGATCAAGCGTGTAGCTGACGATGGGTTGCAGAGTCGAAATGTTAACGTCCGGTCGCGTGTTGTCGCCGGCAACAGTCAGAATGTTCTGATTGAATAGCCCTGCAAGCCCCCACCCGGGCCGCGCCACGAAACCAAGCGCTGGCCCCAACCCCCATTTTTCGGTGCTGACACCATCAGCACCCGTTGGCAGCAGGGCCACGACACCGATCCCATAACGGCCCCACGAACGGTCAAAGGCTGCCAGATTGAATAGGGTGGCATCGCCGATCCCGGTGTTGCCATTTGAGTTATACGTAACCGAGGGAAGCGTCAGGCGGGCAATGTTACTGATCCCCCCCAACTGAAACGGAATGGCGGCGCGAAACTGGGTAACGTTCAGTGCCCCGTTCGCGTTATGCGAAGAAGGTGAATAGAAATTCTGCAGTTGAAACGACATCAAGGACGCGGTCGGGTCGCTGGCTTGGCTGGCCAATGTCTGATTGTCCTGCTGTGCAATCGCAGAGGTCGGAATGACAGCCATCAGGACAATAGACAGAACACACCTCATCAGAACACCAATCCAACGGTCATCCAGACCTTGTCGCTTTCAAATCTACGTTTGGCCCCAAACTCCTTGATGTACTTTGCCTTGATTGAAATCGGCGTCTGGCCAACCTGGGTTGACCAGGTGACGATCGGGCCCAGCCCATAAACACTGGCCTCCAAACTATCAGCGCCAAGCAATTGTTTGATCCCATCCGCCCCGCTGCCGCTGTCATCGCCGATCTGATGGTAGGCATATCCCGTTAGCCCAAGGGCAAGTTTGTTGGGCAAATGCCGCATGACCGCGCCTTCAAAATGCGCCTCGGGCGCGGTCTGATAGTCGGTTGCGTCGTTCTCGGCGCTGAAGGTGACGCCAAACGATCCTGAATACTCCCATCCCGTGGTCGGGTCGAACCAGGTCATCGACAGGGTTGGGTCAAATGCAAATCGGTTTTTTCCGGCATTCAGGGCGTCAATCGACCGGTTTGCGACGTTGATTTGCGTCGTCTGATAGTGGCCAGTGGGCAGAAAGAACTGTAAGGCCAATGTTGTGTGTAACTTGCCTTTGCTCCAGTTGAAGAGAGGCGAAAGAACGATATCACCAAAGGCATGTTCGCCGTCATCGTTGAGGGTTCCGGAAAACCCCGAGCTGAGGTCGCCAGAATACTGCCCGTTTGCCGAAACGTAGGGCAAATTGAAATTGAGGCCCAATCGCGCATTGCCCCACTGCGCGTCAAAAACATGTGTGAAATTGAATTTATAAGTAAACACCTCTACATCAGGGTCCGTCACGACCACACCGCCCGAAGCCATGCTGGGAGCGGTGCCGCTGAAATACACGAAATCATTATTTAGGTATGTTCCGGGAGGCGGAAGGATGCCCGACATGCTGTCACGGCTGCCAAGAAGATAGGTCTCGATACCTCCCTCTGCGGCTTGCACCTTTTGCGCGCACAAGAACACCGAAGCAGACAACGCAAGTAGCACTATTGTTGTCTTCAAATTCACTCTCCCAGATACAGAGCGCTTGTTCGCACGCTTTCAGATATGATAATCCAAAACGCGTGCGGAGATTGTCTTAAATTGGATATTTGATGCAGAAACCACCCAGAACAAACGAGATTCAGGCCTTAGTGGCGGCATCTCCCTGGCTTCGTGCGATAGATACACGTCTGGCTAACAGCCTGGTAAATTCAGGTCGCAGTGTGAGTGTCGAAAGTGGTGCGGGAATTTATGCACTCTCTGATCACGATCAATCCGTCTTTGCCGTGGTGTCAGGCGCTGTTGGAATTCAGTTGGACGATGGCCAATCAGGGATCGTGTTGGGCCATGTGTTCGGGCCCGGTGCCTGGTTTGGAGAGGCGGCGGCAATCACCGGCTTGCCCCGTCAGATTGGCGCGATTGCTCTGACAGATTGCCAGCTGCTTCGGGTCCCGTACGAGGCTTTGATCCAACTAGAGCAGGACGACCAACCGATATGGCGTGCACTTGGGGCACTGGCCGTCACAAATGGCGCACTTGCCATTCGCGTTGCCCGTGATCTTATGCTGGCGGATTCCAAACTGCGCAGCCTCACAATCCTGACCAGGATATCCGACGCGTTTGCGCCGACCCGCGCCATTCCCCTGACCCAACAGCATTTGGCTGAGATTTGTCGCTTGTCCCGAAGTGCCTTCGCCAAGCTGGTGGCAGAGCTGGAGGCCGACGGGTTGGTTCAGCGAAAATACGGCTCACTTGTGGTCGTCCCGCAATGATGGTCTTGGGCAAAGGAGCGCCCTTCCGATTTTGTGATCAGCTTCTTAGCAGCCAAAAAACTTACCAAACTCGGAAATACACAAGCCATTTCGCAAAGAGCCGCTGTTTCATTTCTTTCTTCTTGGGCTAGCGATATTTGGCTGGTATTCGTTCCTCCATCCCGAGTTGATCTGAGCCAGATTGTCATTGATGACGTGGATACTAATCGGTGGATCCAACAATTTCAGACTCCCGCGCAGCGACCTCCAACTTTAGATTAACTGACTTCGCGTCCAAACGGGTTGGTGCGCGAGAAGTTCTTGTGCGCGAGGCGCACACTGGTCCTTGATCGTGGCGAAAGTGCCATTCGCCGCAGTTTGGCGAAAAAGACGGACTTTTTGACACTGTAGGTGGTGCAATCGACGGAACCTGACGATGCGGCACTGAAAGAGAACCTTAACAAGAGCTCTGAGCGTTTCCTGAGTCCAGTGGCAATTGCGTTTCATCAGATCTGATTTGGGCCTGATCCCGACCCAGAAACCACTGAGACAACAATCGCTGCGTTGAATTCCGGGGCGAACCTGGATGATTTTGGCACACTTAGTCTGCTACCGGCAATTATTGCGATAACACCTGGCCAACAAATCGCCGGTACGTTTGGGTGCATTTTATTGAATCGATCAGCAGCTTGCCGCTTGGGCAAAGGCCCGGCCCGGCGCCCTGGGGATATTGCGCCAATATTGTGTGGGTAGATACGCTCCAACAGCCCGCCTTGCGCGCGTTTGAGGACATTCGTGATGAGGTTCTATTTGACTGGCACCGCGATTTGAAATCCGAGCCTCCCGCCGCTCAGATGAATGCGTTGAAATGCAAAATCGACATCTCCATGCTCACTCCGGAAAATCTGGGTGAAAAGTTGCTACAATGATCCTGCGCCGATTTCTTGGTTGTGAAGTCGCCGATGAATGCCGCTTGCCGCACTACCTCATGTTTCAATACCCGCCCCCAGTTGGAGCGGTCATAGCACTGTCTATTGTATTCCAGGCAGTTGAAGTGCTCAAGCGGGACGAAAAACAGGTGCGTTTTTTCGAGCGTTCACCATGGCTCATCGCGTTTGGCTTCGGCCTGTTAAGCGGACTCGGTTTCACCAGTGATCCACGGAATATTGAACCGCCTGGCGGTGATGCTCCAACTACGCTTGTCGCATTTAACCTTGGGGTCGAGGCAGGCCAGATTGCGTATGTCGTGAACATCTTCGCGACAGGATCTGTAATCCGCCGTGCCATTCCATTCCTCTTTCGCCAATGGCAATATGCCCTCAGCCACCTCACTTCCGCAACGGGACATGTCATCGGCTGCGTGGCTACGTTTTTGGATAGCCGAGTGGTTCGCCTATTTTGGGTGCAATACCCAATACTAGGCCCAGAGTTGGGTAAGCAGGGTCAAACAAAGGAACCCATTCGCAGCGATACTAATTACGATTGTCGACACCTTCAGCAGCGAGGGACTCTGTGACGACGTGCCAAGAAAAACATAGTTTGAGGCGTGCTCAATATCTGCTTCCGATTTCGCAAACTCACTAACTCGCGGCTGCTGCGAACCTCCGCTCTCCGCCCTGAAACACCCAATCTCGTTCGGGAAAGATGAGTCTTCTGAATGCTCTTGTTTTCGGTCTATCGCATCCTCAAGTAATTTGGCCTGATCATCAGCCCGGCCGAGGTGGTTCTGTCTGTCGCAGACGAGCTCCGTAACAAGACCACACAGCCGAACCAGCTGTGGCAGACAGACTTCACGTATCTGAAAGTGATCGGCTGGCTGGGGTTGCTTACTACTCTCGACGACTACAGCCGTACATCATCGCCTGGAAGTTCTGCGCGACGATGAAGGCCGAGGATGTGACCAACACGCTCGGCCTAGCGTTGCAAGCCTCAGGATGCGATCAGGCAATGGTCCTGCACAAGCCAAAACTGCTAGGTGATTACGGGTCAAGCGACGTCTCGGACAAGCTTGCCGAGTGGCAAGGTGATCAACAGATGAAACACGTCAAGGGCACGCCGAAACACCCGCAAACCCAAGGCAAGATCAAGCGCTGACACCAAACTCTGAAGACCCGCACCCTGCTGAAAACGGCGACATACCTGGTGAACTTCACCATCAGATCAATGCATTTGTCGATCACTACAATCACAAACCCAAATGCAAGAACCTGCAAATCTTAACGCCCGCAGATGTCTATTTCGGGCGCGAGCAATCCATCCTAAAACGACGAGAAAGGATCAAACGAAAGACTACCGAAACGCGACGTTTGCTTCACCGCACAATCAAACAAAATAGATGAGCCAGATTCTCTCTAAGCTTACGCTGCCATCGGTTCAGTTTTGTGGGAGGCCGTCGAAAATTCTGTGTCTACGTGCCAGGGGCCGCGCCTGTTTCAGAGGCCATCGCAAACGGACGCTGTCTTGATGCCTTTTCACAAGGCTCTGACGTGCCGACACAATCTATTTGGATAGCGGGCTGCCAAATTGAGTGCACACGCAGCGTTTCAAATATGCTGAACAAAAAAGGAGCCAGAAGATGAAAAAAGTAGTGATTGCTCCCGTTGTCTCGCTTGTTATTGCAGCATTGTCTGGGGTGACATTTGCAGACACATTTGACGTAAGCCCCGCGACGTCACAAACGCAATTGCAGAACACGATGTCATCTTCGGGGGGCTATGGGAAATCTCCTGTAGTATGTAAAGAATGCAGGGAAGCGGGCAGCCACGGGACAGAGCTTATCGGCGGCGTGACCTTTTATTTCCTTGAATTGCCTGAGGTGGACATTGATGCAAGAAAGCGAAAGAACGTTTTTGACATTGATGCTGGTACAGTGATCAAACGAATGAGGCGCTGAGCCTACGATGCCGCAAGAGACCCGGCTGTGTGAACAGCGGGGCGAGATATGCCGGTGATTAACTCCAGCCGGTTAGCCCCTTTTGCTGGCTAAACGCTGTGATGTGACGGAGCTTCATTGACCCGCTAAATTCTTAGATCACAAACCGATCAATTACTTTGCCATTACGCGTAGCCAGTGACCATTCTTTCAAACTAAACCAACAGCGGAATGGGTGCACTTGTCGGCTTCTACGTGATCAATCCGGCGCGCGGTTGCCGCAAAACCAGTGTTTGCCTGACAGTTAACGCCCACTGCGAAAGACGCCCGACCGGGCGTTAACTTGATGCCTTTTCTCAAAACCTTGACCTGCCAGCGCAATCAATCTGAGCCGCAGATTGCCATCTTTATTGCACCCACAGCGTACCAAACACGCTTAGCTGAAAGGCGCAAAAAGATGAAAAAGGTCATGATTACATCCGTTACAGTGTTCGCGATTGTTGCAAGTGCTGGAATCTGCATGGCCGGCCCGTCGCATGGCCTCGGCCAACGCGGCTATGCAAAGGATGTTCGCTCATCTGTTTCGCAAATACGCAACCACACTGCAGCGGAAAGCAACGGTTCCAAACCATTCAATAGTAGCCTGGCGCTGACTGACTTGACAACAACCGCAGGACCATTGTTCTGGGTTGAGTCCCAAGGTGAACGCGACAGCTATGATGTCGGTGACGGCGAGATGACGACGAACAGCGGCAGTCTGCGGTATGGCGCGAATTTGACTTTGGGTGAGGTCGGGGGCGGACAGCTGTTTGGCGGACTGGAATTTGGCATCGGCAGCCTGTCATCGAACATCGGCACCAGCTCGGCCAACGCCAATATCTCTACCAACGCCTATGATGCAACCCTGAGCGCGCTTTGGGTTGCGGATAGTATGTTCTATATCGACGGGCAGCTTCGCTATGGGTTTTTCAACAGCCAGGTACGTCCGAATGGCGGGGGCGCAGTGGATGCCGATGGCAGTGGGTATGAGATATCTATTGAAGTTGGCAAGCCCTTCACGCTTCCGAACGAATGGATGCTCATCCCGCAAGCGCAGGTCATGTACAGCGATATCGACATGGACGATGTCCCTGATCGAGTCGCGGGTAGTCAGATCGGATCTCTGGTGGATAGTGACACGTTGACCGCCCGGGTCGGATTGCGTGCTGAACGTGCCTTTGCAAACAATTCGATGCTGTATGGTCAAATCGACTTTTATCATGCGTTCGACAACGCGACCTCGGTGGTGTTTGGGCAAAGCGCAGTGTTCACGGAGCGAGGCCAGAACACAGCGGCCCTGAGCATAGGTGGCGATGTCGCGCTTTCGGATCGCTCATGGCTTTATGGTGAGATCACCAGTGAAACCGGTTTGGGAAGCAGCTCGAACGACCACTCCTTCGGCTGGAACATTGGCGTCGAGGTCCAGTTATAAAGTATCTTGCGTTTGGTCTGAAGCGAAATGGGTTTCAGGCATTAGCTTAATACCTTTTCCTAAAACCATGGTCTGCCAGCGCAATAAATCTGAGCCGCAGATTGTAAAATAAAAGACACACACAGCGCTTCAAACATGCTCGACCGAAAGGAACCTAAAACGAAAAAAGTAATGATTGCATCTGCTACGGTATTTGCGCTTGTCGGCAGTGCGGGAATGTCTAGAGCAGGTTCGTTGCGTGCCTACGACAACCCCGGGCACGCGCACGATGTTCGAACATCTGTATCGCAAACGCAAATCCACGCAAGTTCGAAAGCACGCGATCATACTGAAACAAAATCTACCAAACTGCTAAAGAATCTGGCGCTGGTTACGGTTTGATATCAAAGTATTCGGTTGACGAAGATTGCAATGATGCATGCACTAATGCTTGGTCCTAAGAGCGTCGAAAATTGATGTCGGATGCTTGAGGTTGCGTTTCAATCGACAAGCATCCGCGAACCACCGTAGACCCTTGTGATGGTGCAAAAACTCTTGGACAATGTGATATCATCTGAACTGGGGCACCAGCTTGCTTACCCCACTGCGCATTGTTGGCCGACGTGCGGTTCCCCAGACTACCCTTACCTTCTCGAACACTACCCGGAGATCGGCCCGTCCAAGCCTGGTAAGGTCCGGTGTAGATCGCGTGTGTATACCCCTTGGGCTACTATGCCACGACTTTGCAAAAGTAGGTACCTGTGCAACCTTGCCGAAATATCCGATTGGGTAGTACGTGCAGCGAACGGCGGCGGCGTCCGCAGAGCATATTTTATTGTGCTTTTGCAACGTGCCCAAAGCCGGCAAGCGCTACATCCGGTCGCTTTCTCACAGCGACCAAAATTTCAAACGTCCGGTCGGATTCACCACTGCAGCAGGCTTGGTTTTTGGGCCTCGAAGCCTTTTGTCGTTGGGAAAAGCGAGCGCATCCGAGCTATAATTTCGATGTCACCATCCAGCATTGTTTGGACCGTGTTCAACCAGTTCTTAAAAGCTTCAGAATCCCAGTGATCCTGAACGGCTGCTTCGTCCCGGAACACTTCGTAGAAATAGAACCGATTGGGATTTGCCAAGTCCACCATGATCTGAAACTGGAAAACCTCTGCCTCTTCGCTGACAACACTTTGCGCTTCAAAGATGCTGGCGTTCAAAAAAGACTGCCGGTGCTCAGGTTTGACATTAACTGCGAAGAATCCCCCGCGCATTCCATCGTCCATACTTAGCCTCCTTGGCCGCCCGTAAACCCGTCTAATGGTATCAAACGTTTCGACGCCGCCGGATGGCGTGAACCTTCTCCACTGCTTTAGCCAACACTAACCTAGGCGGATTTCATATTCGCGTCTGCGCCATCCCATCCTAGGGCAGATGATAACTCATGCGACATTTCGATGAGTGCTTGGCCGATTTTGACCCGCATTGGAGGCGTAAACACCCGAACGGAAGCTGTGGCGCCAATGGACAACGTCGAACCAACACCTGTTTTGCCCAGTGTTGTTGCAACAGAACTTATACCTCTTTCCAGCTCCTCGACACATTCGGCGTATCCTTTGGCCCGAATGACATCGAGTTCTTTTGCCAGATCTTTTCCGCTGGTAATGGTGTGCTCGGTGTACCGCTTGAGCTGCCCGTTCAATTCGCCATGAGACAGCAGCTCTGGAGAAACGGCGGCAATTGCCTTGGCGCAAGAGCACGCGTGCATAGGCCGTTTGCCCACACCCGGGTGAAGATATGACACGCCCGTTTCTGGCGTGGCCACATGAATGATCTCGACCCAGTTGCCGCGCAGTCGGGAAAGAAAGAACGCAGCCCCGTAGTCTCTGGCGCCCTTGGCCAGGACCGGCGCAATCACTTCCAGAAGCGCAGGATCAGAATGATCACTCCGGGTGATACGCTTCAATCGGGTTCCAATGGCAAACTCCCCTCTCGCAGATGTCTGCAACAGTCCGGACGAAACAAGATCCTGAACCAACCTATAGGCTGTTGGCTTAGGGAGATCGGATTGTGCACAAATTTCCGCGACAGTCGCATGCCCTTTTTGACCTACGACTTCCAATATCAGCGCTAAGCGTTCTAGATGCATTTTTCTCACTATACGATAATAGTATTTTCGATATACGATACCGTAATCGTGATCAAGGGAGGGTTCAACGATGGATGGTGCATGTTGCGGACCGGGCTACGCCAGCCCGCAAGAGGCAATCCAAGCCCCCCGTGAGAAGCTTCTTTACACGATTGCCATTTATACAGGCACGGGCATTCAGAAGCCCGACTATCTTGCGACAGTGGATGTAGACCCGGAAAGCCCAACTTATTCTCAGGTGATCCACCGGCTGGAAATGCCGGGGATCGGGGATGAACTTCATCACATGGGCTGGAATGCCTGTTCGTCCTGTCACGACGACGGCTCAATGTCGCGAAAGTACCTGATCCTGCCTGGCGTGCGTTCCAACAACCTACATATCGTCGATACGGCCACCGACCCTCGCGCACCACGGCTGCACAAGGTTATCGACGGGGCCGAGATTAAGGCCAAGGCCGATCTGTCAGGGCCGCATACAGTGCATTGTCTGGGTTCGGAGATCATCATTTCCTTCCTTGGAGACGCCAAGGGTGAAGCTCCGGGCGGCTATCTGCATCTCGATAAAGAATTCAACATCGTCGGCCGCTGGGAGAACTCGATGGGCGGCATCAAGTTCGGTTATGATTTCTGGTATCAGCCCCGTCACAACGTGATGGTGAGTTCCGAATGGGCCGCGCCCAACACCTTTATGCCGGGTTTCGATCTGGAAGAAGTTGGCCATCTGAAATACGGGCGCGAGTTGCATTTCTGGGATTTCGAAAAACGCGAACCAGTCGAAAGCTTCTATCTAGGCGAAGACGGGCTGTTGCCGTTGGAGGTCAAGTTCCACCACGACCCCGACAGCACGCATGGGTTTTGTGGGGCCGCGCTGTCGACCAACGTCATTCACTGGTGGAAAGACAGCGACGACGTGTGGAAGTGGGAAAAGATCATCGACGTTGATAACGAGATGCACCCGGAATGGCCGATCCCGCTGCCAGGAGTGATGTCGGCGATACTGATCTCGATGGACGACAAATACCTCTATCTCAACAATTGGCTTCATGGCGACATGCGCCAATACGACATCACCGACCCGCATAATCCCAAGCTGACCGGCCAAGTATACATGGGGGGGCTTTTGGGCAAGGCGCCAGCCGTTAATGGGGTTGAGGTCGCTGGCGGTCCACAGATGTTCCAACTCTCTCTCGACGGACGCAGGCTCTATGTCACCACCTCGCTGTTTTCGACTTGGGACAACCAATTCTATCCCGAGATCCGCGAAAAGGGCGGAGTAATGGTCATGATAGATTGCGATCCTGAAAACGGCGGCATGAAGATCAACGAGGACTTCATCGTAGATTTTGGGAAAGAGCCAAATGGCCCCTCGCGCTGCCACGAGAGCCGGTATCCAGGCGGTGATTGCACAAGCGACATTTGGCTATGACAACGCATACTGTGACGATCGCCAACAGGGATGGCGCGACATATGAGGTGAACGCACGACGCCCACTTTTGGACACGTTACGCGAACAGGGGGTTGATCTGCCCTTCGGCTGCAAATACGGCGGCTGCATTACCTGCGCCGCGAAACTTAAAACAGGCACGGTGGATCAGCGCCGACAGGTCGCGCTGAACAATAGGCAGATCGCCAACGGCTACGTAATCCTCTGCGTGGCACGCGCGACGTCCGACATCACCTTGGAGATCGGGGTTGAGAGCCATGACAAGCTTTACCGCAATCCGTTCCTCGATCCGCTCAAACCCCACGAACTCAAGGCAGACATTGCGACGCCGAAGGAAGGTTAACCGATGCCCGAAGCAGATATCGACCGTATGTATGATTACGACCCCAAGTATCTCGCTGAGATCCTGAAGTCGGTCAAAACCATTGCAATGGTTGGTGCAAGCGCCGACAAAACGAAATTTAGCTACGGCGTTCTGCGACAGCTCAGCGAAATTGGCTACGACATTCTGCCGGTAAACCCTAACCCGAACGTCAAGGAAATCAGGGGCCTGAAGGTCTATCATTCACTCGAAGAAATCGACAAACCCGTTGACATGGTGGATGTCTTCCGCCCCAAGGAAGAACTCTTTGGCTTTGCCGAAAAGGCCATCGCGATCGAAGCCAAAGTTCTTTGGGGACAGATCGGCGTCTACGACGACAAAGCAGCACAGCTCGCCGAGGATGCGGGCCTCAAAGTTGTGATGAATCGATGTCCGAAGATTGAACTCTTCCGGCCGTTTTGGAAGCCCCGCCTCGATCTGAAGATATGATGGATCCTAGTGGAATGTGGTTTGCTGAGTAGCCAAACAGGCACATTTCATAGAGTGGGCAGTTTCCTCGTGCCAACAACTCAACGAACATCGAAATAAGTTTCACGGGCCTTAGGAAGCCTTCTAGTGATACAAGCGTAAGGGACTATTTCCAAATCGCAGAGAAAGGCACCTGGAGAAGAGACCGCAAAAATACCTCCTGCAATCTGTTCGAAGTCAGCTCGAAAGTGGGTGGTGCTCTTCACGCATATCACCGAATAATTCGCAGGGTTTAGCCCGATATGAGTAAAATGTGCACGATCCAGGCATTGATTGCGTATGCTTGTGACGACAAGGTCAATATCGGCCTCGTGCCCAACCAATCGTAGAGCAGCTGTTTTGCCCAGCGTTGCCACGCCACCGCCATACATTTCTCCGGTATAGCGGCAAGTGCCATCACCCAAAGCCAGGACCTCAAACTCTGCTTTGACCGGAACGTGTCCGGCCAGGTTCGACTTTGCACCGATTGCCAACTCAATCAGTGCACCCTCTCCTGCCTCATGGGCTTGCATTGCGCTGTCCGGATCATGGAAAAGACCCATCACAACACTCTTTACCCCACCCTCAATCAGTGCGGCCAGCAAGCCTGTGGTATCAGACGTCCCGCCCGCGCCAGCGTTGTCCTGAACATCTGCGAGAACAACGGGTTTTTCCCGTCTTTCGCGGCATGTCGAAACAGCTTCCTCCAACGACAGCATCGAACAATCAAGATCGGCTTCCCGGGATATAAACAAGTTGACGATTTCTTCGGCGGCGGCGGCGGCTTTCTGGGCTGTGGCTGAGTAGGCAAGGCAGGCCGGGCCGGTGTCAGGGAAGTCCGCCGCCGTGAAGCCCAAAGCAATGTCGGCCAAGGTTTCCTGCCGCTCAAGTCTAACTGGTAACTGGTAGATTTCGTCGAATGGCGCAGAGCCCGTATGTTGCGCATGCAAAGGGATGAGATATGGCACCGGCTGGAACACTTTGTATAGTGTTTCGCCCGCCAGCAATTGCTGCAGGACAGGAACGCATCGTGCGCCGGTTTCCGCCATATCCAAATGAGGATAGGTTCTAAAAACAGACAAATAGTCCGTATATTCGACCATCTGAGCAGAGATATTGGCGTGCAGATCCAAACTTGCGACCACTGGAGTTCCGGGACCCACAAGCTCTCGAATACGGCGCAGAAGCTCTCCTTCACCGTCAGCAAGGCTTTCAGTGACCATTGCCCCGTGGAGATCCAGATAAACGCCGTCAATGTGGCCGGCATCTCGGATTCCATTGAACAACATCCCGCAAATCGTTTCGAATGCATGATCGGTTACATGCGCAGACGGCTCGGCAGAACACCAAAGGATTGGAACAACCTCAACCCCTGCGGCTTGAGCAGCCGCAGCAAAACCTGCGACGGGTAAGTTCATGCCCTCCGTTTCCAACAAGACCTTTTCACCGCGCAACATGCCGGGCCAGGAATCTGCCATCTCAAACTCGGGGAGACCGGCCTTTGTCACACCAAAGCAATTTGTTTCATGCTGAAACCCCGCAATCGCAATACGCTTGGTCTTCATTAGGTGTGCTCGATTTCTTTTTTGGCATGCGTTGCGGCAAAAACACTTTGACCGGCTCGGATCGTTTCGAGCACCTGTGTATCCTTCAGACGGTTCGGATCGTGAAGGGGATTGCGCGAAAGGACAACGAAGTCTGCAGCTTTACTCGGTTCGATAGACCCACGTTGATCCTCTTTGAAGACCTGCCAAGCGGCATCGATCGTCTGGGCACGCAAAGCTGACAGAACGTTGATCTTTTGATCCTCGCCAAGCACACGGCCTGAAGAGGTTTTCCGATTTACCGCACAATGGGCCAGGTGGATTGGACGTGTTGGCGTGACCGACGCATCGTTGTGGATCGTATAACGCACGCCAAACCGCTCGGCTGATGCTGCCGGGGATATCCTCTCGGACCGCTCGGGGCCCAAGAAGGTGTCGTAGTGGCGATCCCCCCAAAAATAAACATGGGCGGGAAAGAAGCTAACAGTAAGGCCAAGTTGGGCCATACGCTCTAACTGATCATCTCGCAGGGCCTGGCCATGAATAATGGTGTGACGATGATCTGTACGGGGGGACGCTCGCAGTACTTTTTCAACCGCATCAATGAACATCTCTGCGCCGGCATCGCCGTTACAGTGGCAATGAATCTGTAGTCCCTTGCTATGGAGTTTGCTGACATCAGCATCCAGCTGCTCTTGCGAGGTGTAAGTCATCCCACGTGGATGTTCTGGATCAGCCGGCTTGAAATACGGGGCAGTCAGATACGCGGTCTGCAGTTGAAAGGCTCCATCCGTGAACAGTTTGCGCGGACCTAGTGTGAAATGCGGGTTGCCGGGCCAGTTCGTGCCGATCCATTGGGTACTTAGTTCTGGCTCCAGACTCCCGACGGGTAACAGCTCGATATCAATTCCCGGATCCTGATCTGCGGGCAGGCTGGCGAAGTGATCCAGCATGGTTTGCGACGTCCAGGCATTTTGGGCATAGGTCACCCCATGGGTCAGATATTCGTCACGGCAGGCATCAAAGCCCTGCCAGAACCTTTCGCGGTCGATCAGGAAATCTGTATCGCCCATCTCTCCCATGGCCGAAAGACCTTCGATCAATCCCGTTAGGGTTCCGGTTTCAGGGTCACGGCCAAAACGGCCGCCGTCCGGGTCCGGTGTGTGACGGGTTACCCCACGCCTCTCAAGCGCAAGAGAATTTGCCGTACCATTGTGACCCGATGCATGAATAACCCAGATTGGATGACGTTGTGATACCTTGTCCAACTCGGCCCGCGTGGGCATGCGACCATCGAGAATGGATGTATTGTCAATCGACACCCCCATGATCCATTCACCCTCGGGCGTTGCACTAGCCTTTTCCCGAAGCCTGTCCAACGCCTGCGCCATGGTCCGGCAATCCCCTAGAGGAGGCGACGACAGGTCAACACGGAACAGCCGGATGAACCCGGGATCCGGAAAATGCCCGTGTGGGTCAATAAACGCGGGCATCAGAGTGCGCCCCCGCAGGTTGCGTTCCTGAGTATCCGGCGGCATGCAAGCGCGCAGATCGGCCTCGGTTCCAACGTCCTTAATCCTGTGTCCTTCGGTCAGAACCGCCTCCGGCGAAGAATTCTGCGCATCCATAGTCAGGATTGTGCCGTTGAAAAAAAGTGTACTTGGCATTGGATTTCCTTCTACGACAACGGCGCCAGACAACGCAGCCCGTGACCGCCGTCCACTTCCCATTCCGGGGTCTGGGTGCAAATTTCCTTTGCAAAAGGACAGCGTTCACGGAATTCACATCCCGAAGGGCGTTTGAGCAGGCTGGGGGGTTCACCTTTTAGGGCGATCCGTTCCAATCGTGCATCCGGGTCGGGCTCTGGGTTGGCGCTCAGAAGGCAGCGTGTATAGGGATGGCGCGGGTCGTCGAAGATCGTCTCGGTCGTGCCTTCCTCGACCAACCGGCCCAGATACATGATGCCCATTCTGTCGGCCACGTGGCGCACGACGCTGAGGTTATGGGTGATGATCACCATCGCCAGCCCCAATCTTTCACGCAGATCGTTGAGCAGGTTCAAAAGCTCACCCTGTACCGACACATCGAGGCCCGCGGTCGGCTCATCCGCAAGGATCAGCTTGGGTTCCAGCGCCAATGCGCGCGCCACGCCCACGCGCCGTGCCTGACCACCCGACAACTGATAAGGATAGCGATCGGCGAAATGCGTCGGCAGGTTCACCATTTCCAACAGGCGCTTGGCCTCGGCATCCAGATCGCGGTCTTTCATGCCCTGAATGCGATAAGGCTCGGTGATCAGGCTACGGATGGTCAGGCGCGGTGACAGACTGCCGACCGGATCCTGAAACATCATCGCCATATCCTTGCGCAGCGGACGCATGACACGTTCCGGCGCGCCGCGAATTTCCTGCCCCTCAAATGTGACCGAACCGTCCTGTGCGGGCGCAAGCCCCGCAATGGCGCGTATCACGGTCGTTTTGCCGGAACCGCTTTCGCCAACCAGCGCGTAGGTCTCGCCGGGTTGCACGGTAAAGCTGACACCTGCCAGCACATTGACCGGCCCGTAACTGGTGTGCAGGTCCACAACGTTCAGCAAGCTCATGTTGTGGCCTCCTCATGATTCAGCCAGCACGCGGCGTGGTGGCCTTGCTTCAGTTGATCCAAGGGGGGCACCTCGCTGGCACAGCGCGCCATCGCCTGATCGCACCGATCCCGGAATATGCAGCCCCCTGGCAGGTTCGCCAGATCGGGCACTTCTCCTGGAATGGTTGGCAATACGCGGGCGCGTTCCTTGATGTGGCCGGGGTCGCATTCGATCAGGCGGCGTGTGTAGGGATGTTTGGGATTGTGGAAAATCTCTCGCACGTCCCCACTTTCGACCACCGCACCGGCATACATCACCACCACCCGATCACAGAGCTCCGCAATCACACCCAGATGGTGTGAAATAAACAGGATGGCACAGTGAAACTCGCGCTGCAGCTCTTGCAGGCGTTCGATGATCTGCACCTCTAGCGTTGCATCCAGCGCAGTTGTCGGCTCATCCGCGATCAAAAGGTCAGGTTCGGACATCAACGCCATCGCAATGGCGATCCGTTGACGCATCCCGCCAGAAAATTCATGTGGATACTGTTTCAGGCGAGCTTCGGGATCGGGAATGCCAACGGCGCCTAACATCTTGGCTGCGTGGGCCAGCTTGTCCGCCTTTGACTGTTTGGAGCGGTGCTGAATGTCCAGCATCTGCTGCCCGATGGTCAGAACCGGATTGTGCGTTTGCATCGGGTCCTGAAAGACGATGGATATGTCCGACCCACGCAAGTCGCGCATATGTCGTTCGGAGGCCCGCAGCAGATCCTGTCCTTTGAACCTGATCTCTCCTTCGCGGAACCGCGTATTAGGCGCTGTCAAACGCAGGATGGACGAGATCAGAGTGGACTTACCGCAGCCGGATTCCCCGACAATGCCAACTATTTCGCCTTTGTTGACGTCGAATGTGATGTCCCTCAGAGCCTTGAGGTCACCACGGCCTGTTTCGTAATCGACGCTGAGGTGGTCGATTTCCAGAAGTGTGTCGGTCATCGCTGTTTCCTCAGTTTCGGGTCAACCACATCGCGCAGGCTTTCACCCAGGAAGGTAAATCCGAGCGTCGCCAGAATGATCGGGAGCCCACCACCGACCACCAACCAGGGGGTTTGGCGGATCAATGAATACCCGTCCTTCAGCAAGGCACCCCAGCTGGGGGTCGGTGGTTTCACGCCCAGCCCCAGAAAGGACAGCCCCGCCTCCAGCGCGATAACCGTGGGGATATCCATGGCCGCCAACACAGCTAGAACGCCAATGATATTCGGCAGCATATGCACGCCCAGAATGCGCGCCATGCTGGCCCCCATCGACCGCTCTGCCAAAATGAATTCAGAGTTGCGCAGCGTCAGAGTCTGGGTTCGCGCCACGCGCCCATATGTTGGGATTGAGGTCGCCATGACCACGAATACCACCGTCTGCAGGCTGGGTCCGATCAGGGCCACAACTGCAAGCGCAAACATCACCGTTGGAAAAGATCGGATGGTATCGAAGAACAGCATCAGAAGGTTATCAAGCCATTTGGGCCCATACCCGGCAATCATGCCCAGCGTCAGGCCAATCGCCATAGCGCCGAACACGGCGGGCAATGCCACCTTGAGCGCAACCTGCCCCCCGGCGATGACCCGCGAAAACGTATCGCGCCCTAATTGATCTGTACCAAGCAGGTGTGCGGCGGACGGCCCTTGCAAGCGGGATTTGATATCCATCGCAATCGGATCATAGGGTACAATCCAATAGGCGAAGATGGCACAGAACACGATGACACCGACGATGATCAAGCCCATAAGACCAAGCGGGTCGCGGGCGACGCCGATGATGATCTGGCCAAGTTCGGAACGAGATTTTTCCATAACGCTCCCTCCTCAATGAGCCGTGCGCGCACGTGGGTCGAGCAACGCATTAATCAGATCTGCCAATGCGGTCGACACCACGAACAACGCCGTTGATATAAGGACGGAGCCCATAACAATCGGGTAGTTTCGGGTGGTAATGCTATCGATAACCAACTTACCCAAACCCGGACGGGCAAAGACGATTTCAGCAAAAACCGCCGAACTGAGAAGAAAGCCCATCCCTACCCCGATCACCGTAACGACCGGCAGAATGGCGATCCGCAGTGCATAAACCATGACCACGCGACGCTCGGCGATGCCAAAGGCGCGCGCCGTGCGCACATGGCTTTCGCCCATAACCTCGAGCATCGAAGCGCGTACCAGCCGGGCAATATAGCCAACCCAGCTGAGGCCGATGGCAAAGGCGGGCAGAACCAGATGGTCGAGGCGATCCCAGAACCCCTCTCCGGCGCCGATGGCGGGAAACCACTGCAAATGCACGGCGAATACCAGCAGCGCCAAAAGTGCGACAACAAAGGCCGGGGCAGCCACGAAGCTGACGGAAATTGCTGCGGCGATCCGATCGATCAGCGTGTTGGGATGTGCCGCAGCATAGGCACCAAGTGCGATGCCCAGGCTTGCAGACCAAAGGATTGACGCAAAAATCAGTTCCAGAGTGAATGGCAATTGCTGGAACACGATGTCCGTCACGGACCGACCCGAAAATACATCGGTTCCCAGGTCTCCTTGCAGCAGATTCCCATAGAAGATCAAAAGCTGTTTCCAGATCGGTTGATCAAGCCCCAGCGCCGCTGTGAGTTGGGCCTGAAGTTCGGGCGTGGCACGCGGGCCCAGCATGATCTGGACCGGATCGCCAGGCACGGCGCGGATCATCAGGAACATGACGGTGACCGCCACGAACAGGATGAGCAGCGACAGCCCGAAGCGACGGGTTGCAAAACTTAGCATGGCCAACTGGCTCCTTGTGGCTTGATGGCGTTCAATTTGGCACGGCGAGCGTCACGCGCTCGCCGTGCCCGGTCGACCTGGGGAGGTCAGGTCGCCTTGCCGAAATAGCGAAGCAACGACAGGCCATCTGGCCGCAATGCAGGAATGACCCGGGCGCTGTGAATGACCGGTGTCGCCTCGTGCGTAATGAAGCGATAGGCGCCGCTTTCTTCCATCAGATCCTGCGCACGCTGATACATTTCCGCCCGCTTTGCGATATCCGTTTCAGCAGCCGCAGTTTCGTGAATCTCGTTGAATTCAGGGCTGTTAAAGCGTTCCCAGTTCCATTTTCCTATCTGTTCAGGCGTGAACCACGACGTCGCATAATACGGATCTGGGGTCATCGAAAAACGGTTCAGAACGAGCTGCAGGTTTTCATTGTCGCCGGACGCCCAGAATGCACCGGATTCCAGAACGTTGACTTCAACCGTGATCCCAATTTGCGCGAGCGTCGCCTGAATGATCTGAGCCGTTGTCGTGAAGGTCGTTTTGTTCAGCGTGTCGAGGGTCAGCGTGACATTGGTTTCACCGGATTCCGCCAGCAGTTGTGCCGCCTTCTCAAAATCCGCCGCCGGTGGCACCAGCGAAGAAGCCCGATGCCCGGCGAGGCCCGGTGCGATGATGCCGGTCGCTGGTTCGGCAGCACCAAAATATGCGGCCTCCAGAATGCTGGGTACATCCACCGCGTGCTGAATCGCCTGCCGCAGTTTTTGATTTTGCAGCTTCGGATGCTCGACGTTCATGCCCATCCAGACATAATAAAGCGAGGGTTTTTCGACCAGCGATCCACCATTGGGAACCCCGGCGCGGTAACGCTCGACCGAGCCCAGCGACACGCGGGTTACATCCAGTTCACCCGCTTCGAACGCAATCTCGGCAGTGTTTTCATCGTCAATCGGATAGATCTCGACGGTGTCCCAAGTGGGCGCGTCCCCTTTCCAGTCGGGGTTACGCTTAAGAACGGTCTTTTCCTTGGGCGACCAGCTGTCGCGCAAATACGGGCCGGATTCCGCAACCGGATCAGCGCCGATCCGGCCGCCGGCGGCTTCGACCGCTGCTTTCGAGACAATGTTGCCAGTGATATACGGCAGGGCAATCGACCAGATCGGTGCAAACGGTTTGTTCAGCACGATCGTGCCTTCGCGTTCGCTGGTCACGTCCACGTGGCTGAATGGCCCCAGATCGGGCTTGTTCGGACTGTCGGTTGCGTCGTCCACGATCCGTTCCATGCTGAACTTGACGTCCTCGGCGGTCATCGCGCCAAATCCATTGGTGAACCCGATATCGTCACGCAATGCGAACTTGATATGGGTCGGATCAACCTGCTCGATCATCGTGGCGGCATCCATCTGCCAGCCCCATTCCTCGCCTGGTTTGTACTGAATCAGCTTGTTGTAGATCGAAGCATGCACCTCCTCTTCAACAACACCAACGGAATGAGCCGGATCCATGTTCTGCGCATCTCCATAGGCCCGCACCCGCAGCACGCCGTCATCTGCTGCAAACGCACGGTTCGCCCATCCCATCGGAAGCGCCGTGGCGGCCCCTAGCGCGGTTGCACCTTTCAGGAACATCCGCCGACCTACATTGGCCTTTGTCCATTCGATCTTCATAGTATCCTCCCTTGGATTAAGTTAGAGAAGTCCGCGCGGAACGGTTTCGGACCATTCCTTCGTCAAAACTTCGATTTCATCTGCACCTTCAGTGGCGCGTAGTTTGCGGTAGAGATAGAAATTTTGCGCGTCGCAGGTCATCCGGCATTCGGTTGAGATGGCGACTTGCCAATCTTCGCGCTCGAACGAAAAACTCCAAGCGGTCTCGAAATGTGCGGTTGTCGGATCATCGGGGTGAATGCAGTAGCGCATACGAACGTCACTGCCGACAATCAGATCATGATACGGGTCGCGCGATTTTCCGTAGTCATCAAATGTCTCCAGAACCACCTGACCATTTTTGGTCACGGTGCGTTCGGATTGCGCGGATGGTGGACGCAATTGTTCACCGGCAAGAACTGGATAGTTCTGTGCCGGGCCAGGTTCAGAGGCTTGAACCTCATGCGTGACTTCCCGCACCGGCAAATGCAGGGTGCAATCCTGCAAGTACATTGTCACCTCGGCCGAGTGCGGTGCTGGCCAGACGATCGGCCAGTATGACGTCGACAGCGCCAGTCGCAACACGTGACCCTCGCGCAAATAATGCGCGCATTCGTTCAGAACAATTTCGGCTTCATAGATTTCACCCGGCCGCAGACTTTCGGGCGTTTCATGACTGCGGTAATGGCACAGGTTCAGTGGACGATAGCTGATGCGCTGCGATACACCTACGGGCGAGACATCGCATAACCGCGCGACAAGTTGGGCAACAGGTCGATCTACCGAAAACCTAAACTTCAGCTTTGCTCGGCCCAGCAGCTCCAGCGGGGCCTGCAGCGGCGCGCTGTCAAAACAAACCGACAGGGCATCATCCCTTGCCTGATCCCCTGCAAGTTCATTGTCGATCCGCATGCCCGCACAGAAATATCCGCCTTCCCTACCGACATGACTGGGTGATGTGACAGCGACCGTGCCTGTAGCCGGTTCCCGAGAAAACCCCCCTTGCGTCAAATGCCAAGCCTGGTCAGACACATGCGGCGACGGCCACGTGGTTTCCGCAATCCAACGACCTTGCCGAGCAGAGTTGTGCGCCGTCGGATTGAAGTGTTCCTGCATGTAAGTCCTGTACGCAGGCAAGTCCTCGGCCCCATTTTCCTGTCCTTTCAGCCAGCGGTCAAACCAGCCGATCACTTCGGAGTGAAAGTCTGCAGGATCGAGTTTCGAGATGTGAGGATAGCGGTGTTCCCAAGGCCCAATGACGGCCTTGGTAGGCACGGTTAGGTTGGCTGCCAATGCCGTGGGCGCATTGACATAGGCATCTGCCCATCCGGTGATAGCCAAAACGGGGGTTTGGATCGCGGACAAATCCTCGCAAACCGATCCATGTTTCCAAAACGCGTCACGCGTTTGATGGCGCAGCCAATCCGCAGCAGAGAATGAGACGTTTTGAAGCCGGGCCAACCAATCCTCTCGCCAATCTGTACGAAGGTCTTGATCAGCGGGGCGGGTCAGATAGGCAAACATTTGACTGCCCCAGTTCATGTTGTCACTCAGCAGGCACCCGCCCATGAAATGGATGTCATCCGCATAGCGATCCACGGTCGAGGCGACGCTGACGACGGCCTTTAATGCTGGTGGTTGTCGAAAGGCTAGCTGCAAGCCGTTAAACCCACCCCACGATATCCCGATCATCCCGATATGGCCGTCACACCAATCCTGCGCGGCGATCCAGGCTATGACTTCCTCACCATCATGCAGTTCCTGCTCAGAGTACTCGTCGTCGAATTGCCCTTCGCTGTCCCCGGTTCCTGCTATGTCAACGCGGATGCAGACATAGCCTGCCTCGGCAAAAACCGTGTGTGTCGTTTCATCTCTTGGCGCAGTGCCGTCACGTTTGCGGTACGGTAAATATTCCAGAATTGCGGGGGCAGGACCGGTTTCGGGCAACCAGATGCGCGCAGCCAGCCGTCGCCCATCGGCGAGCGTGATCCATGTGTTCTCGATGGTTTCAATTGGCATCTGGGCGCTTGTCTGTTGCGAGTTGATGCCGAAGAAGAAACCGATTTGCAGATAAAACAAATTGTGCGATCTTACGTGAACTGACGCATTTTGCAGTGATATAGCGTCAGAACGCGAAAGGTTTTGCCTGTGTCAGACAATTTTTCTGCCAACCTGCGGTCGCTGTGCGCAGAGCATGGGAACATTTCACAGATTTGCCGCGATATCGGCGTCAACAGACAGCAATTCAATCGCTACCTGAATGGCTCCAGTCTGCCCTCTGCCCACAACATGCGTCGCATCGCGCGTCATTTCGGCCTGACAGAAGCAGAGTTGTTTGCTGAAACCGATGCTTTTGAACGAATGCTGAAAGGCACCCTGCCCCAATCTGGGACAGCGCCCACGGACGCATTTCTGGATCCATTTCGGAGCCAACAGAAAAACCTGAGGCGATATGTAGGCTTCTATCATTCCTATTTCTGCACGCCTTCTTGGGAAGGAAAGATTTTTTGCTCATTGATCCGGATTCAGGAAGTTGATGGGTTGTTCACGATCCGATCCAGGGAAATTGCCATATCCCCAGACAAGAGCACGCACCAGATTTCGCGCTATGCGGGTTTGGTGACAATGCGTGGGAACAGGATATTCGTGACCGAGCACGAGCTTGCGCGTGAAGGTAGCGTTGCCACCACCATATTGTATTCTGCACACCGTCAGCAGCTGAAGTACCTGCGGGGCATGACAATGGGTGTCGCATGGCGACCATACCCGCATCCTTATGCTGCCAAGACAATCTGGAAACGCTTGCATGAGCGTGTGACAGCCCGTGAGGCTATTGCCGCTTGCGGGATCTACCCTGCCCAAAGCAACAGGATCGATCCAACTGTTCGAAAACACCTTTACGAGGCTTGAAGCGAGCGTCGAGCCCACAATTTTTGGCATTTAGACAGGACAATTGATCGTCGTGGATCATAACCCCCACAGCATCGAACTCTCAATGATGAACCTCCGCCACCGAATTGGTCCACCCCAACAGTTAGGAAACGGAGGATTGGATATGGGTCTCAAACGACACAAACCGGAAGAGATTGTCACAAATCTTTGACTCAATCGGTTGCCAAAACCTCAAGAAAAGCAAAATTCGCGTATTTAAATTCTGACTCAAACATCAAGCATTTCTGACCTAGACGGTGAAGCTGCTGTTAGATTGCCCTGCAGCTAAGGTTTGAGAAGAGCCCAAACTTGCTCATCTCCGCAGTACGGCTATACAGCAATCATGAAGTGGATTGCCCTCATTATTGGAATTGCATTCATTATTGCGGCTTGGCTGATTGTTCAGGTTGGTAGAGGTGTTCGCTTCACCCATAGCGGCTTCGAAGAATGGGATGATACGTTTTGGGCAACATATAGGTACTGTTGCCTCATGACCGATTTGAGGACTGCAGCGCCGCTTGGTCTTTTTGGCATAGCCATGCTTGGTTTCGCAGCAGGGAAGTTTGTGCGAAACTAAACGCTATCAATACTACTGAGCACCCAAAAGCAATGGCAGCTTAAGCATGGTCTATTTGTCTGTGATCATAAACTTTTTTACTTTCATTGCAAAATGTAACGTCGAGCCAGATCCCAACCCAAACACCCCAAGCTGCCAGAAAACACTTCCACCAAGATTCAGCACAATAATAGACGCAATTGCTGTTCCAAAAGCCAAGGCCCAAACCACGAATACAAGCCTTAAAAACCTTCCTGTGACCCAAAGATACGCGTGTCTTACCTGTCGCAGGGTTGATGCAAGAAAAGCTGAAAGTTGGAAGTACATGCGGTTACCTCTATAGCCCTGCCCACGTTCGCGAAAGCCTGAGCTGCAATATTGTGGCTGATTACGGAGGTCAAAACACCAAAGTGGTCATTGCAGGCCGGAAGACCAACGGCAGCTTTGTCCGCCTTTCCGACTTTGACGGGCCTTGCGGTCCAAATTGGCTCCGCGCCCAAAATGTCAGATTCTACGCGGCATATGAATGACCGCTTCGCGCATCACATTCCTTTTGCGCTTGCTCGACCAACATCGGGCTTCTAACGCGATAAGGCTACGCCATCCACAGTGATCCTGTGCATGAGACGCCGGAATCCGTGATAATCGTTGATCGCCTTGTGCCAGGTGGCGCGATTGTCCCACATGGTGATGTCGCCTTCCTGCCAACGGACTCGGGCCTGAAATTCGGGCTGTCTGCAATGCTCATAGATCATATTGAGGACGGCCGCGGATTCATCGAACGTCAGGCCTTCAATGTGCGTAGTAAAGACAGGGTTTACGAACAATCCGCGGCGCCCGCTGAGTGGATGTTTGATGACGACAGGATGGCGCGCATCTTGCGTCGCTGCCTCGGCATTAGCCAACCTTCCGCTTTTGGCCGCTTCACTATCCAACGTGGCCTCGCCAAAGACGTGGCGCGACGAATGCACGGCCGTCAGCCCATCAAGAAACCGGCGCATGGGTTCCGACAGAGCCTCATAGGCCGCGCCCATCGAAACGAAAAGCGTATCACCGCCGTAGGGGGGCATTTCGATGGCATGCAGGATTGATCCCATCGCCGGGACCTGGTCGTAGGAATGATCGGTGTGCCAGCCTTCGCCCACCGCTTCTTTCTGGTCCTTTTCCTTCAGGACGGTTGCAATTTCAGGGTGCCCGTCGACAGGTTTGAAAAAGCGGTTCACGTTGATCGGACCGAAGCGGCGCGCGAAGTCGAGGTGGTCTTCCGAAGCAATGTTTTGCCCTCTGAGAACAACGACGGAGTATTTGGCGAAGGCTGCCTGGATTTGTGCAAACTGCGCACCGTCTCTTACGTCGGCTCCGAAAACTTCTGCCCCCAAGCTGCCTGTCAAAGGTCTGATGTCCATCGGTTCTCTCCCTGTTTTCTAGCGAGAAGAGTAGGATATTGCTTAAGATCGGAAAAACTGAATTAATCTGGCTCAAAGGATGATTTTACTGATGGTTCGGTTTTCGCTACGTCAACTTGCCTTTTTGTCGGAAATCGCCCGTTGCGGTGGTATCGCGCCTGCGGCGCGAAAACTGAACGTCTCCGCTCCGGCGATCTCCTCGGCGCTTGATAAACTCGAAGCGGTCACTGGCTTGACCTTGTTTGATCGTTTTCCCGCACGGGGTATGCGGCTGACCAGCGCGGGTACGGAGTTCCTAGCCGATGCAGAAGCTCTGCTAATGCGGGCGAAGGCCCTGGACCGACGTGCCGCCGAAATGGCCAAAGGGGAAACCGGAACGATCCGAATCGGAACACACTACGCCATTGCCCAACGGATCGTGTTGCCCGCGGTTCTGACGTTCCGCAACCACTATGCCCGTGTACGTATCGAAGTCGTGGAAGATGATTTTCCAAGCCTCGTTGCTGCACTTGATGCTGGAAAGGTCGATGCGCTTGTTGTTTTTAATCAGGGCTTTGATAATACGCGCTTCGATGTCGAAATCCTGAAGGCGTTGCCGCCCTTGGTTTTGCTGCCCGCATCGCACCCTTTGGCAAAGGCAGACAGCGTGAAGCTCGAGGCCCTGTCCGACATTCCCTACATTGCCGTATCGCGCGCTGGTCCCGGCCCCAGCTATCTTGACTTGTTGCGGGCTGCCGGTCTTGATCCGGAGGTGCCGCTGACCTCGCAATCGCGCGAAATGGTTCAAGCATATGTGGGAAAAGGATTGGGCTTTACTCTTGTTGGCTTCCCGCCTGGCCGGAATCTGACGATTGAAGGCGATGCTGTCGTCACGCGTCCGCTCGCGCAAGAGATTGGCCAGTTCGAGGTCACCATTGCTCTGGCAAGGGCCGTGCAACAAACGGATCCGGTAACAGCATTTCTGGATATGTGCCGGACCCAAGTTTGAACAACAGTGTCACGCCCTTTTCTGAAAGCGTACCGTTGCGCAATTGATAAGAAAGGCGGATTTGTCCGCCATGAGGCCCTTCCAATTCGCCCAAAAACGTTCATTCAAGCTACGCACGCTCGAACTTCAGCACAGCTACCCCTAATGCTTCTTCCCCCGACCAAGGCCATCGCGCCGGGCACCGACCATCCGGCGCACAAGGGGGCTCGACATCCGGATCGAAGGATCACAGCGGCCGACGCGAAAACAGGAAAAGATGATGGGTCGGTTCAACTCACTACGCCAAACGCAACGACTTCTCGTCGTCCACGACCAAATCAGTACGATCTCTCGTCCCGTCCGCTATCGTCCTACCAATCACTCCTACTGCCATGCCAGAGCCGACGTGTCCGAGCTGTGGGAAGGGTGTGTGGCGGAACTATCGGCCTGATTGCACGGTCTCACGCATATTCCAATCCACCTCAGATAACTTGGCAATGCCGCACCTGTGCATAGGCTCTCTAGGTAGCGCGAGAGAATGCAAATAATGGGTGGCTTTGGCGTATGTCGCCCATCGGTCAGAGTTCCACAGGACCCAAGCCCAAAGCAAGCGTGAGTGGATGGCTGATCGCGAAAAGGACAACCCAGAAGACCGACGAATTGCCTACCGAATTGGCGTACACCTCGGGGACATCATAATCGATGGCGACGATATATTTGGCGATGGCGTCAACGTTGCCTCGCGACTGGAGGGATTGGCAGAGGCGGGTAGTATACGGATCTCGGAAGCCGTGTTCAACAATGTAAAAGGTAAGCTCGACTTGGGATTTGCCGATCTTGGTCCGCAAAAGGTCAAAAACATCTCGGAACCAGTCCAGACTCTCCAAGTGCTTCTCGACCCAAGTGACGCTGGCAAGTTGGTAAAAGCGACGCTGACCCGACTGCCGCTGGTGCGCTACGGGGCGTTGGCGATGATCGCGCTGGTGGTGGCTATCGCCGCCGGACTCTACGCCCGCGACCGGATGTTTGCACCGACAAGTACCGGACCACCGAAGCTGCTGGTGTTGCCGCTGGCCGCCGCCGATGCTGGCAGCCGACTGATTGCCGAGGCCGCGACGGAGAACTTGATTGCCTCGTTTGCCCGGCTGAAGGGGCTGACTATCGCACCTCGCGACGTGTCGATGCAATACAAGGGTATCGAACTTGCTGCCAGCGACGTGCCGGATGATCTGGAGGTGTGATACATCCTCGACGGCACAGCGACATCCCAAGCCGATACCGTCGAGATCTCGGCGCGTCTGCGCGACATCAGTGCCTCGAGTGAGGACGTTGTCTGGGAGCAGAAAGAGGTCGGGAAGACTGACGAGCTATTTGGCGTTTTGGCTATGCTGAAACTGGGCGCTACGGCCGCCATGAAGGTCAGGCTCAACCAGACGGAGCGGGCGATACTCGAATCCAAGCCTACCACCAGTTTCGAGGCCTACCTCGCATTTGCCCAGGCTGAGTTGTTTCGGTACAGCGGAAACTTCTTCGATCTAGAAAAATCTCTGCCTCTCTACGAGAAATCGATTAACCTCGATCCCGGATTTATCGCCGCACATGTCGGATACGCGGAAGCCAATTTTCCCATCTGGAGTATGGGCAACAACACCATACGCTACACTCTTGATGCACTAGATGCAGCGAGAGAAAGCATCGAAACAATCCTCCAAGCACAAGACGCGAATGTCTATGCGATTGGTCTGCAGGTTCGAATTGAGATTGAACTGTCAAACCACGAGCAGGCATTGGCGAAAGCGAGGGCGGCCGTATTCCTCCAACCTGACGAGCCTTGGCTACGATTTGTTCTTGGCCTGTCGTAGCTAGCAGCCGGCAACTATGAAGAATCACTACAGGAACTCGACAAATACCAGTCGTTGTCGCCGCGGCTGAATTCCGGCGAAACGAGGGACCTGTCTTTCTCCTTCCTTCTGCTTGATGATGTAGAGCAGGCCTTGGGACTGCTTAAGCAGACCCCTCCCGAAGAGTCCACCAAGATCGATCAGTACTCCCAACTGGCGAATGCTTATGCCCGACGTGGCGAACTGGAAGAAGCCAAATTTTACATGGCAAAGTTTCTCAAGGAGACCGTGTGGAACAATCTGGCCTGGCAGCGAGGCTATTTCGGTCGGTATGCCGATCCGGCTCTGTACGATCGTTGGAGTGAGGCAATGCGAGCCGCGGGATTACCGGAATCACCTTTCGATTTCGAAGCCGGGCGGGAGGCCGACCGTTTACAGCAGGACAATTTGATTGGACTCTTTTCCGATATTTATCAGGAGACGCACACGCTGGGTCCCTTTGGAATGCCATATTCTCAAGACCGCAGCACTGACGGCACGCTCACTATGAACTTCGCCTGGATGAAAGGGCAACCGATTTCCGGTCACTGGTCGATCGAGGGGGACCAGTTCTGTGTACGCACACCTGCCATCCACGTTAATCGTGAACAGTGTCTCAATGTTTATATTGACCGAGACAAATCGACTGAAAAAGTAACGCACATTTCAACTGTCTATTCTTTCGGGGCCTTAAATTCCGAGTTTACCAGAGTGAGCGAATAGAGCACATGATCAGGCTAATTTGGCCACGTCTACAAGTCGTTCTCAGCAAAATCTACCAACTCTAGTTGCGCCAAAACAAAACGGCTGGCATCAATTTGGATGGCAGAAATGTCCCGCAATGTGTCCGTTTGAGTAGTTCCTGATCTTGCGCGTGCAGCGAATGTCGGGAAAGCGGGCTCGCCCGCAGCATCTTGAAAGTAGGGTGAAGGTCTGGAGTAGGCCTAAAATGGCGACTAGCCGACAACCTGAGAGGCAACGCCACAACCCAATACCAACAACCAGTAAACACCGCTGAGTTAAGATTCCCCGCACCTTGGGCGTTTGACTTAAGGTAAATTCCTATGTCGAACGATCAGACAGTTTTTGGTCCAACTGTGACGGTTGGGTCAGGCTCGTGTGACGTTCAACACTTACTGTGAAACGTCACAGATCTTTGATCTCAATCGACGGCAAAAACCTCAAAACCAGCTAATCACGTCAGATAATTCTGACCTAAACGTCAAGCATTTCTCAACCACACCGACCAACGGCCTCTCAACGAATCTGCTGCTAATGTCGAAACCCAGAATTGAACCAATCCCCAGTTTAGTATTGCAGAGTAGCAAGCGCCTTTCCTGCTAAAACGCTACCCGGTCGCCACCCTTCAAATCCAGAATTTCCCGGGCTTCGTCGGGCGAAGCTACCTGACTGCCCAAGTCCTCTACGATGCGGCGAATTTTGGACACCTGTTGAGCATTGCGCTCGGCTAGTTCGCCTCGAGAAATGAACAGGCTGTCCTCCAGTCCTACACGAATATTGCCACCCATCTGGCTTGCCGTCGTGGCAAGCGACATCTGTGCCCCTCCAGCCCCCAAGACTGACCACCGATAGTCGTCACCGAAAAGCCGGTCGGCCGTACGTTTCATGAAGATCAGGTTGTCGACCTCGGGTCCGATTCCGCCGAGGATGCCAAAGATAAATTGAATGAATATGGGTGCCTTGAACAACCCGATATCCATGCAGAATTTCAGGTTGTACAAGTGGCCGACATCGTAACATTCGTGTTCGAATTTGATGTCATGTGGGGCCAGGGTTTCTGCCGCTTCGCGAATGTCCCGGAATGTATTGCGAAATATGTTCTGATCGGAATTTGCGACATAGTCCTTCTCCCAATCAAACTTCCAATCGTCATCGCCATACCGGTTAGCCAGCGGATGAAACGAGAAGTTCATCGAACCCATGTTCATCGAGCACATTTCGGGGCTGAAGGTCTTGGCCGGATTGATCCGGTCCTGAATAGACAAAGTCAGCGATCCTCCGGTCGACAGGTTCACGACAGCATCCGTCGCTTGTTTGATGCGCGGCAGGAAAGGTGCGAAGTCTTTCGGGTCGACCGATGGTGAGCCGTTCTCGGGGTTGCGCGCATGCAGGTGCAGGATCGACGCGCCGGCCTCGGCAGCATCAATTGCCTGACGCGCGATATCATCATAGGTGTACGGAAGTGCATCCGACATGGTTGGCGTGTGGATAGCGCCGGTTACGGCGCATGTGATGATCGTTTTTTTCTGACGAGCCATGGGTTCAGTTTTCCTTGGATTGTCCGATGTGCTTTACGCGATAGCCCAGCGGGAAAAGTTGCAGGTCATAACGGCTGCGGATCACGCCCCAGATGCCTTTTGGCGCCTTGAGCATGACAACGATTGCGACAACGCCGAGAACGATCAGGTAAGTTGTACCGAGGTCTGCGAGTGTTTCGCGCAGGGCGAAGAAAACCAGCGTACCGATAATCGGCCCTTCGATGGTTCCGATGCCGCCGATCACCACGATGAAGATAACAAAGGCGGTCCAGTCATTGACGCTGAACGCCGCATCCGGCGAAATGCGCAGTTTTTGCAAAAAGATGAGCGCGCCGATCATCGCTGTGAATGCCGATGTGACGACATATACGATGAACTTTGTGCGCCAGATATCAATGCCAAGACTACCGGCAGCCAGTTCGTTGTCGCGAATTGCCGTCAGCGCCAACCCTTGCCGCGAGCGTAGGAAGAGATACACGGCTGTCACCACCAGAACAGCGGCCCCGAGCGCCAGCCAATAGCTAAGCGCTTCTCGCATCGCACGACCCGACGCCAGCGATTTCACGATGGCAACGGGGAGCGAAGACCCCGATCCTCCGCCAAGCGCTGAGATTTGCGCGAAGCTCAATCGAAAGACTTCGGCGATGACCCAGGTGCCTATGGCGAAATAGGCGCCCCTTAGCCTGAAGATCAGAACAGCAACCGGGATTGAGATCAATGCCCCCAGCACTCCCGCCGCTGCGATGGCGGCCAACGGGTGCAGCCCGCCCAACATCGTCAACGCAAAGAGCATATAACCACCGAAGCCCACATAGGCCTGCTGACCAACCGAGACGAGACCGGCGTAACCCGCCATGAGGTTCCAAAGGGTGGCGAGGGATAGGTAGAGAAACAACTCGCCCATCAGACGCATGTCAGCGCGGCCCGCCCACCAGGGCGCTGCTATCAGAACGAGTAGAGTGACCGCCGCAAGGATCGCAGCAACCCGGGCTGCTTTTGACGATCGAGATACGGAATAGTCCTGCAGATTCATCCTGAAATCCTCGGGAAGAGGCCGTTCGGACGAACGGCAAGAATGACAAGAAAGGCGATATGGCCAGCAAGCACCTGCCAACCCGGATCGATCTTGGCACCGATGGTCTGCGCAACACCAAGGATCACGCCGCCAACCAGTGTACCCCACAGGTTGCCGAGCCCCCCGATAATGACGGCCTCAAAGCCAAAGATCAGACGACCACCGCCGATTGAGGGATCAAAGCTAGTCCGAATCCCAAGCAGGATACCGGCAATCGCAGTCACACCCAGGGCCAGAGCCATGGCCAGACCAAAGATGTGCCGACGATTAAGGCCCATGAGCTGGGCGATGTCCTGATTGTCCGAAACGGCACGGAACGCGCGCCCCAAAGCGGTATGATAGAAGGTCCATTGCAGCCCCCAGATCACCGCGATGGCGATACCGAAGGTGAGAAGCGGTAAGATTCCGAGTGCCACACCGCCCACGGCAACGCTCGCTGTTTCCAGCGCACCGGCATTCAATGTTTGGGGGTCTGCGGTGTAGACCTCCAGCAACCCGTTCTGGATGATCACGCTTAGGCCGAAGGTGACAAGCAAGGGCGGAAGAATATCGTCGCCCAAAGTTTGGTTCAGAAGGCCGCGCTGAAGGGCATATCCGATCAACGCCATGGCGGGAACAACGATCACCAACGCGGCCATCGGATGCATTCCCGTCGCGGTCGTAACCGTCAGCCCTAGATATGCGGCCAGCACAATCAGGTCACCATGGGCAATATTGACCAGCCGCATGACTCCAAAGATCAATGACAACCCTGCCGCGAATAGGGCGTATAGCCCGCCGAGTAGAGTTCCCTGCACGATAGCGTTCAGCCATTCCATGTTATTCGATCCCGAAATAAGCGCGCGAGATGTCTTCGCGCGAAACGGTGTCAGACGCGCTCTCCAGCGAAACGCGTCCCTCTTGCAGGCAGTAGACCCGGCTCGAGACCGACAGTGCCTTGGTGATGTCCTGTTCAACGATGATCGCGCTCATACCCTCGCCAATAATGCCGGGAAGCGCTTCGTAGATGTCTTTGATGATTATCGGCGCCAGCCCGAGGCTAACTTCGTCAAAGAGGATCAAATCAGGGTTGGCCATGAGAGCGCGCCCGATAGCAACCATCTGCTGTTGACCGCCAGAGAGCGAAGTAGAGGCCTGATCTTTTCGCTCTTCAAGGATCGGAAATAGATCGTAGACGGCTTTCAGATCCCAGGGGCCTTTGCGGCCAACCTGAGCTCCTATCATCAGGTTCTCTTTGACTGACAAAGAGGGGAACAATTGGCGACCCTCTGGAACCATCGCCAGGCCAAGTTCTGCAACCTCGTCCGCTCGAAGTCGGCTGACATCCTGCCCCCGGTAGTGGATCTGACCCGGTCCGTTCGTCAGCAACCCTGTGATGGACCGCATCAAGGTGGTTTTTCCCGCACCGTTTGCACCAATAATGGCAAGGACTTCGCCCTCGCCCACGTCCAGTTCGACGTCGTAGAGCGCTTGGAAGTCGCCGTAGAAAGAGTTTAACCCGCGTGTCTGGAGAATTGGATCAGGCATCGGCTTCGATCCCTAGATATATCTCTTTGACCTCAGTGCTTTCCATGATTGCCTGCGGCTCGCCCTCGGCGATCTTCTTTCCGAAGTCGATAACGATCAGGCGGTCCACAACGGCCAACACGGCGTGCACAACGTGTTCGATCCAGATGATGGTGACGCCGGAGGCATGAATGTCCTTGATGGTTTGAACCAGTGATTTGCACTCGGCTTCGGTCAGCCCACCGGCGATTTCATCCAGCAGCAGCAATCTTGGCTTGGCGCAAAGCGCGCGTGTCAGTTCCAGGCGTTTTCGTTCCAGCAATGTCAGGCTACCTGCAACAGTGTTTGCCTTTGGCAGCAGCTCCGTTTGATCCAGTACTTCCAGACAAAACCGTTCAGCTTGGTGCCCACGCAGCCCAGCCGATTGCGTGGCGGCGATCATGGCGTTTTCGAAAACGGTCATGCCCGAAAACGGCTGCGGGACCTGAAACGAACGGGCGATCCCTGCATGGCTGCGTCTTGCTGCGCTCCATTTGGTGACGTTCTGACCATCAAACTCGATACGTCCGGAATTCGGTTTCAGCGTTCCAGTGATCAGGTTGAACATCGAGGTTTTACCGGCGCCATTAGGGCCAATCACCCCAAGTGCCTCACCTTGTTGGACCTGATAGTTCAGCGCATCGGCGACAGTGACTGCGCCAAATGCTTTGCTCAGGTCTTGGAGATTCAGGATTGTTGTCATGCTTCTCTCGGATGAAGGGTTCGGCACCAAGATCGGCGCCGAACAATTGGTCAGCCCAGCAGCTTCATGTCTGCCGTCACCGGAACCTCGGGCGCGGTGCTGTTTGCAACGATCTGCAACTCATACGCGTCCCCGGACTTTTGCCACTGACCACCGACCAATGGTGTTTTAGTGACATTGTTCATCGGCCCATCACCCCAGTTCACCGGCCCGACGATGGTGTTCAGGTTGGTGGATGTGATTGCCGAGATGATCGAAGTGGGGTCTTCCAGATCATCAGCCCGTTTGATCACATCGGCGACGACCTCGAACAGAGCGTGTTTGAAGCCAAGCGGTTGCGTCCATGGACGTCCCGACTCTGCTGTGTACCCTTCTGCCAGTTGTTTCGACGAAATGCCGGTCAGCGAGGACGAGAACGGGTGATGTGGAGACCACCAGACCTCGGTCGACAATCCATCGCCACGATCGCCGAGCGATTCAATGACAGACGGGAACAACAGCGCCTTGCCGATCGTGACAACCTTGGGGTTGAACCCCTGCTGTGCGGCCTGGCTCCAGAACGTTGCGAAATCCGGCGGGATCATGTTGCCGGTAACGATTTCACATCCAGCCGCCTTAAACGCTGCGATCTGGTTTGAGAAGTCGTCAGACAACGGCTGATAGCGGCCGGGATCGGTCAGCGTGTATCCTGCAGCAGCAAGCGGTTTGGGCAGGCCCAGTTCCGCATCACCCCAGGCATTGCCATCGGCATCATTGGGGAAAAGACCGCCCACGGTCTTGGCCACGCCTGTCTTGTCCCACATGTCGAGGAAAGCGGCGATAACGTCTTCAAGACCCCAGAAGAAGTGATAGGTGTTTTCAAACCCTTCGCCCGGAACGCCGTTGCGGCCAAAGAAGTATGGCTGCCACGGGCAGTCGGTTGTGATGCAAGGAACTTCATTGATCTCTGCCTGATCGGCGACAGGGTTCACCGTGTCCGGCGTTGAAGCCGCAACAATGATATCGACCTCATCTCCCAGAATCAGGTCAGCGGCGACCTCTGCTGCGCGGTTTGGATTGGACTGGCTGTCTTTTGAAATGATCTCGACATTCCAGGTCTTGCCGTTGTTGTCCAACCCCGCCGAAAAGACCTGCTGGATGGCTTGCAGTACATATTCGTCGGCCTCGGCAAAACCGGCCAGTGGTCCGGTGCGCGGGCTGACATTGCCGATCCGCAGCGTCGGGTTCGCGGCATAGGCTCGCGTTGCCCGAAGGATGGCCGGCGCAGCAATCGCCGCTGTGGCACCGGCTATGAAACCACGCCTTGTGGCTGTTTTGAAAGTCCTTGTCATTGCGTCCTCCCTTCACCGGCCTCCCGCCAGTGTTTGATTGATCTTACAAAGTCTTCTCGAGATTTTTCAGATGCGTTGCGACACGCTGGCGAACTTCATCTGCCTCGCCTTCGGCCCACTTTCTGAACCCTTCGCCGGATTTCATGCCCAACTTGCCCGCATCGACGAGCGCCTTGAGATAGGTTGAGGGGCCCTTGTGCGCCTCAAGATCGTGCAGCACGTTTTCATGGATATCGAGCGTCAGATCGGTGCCAACAAGGTCAGCGTTCTCTAAAGGTCCAAGCACTGCCAACCGGCGGCCAAAACTGGACTTGATCACGGTATCAACCGCCTCTGCGTCGCAGATACCGTTTTCCACCAGACTGACCGCTTCCCGCCACAACGCGTGTTGAAGGCGATTACCGATAAAGCCGGGCACATCCTTTTCGACCATCACCGGAGTTTTTCCGGCATCCTTCAATAGATCGTACATTGTCTGTGCAGTCTCTGGGTCTGTCCACTCAGTCTTGATGACCTCGACCAACGGGATCATATGCGGCGGGTTCCACCAATGCGTTCCGATGGCCCGGTTTTTCAGCCGCAAACCAGACATGATCTGAGTGATCGGCATGACCGAAGTATTGGATGCGAGAATGCAAGTCTCTGGTGCGTGCGCCTCGATTTCAGCAAATATCGCTTGCTTAAGTTCCAATTTTTCCGGCGCCGCTTCGAAAACCGCGTCCGCATTTCGGACCGCGCTTTCCGTTGTCGCAAAGATCTCAATCATCTTGAGGGTCTTTGTGATTTTATCCTCGTCATCCCCCATCGCCGCCATGCTGGCGCGAATGCGCTCTGACACCGTATCCCGGGCTCCTTTCACCGGATCCGTGATGGCGACGTATTGACCGGCCTTCGCTAAAGTCAGGGCAATGCCATGGCCCATCAGGCCTGCGCCAATCACTGCCATCTGCTGTTTTTTACGCACCATCATTTAGCCCGCCGTATATCCACCGTCGGCATGAAGGATATGCCCGGTGTAGAAATCAGATGCGCGCGACGCGAGAAACAGTAGAGGACCGGCAAGGTCTTCTGGCTCACCCAGTCGCCCCTTGGGAACACGGGTAAGGAAGCCATCGCGCACCGCTTTGGCCTCGTCGGTTTCTTCGAACATCCAAGCTGTCAAAGGAGACCTAAACACTGTCGGCGCGATCGCGTTGACGGTAATTCCAGTCGGCCCGAGCTCACACCCCAAGGCTTTAGTGATCCCGTTTACTGCAGCCTTTGATGCGCAATACGCAGTATAGCCAGCCGGGTGGCCAAGGATACTACGAGCGGAACTGACGAAGATGATCTTGCCATATTCGCTGACCTTCATCTGTTTCGCAGCCGAACGCGCAAGTAACCAGCTTTGATTGACGTTGGCATCCATCACCGCATCAAAGGTTTCGGGAGCCATTTCGTTGATTGGAGCGACTTTGTTCATACCGGACGCGACGACGAGAATGTCCAGCTTGCCAAAACTGTTGACCGCTTCATCGACCAACGCGTCGCATGACGCTTCATCGTTTGGGCGTGTGTTCACTGTTACAACAGCAGCTCCGAGTTCCTCGCACTCTTTGGCAATCTCATCGAGCGCTTGTTGGTTGCCTGCTGCCAAAACCAAGTTGCAACCGGCCCCGGCAAGAACACGTGCGGCCACCATGCCAAAAGCCCCAGAGGCCCCCGTGATCAGTGCGACATTGTCCTTAACATCAAACATCTTGAGTGGATTAGACATACTATTCGTCCTCAGCTTTCTGGCGGGTACGGAATGACGACAAGCATCTTGCAGGTGTGGTTCGAACGGTTTTCAATTTTACGAACTTCGCCCGGCGCGATCGTGCAGCTGTCCATGGGACCCAGGGTGGTTTCCACTCCATCAACGATGACGGTCATTTCGCCGTCCAAAACCACGTAGACCTTCTCGAACGGCGTAGAGTCCGGCCCCGCGCCTCCACCCGGCAGGAACTGACTGAAGCCGATCCATTGATTTGTCGGCCCGCCTTCCTCGAACCCCTGCAAACGAAGCCCGTGGCATCCAAAGTGGTTCGGTGCTTCGTAGGGTTGGGCGTCTTTAAACCGCTTTAGATGCATGTTCGTCCCCGCTCAGGATTATAGTAATGGTGGCCGCCGGCGAACCGGCGACCGGTCCGTGAGTGTTCAGAATTCTTCGCCAGCTTCGATGCGATAGGACTGGTTCTTGTCGATCATCGCCACCAAGCGGATGATGCAGCCATCACCACGGTCCCAGTTCCAAGGGAAGAATGCGAAGGTGCATCGCTTGCCGGTCACCGCATCAAGGTCACCGCCAACATTTTCAATTCCAAGAATACCTCTGGAGAACAGCATATTGTGCACCGGTTCCCACTCAGGGAAGTCAACTTCCCACGGAGTTCCGCCTGACCACTCAAGATATTCCTTCTCAAGATGCGGCATGATCGGACCGTTTCGCTGCGGGCCGATGGCTGTTGCCAGCGGGTGGTCGTTTGCCTGGGTGTCATGCCCGACAACTTTCACACCTTTTTCGATCATCCACTCGGCGGCTGAAGGGACAAGACCCGGGCAGTAGGCGAAGTAGTCACCATCTTCGTACTGCTTGTGCCAACCGGTATTGATGATCAGAACGTCGCCCTTGCGGATCGCATGCCCGCAAGCCTTTTCCAGATCATCGCCTGTGATTTGCTCCCACTTTTTCTTGGGGACAGAAACCACCAGGCCCGAACCGAAGAAATGCGGCAGCGGTACCTCGTCGATGAACGGCGTTCCCTGAACAACATGTGCCGGAGCATCGATATGCGTGGTCACGTGCATGGTCGTGGTAATCGTTTGCGACAACACGCCCGACTTGGCCATGTAGTGTTTTCGGTCGATCTGGACGTCTTTGAAATAGGGCCAGTTAGGGCATTGAAACCCGTATCTGTGACTCAGGTTATAGAACTCCAGCCCCATATCATTGTCGGTGTTGCCCTGGAACTCGATGCCGCGGATTTCAACCATTGGGCATATCTCCTCTGTTCGCCGACGAAGCGGCGTTGGTCGATTTGAATTGAATGGGTGGCCTCCCCACCTGTCCCGTATCATGATGCATACGCACCGCGATGCGGTCAACTTAAAACTCACATTACGGTTGACTTGCACCGCATAGTGGTACAGCTTGCCAGTGCGCCTGACACCCGCAGCGGCAGAACCAAGAAACGAAGAGGAGGTGTAAATGCCTGATAAAAATGACAAAGGTGGCATTCAGGTCATTTCGAGAGCAGCTTCGATTCTGCGTGTCCTGAAGGAAAGCCAGTCCGGAATGAGCCTGGGGAAAATTGCCGAACGCGTTGACCTGCCCCGCTCTACGGTACAGAGAATCACTAGTGCCCTTGCGGAAGAGAAGTTTGTTATTTCCGATGCGAATGGAGGCGGTCTGCGGCTCGGCCCTGAACTGAACGCCCTTGCCGGAGCGGCCCAATATAGCATTGTCGAGCACTGCCGGCTTCTCTTGACTGAACTGACACAAAAGACCGGAGAAACAACTGACCTAGCGGTTATGCGCGGTATCGGTATGGTTTTTCTGGATCAGGTTCCCGGCGTATACCGTTTGACTACAGTTTCGCAAGTGGGCGAGGTTTTTCCTTTGACCACCACGGCGAATGGCAAAGCATGTCTTGCCAAACTCAGTAAAGAAGATGCGATCAAGCTAATTCGAAACGAATGGGACCGGAACGGAATCCAGAGGAACTTAGATGAGTTTTTGTCCGAACTGGCCATGATCCGAGAACAAGGCCTTGCCTATGACATGGACGAGCATTCTGCCGGTGTGTCGGCAATAGGATTTTCCTTCGTCGATTGGGTTGGAGATTTGCACGCAATCTCCATCCCGGTGCCAACGACACGGTTTTCACGACAAAAAGAAACTATTGAACAAGCGCTTCTTGAGACAGCCGCCAATATCCACCAAACTTTTCAGTGATCTGACAAGCGAAGTTTGGGTTCGGTTGAACCGTGTACCCCGACTGACTCAATCGTACACTATAATTGGAATAGACTCGGGAGAGCACTTTCTTGAAGAGAAAATGCTCAGACACCAAGGTCTACAACGGTCTCCAAAACCGCAAGCCAGATAGCCCATTTCCAAGCCGTTAACACAAGAGCTGTATTAAGGCGCTTTGGACAGTGACTCCAAAAATGCAGCTAAGTCTGAAATCTCTTGCTCAGACAAGTTCAACTCCGACAGTATGGCTTCACCGTCGGCGTGTAACCTTTCCGTATCAATTTCGCTGTAATGCCTGATCACCGCATCCAAGTCGATCAGGCTGCCGTCATGCATGTAAGGCGCGGTTTCGGCCACGCCCCGTAGGCTTGGCGTACGAAAGGTCCCAAAATCTGAGTGGCTCCTGCGGACACTGCGAACCACCCATGCACCTTGCTTTTCCGGATCATCACTCCAGTTGCCGTCCAATGTGTAAGCGTTTGAAAGCAAGAAGTTCAATCCACCGAACCGCCCTTCGTCGACCTCGGTTTCGCTCAGAAAATATGGAACGCCAGCGTCATGGAACTCATTGTTGGAAAATCTCGGACCATTGTGGCACAACACACAGTTTCCACGCCCTATGAACAACTGAAGACCTCGCCGGGCAGCTTCGGGGTAGGTCGCGGCCGCTGCTAAATCTTGGTTCTCCAATGCATCGCGAAAATCGTCAAACTGTGTCCGGTCCGTAGCCAATGTTTCCAAGTAAGCGGATAGCGTTTTGGCAGTGTTCACCAGCACAAGTTCTGGATCTTGAATCTGGATGTCGCCAAATATGGCTTCAAAATCATCAATGTAGATACTTTCCGAGATAGCTGCCTTTAGGCTTTCTTTACTGTGCGCCATCTCTTGCTCTTCGATGATCGGATGCAAGCTAGCTGCCCACAGGCTATCGCTCTTACCTCCCCAACCGTACCAGCGGAGACCAGCAAGGTTCCGCAGGGATGGAGTGTTTCGATCTACCAGGACGCGACCAAATGCTCGCGCGTCGGACGTGGTAAATGCCTGTTCAGGGTCATGACAACTTGCACAAGTAAATGCTCCGTCGGCTGACAACACCGGATCGTTGAATAAGGCCGCTCCCAGCGCAATCGCTCCTGTATCGTTTGAAACCCTGTTGCTTGGATCCGACTGAAACGAAATTGGCCATGGTCCGAAGGACAACGTTTGCTGAATTTCGTCATCAGACAACAGGACTTCAGAACGAACGGCCCCTGCTAGGACTACAAACGCCGCTGTCACCAGCACCTTCATTTTAGCACGACATCGGAAGTGTAGGATATCGATCGCCTGCCAAAGTTGGTGTCAACTCGCAGTTCCCACAGCCCCGGCATGTGAAACAGCATGTTATCTGCACGAAACACCCTATCGCCTAATGCGGTGATTTTGGGGGCGTAGTTTAGCCCGTGTTGGTGAGCAGGCATTATTGCATCGACGCGCACCTCACTCACGGCAACATCATCACAGACTGTCAGAAGAATAGAAAACGGTTGGGACAATCGAATTTCGTCGAGCGCCACATGCACCTTGGGTGCGTTTTGAATTTCCGAACTCATGCGTTGCCCTGCCGTTTCACAAGCGACGGCCGCGCCAGATGATACTAGAAACCAGACAACCCAGCGGATCATTCTGATGCCAGTAAACGTTCTGCGTTTGCGTATGCGATGTTGTCTGCGATCTGGACCGGAAGCAAATCCAACCACTCCCGTGAAAAATCAGCATGAGGGCCTACGTAGTACCAACGCTCTGGAGCGAACGTATCCGTACCAACCATAAACCGATCCGGGTGCGCTTCGAACGCAGCCTTCCAATCTGGGTCAACACGGCCCCGCGAGACCATATCAGAGCGAAACGCAAGATCGGCCCAAAGCCTTGGATAGGTGTCCAAGGCATCAGTCACACTGGCCGGGTCGTCAAAGCCAGAGTGGGCCCACAATACCCGAGCTTCGGGCCAGGCCTCAAAAATCAGGTCAACGGCCTCTCGATCGCCGTGGTGATGCAGAATTAGGTTCCGTTCTTTTGCCAGCGAGATCATATGCTGGATGACCGGTGTTTTGATATCATCACCATAAGCGTGAAACTCGCCGATGGCTTTGTATTCGTTCTTCGCCAGATTTGCTTCCAGATAACCGATTACCGTTTCATCGTGCATCCAGGTGTTGATCTCACCGCGGCGACGGTAGGGGCGAAGGGCTGGAACAACAATGTCCGGCGCTGCGGCCAACAGTAATTGGGTACCGTTGTCATCCGAGCTGGAAACCAGTGCTTTGCGCACGCCTGCGTCCCGAAGGATTTTGGCAACTTGTTCGGGAGGAACCTGTTTGACGGCATCATGGCTGTAATGAATATGCGCATCGAAGATCGGTCGCTCTTCTGCGATGGCAGTACCACAAAGAAGCGTTGCTCCTAAAATTAAGGTATGTTTCAGCACCGCACCACCCTCAATAGCATTCAAACTCTGGCAAGCTTCACATCAAACTTTACGTGCAAGAAAGGTTCAGTGATCTTGCCAGAAAGTTCCATGCCTTCGGGAAATTCTGAAGCCGGCCTTTCAACATAAGTCATTACCAGGTCATCCCGAACACCAAACACTGTATCCTGATCCAGGTAGGGATCGTCGTCGGGGAAAATCTCGGTAACTAAGGAACGGTGCCCGGGTGCCTTAACGATATAGTGCAGGTGCGACGGTCGCCAAGGATGGCGACCGCAGGCGCGCAGAATGTCCCCGACAGGCCCGTCTGACGGCACGGTGTATTCGACCGGCTTGACGGTCGTGAATGCATACTTACCGTCCTCTCCAGTGGTCATCAGGCCATGAAAAGAAAAGGTGTCCTGTTCTTCATCCTGGCTTGCATACATTCCATTTGGCGCCGTTTGCCAGATGTCGAGTTCTGCACCGCCAATCGGATTACCCTCGGCATCCCTGATAACGCCCTCGGCCAGCAAAACCGGCCCACCGTAGTGACGCTTCATATCACCACCGAATGGCAGTGGCGGTGCGCCAGAAACATGAAAAGGCCCAAGAACAGACGAGCTTGTGGCGTCCGGAGTTGAATGGAGCATGTCCACCAGCGATGACAGTCCCAACACGTCCGAGGCCAAGACAAACTCATGCCTGTCTTCGGTTTCCACAGCGGCGCACCCCTCCAGAAATGCAATTCCCGTTCGCCATTCGTCATGCGTCAGGTTGGTTTCACGGGCGAAATCGTGGAGGTGCTTGACCAGAGACCCCATGATTTCACGCATCCGCGGATCAGTGTCTTTGGACAGGTATCCCATGAACACGTCGGTGATATTGTCTTTGGTGACAGAGCGCATCTTGGCCTCCTTAAATCAGGGCAAGGCTGAGGATCGGGAACTCGATCAGAATGAACAGAACGATTAGCATCACAAACGCAAAGGGCAGCGCGCCCATAAACACGTCCTTCAGCGAGATGCGGTCGTCATTGATCGTCGATTTGATAACAAAGCAGGATATGCCTAAAGGCGGGGTCAAAAGCCCGATTTCGGCGCCGACCACGGTGATGATACCAAACCAGATCAGCGACATATCCAGCGCTTCGGCCATAGGCAGGAACAGCGGGACAACGATCAGGATGATCGAAGCCGTATCCAGCAGTGTTCCCAAAAACAGCATCAAAAGGACGTACAGGAGCATAATCGACCAGAAGGACGCGGAATTCCCCGCAAGCAGGTCCTGCAACTGGTTGGGCAGCCCCGCCAGTCCCAGCATGCGGCTATAAATTGACGCTGCAGTGATCAGGAACAAGATCGCCGCTGTGATATGACCGGTTTCCAGCAACGCGTCCCAGAACGCTTTTGGGGACATGGATCTACGTAGGACAGCGATGATCAACGCCACGAAGGCACCGGCTGCTCCTGCCTCGACCGCAGTAAGCCAGCCGGTGTAGATTCCGCCAAGAACGATAGTGATGATGCACAATGTCGGCAGGGTTTTGGACGTGATCTCGCGCCCGGACATCCATTCGGTATCATCGACGACACGGCCGCCCACGAATGCTGGCGTGAAACGGCCCATGGCCCAGATCGCGCCGACATAGGCGATCGCCAGCATGATCCCCGGAATAATCCCCGCCAGGAACATGTCCCCCACCGATTGTTCGGCGACAAAGGAATAGATGATCAGCATCGCGGAAGGCGGGATGATCATGCCAAGAACCGAAGAACCGGCCACCACGCCAACAGCAAAGCGTGGGTTGTAATCCTGCGCCATCATCTGCGGCACCGAAACTTTGGTGAATACGGATGCGGATGCAATGGACGATCCGGTCACTGCGGCAAAGACGGCGTTGGCTCCAACCGTGGCCATTCCAATCCCGCCTTTGACCTTGCGAAACCGCATGGTCATGACTTCGTAAATGTCCCTGCCTAACCCAGCCTTTGAAACGATGAGCCCCATGAAGGTAAACAGCGGGATAGTCGCGAAGCTATATTCCATCGCGCTGTCGCCGACCGCCACTTTCAGCAGGTTCAGCGCTAGCGTGAAGTTGTCCCGCATCAGCCAGATCGACACGAAAGAGACGACGCCCAAGGCGATGGGAATGTAGACGCCCGCATAAATCAGAAAAACAATGGCAACGACCGAGATCAGGCCAATCTCAATCGGCGTCATTCTGCGGCCTCGTCATGTTCAGGGGTGCGAATAAGTTGCGGACGGTCCTGCGCCGTGACGACCTTGAGCAGGAAGATCACGCAGGCAAGCGCAGTACCGCACGCGATGACCAGTTTGACGGGCCACCATGGCAATGTGAAAAGACCGGGCACTCCGAAGTAGTCCTGCGTCTGCCACATGTGTAGGAATTCAGGAAATGTCACATAGGCAATCAATGCCATGAAAATCGCCGAGATGGCATTGATGATGCGCCTCAGATTGGCTGTTAGCCCCGGGCGACGATGGTGCAGCAGATTCAGGAACCCGTCCGAGCGTGTTAACCGATCTACTCTGACCACGTCCGCCAACTGCAGAAAGACGATCATCACGACCGAAAACTGCACCATCTCATAAGTGCCACGCAATGGGGCTGAAAACAGGCCACGTGCAATAACGTCGACATTCAGAACAACCACCAACGCCAGGACGACGAGCGTACCCAAAGCGTTGGCGGCGATTGCTAGTAAATTGGCGACCCGCGACAGGCCAGCAACTGCGGTCTTCAGCATGAAAGGCCCCTTTCGTGGATCGCCGGACGGTTATTCGGCCGTCCAGTCACGCACTCCGGTGAAACCGGCGTCTTGAAGCTTGCCAAGGTAGGCGGCCAGCATTTCCGTTCCTTGTTCGCCGTTGTCATTCAGCGTCGCGGCCCATTCCTGCGCGACATTCGGCATGGCGTTTGCCCATGCGGCGCGGTCTTCGTCCGAAACCTCAACGATCGTTCCACCGGCTTCAACGTAAGCATCCCGCGAAGCAGCAGCCCTGTCCATCGCGATACCGGCGACATGGTCACGGTAATCGATGGCAACCGCCGTCAACACCTCTTTGACTTCGTCCGGCAGGCTTGCCCAATAGTCTGCATTAACCGTGATGGTTTTTGAGTTCACAGCACCCAGATCGGCCTTGAGCATATACGGGGCAACTTCAGCGATCTTGAACGTCTTCGCCGCTTCGGGCCACAGCATTCCACAATCAACCAGACCCGTCTGAAGCATGTTGTAGAAATCGGTCAGCCCACCGCGCACACCTGCCGCATCCTTAATGCCTTCGAGATATCGCAGGTTAAGCCCTGCACCGGCAATCTTGCGACCCTCTAGATCTGATACCGAGGCAACCGGTTCCGTGCAGAAAATTTGATACGTGTCTAGGACAACGCCTGTGGCCAGATAGACTTGGTTCTGCGCAGCAAACTCGTTTTGCATCGCCGGGTATTCGCGTGCGATTTCATCTACGGCCTTGGCCACGGCTCGGGAATCCGATGCCACAAAGGGTGTCGATCCCGAAATACCTTGGCTGGGCAGCTTCGAAGAATGGAAGATGGTTGTGACGATGCCTATGTCACCAAGGCCCAGCTGGATTCCCTCCAGAACGCCTTTCGGCTTTACGATTGAACCGCCATAGTTCTCCTGCCAGTTCATCTTGTAGTTGCCGGCGTCGGCCAGTCGCTTGTCCACCTCCGGAATGAAGAAGTTGGTGAACTCCTTCACCCATAATGCCCGGTCTGGGTAGCCATCGATGACAACGACAGAAATAGTTTCCTCTGCTGCGGCGGGCAGCGCCATGACGCTTGCCAGAGCAGCTCCGATAAGGCTGCGTTTGGTCCAGATTTTCATTTCTCTCCTCCCAGAAAGTCGGGCCTTTTGTCTTTATTGGTTTGTTTTGACCCAGTTGACGGTCAGGTCCGTGCCTGCCGCTTCAAATAGTTTTGCGATGGCGCAATACTTGGCTGTCTCTTCGCCCACCCGTGTCAGCTCCTCCTGACTGGCGGGCGTGTCACACTTCACGGTGAGCTCGATTTCCGGAAACGGAACATCGATCTCCTCCTCCATCAGGACACCGCGCCGATCCAGCCTGCATTTCGCGTCGATTGTCACCGCGCCGAGATCAACTCCCAACCGGTGTGCATTCTTGTGCCCGATGACGTTCGTACAGGCGATCAAGGCTGCCATTGCGGTTTCGGTCGGAGACGGGCCAAGATTTGTTCCGCCGCGTTCGACGGGTTCGTCGACAACCACATCAAGGTCGCGAATTGGGATCTCGGTACGCGCATGTGTCGGGCATTGAGCTGTCGTTCGGTAAGTCACGACAGGTTTTACTTTCATGGCCACGGGGTTAACTCCTCATGCATATGAGCAAACCTTTTCGAATGGAAAACGTGGAAGCTTCTGGAACAGACCGGTCTCGTCTGCGTAGCCCAAATTGCAAAGAAAATTGGACTTGAGCGTCGTGCCCGCGAAGAACTCCTCGTCGACGATCTTGTTCGAAAAACCTGACATGGCGCCGACGTCCAACCCGACAGCCCGGGCCGCAATCATGAAGTACGCGCCCTGCAGAGTGCCGTTTCGGTAGGCCGTGTCCGCTACGTATTCGGGTTTGTTTTCAAACAAGGGCCGACGGTCTTCGTGAGGAAAAAGAAACGGCAGTTCCTTCCAGAAGTCCAAGTCGTAGGCAATGATCGCCGTGACCGGTGCATCCATCATCTTTGGCACGTTTTTCGGCTTTAGCGACTTGGCAAGCCGTTCTTTGCCTTCAGTGCTTTTCACGAAAATAAAGCGCGCGGGCAACGTGTTCATGCTGGTCGCGCCGTTGATCGTGATGTCATAGATCTCTTTAAGTAGGTCGTCAGAAACAGGCTTGTTGGTCCACGCGTAGTGCGATCTAGATTCGCGCAGGATCAAGGCAATCGCGTCATCCGACAAACGTGGAATCCGTTCGCGCAGATCGCGATGATCCTGCTGCGCCTTGGCGCGAAGTGCCTCCAGCTCTGCCCCGGTTGGTGCGCTCATGCTGCGGCCACCTTTGACTTGGAGTCCTTTTCGTCGATGATCGGGCTGGCGCAGATTCCGATGCCTTCAATTTCGACTTCGACGGTTTCACCCGGCTTCAGCCAACGGGGATTGGGCTTTTTGGCATGACCGACACCCGGTGGTGTGCCCAACGCAATCAGGTCTCCGGGCTCAAGAGTGGTGTATTCCGAAATCGTCGCAATGACCTGACGAACGCCCCAGATCATGTTGGCCGTGTTCGAGCTTTGTAGGATTTCATCGCCCACGCGGCTTTCGATCTTCAGACCGGAAGCCCCTTCGGGCAGTTCGTCCGGCGTTACGGTGAACGGACCGATTGCTCCCGTATCATCGAAGTTTTTGCCAGGCGTCCATTGAACGGTTTTGCGCTGATAGTCCCGCAGCGACCCGTCGTTGAACGCGGTGTAGCCAAAGACATAACCCAGTGCGTCCTCTTCCGAGATATGCCGACCTCTTTTTCCAACGATCAGCATAAGCTCGGCTTCGTAGTCTAGCTTCTCAGAACAGGTAGGCCGCACCATGGGCTGCCCCGCCGCCATGATCGAGTTTTTCCCGCGCATGAAAAGCGTCGGATACTCCGGAATATCATACCCGCCTTCCTTGATGTGGTCCGTGTAGTTCAAACCCATACAAATGATCGTGCCAGGCGCGACCACCGGCAATGCTGGTGTGATAGACGACACAGGCACACTGTCTGCAGCGGTGACTTTGTCAGCCAGTGAGTCGGCCAGCCCAGGCTTGGCTATTAACCCCATCAGATCGGAACCGACGGCAGCGTCCAAAGCCGTTAAATTCACTGCGTTTTCACCGTTCACAACAAAGACCGCAGTGCCTTCCGAGGTTTCTCCCACCAGGTATTTCATTTTCACCATCCATGTCAGTTCGCTTGATTTTTGCCGACTATTTTGCAATATGTCAAATAATATCGATTTTTTTTGGAGGTCCGCGATGGTTGCTTGGGCAGATTATAAATCAGAAGCGAAAAGCCGTGGCGCACTGGCACTGGAGCTTTATGTTGCACTCAGCACACCAGCCAAAGCGCCAGAAGACGTAAAGGCGTCACTTCCAGATCACTTGGCGTATCAGGCGGATCTTGAACGCGCGGGAAAGTTGGCTTTTGCTGGGCCGATGTCGGATGAGACCGGTGAGCATATGCAAGGGGTTGGCCTGATCATCTATCGCGCTGATAGTCTTGAGGCCGCGCGGAAGCTGGCCGAGGACGACCCCATGCACAAAAGCGGGGCGCGCAGCTTTGTACTTCGGCGCTGGATGATAAACGAAGGTTCGCTGAACCTTTCAGTTGGTCTATCGACTGGCACGAGCGCCCTCAGTTAAGAGCACGCAAGAGTTTTTGCCGCCAAAAAGGAACAGTCGGATATGGACGCCATGCTTGATATCGAGGGCAAAGAGACATCAGCCACTCATGGCGCGTATCGAAGGCTGCGCGAAATGATACTGACCGGCGAATTGCCGCCCGGACAAAAACTTAAGATCGAGCAGCTCCGCGGCCTTCTAAACACTGGCGCAAGTCCAGTTCGCGAGGCGCTGAGCCTCTTGACCTCGGACATGTTGGTTGAACGGATTGACCAGCGCGGGTTTAGGGCTGCGCCCGTGAGTAAGAGTAACTTCGAGGAAATCCTGCTGCTGCGATGCAACCTCGAGGAAACCGCGTTGCGTGCCTCCATCGCCAACGCGGATGCGGCCTGGGAGGATCGGCTTGTTTTGCGTCACCACCATATGAAAAAGGCCGGCCAAAATGGGGCGCACGACTTTGAAGACGCTCATAAAGCGTTTCACATGGCGTTGTTGGACAATTCGAAACTGCCGTTGCTTCTACGATATTGTTCGCAGCTCTACGACCTGAACATTCGCTACCGCTATCTGGCGGCGGGCGGTTCGAGCTATAAAAAGCGGGACATCGCCGCCGAACATCATCACATTCTGGACGCCGCATTAGATCATGACGCAGACAGCGCGACCAAGCACTTGATCGATCACTACCGTCGAACGGGTGAGTACCTGAGCAGCCAGATGGATTCCTGAAATGCAACGGAATTGGTTTCTAGGCGATCTATTAAACCAATTGCTGGACCGTCCTGACAAAAGGCGTGGCAAGGATGACAAACGATCCATTGCTGAACTTTGCGAGGCGCTTTTGTCCGCAGAAGGTGAGGTATCGGGCTTCACGCTCGCGTCCACCATACTTGACCGCTACCAGACCCTGGATGACGCGGGAAAACTGGACTTTTTTGTCTACTTGAATGACCAGCTTGAGTTAGACGCAGAAAAACTCGCTGACACGGCGCGCCTCTATGCCAATGATCGAAGTGTCGATCTGTATCAAAAGCTTAGTGAATCCGCAGAACCCAGGCGGCAAGAGTTATTGCGTCGGCTGAACCAGCCGTCTGGTGCGACGCAAGAACTTGTGGCTATGCGCGTTGATCTGCTGCGATTTCTCAAATCTGATGCCGAACTCAAGCGAACCGATATTGATTTTGTCCATTTGTTGCGAAGCTGGTTCAATCGAGGCTTTCTTGTTCTCAAACAAATCAGCTGGGATACGCCTGCCCGCGTTCTGGACAAGATCGTTGCATATGAGGCTGTTCACCAGATCAACGATCTGGACGACTTGAGGCGCAGGCTCTACCCACCTGACCGTCGTTGTTTTGCCTTCTTCCACCCTTCAATGCCCGATGAGCCGCTGATATTTGTCGAGGTGGCCCTTACAACTGAAATCCCGGACGCGATCGATACGCTTTTGTCTGAAGCTCGAGAACCGATTGAAGCCGAGCAGGCAAAAGTCGCGGCGTTCTACTCCATTTCAAACTGCCAAAAGGGTTTAGCAGGAATCAGTTTTGGGAACCTGTTGATCAAACAGGTTGTGACCGAACTTTCGCGAGAGCTTAGAGGTCTCGACACCTTTGTGACCTTATCGCCTATACCAGGGCTTAGCCGTTGGCTGGCCGGCGAAACAGAACATCCAGAGCACGGCCATACCGCCGAGGCCGTACTGGCAGCGACAGCCTCAGCGCAGGACGTGCGCGCGATGGCCGCCCGGTATTTGTTGCTTGCGAAGCGCGAAGATGGGATGCCGTTAGATCCCGTGGCCCGCTTTCATCTGGGCAATGGTGCTGAACTTCATGAGCTGCACGCTGACGCAGATCAGTCGCCAAATGGGCGCGCCCAGTCCGGAGGCGCGATGGTCAACTACCTTTACGATTTGAACAAAACAGAACGTCACCACGAAGAATTCGCGACACGTGCCACGATCCAAGCCTCGCGTTCAGTTCGTGCGGCTTCAACTGCGGAGCTTGCGATCAAACCAAGGGAAAATACAGCGTGACCAATACCCTCTACGAAAGCTTGTTTGCCCGCCACGAGGGCAACACGGCTCCATTCCTGCAACTCGATGATGGCAGGGTGGTTTCCTATGACGCGTTTCTGAAGCGCGCCGCACAGATCGCGCATGTTTTGCAGAACAGCGGAGTTTCTCCTGGGGATCGCATCGTAGTGCAGGCCCCCAAGCTGGCTGATACGATTGCGCTCTATGCTGCTTCGGTTCAGGCAGGTGCTGTCTACCTGCCACTTAACACTGCCTACACCATGGCAGAGTTGGACTACTTCATCTCTGATGCTCAACCGGCGATGATCATTTGCGACAGCAACGATGAAGCTGAAATCAAAAAATTGGCAGCCCAATCGGGCGCAAAGCTGCTGACCCTCGGCGGCGATAGTCCAAGCCTAAGCGTAGAGGCTGACGCACAACCCTGCGTATTCGAAACCGTGGATCGCGCACCGGACGACCTTGCGGCTTTGCTATATACATCAGGCACTACGGGCCGTTCGAAGGGTGCAATGCTAAGTCAGCGAAACCTGCTGTCCAATGCCCAAGCTCTTGTGGAATTGTGGGCCATCACCAGCGCCGATCGCCTGCTTCATGCGCTGCCAGTCTTTCACACACATGGGCTTTTCGTGGCGATGAATACGTCATTGCTCGCAGGTGCCAAAGTTCGGCTTATGGAAAAATTCGACATTGGCATGATCTTGGAAGAGTTGCCCCACTCGACCCTTCTGATGGGTGTCCCCACTTTCTACACCAGATTGCTTGCGGATGACGGTTTCACCAAAGAGGTCACAGAGAGCATGCGTTTGTTCATTTCTGGTTCGGCCCCATTGCTAGCCGAGACCCACCTAGCGTTCGAAACGCGCACCGGCCACCGCATCCTTGAGCGCTATGGAATGACCGAGACGAACATGAACACCTCGAACCCCTATGACGGTGAGCGTCGCGCAGGAACTGTCGGCTTGGCGCTTCCCAGCACCGAGGTGATCGTTACCAAACCCGAAACTGGAGAACCGCTGCCCCGGGGCGAGGTTGGAATGATCGAAGTACGAGGGCCCAATGTGTTCCAAGGCTATTGGCAAATGCCCGAGAAAACCGCCGAAGAGCTACGGGAAAACGGGTTCTTCATCACCGGAGATCTGGGTCAATGCAGCGAGGATGGTTATCTGTCGATCGTTGGTCGGTCAAAAGACCTGATCATCACTGGTGGTTACAACGTCTACCCCAAAGAAATTGAAGACGTCTTGAACGACATCGACGGCATCCTGGAATCGGCAGTTTTTGGCATTCCCGACGCCGAATTTGGAGAAGCTATAATTGCCACTCTGGTTGCCGAGCCTAGCGCGCAACTTGACATGGAACAGATCGCGGTGACCATCAGAGACAAGCTGTCGCGATTCAAACATCCGCGTCGCTACGAAATCGTCCCGTGCCTGCCGCGCAATACAATGGGAAAGGTCCAAAAGAACGTGCTGCGCGAACAGTACGCGCAAAAAGAACTGCCAATGGGTGTGTCCTAGCAGCCCGCTGAAAAACTCAAACCAACCACGACCCTTTGATCTGACAACCTCTCACTTCGAACTGCCTATTCATCAGGAGATTCACTATGACTCGCATGACGGCAAAGGACTTCGACCAGGAACTTCTGGACCTGTACGACTTTTACGCGCACGGCAAAATCACCAAGCGCCAGTTCCTGGACCGCGCCGGTAAGTTCGCGGTTGGTGGTTTATCTGCGGTCGCGTTGCTGAACATGCTCAGCCCGAATTATGCTTTGGCCGAGCAGGTATCCTTCAACGATCCCGATATCCATGCAGACTACATCACCTATCCTTCACCAAATGGAACCGGCGACGTTCGGGGCTACCTTGTTCGGCCTGCAGGCGTTGAAGAGCCCCTGCCAGCAGTGCTGGTCATCCACGAAAATCGCGGCTTGAATCCCTACATCGAAGATGTGGCGCGCAGATTGGCGAAAGCCGGGTTCATGGCTCTGGCTCCAGACGGCTTGACGTCGGTGGGCGGATACCCAGGCAATGACGCCGATGGGCGCGAGCTGCAAAAGACAGTGGACCGGGTCGAGTTGATGAACGATTTCTTTAATGGGTTCGAATACTTGTTGAACCGGGATGATTGCACTGGGAAGGTCGGCGCTGTTGGTTTCTGCTACGGCGGCGGTGTGGTCAGCGCAATTGCCGTGGCTTATCCCGAACTGGCCGCTGGTGTCCCGTTCTACGGGCGCCAGCCAGCGGCCGAGGGTGTGGCCAAAATTCAGGCACCACTACTGATTCAAATGGGAGAGCTTGATGAACGCATCAACGCAGGCTGGCCAGATTTTGAGACTGCTCTAAAAGCCAACGATAAGGTATATAAAGCTTACATTTACGAAAATGCCAACCACGGCTTTCACAATGACAGCACGCCACGTTACGATGAGGAAATGGCAAACTTGGCTTGGGACCGAACCATTGATTGGTTTAATACCTATCTGAAGTAACTGCGGGGAGCTACGAAGCCGACCTTGCGTTGATATCGCTTTGCGGACGCCCACAGTTCTCCGAGAACAAATCCCGTGAAGTCCGAGCACTCTGACTTTCGTGATTAGAGAAACCAGCCTTTCGCAGCGCTCGCAAGATCGTTCGCCATGCGAATTCACAGATCGCAGACAAACTGCGCGTTCGCTGCAGTTGCGTGAAGGTCAGCTTTCTATTCCGGAACTACCATCAGACCAACCGCGTGGGCGCCGGCGATGATGTTGCTGGCGATGTGATGCCCGAGCGCACGCAGTTCGGCGTCGGGGGCGACGATATCGGGGACCTGCACCGTTATGAGGCCCGCCGCGTGGGCCGCGCGGACGCCGTTGGGCGAATCCTCGAACGCAACGCAGTTTGACGGATCGTGACCCAGACGTGCCGTGGCATGTAGGTAGATATCTGGCGCGGGCTTGCTGGCAGCGACCTGATCACCGCCTACGACGTCGCGAAAAAGCGCGCCGAGACCCGCTCGCTCGAGATGCAAATGCGCCTTTTTCGTCTGGGTGCTGGTGGCAATGATGTAAGGTATATCCCGCTCGCGCAGGTGTTCTGCCATCGCGCGCGCACCCGGTTTGACGGGGATGTAATCCGCCAGCCGTTGCGCGATTTCGGCGTCCCAGACGGCATCAAACTCTTCCAGATTGACGCGCCCCGCTAGCCCTTCGGTCAAAAGTCGGCGTCCTAGCACACGGTTCGTGCCGACTAGCCGCCGGAACAGGTCGTCGTCTTGCGGCAATCCGAGTGCGTCAAGCGTGGTGCGGAAGCCTTCGAAGTATACCCGCTCGGTGTCGAGCAACAGGCCATCCATATCGAAGACGACGGCTTGGGGAGTAGGAAGAGGCATGAGGTGTGGCCGTGCTGAGGTTCGAGTGTGCGTAGCTTGAATGAACGTTTTCGGGCGCAGTGGAAAGGCCTTAAGCGGGCATTGCTGCCGCCCACTTAGTGATTTCTAATATCCGATTTGAACTCAAAAGTTCAAATCGCGACGTCGCTTCTTTCTTTTGTACACGTCGTCAAAAAATCGTCTCTACTTTTTTCTACGACCTCAACAAAAGCGACCGCCGCAGGGGATGGCGTTGCGTGCGGATGCATCGCGAGACCAATTTTTCGTGTCCTGACTGAATTCAGCGGTTTGCTGACCCAGCCCTCTTTACCATTCGTTGGCGGCAAGGCCATCTCGGCCACGACCGAGACGCCTTGGTTGCGCGCCACCATAGTCAACGTACTTAGCATCTGCGATGTCCGGTACCGCACATTTGGACTAAGACGGGCCTGCGTGAACAAACGGCGAATGATCCGGGCAGAACCAGATTCCGGCATGATGAATGGCATTTCGCACAGTTGCTCCAATCGGATTGAAGATTGCCTGGCCAAAGTATTATCGGCAGCAACCAAGGCGACAAACTGGTCCTGTGCCACAGGCCAGGTCCGAAAGCGTTCATCTGGTAACACGACAAAACCAAGATCAATGCGCCGGTCTTCGATCCAACGGATAATCTCATCGTCAGCGGCTTCTTCAATCAGTACTTCGATACCAGGATGGGCTGCATGAAATGCTTCGAGAAGGCGCGGCAATATCTGCAATGATGACGTGGCACCAAAAGACCCAATGCGCAGTCTGCCGGTCTGCACTCCACGATATTCCGAGGCCTCCTGATGCATAGCGTCGGCTAGCCCAAGAATTTCGCGTACGCGGGATAGAAGTCGTTCGCCCAACGGGGTCAGTTCGATTGGGGATACGGTGCGATTAAAAAGCGTGATGCCAAGCTCATCCTCAAGACTCTTGAGGGCATGAGACACTGCGGGCTGACTTATCCCAAGTCGCAATGCAGCAGCCGTAAACCCGCGCGTTTCGGCAAGAGTGACAAAAATATCAAGCTGACCAAAAGTCATAAGTAAATACTCATTTGACTATAACATAGTATAACTGAAATTCGGCATGGGCAATCCGATGTTTTAGGTGTTTCCATGTCCCAAGCCCTGTCATATCCCATAGCGTCGCAGAACGCTTTGCTTTACGTCCGGCTCTCAATGGTGGCCTTCCTGTGGGGCGGCACATTTGTTGCCGGCCGCGTCGTTTCGGGTGAAATGCCCCCTCTGGTCGCGGCAACCGCTCGGTTTGGCCTGGCAACTCTGGTATTGCTTTATCTTGTCTGGAAAGCGGAAGGTGGTTTGCCTCGCCTCACTTGGCGGCAGAGCGTGTTGATGGGGCTTCTCGGACTGTCCGGCGTCTGCCTTTACAACCTGTTCTTCTTTGCCGCTCTGGCTGAGATGCCAGCTTCGCGAACGGCACTGTTTGTTGCCTTCAATCCGATAGCCGTGGCTCTAGTCGGGGTACTGATCGCGCAACGGCTCCTACCGATTGGGCAAGTTGCCGGGATTTGTGTGGCACTAGCCGGGGCCGTGATCGTGATTAGCGGAGGGGACGTTGCCGGACTGATGACTGACGTCCGGCAGAGTTTTGGGCAGGGAGAACTGTTCATGCTGGCAGCGGTGGGTAGTTGGGTGGGCTATACGCTTCTTGGACGCAAAGCTCTAGGAAGCCTCTCGCCACTGGCGGCAACCACTTGGGCTGCGCTGATCGGGTTTTTACTTCTGGCATTGGGGTTGCCGTTGGCCGGTCCCGTGCAAGTGCCTCAGTTGCCCACGTTCACCTGCACCTTGGCCATCATCTACCTGGCCATTGGTGGAACAGTCGTGCCATTTGTTTGGTACTATCGAGGGGTACATTCGCTTGGGCCTGAGCGTGCGGCGGTGTTCACCAATCTCGTCCCCGTCTTCGGGGTAGCCCTTGGGGCTGCTATTTTGCGCGAACCGGTTGAGGTTTCCATGCTGGTGGGCGGTGCGCTAGTGATTGCCGGAGTTTCACTCACCAACCGATGATGATGTCAAATGCCAAGAAACAGTCGGTTGGACAGGTTTTTTGTAGATCGATTGCTGGCTTTCACTGCGGATCGCAACGTGTTCAAAAATCCGCAGCAATAAAGACAGGCCAGTGCTCAGCCGACCTTGGATGCGGCGCAGCAACTCGTGTCCACTGACAAATTGCTCAAACAAAGCCGGCACATAGCGGTCATTCGTTGGGGTCTTGCCATGCTGCGCTTGCAGTCCGCATTGCCGCCATTCGCTGCAAGTGCACCGTTCCAACGTTGCTAGAAGTCAGCAGCGCTGGACAGAGTGTGATTTCGCTACCGCGCCATCAATTTCTGTTTTCAAAACTCAAAGCCGCTCACTTGTTTGAGATCGAATCTTCTATTTGAGGTCGAATCTTCACACCTTCCCAAAGAATTCGCTGGTGACCGGCATGAGTGCTTACGAAAGGACTGCCCCTAAAAACGTTTGGATCATTTTGAACAAGTGACCGTCGTCAGCCGCTTTCGCTGCTCCGAAGCGGCTTTGCCAGAGACTATCAACATTCAGCCGATCCCCAACACCGACCTTTCGCGCACGCTAACCTTTGACAACGGCTTCACCTCACCGCATCGTCTCATCATGGCCTACCCCTCCAACAAACCCCAACGAGCGGACGACGCTGCTGCAGGCATCGATGTCACGGACGAATTCGAACGTTTCAACCAACGTAATGACATTTTTACCCGCGCCTTCTGGGATGAGCGTATCCGCAGCAAACAGACCGACGCGTTCTTTGCCTCGTACCGGATGGATGCCATCCCTCGTCGTGGTGACGGATTCACCCAGCGCGACTTCGCGCTTAGAAACGCCTCTTGGCTAATTTCGGACTTGATCTCGGAAAGGGCTGGCGAATCCGGTAAGCGCGAGGGCTTCCAGGCCCCCATCGACAACGACACACCCGTCGCCCCGACACAGCAACCGATTGACGATCCAGCCGCGATGGCCAAGGAAATCAAACGCATCGCCAAATTCTTTGGTGCCGATCTCTGCGGCATCACTGATCTGGATGACCGTTGGATTTACGCAACCCGCGTTGACACCCGTGATTTCTCCGACGCGCCCAACGACCTGCCAGAAGGCATGACATCTGTCATTGTGATGGGCCATCAGATGGATGAGGACCTCGTCGCCACTTATCCTTCCGCGCTCGCGGGGGCCGCCACCGGACGTGAATATTCCCACGAGGCCAGCATCGTGATGCAGCTTGCGGCCTATGTCCGAAACCTGGGCTATCAGGCCACAGCCTCTATGAACGACACCGGCCTCGTGATCCCCTATGCGATCAAGGCGGGTCTGGGCGAATATGCCCGCAATCAAATGGTGATAACACCTGAATACGGGCCGCGCTTACGGTTCTCCAAGGTTTTCACCAACCTCCCATTAGTCCATGATCCACCCAAACCCTTAGGCGTGCGTGCGTTCTGTAACATCTGCACCAAATGCGCTGATGCTTGTCCAGTCAATGCGCTCCCCTACGGCCCGCCTGAGACCTCCGAGGACCCATCGGCCATAAAAGGTGTGCGCAAGTGGACTTCCGACGCAGCCAAGTGCTTCGGATTCTGGGCTAAACTGTCCTCTGATTGTGCCATCTGCATGCGCGTCTGCCCATTTAACCGCGACTTCACGCAATGGCACCACCGTCTTTGGTTGAAGATGGCGTTCTCGCGGTTTCGCAAATTTGCTCTCTGGCTTGACCGGAACCGCGGCAAGCGCGCCAAGCCTACAGATTGGTGGCAAAGCCCTTAGTGTCAAACCTGACTGAGGCCACAGGATAGTTCCATGCATGGCAAGGCTGTTGCTTCCTCGGCGAGGCTTGTCTTGATAGGAATTCGCGACAACAGCGAAATCAAGTCTATGCAAACTCACACGTCGCAAAAAAGCCCGCTATTCAACTGTCGTTGGTGCTTGGGGGGGTATTCGGCCGAAACATGGGAGTCCATCGCGAAACCCTTGCCTTGTACTGCAAGTTGTCCGTCCAAAGCGTCGTTCCAGCCCCGGCTCTTCTACCAAATTGAAATAAAGTGTGTTGAGGAGAAAGAAGACTGTCGCCCAAAGCTGCAGGAGTGGCAACTCGATGCCACTGCTTCCGCCAGTGTCATTCGAATGGCCGATGAAAGCATGGTGTCGCGCACATAGCGATAAGGTCCGCTGACCACAATTCTTTGAGGTGGGTCCCACGGCGCAGGAGTTCCATGTCCCTCAAGAACAAGCAGTTTCATCGTCTTGGCGGAAAAGACGAACGCGGGGACCGCCAACATCGGTGCCACAACCCAATACAGTCGGTTTAGAGGCGTGGGACCGTCGGTCAGAGCGCACATCCTGTTAGAATTGGCTACACAGATGCGTCCGGGTTCGACTTCTTTGGGTGAACTAAAGGCTGACCAACGCGATCAAGCGCAACAAATTGGCTCAAATTATTGCGCACTCCCAAGCCCGAACGAAAGAAGGCTTAGAAGGCGGCTTTGCGGAAATATTACAAACGTGACCTTGTCGTTTCATGTAAATGCGTTTTTCGAAATTCCGAAGGTGTCATCCCAGTTTGAGCGCGAAAGGCGCGGTTGAATGGCCCCAGTGAGGAAAATCCCACATCGTAAGCGATGCTCAGGACCGAACGCTCTGCCAACTCGGGCGATGACAACATGGATTGCGCCTCTTGAATGCGGAACGCGTTCACGAAGCTCGCAAAATTCCGGTGCCCCAAGCCTTGATTGATTGCGGACCTAATGCGGTGTTCCTGTGTCCCAAGATGTGCGGCCACTTGGGCAACGGTCAACCTTTCGCATCGCCACAGCCCCTCAGACATCGCGGTTTCAATACGTGTCATGAGCGCGGACTGCGCTGGGTTGGCTTGGTCACCCCGCTTTGGCGGGCGCGGTATCCAGATGTCTGGAACCACGCGAACCGACCACAGCAGGAACGCACTTGCAGACAGGAAAAACGCACTCGCCTGTAGTGAAAATACCCAGACAGGAAGCGCTTTATCCAGATGCGTGATTTCAAATCCGGTAATGAGAATTCCCAAACTGAGGATCCAGATCAGAAACCAACGCCGAAACCGGCGACGGGCCTCGATCAGATCCCCTGCCTGACCTGAAACTACGATCCACAGGCTATGGAAAAAGAAGATCAGTACGCAGATACCGCGAACTACACCAAGTTGCAGCTGTAGTTGAGAGAGCCATGCCAATCCGACTATCAACACAGCGATCAAGATCTGCCAAGGTCGAACAAAAACGTCATCCTGGAACAGCTCAATCACGGCCCAATAGAGCAAGACAGGGATCACACCTGCGATCATCACAAGCACAATCCGAACCGGGCCGTCGGTTAGATCAATGCTTGGCGAGGACACAATCAAGTAGGGGCCAAAACTGAGGCACAGCAAGACTACTGCCATGCTTTTCCGCTGGAATCCCCCGTTTCTCATGAAGACAGCGGCGCATAGCACGAGTGTGCCGATGGCACTGCCGCGCAGGAAGATATCCAAAATCATTGGGTCTGACATCACATGCGCAATCGAAGTCGGATTTACCCCGCCGGTCAACGGTATAGCCATGCTGAAACTGAAAAATCCTCGCCGATTTTGCAAGAAACGGGTCGACTTTCAAACTCAGCGTGCTCTGATTTGCTTCGCTGGCCACTGTCCGCCACATGTCAATTCGCATTCGGAGCAGACAATGACTCAGTTAGCCACACTCCTGTCCATCTACACGGATGTCTTCGGCGGAGACCTCTTACGCTATATTTTTGGCGCCGGCGGCACGTATCTATTGATCAATATCATGCTGGCACGGCATCTTTTTGCACAGAAAATTCGACCCTCTGCAGTGCCACAAGGTCAAATCCTCCGCGAGATACTGACAAGCCTGCGCACAGTGCTTATTTTTACTGCCGCAGGGACATCCATCGTGCTTGGTGCAAGGGCAGGTGTCATCACAATCTACCAAGACATAGCCGCATTTGGCTGGACCTATTTCGCGTTCAGTATCGCGGTGTTGATTGCCCTTCATGATGCGTGGTTCTATTGGACGCACCGTGCCCTGCACTACCCGCCCCTGTTTCGCCGGTTTCACCGCTTGCATCACAAATCACACCAACCAACTCCCTTCACCTCCTACAGCTTTGACGTTGGCGAAGCCCTGGTGAACGCTGTCTACTTGCCTTTGGTTCTGATCATTCTGCCAACACACCCAGTCGCTCTGTTCATCTTTGTGACCCATATGATGCTGCGCAATGCAATCGGGCACTGCGGGATCGAAATCTTCCCCGCCAACGCAAAAGGCAAGCCGGTCTTTGGCTGGCTCACGAGCGTTACTCATCACGATATGCATCATGCGCATGCGCGCTATAACCACGGGCTCTATTTTTCTTGGTGGGATCGGCTTATGAAGACGGAGCATCCAAGATACTTGACCGAATTCGCCCGCGTCGCACCGCGTTTGCCCGTCCGAATTGTCAAAACAGCTTTTTTGGTGATTGTGGTTGGCGTCGGTATGTTGGCCAGCCAAGGACATGCCTTTGACCTTAAAGGCCACTACGCATCCCCCGGGCTCGGCGTGATTGTCGCTTTTGAAGACTGCGCATCGAATGAAGCAATGAAGTGTGGACGTCTTGTTTGGGTTTGGAACAAGGACGATACGCCTCATGCGCAGATTGGTGATATGATCCTGACCGAATTGGTCTTTGACGGCACGGTATGGGAAGGGGCACTACGCGATCCAGAAACAGGACGGACATATCGTGGATCCATCCGGCAATCGGCCAAGCACCAGTTGACACTTAAAGGCTGCGCTGGAGTATTCTGTGCACATCAAACCTGGCATTCGACCCAGTACCTCAAAACTGTGCTCAAACGTCATGAGAATTAGGTACAAGGCCGTCTCCAAAGACGGCTCTGAGCTGCCGTTGACCGGTGCCCATCAATGCTGCGGTTGCACCCGCATTCCAGACACTCGCTGCAACGCAAACTCAGTAGCTAACCGCACTCACAGTATGCGCAAAAAGCCGGCCATTACTTTCTCAACTTCAAATGTCCCCATTGCCCTTGAACGTCTCAGAAACGCATCTCTAAAATGTTGATCTGTTCAATTAAAACAAAATAGGCTGGCGAAAAACGCCAGCTCTATACAATTGGTGTGAGGATCGTGTGGATTATCCAAGCGGTTTGTATACGACCGCATCAATCTCGACCTTGGCGTCTACCATGATTTGTGAACGGACTGTGGAGCGCGCCGGGCCTCCGTTGGGAAAATAGTCTGCATAGACCCGGTTGAACGTCCAAAAGTCGCGGGGATCATCCAGCCAGACACCAACTTTTGCTATATCATCCAGGGTGCAGTCAGCCAGTGCAAGAGCTGCTATCAGGTTTTCCATCGTTTTCCGGGTTTGCGCCTCAATACCACCCGCTTCGATTTCGCCGTTTTCTTTCATCGCAACCTGTCCGGAAATGAACACAAAATCTCCGGCTCTTACCGCAGGTGCAAAGGGAAGCGGTTGCCCGCCTGCTCCGGTTCTGTCATCGCCCAAACGCGCGATCTTTTTCTCTGTCATTGAAGTGATTTCCTTCTGTTAGGTTTTTCCGTAAGGAATTGGATCCACGGCGCCATAGCCTGTGGTTGATCGGGCTGCTCCCTGGTTCGCAAGCTCAGCTGATTTCAGGACATCTTTGCTTTTCAGGTAGGCAGACAGAAATATTCCGTTGAAACAATCTCCGGCACCGGTGGCATCAACCGCTTTAACCATCACGCCGGGGATAGTGTGTATGCCTTGCGCTTCAGACACGGATACGCCGTCCGCGCCCAGTGAAAGTGCCACAATGTCTGCGCCCAGATTGTGGTAGAAGCTGATGATTTCCCCAGGGCTGTGAAGGCCCGTCAACTGGCGGGCATCATCGAGCCCTGGTAACGCAATATTGCACCTCTTCATTACATCGTGGGTAACCTGTCGTGCCTTGTCCAGTGGCCAAAGGGCTGTGCGTAAATTGGGATCGAAGGCAAAAGGTGTGCCGGACCTATACGCTGTTTGGATTGAATGTAGAGTTGTTGACCGTAGCTCAGGACTTCCTCCAAGGCTGATGCCGGAAGTATAGAACATTCTTGCGCCGGAAATTGCATCATCCGGAGCCTGATTTGGGAGCATCCGGCTCGCAGCGGAGCCTTTCCTGCGATAGACGAAATGGTGACCGTCATCATTATGAAAAACAAAGTACAGCCCAGTATCTTCGCCAGAGGCCATTTCCACATGTTCGTGGTTTACACCTTCCCTGGACCACAGGCTCCTGAGCTTTTTACCAAATTGATCGCCACCGATGCGGGTGATCAAAGCAACTTTCGTCCCTTGTCTCGCGGCCGCGACGGCGACGTTGGAAACGTCACCACCGAACCCGCCTTTAAACGAACCATCCGGGCAAGCGGTTAACTCGAACAGGGGTTCCCCTAAACATATGAGGTCAGTCATATCGCACCTTGTTGATACCCGTCGCCGTCATCAGTCATTGGCGAAGTTTACGCTGTTTACTGAATCTTGCCCCGTGCTGCGACGGGCACGGACCCCAGCGCGCTGTCTCCGCGAGTGGTTTCGATCTGATCCACCATATTGGTGACTACACAGGCATGGTTTGGAATGATCTGGATACGATCTCCGACACTCAGATCGATTTTGGCAGCCTTCAGCACACCATGTTCTTCTGATAGGCTCTGGACCAAAATGTCCGGTCTACCTAACACGTGTCCGTGGCCTTCCAATCCCAACAAGTCTGAAGTCAGCACTTTTGATCCCGCATCTATTACGGCACGATTGTCGGCAGGGACTGAGATCACCGTAGCAAGAACGCTCAACGCACAATCCTCCCAGGTACAGATACCCCGTGCCTGTAATGAACGGTCGTTATAGATGTAGGTACCAATCCGATATTCTGTTGCAATCGGAACATCTTGGGCCTTCCACATGCCCGGTGAACCACCATGGGATACGACGTGTACTGGCAGCCCGATCTCTTCAATTTCATGTTTGGCCTGGGTGAGCCATTCTTGAACCTTCACCTCCTGTCCTACAGGCGGGTAGGTCATGAGACCACGAAACGAGACGCCCGGCTGGGCATCGATGTAGCGCGCGAGGTCCCTTGCCTGCTCAGGTGTGGTTACGCCACATCGTTCCGCGCCCGTGTCACATTCAACCAACACTCCGAGCGGGTTAGGTGCATCCGCAAAAAACCGTGCTAAGCCGTCAACAATATCGGTGTTGTCCGCTACAACAGACAATCTCACCTTTTCCGAGAGGGCACGCAAACGAGCCAGCTTGGCCTTACCGAAGATGTTAAAGGTGATCAGCACATCATCAATGCCACCTTCGGCAATCATTGCCTCAGCCTCACTAATTTTCTGGCAGGTAATGCCAATGGCACCAGCCTCTAATTGCCGTCGCGCCAGCATGGGAAGTTTGTGGGTTTTGATGTGCGGTCGAACGCTGAGCCCGTGTTTCGCACAATGCTGCTGAAAGCGGTCGATGTTTGCTTCGGCAATATCCAGATCGACTAGGACAGCCGGTGTGTCGATATCAGGAAAAATCATTCCACAACCTCCCTGTGAGGGTTTTTGACGATGGGCCAAATTGGACGTGTCAGGTTCTTGTAATGTGTTTTGGTGGGATCATTCGGATAGGGGCCTTCGACGGCTGCATAGATTATCGCAGCAGCGACGTCGGAGAACGCACCGTGGAAGTGGTTTGTGGACTTGACGACCAATATCTTCTTGTCAGTGATGTCGATGCCGAGGTTGGTGAACAGGTCTGGCGAAAATGCCTGACTTCGGTTTGAATTCAGAACAACCTCGATCCCACCCAAACGTATGACAGAGCAGTCCCCCATCGGAACAACGGATGCACCAAAACTCTGAACCGCATTGCGCTGGTTACGAACGACCGTAACTGTAGCGTCAATTGGCTTCCCCGCCAGAGCTGATGTTTTGCCGCCAAAGCGAAGGTCGAACACTGCGCCTTCACCGGCTGCATGGCAAAGGCGAACCGCCATAGGATCCCAAATCGTACCGAATGCTACGGATGTGAGCTTCTGAACAATAGCTTCCTCAATAATGAGCGTTGAATCCCCCGCTACGCCTCCACCGGGATTGTCCCAAACGTCCGCCACGACCACTGGCCCATGTATTGCTTTGCTTGCCTCTCTCAGTGCTTCACCGGGCGACAGGTAATTTGGCTTTGTCTGCCCGCGGAAGGAAAACAGTTCAGCCCCCAGTTTCTGAGCCAAGCAATCCGCCTTGGGCTGGTCATCGTCGGTCAGAACGACAATCTTAGCGCCAAGGTCCGGAGAATCTCCGGCCATGAATCCATGAATAACGGAAGCAGAGAGAACCTCACCATTTGCCTCCATCTGCTTTAGTTGATCGACAAACCCGCGCATAGGTTCCTGACTGGTCGGCAGAATATCCAACATGCGCACGTCAAAAACCGAAGTGACGGGCCGAATTTCGCCTTTGATAGTTCGCAACGTCAGATCGACACAGGCTTCTCCTGCTTCAACAAAATCAGTATGTGGAAACTCTTTGAACACAGTGATCACGTCAGCATTGGTTACTCGTCTGTCGCTGAGGTGGCTGTGAGGATCGAAGCTCGCTCCGATAACAGATTTCGGCCCGACAATTGCTCGAATTGCTTCGATCAAATCGCCTTCGCAATCCAGACAATCCTCGGAGATCATCGCCCCATGCAGACCTAGAACAACACCATCCAGAGGCATTGCAGCCGTCACCTGGTCCAGCACCTCTTGTTTCAAGCGCGCCCATGTCTCGCGATTCAACAATCCGCCTGGCTCTGCCCATGTGGCGGTTCCCTCAATCAACTCCAGCTCATTCGACTGCGCCCTTTTCCTCAATGCAGGAAATACGGCACTGCAAAGCGTTGGGGTTACGGGGTGCTTGCCTGGAGGTGCATAGAAGCTCTGCTCAAAATCGGAAAAGTCCGTACGCAGGGGAGAAAAGGTGTTCGTTTCGGTTGCGAGGGACGCACAGAAGACCCGCATGTTCAATCCAATTTATTGCTTGGGTCGGAGACCAAAAGGTGGTCTCCGACGGGTTGTGCTGCCAGTTGGTTCTAGCAGTCAGGGAGGATCAATCGAGGTAGGACGCGTTGTTGGCGCTCTCTACCGCGGCCTTGAAGCTTGCCAGAAGCTCGGCCGACTTTTCATCAAGGTTTTCCTGAACATGTGCTTCAAATGCAGGCTGCGTTGCAGCTGCCATGGAGCTTCTCTGTTCGTCAGTTAGAGCAGTGACCTCAATCTGATCCATCAAGCCCGCAAGGCCGCGATCTGACGCCTCAATGATACGCGACAAGCCACGGCTGGCCGTAACGCAGTTTTCAGCGGCTGTTCGGATCGTCGCTTGCTCTGCCTCTGACAGGCTTTCATAAAAGGCACGATTCATCATGAAGGTGTAGGGTGAGAACAGGTGATTGGTCAGCGTCATGTATTGCTGAACCTCTGCAAAATTAGCGAATGAGATGATCGGTACAGGATTCATCTGACCGTCAATCACTCCGGTTTGCAGCCCGGAATACACTTCACCCCAGGACAGTGGATAGGCTTCCGCACCCAACGCCTGAATAATCTTCTGATGTGACGGCAAGGTCATAGTGCGAATGCGAATGCCATCAAAATCCTTCAGGTCCGCGATGGGGCGTTGCGAGTTGGTTACCGCAAAGAAACCACCGGTGTCCGGGAAGCCCAGAACCACAACATCGCCCATCTCTGCCTCGATATCAGCGGCCAGCGCCTCACCGAATTCGCCATCAAAGACCTCGTAAGTTGATGCGTTGCCGTTAAAGGCAAAGGGCAGATTTAGCACGTCGATACGCGGGTAGTAGCTGGCCAACGCACCAGTTGAGGTCAAGGTTGCTTGAATGATCCCGTCCCGCATCTGTTGAACGTGTTCTGCTGCGGAGCCCAATTGGTTGGACCCGAAGACCTCAACCGAAACACTGCCATTGGTGCCTGAGTTTACAAGATTTGCAAAGACTGCCGTGCAGGCATGAGCTGGGTTTTCAAACGGGTCAGTTTTGTTGTCGTGGCCAAATTTTATCACCCCACCTTCGGCCAATGCGCTGCCAGCAAGCATGGTCGCGGTCAGCGCCGCACCTGTCAGAATTTTTTTCATAATACTTCTCCTGTTGGTTTGGTTTTTGTGGGGAAACTACTGGGCAAAGCCCAACATCCGGGGAAGCCAAAGCGCTGCGTTCTCCCAGAAAGCAAAGACGAAAAGGATCGCAATTTCTGCTATTAGAAACGGGAACAGTTTGATCGAAATCCGTTCCAGCTTTTCGCCGGTCACGGAGGACAGAACAAACAGGCAAGCACCCACAGGCGGCGTCATCAGTGAGATGTTCAGAGCCAGCACAAATATGATGCCGGCGTGGATCGGCTCCAGTCCGACTTGCTCTGTCAGCGGCACTAGGACAGGTGCAAGGATGATCAGAATGGCTGTGATGTCCATCACCATGCCGACAATCAGAAGCAAACCAATGATGATCGCGATCACGGCATACCGGTTTTCAGAAAGCCCCAGAACGGTTTCGGCAATCAGTTGCGGAATGCGTTCAAAGCTCATCCACCAACCAAGGATTCCGGCAAAGGCGATTATTACGAAGATTACTCCGGTGATACGCGCGGTACGCACCAGCATCGCGTAGAAACTTTTGAAGGTCAGGGAACGATAGACGAAAACCCCGATGAACATGGCATAGGCCACGGCAATCGATGCTGCCTCCGTCGGGGTGACGATACCGCCCAGGATGCCACCCAGAATGATCACAGGCATCGCCAGGGCGGTCAGAGAGGAAACGAACGTTTCCCAGATCTCGCGCGGGGTCGCTCCGCGCAACGCTTTGGGTAGATTTTCCCGTTTGCCGCCAATTGCGATCACCGCCATGCAGACCATGCAGATCACCAGGCCTGGCAGAACTCCGGCCGCGAAAAGGCCTGCAATGGAAACGCCCATTAGAGACCCGTAGACAACCATTAGCCCCGATGGCGGAATGGTCGGGCCGATGATGGACCCCGCGGCCGTGACCGCGCAGGCATAGTCGCGCTTGTAGCCCTCTTTCACCATTGCTGGCACAAGCGTCCGGCCAAAGGCCGCCGCGTCCGCTGTCGCCGAGCCTGTTAATCCGGCAAAGAACACTGACGCCAACATGTTAGTATGGGCCAGCCCACCCCGAAACCGTCCGACCAAAACCTGCGCAAGTTTCACCAAACGACTGGTGATCCCGATGTCATTCATGATCTCACCGGCCAGAATGAAGAACGGCATGGCGAGAAAGGGAAAGATGTTGAGGCCGTTGAATATCTTACTGGGACCAATCGTAAGAAACTGCGTTCCTCCCATATCGATCAACCCAACAACGCCAGCAAGGCCAATAGCAAAACCAATAGGCATTCCAAACAGGATGAGTGCAACAAATACGATTGCGACAATCACAGTGTTTCCTCCGCCTTTACAGCAAAGGGCGGTTCGTCAATGTGCGTACCCAAGTCACGAAACAGGACAAGCATCAGCTGCACAGATGACAAGGCCGCTGCGACGGGAATGGCTGCGTAGAACGGAGCAAGGCTTGCCCCAAATATCATTGCCTGCCTTGGCGCTCCGCTTTCCACGAAACTGATACCAAAGAACGCAACATATAAAAATAAAGCCAACGCCAATACATCCATCGCGATAAGAAGAGTTCGCCGCAAGCGAATTGGGAGCATCATGACGAATGCCGTGAGACCGATGTGATCTCTGCGCGCAATACCAGATGAGACCGCGAGCAACGCGGCCCAGATCATCAGATAGCGGGCCAACACTTCTGGCCACGGGAGTTGCCAGTGAAAATAATAACGGTCAATTACGCCAAGCCAGACATCCAGTACCAGAGACAGCATCAAAGCTGCGACAATGCCTTCAACGACTGAATTTATCCTTGAACTTGCGCTGGCGAACCAGTCCGACATTCGTATTCCTCCCCAGGATCCGAATCTGTAACTTGGTTACACAATGCGTGATGCTTGATGAGATATCAACGAAAAAATGTAACTTAGTTTCGTTAAGCGCCGCGAAGAGGGGATCTCACGACGAATTTCTTGCCCACATACATCAATGCATGTAACTAAGTTTCATGACCAGTCATAAGGAATCTACCGGCTTGCCGAACGAATCTCGCCCCATATCAGATGGTAGTGCCCCTCCACTTAAGGGCAGAATTGGAGCAGTCGATTTGATTCCGGCACTGCACAATTCAGAAACCAAACTGGCAGTTCAGGAGCAGAAGGTCGCCGATTATGTAAAGGACCACCTCAACGAAATCAGCGCCATGACCATCGGGGATCTCGCGCAACGCTGCTCGGTCAGCAAGCCAACCGTGGTTCGGTTCTGCCGCAGCCTCGGCTGCGAAGGATTTCGAGATTTCAAACTCCGCCTAGCCCAGAACGTCGCTGTCAGCGCACAATATCTGTATAGAAACGCCGATGACGAAAGCCCTAACGCAGATACCGCGATTGACCAAGTTCTTGGGGCTTTGTTTGCGACCCTAGATGTTATGCGCGGTCAAATCGATACGGCGAAACTCGAAGAAGCGAAGAACGCTTGCCTGGGTCGACGACAAATCCTGTTCTCAGGAATAGGCGGGGGCTCTTCGCTCGTCGCCCAGGAAGCTTCCAACCGGTTTTTTAGACTTGGGATTCCGTCATTCTTTGTAAATGACAGCTATGCTCTACAAATGCGTGCTGCCGCGCTCGGAACCGAAGACGTACTCTTCCTTGTTTCGGCGAGTGGTGAGGCCGACGCTATCGTAAGTGCGACCGAAGTCGCTAATGGTTATGGCGCGACCACAATCTGTATCACAAAGCCCAATACAAGACTGTCCGACATATCTAAAATTGCTCTTCTCACTGAGTTGCCTGAGGACAGCGACATCTACAAGCCTACAGCCTCGCGATATGCCCACCTCGCCATTGTTGACGCATTAGCCATGACCGTGGCGCAAGAGATGACCGACGAAACGAAAGAGAATCTCCGGCGAATTCGCGCATCATTGACGGCCTACCACGGCAGAACCGGCCCACAGCCATTGGGCGACTAATCTATGTACGAATAGACGAGTACCCGACATTGCACGATTGTTGAGAGCAAGAGCAGCGAACTGCCCCTGCTCGGTCGGCTGTTCAGAATGGCACCCGGTGGTGCGAAGGCGGTGGGCGTTCAATCTGTGGCGGGAGGCCGACGTCCTCCCTAAGGAAATCCGGCAGTTCAGCTAACTTGCGCAGAACCGGCCGTTCTCTGCTGGATTGCAAGGCAAATACAGCATCCAGCCGCAGCAAGAGGCCACGCGACCGTTTGAGGGGGATATATAGTGATAAGGTTGGCATTGTTCTCTCCATGAATGATGGAAAGCCGCCACGTGAAAAAACACAAAAAAGGCCGCTCACGAGGCGGCCTTCAGATCGGAAACCTGTCAGACCGCTTTAACGGGCTACTGCGCCTGCCGCGCGAAGCATTGAGGTCTGACGATTCAGCATATCTGATCTCTCCTTTGTCAGGGTTTCCAGTCCCGCAAGTTACCAGACGGGTAGCTTCGGTTCAACAACCTTTAAATGTTCTGGTCGAATTTCGCCGGATTTCGAACTAACGCTTATTTGCGTTGAAGAAGTGCTTTGTCCTGGTTGCCTCCATTTGCATTCCCTCAATGGGGCACGTCCGCCAGCTACGCTGTCGTTAGCCCGATTTGAGCCCTTACCTGCCGTTTCAGAGCTACGTGGTCGCTACGTCTGCATTCGTCAGGTTCGGGTCTCATTGCAGACATTTGACGCCCTTTTTGAGCTAGAACCACCGTTTGCGTCGGTTGAATTTGTAACAGGACGACCATCAGAAGTGAGTTTCACAAATGAGCCCTAGGCTTAATTGGAATTGGTGAACACATCCTTCAACCTAACAAAAACTCCCTGGCTATTTTCGAAAGGTTAGAGCTTCACCGGTAAAGATCGCCACATAGATGATGCCAAGTTTGTCCGGCAATGACCGTTACCGCTCAATGATATGGATGCCGGGTCCGAGACAAATATGGAATTGGTTTTTCGTCATTGGCTTCGAAGTCGCACAAGTCAAATAGCGAAAAAGGCTGCAAAATATTGTGGATCGGGTATCTATATGTTGTTCGACACACCAGTATTCCTTCAGTGCTCGCAATGCCGACATCTTAGTAGGGAGAGTTCAATGTCCATGACGGCCCGCCGTGCAAACACTGCTGCGCATTCCATCCAGAAAGTCGAAGCCTTCTTTACAACCTACAATGCTGCGGTGAAGGAAACGCCAGCTGTCGCAGATTTCACGTTTGGCAATCCCCACGAAATGCCTTTGCCCGGTGTAGTCGATGCGCTGAAGACCCACGCCGAACCTCAGAGTGTGGATTGGTTTGCGTATAAGACCAACGAAGCGGACCCCTGCGCGTTTCTGGCAGATGCCTTATCCAAAGAGTTGGGGCTTCCATTCGAGGCGGATGACATTGCGCTGACCAAAGGCGCTTTTGGGGCCATCAAGATGTGTTTCACCATGCTTCTTGAGCCCGGAGACGAATGCATCGTGCCGCTGCCGGGCTGGTTCTGCTATGGGCCAATGCTAGCCGCAGCCGATGCCAAAGAGGTTCAGGTGCCTCTGGATCCAGACAATTTTGACCTTGACCTGGAGGCTATTGCCAGCGCCATAACCCCTCGCACCAAAATCGTGGTTGTTAATACGCCGCACAACCCGACTGGTCGCATATACTCGCGTTCTGATCTGCAACAGCTTGCCGACCTGCTCGAGGCTAAGTCAGCTGAGATCGGCCATCGAATTTGGATATTGTCTGACGAACCCTACCGCCGCATTCGGTTCGACGGCATTGGCTTTACGACACCAGCAGCCGTCTATCCGCACACACTGATCGACTATTCTTACGGGAAAATTCTCCTCGCGCCCGGCCTGCGCCTTGGCTACCTTGCGATCTCACCAACCTTGCCTGCAGCGGAACGAAAAGAACTTCAGACTCTGCGGTTTGCCGTGCAGATGGCGGATGGTTGGAATGTCCCGGATGCTCCGTTGATCTATGCGCTGCCGGACCTTGAAAACGTCTCAATCGACATTGCCGCCCTGGCTCGCCGACGCGAACGAATGCTTGGTGCTTTGGGTCAGTGGGGATACAGGATGACAAGACCAGAAGGCACCTTTTATCTATGGGGGAGAGCCCCGGGCGGTGATAGCGATGCCTTTGCTGAATGTCTTCAAAAGCAAGGCGTTTATGTGATGCCAGGAACAGTTTTCGACCGCCCAACGGATTTTCGTATTTGCCTTACAGCTACTGACGAAATGATAGAAAACGCAATGCCTGCATTTCAGGCGGCCGCAAACCAAATGCTGAAATGAAGGCTGGCATCAGATCGAGTTAAAGGCATCTCGATTGTGTGACAGCTTTGTTGCGCATACCCGAAACCAAACGCTCCTTAGTGTTGACTTCGAATATACGCTACGAGTCCAGAGACGACTTAGGTGATGAGCGCAGCATTTGTCGTTCAGGGCGGCTTCCCGTATTGAGTGGGCGCACTCTAGCTTCCGGTAGACAGCGAGAGTGCAATTGGGTCGAGGAACCAGTGAATCGACCACACAGGGCACTTCAAACCCGCCCCGAGCAGCGTTAGTCTCCGATCCGAGCAACGCTGAAAGGAGCCGGTCCATGTCACTCTTCTCAAAACTCTTCGGCGGCGGAAAAAAGTCGGATCCTGAGCCGGTCGCATACAAAGGGTTCGACATCTTCCCCGACCTGATTGCCGAGGGTGGAAAGTACCGCCTTTCGGCACGTATCGAAAAGACAATCGATGGAGAGCGCAAAACTCATGCGATGGTCCGGGCGGATGTCTTTGACAGCCGGGATCAGGCCGAGAGCTTCAGCCTCACCAAGGCAAAACAGGTGATTGATGAGCAAGGCGAGTTCATTTTCGATTCAGGAAACCGGTAGCAGTTTAGACTACTACAAATTTAAGTTAGGTCAGGAAGTGAGTTTTAAAGTGCGCTTCAACCGAAAAGGTCCAGTTGCTGAAAACGAAAAAGACGACGTGACAAAGACCCACGATCCATTGTTTCTGCGCGTGAGTTCTTCTGAGCTCACGCACACTAGTTCTCAATAATTTCGTTATCAGCGTGCTTTCGAAATACCGGTTGCTGCGTCATGCCCCTATTCTTAAGAGGAGTTCTCTGACGAGGTATCACCTTGGAACAGTTTTTCTTGTGTATGAGCCATTCTAGCTATGGCGGGTAGCTGGCTGATACCGCCAATTTCTTCAATCAAATCAGAGTGTCCGGCAACACATAGTTTTGCCACTCACGCTCAACTAAGCTATTGGCTTCGTTTTATCTTCCATTTCAATAGTGCACACGTTTTTCCATTTGCGTCTCAAAGGTTTTCCGTCGTGTCGGCTGAACTCCACGAGAGTTTCCATTCGCCTCGAGTGCGGAATACATCGAGAGAAAACCCAATGCAAAAAACGCTTGCAGAAAGCGATGTCATTCCGTTTGAACTTTAAAAGTGTTCTTTTATCGACTGCCTCCGCCACTACTGCAGTTGTAAAATGTCCGGAACGCAAAGTTTTCTTTTTGCTGGCATTTTGTCCGCACCATCCGATCGTTTCAGTCGTTTCGGACCGTCTTTGACCTTGATCTTCGGCTTTGCTAGTGGGCCCTTCAAGGTCACGGGCCAAGGGCTCTTCGAAAGTGGTTCGCCAATCTTGCGGGGCTGTAGATTTAAATCCAAAACCTTGCCGGCCACATCGACGCCGCCAAAGACGACAACTTGGACATGGTCTGTCTCCAATGTGGTTTGTTTCGTCGAAATACTTCCATTGGAAATACTAATCGGAGCACGCAAACATACGATTGGAGCAACCTTTTGTTTTTCTTTGGTAAACACCCAAGGTAGCACCCCTAGTCCTGCCAGATCTAAGAGCTGTGTCTCGATCGAACCGTCACGCATTGAAACTGTGGCGTTGCCGTTCATGCTGTTTGCAAAATGCTTGGGTGAATCGGTTCCGCCGGTCACCGAAAAATCTGCATAGATCGTACCGCTTGCGCCTTTTTTGAAGTTCAGGCTGTGAAGAATTTCATCCAGCTGCCAGCCGCCTGCCTTGCCGGTCAGCGTGAGCAGATGCGCGTCGTTCGATAAATCCATTTGCCCGGTGACGTCGAAATGAGCGCCTCCGTATTCAAATTTCAAAGGCCCAGCCTTAAGCTCATTCTTGTTGAGCGTCAGTTCGCTTTGCAAACTGCTGATGCCTTTGGCACCCTCTATGTGCCGAAGGTCAATGTCGACATCCATATCCATACCGGACAAGAGAACTGAACGCCCAATAGGTTTAAGCGTCACATCAGTTAAAGGGCCAGTGTCACTTGCTTCTTGATTGACGTCTTCCTCGTTGGGCTCCGCACCGCCTAGCTTCCGCAACTGTGCAGCGGCCTGAATGATAGTTCGAATATGATCTATCTTTATTAGGTCACTCTCAATGGAACCCTTCAGCACAGGGTCACTTGTTGCATCATCAAGATCGGCGACAATTTCCAGGACAGATTCAGCAACTTCGACATTCGCATTCGCGTTCCAGTCGGTGCCTTCGCTAACGAGGTTGATTTCAAGGCGAGCCTGCCCGGTTTCCACACGTTCAAGCGATAGCGCCTCCAAAAGGTCCGCTCCGGATGGGACTGTGACATCAATTGCTAAATCCAGATCCTCGAATTTGAGTACATTCTTGACAGTGCCATGCACCTCAAGGTTCCAGACGTCCGTATCGCTTGTCTTTCCATCCAAGTTCGTCAGCGAAAGCTGATTGATGTCACCGTTCAAATGGAAGTCACCGGCAAACCTGCCAAGCTGGTCGTCTGGTCCCGCCAATTCTGGCGAGATCAAACTGCTTGCCGGTATATCCATTAGGCCTTCTGCTGATATGCCTTGCAACTGAAGCGCGTCATAGACCGAACCGTTCAAAATGACAAACGGATCGGCGGGGTTCCCAATTCTCAGGTTGATGCTTCCGACCCTTAAAGCGCCTTCTGGTGTCCTGGAAAGCTCGGAGAACTTAATCGGGGGCGGGCCTTCGCCGGACGTGTCCAACGTGAAACCGTTGGTCTTAATGACCATTTGTCGCTGCGGTACCTGCCCGGGCACGCTGTCGATAACCATGTCGACCGCGATAAGTTTAAGATCATACCGCGAGGCGGCTGGGGCTGGTTCAGCGTCTTCAGGGTACAACCGAATGCGGGTTGTCAATGATACGTCTTCCGGATTTCCCAATTCCCCGATCTGCCCCGTCAACGAAAGGCTTTGTCCGCCTTCCAATTCAGCCAATACAGATAGGTCGTCAATTCGTGCTACACCGTCGACTGATGTGAACGTTGCACCAATATTCCCTGTACCTTCCAAAACGCGATTGAGCTTCAAGATATCGAGAAGCTTGCCAAGTTCGGCAATCTCCACGGTCGTTGCCACTTGCAGACCGTTTTCTTGAGGGACTTCCTCGGCGACAATAGAAATCTGTTCAAAGTTTACCGCCACTTGAAACGGGTCTTCCGCGGGGAATGTCGCGTTCAGATCAAACCTCTCTCCGTTCAGCGAACCGGCCCCGACTGCCGTCGCGACGTCGGTTTCCGTATCGCGCTTTAAAAGCAGCTCAGGAAGCTGCAGATCCAACTCAAGTCCGTTTAACTCGTTCTGATAAAGAATGGCGATATCAGTCAGATCAATTTTGCGGTCCGTAAGAATTCCAGCTAACAGCGGCGTCGGGGAATTTTCAGGTTTCCCGGCTTCGGCTTCCGTTTGGGAAATGGACTGCCAGTTTCCGAAGCCGTCTTTGTCTGTGATTAGGTTCAGATGAACACCTGAGAGCGAAAGACCACTCAGTGACAGTTTACTGTTCCAAAGGTCGCGCGCGGAAACCTCAAACTCGATCTCATCGATTGCTGCAAGTTTCACATCAGCATTCGGAGAACCAGGTAGTTCCAGCCCTGCCGCTGACACCTGCAATTGCCGACCAAACCCCAGACGCACTTCATCTTCAATTCTAACCTCTTGGCCAAGTTTCTTAGAGATCAGGTTTTCGACGAAAGTAGTCCTGACCGAGGAAAACAACGCAGAAGACAGGAAAAGCCAAGCTGCTAACACAGCGACAAACGCGACAGCGCAACAAATCAATATACCTTTTGCAACGTATCGCACGTTCTTCTCCTAAAATTCCGATTCATCCAATGGGCAGCCTAGACCATTTAATCATCAAGTTAATGGAATATATGGTCGGTAAATGATCTGAAATCTGAATTACCTTGACCAAATTGCTGAATTTCTCGCCTATTTAGTCGAACCGCTAAGAAGCGGGTAAATGACAAACGTTCGGCTAGTGCTGCACGCCCGGTTACTAAACAGCTGGCTCGAAGAGAGTTTTACCAGCCAAAACGGATGCGCTGCATGAGCTTTGAACATGGCGGAACGACGTAAGCTTCAATCGACAGGCTGCCAAGTTCCTCCGATTTTCCATATTTATCTAATTACTGCTATGTGTGAATTCATCAAACGATGAGGACATGATGAATTCACTAACCAGAATAACACGTGGGATAGGCGTCGCTTTCAAAGACGGTAGAGTGAAAGGCATTCTTGCCTTCACAGTCGGAATGATTTTATGGGCCTCGGTCTTTTACCACTTTGTCGAAGGTTGGAGTTGGCTCGACTCAATCTACTTTTCTGTCGTGACGATTTCGACTGTGGGGTTTGGTGACTTCTCACCTGAAACCGCGGCAGGGAAGATCTTCACAATGATTTACATCGTCGTGGGCCTCGGTGTCTTCGTGACCGCGGCGACCACAGTGGCGGATACAATCTTGTCCCAGGACGACAAAAAAGCGGACAAGTAGATTATCCCAATTTGGCCAAATCGAGTTCATGCCCAGGCATTGGTTTGACTGGGCCCATCAAGCCGTGGCCCGGATTCATTTGTGTCTTCAAGCTGATAGATGATCACTAAAATTCAAAAAAATATACATATTATGTTTTTTGAGTGTAACATTCGAAAAACACATGGAGGGATGGAATGGAAAAGACTCAGGACGCGAAGATTGTCGATCTGGCAATACGATTGCTCTTTCTCGGACTATTCCTCTATAGCGCCCTTGTCATGGTGGCCCCGCTTGCAAGTGTGGTTATCTGGGCAACGATCCTCTGTGTGGCGCTTTACCCGGCATTTGATTGGCTTCAGTCCAAGCTGGGAGGGCGGAAAAAACTTGCCACGACGATCTTGGTTTTATTGGGTCTTGTTCTGACCCTCGGGCCAGTCGCTACCGCGGTGTCTGGTGCTGCAGAACTTGGGTCTGAATTCGCGGAACAAGCAGACAAAGGTGAGTTGAAAGTCCCACCTGCACCAGAGGGTCTCAAGGAGTTGCCCTTGGTGGGAGACAAAATAGCCGATGTCTGGGGAATGTTTGAGCGCAATCTTGACGGCGCGCTTGCAAAATACGGCACGCAAATCCTTGAGATCACCAAATCGCTCTTCGGAAAGGTGCTGGGCATCGGAATCGGGCTGCTTGGCTTAGCTCTGTCCGTACTGATTATGGGGGCTTTGTTCAGCCCCGGGCCAAGTTTGGTCCAGGGTCTTCAGCGCTTTGCCAACCGCGTCTTTGCACCACGCGGCGGTGAATTCGTAACACTGGCAGGCGCAACGATCCGGAACGTGACAAAAGGCGTAATTGGCGTGGCAGCCATTCAGGCAGTCTTCGTTTGGATACTGTTGGCTTTGTTCGGGATTTCTTCGGCCGCCACTCTGGCATTTATCTGCCTGATACTCTCGATTATCCAAATCGGGCCCGGATTGGTTCTAATACCGGTAATTATCTACGCTTGGAGTTCCATGTCCGGCGGAACTGCTTTGATCTTCACCATATTGGCCGTTCCCGTCATGATAATGGACAGTTTTCTAAGACCCGTGTTCATTTCAAAAGGCCTTGAGACTCCGATGTTGGTCATCCTCATCGGTGTTCTCGGAGGTATGATGGCGTACGGTCTGATCGGTGTCTTTATGGGGCCGGTTCTCTTCGCTGTCTTCTATGAGCTGTTCAAGGTTTGGATTGATACCTCGCCCGAAGCCGAGGGCGCTGCTGAAGGTGCGGCGAAATGAGGAAGACAATATGGACAACCCTGGCTGTCATTCTGATTTTTCTTGTATGGTACCTGGTCGCTGATCGGAAAACGCCATTTACTGGGAACGCCAGAGTAAAAGCCGTGGCGACCCAAATCGTCCCGCAGGTGACTGGCACCGTGACTGAAGTCTTGGTCGAAAATGGTCAAATTGTCTCGGCCGGAGATATCCTTGTCCGGATCGACCCGCGACCCTACGAGATTCAGCGCGACAAAGCGGAAGCTGACCTCGAAGCAGCCACTCAAGAAGTGGGCGCATCTTCGGCAGAGGTGAGAGCGGCACAGGCCAAACTAGCAAGGGCGCAAAGCGATCTGGATACGATGCGCATTCAAACGGAACGCGTATTTGCGCTCGAAAAGAAAGGGTTGATTGCCGTCACAAAGGCCGATGATGCACGAGGGCAATTGGCAGAGTCCGAGGCTAACTATGAGAACGCAAAAGCGGATCTGGAAAAAGCAAAACAGAGGCTTGGTGACGACGGGATTGAAAACCCGAAAATCCAGCGCGCGTTGGCCGCCTTGGCAGATGCAGAGCTTAACCTTGAATGGACTATACTACGTGCTCCGGCGACAGGTGTCATCTCTAACTTGCTGATAGCCCCCGGAACATATGCGCGATCAGGCCAGGATCTATTGACGTTTCTGGACGCGACTGACGTCTGGATCGAAGCCTATTTTTCCGAAAACAACCTAGGAAGAGCCTCGATAGGATCTCCGGTTGACGTAGTGTTGGACATGCATCCAGGTCAGATTATTCCGGGTGTCATTGAGAGCTTTAGTGCGGCTGTTTCCTTAAGTGGCGGTGATGTGCCCGGACAATTGGCGAGCCCGCCAAGCACCAAAGGTTTTTTGCGGGAGCCTGAGAGATTCCCAGTCAGGATCGTTTTGCCCGGCTATGAAGCAGGAAGCACCGAAGATGACCTTCGCTTTCAGCTGAACGGTCAGGCCGATGTGATCATGTATCTAAGTGACAACTCGTTGCTGAACCTAGTAGGCCGCACCTACATCCGCGTGGTTTCAATAATGTCCTATGCGTACTGAGGACCAACGCTCTGTCGCCCGGCTTGCGGTGGGTGTCACCGGCGTCTTTTCCATGGGCTTGTTTCTTGGCTGGCCACTCGCCGTCATTGGGGCGGTGTTCGCCGCCCTTTTTCTACAAGCACCTGCCGCATTGCCTTTGGCAGCATTTGCTAAGCTCTTTGTCTTCTCTATTGGGTTGATGTTCATTTCGTTCCTGTTGTCGTCAATCTTCTCACCATATCCGCTCGTGTTTCTCATTCTGGTGGCCATTGGAATAATCCTGTCCTTCATGTGGTCCGTATCAGGCGCCGGAGTTTTACCAGGTGTCATCGCTCTCATGGGGGCATTGATGATCCCAAACTTGGTTTTGCAATCCCAGGATCTGGCCTTGGTGCTTGTGTATTGGATACCTTTGAATCTGCTGTTTGCGGGCTTTGTTTCGACACTGATGTTCGCGTTGATACCCGCTGAACCTCAAACGGCGGCTCAAAAAAAAGCTGCAGCGCAGGCGAATTTCGATCCACATCGCCGAATAGTCAGGATGTCGCTTGTCACAGTGCCTTTTGCTATGGCGTTTTTTATTTCTGGCGCGTCTGCGTTGCTGGTTCTGTTCTTTGTCGCGCTACTAAGCCAGCAACTTGCGGCGATGCCTGCCGCGGGTAAAACTGTTGCAAAAGCTATGTTGACGGCCAACCTACTTGGGGCGGCAGTTTCCATCATATGCTATGAAGTAAACGTAATAGCTCCGGTTGTTTTGACGCCCATTCTGCTCTGTTTTTTCTTTTGCCTGACGCTCGGAGCACTTGGTAAATCTCAAGCCCCGCTCGCCGCCGCTGCGGGCTCAGCAATTACAACGGCTCTGATTGTATACGGTGGGTCGGTTGCACCGTTTTCAGACGAGGCTGACGTCAAAAGCATCACTCGAGTTTTGCAAGTTGCCAGCGCCGCTTTTTTTGTAATCATCGCATATGTCGTGGTGGATGAATTCTGGCCGGAAAAAGAGCGCCAGGCGGCTCAATGAAGGCAATTGCGATGTGGCATGGTTCTGAAAGAAGTAAAGTTTCCAGCGTGACCACATTTATTTGATTTATCCGGTCCGAAAGAAATCAGCTTTGTCCGCGTTGCGCTTGTCGCGGAAAGGCATCTCGAATGGCAGATTTCGGGACCGCCGCATGAATTGCAGCGTCATAACAAACCACGAACGTCGCTGAAGCGGTTTAATGTGAAGCGATCTCTGGTTGAGTGATGGCCGTTCAATGGTACGAGTACGAAAGGCTGCCTCGCGGACAAAGCCGACTTTCGCGGCAACCGCGCTAAGGGCTGCTAAGCATTCACTCGTTTCAATGTCGGACGGACACGAACGTTAACTGAGTTTCACCACTCTTCTCTTACGCCAGACTGTTGCGAAGTCTTTCTGCAAACAATTCCGCAAACTGTTTTGTCGCAGCTGATCGGAACTGCGTGGGGGGGTAGACGGCATAGATGCCTCCTGTTGGAAGCGCCCAGTCCGGTACAAGCCGGATCAGTCCACCGTTTTCGATTTCTCTCTTAGCAAAAAAATCCGGCAGAATAGAGATCCCGGCCCCTTCGACTGCCATTACCTTGATCGCTGGTGTTACGTCTGCTCGCAACGCGGGGTTCATTTTTACGTCACAGGTTTCACCGGTAGCTTTACTAAACTTCCAACTCAGTGGGTTTGGCAGGGCTCTGTGTTCGACGAACGGAAACGCTGCCAATCGTTCCGGATGGTTTGGCTGTCCAAGTTGCTCAACCAAATCAGGCGACGCCACTACGATTTGCTGAAAGTCGGCCAACTTGCGCGCAACGTTGGCGGAATCGGCAAGCCAGCCTACCCGATATGCAATGTCAAATCGTGCCTCGACCGGATCGAACCGCGTATCGCTTAGCGTCAAGTCAATCGTGACAGCCGGATAGGCGATGCGAAACTCGGCCACGACCGGTGAAACGTATGTTACGCCCATATCGAGAGGGGCGGTGATGCGCAGGTTTCCAGTCGGTTCTGCGCGCCCTTGCTTTGCCATTTCATAAGCTTCTTCGGCCTGCGCCACTGATGCACGTGCGGCCTCATAGAAGGATTGTCCGGTTTCCGTGAGGTTTAGATAGCGAGAGTTACGCACAACAAGAGTTGCACCAAGCTCTTCCTCCAAAAGCTGAAGCTGCTTGCTGACGACCGCCTTGCTAATACGCATGCGATCAGCGGCCGCAGTAATCGTTCCTTCTTCCGCGATGGCAACAAAATACTCCAGGCGATTTAAGTTCGATTTCTTCATCATTCGTCACTTTTTAACTGACATTGTGTCTACATATTTTATCTTTAGTCAACATTAGCGGCGCACTACTTGTGGTTTACCAATACGGAGACTGCAATGACGCGCTTCACCTATATCTACGATACCTATTGCGGCTGGTGCTATGCCGCGGCACCGGTGATCAACGCGCTGGTTGAGAGTGGTGCTGATGTCACCGCTATGCATCGTCATTTGTTCCAGGGCACAAACGCATACCGAATGGGCGATGGCTTCGGCCGAATGGCTCTGCAATACGACCGACGCATTGAACAGCTGACCGGGCAAGTGTTCAGTGACACTTATGTTCAAGACATTCTGGGAAACCCTGATGAAGTGCTGGATTCCAGCCTGACCGCATACGCCGCAGCTTTGGTTCATGATCAGGGCGCTAACGCTGAGATGAAGCTGGCAAATGTTTTGCAACGGGTGCGTTATGTCGACGGCATTTCCGCAGGTAACAGCGAAGCGGTTCGAAGTGCCCTGATTGAATTCAGCGTGAACCGTTCGTTGGACGAAGGCAGAAGCCTCGCCCGGCAGATCAGTACGGACGCTGCAAATTTGCAATCACGGTTCGGGTCGCAAGGTGTCCCGACTCTGGTGATGCAAATCGACGGCGGAACAACCCAAGTCGACGTCTCAACCTACTACCACTTTCCTGAAGAGATCGCGGCATTGGCCGCATAAATGCAAGGAGCATCCCTATGAAGACGATCCTCACTTCTGCAGCAGCCATGCTGCTGTCCACCGCAGCCTTTGCGGCTGATCTCACCATCACCGCCTTAAGCCCGAATGAAGGCAGTCTGTTCCCGGTCTCATCGAACCTGATCGAAGGTCCGAATGAGGTGATCCTGGTGGACGCCCAGTTCGAAAAGGACGATGCAGAGCAACTGGTTAATATGATCAAGGCGACAGGTAAATCCCTGACGACCGTCTTTATCAGCCACAAGGATCCTGACTTCTATTTCGGGTTGGATACGATCCGTGCAGCTTACCCGGATGTCAAAATCGTCGCGACACCTGAGACCGTCAAAGGCATCGAGAAAACCATCCAGCTCAAATACGATTTCTGGGGCCCGATCTTGGACGCGAACGCCCCATCCGAATTGATTGTACCTGAGGTTCTGGAAGGCGACAGCCTGACGGTCGATGGTGAAACCGTGCAGGTGATCGGCCTCGATGGGCACGATCCGGTTCATACATTCCTGTGGGTGCCTTCGGAAAAAACTGTGCTGGGCGGCGTTGTCCTTTATGAAAACGTGCATGTCTGGATGGCCGACAACCAAACCCCGGAAAGCCGCGACAGCTGGCGTGCAACGTTGGATCAGCTTCTTGCGCTGAACCCCGAACGGATCATCCCGGGTCATGTCATTGGGGACAGCGCAGAAAACGCAAGCATCGTTGACTTCACCAAAGAATATATTGCCGCGTTCGAGGCGGCCGCGGACAAGGCGGGAGATTCCGCAGAATTGATCGCCGCGATGCAGGCTGCCTATCCCGACTTTGAGAACGTGAGCGATCTGGAGCTAAGCGCCCAGGTTATCGAAGGCGAGCGTTCCTGGCCGTAAGTCTAAACCGGCATCAGAGGCCGTCCAATTCGGTCTCTGTATTACGAAAGGGGCGCTAGCCCACCAAATCCGGCGCCCAATCACCAACAGTTCAAAACTCAGTTTGCTGTGAACTACACCGCATTCGCCGCGACGAAGAGAAGAAATTTCATGTCTTGCAAGTTCACGAATACCAAGATTACGCAATACAGCATCATTGGTGCTGTCCTGTTTGCGTTCGTTTCGGCGACAACATTTGCCGTCAACGCTCAGGAGCAAAACAAGACTCCATTGGAATTTGTCAAAAGCACCTATGAGGGCGAAACCTCCGAAGAAAACGGTCGCAACCTTCAGGCGCATTTGGCTCCTGATGCCAAATGGACCGAGGCAGCGGGTTTTCCCTAGCCACCATTCATTCACGTTGCGGCTAAGGTCTGTTGTGAGCCCAAACTAACGGATGCTGCGACACGCACGACAGGCGGCTTACAAGCGCGGTATGCGATTCGATTAAGAACTCTGATCAATAAGTCAAAGAGACAACATGATCGATCAAGAGCAATGAAAAAGAGTTCTCGCCACTTATGATAAGCTGATTAACCAGCGAGGGTTGCCGGGTGTACTTGTTAAACCCATGCGCGCGGATTGGTGTGGACACAAAATGGCGGATCGTGACAAAAAAAATCGCCGAATTGATCATCAAGGAGCTTCAGAAGAGATTTGCAGTGTCACATCTGCACGAACCAAAGATTCTGATACAGGGTTCGGTGCAAAGATGTATCCCGGTGAAGCCAAAGAACGGACCTCTAGTCTGACTGATCAGTCATAGATTTCTACCGACAGCGCATCCATCGCATATGATGTTTCGATATTGGCCTGGCCGTCCACGTAATTGAGTGACTGGGACCTGCTCTGTGCCCGCATTTCCCCGCTTATCCAAACTGGCTTATATAACTCGTCAATTTCGAAGCCTTGTTCGTATCGCACATAGACCATCTGATTGGCGGGAGGTGGTGGTGTGTGGATGCAGGCTCCAACTGTCGGAACCAGAAGGAATTCGACCGCCTTCTGGTCGACAATATCCAGGGGAAGGAGATAGCCGGGAAGACGCACGTTCTCCCCCAAAAGGTCAAGGTTCGGTTCGCGCGCGGCAATCAACCGTTGGTTCATCACAATTTCGCGTTGTTCAAACAACCAATCTGGGTCAAGGCCTTGAGATACGAGGTCTTCGCGGATCTGAACCGCTTCGGCGCGCTTCTCGTCATCCGCGGTGTCCGCATGCAGAACCTCAATCCGATAAAGCATGGCCAACGCATTGATCTGAGAATATTCTAAGGTGGCAAATGGATCGTGGTAAGGCCGCTCTTCAGGAAGGAGATCCTGCCAACGTATGTTGCGCGGATCCGCTGCTAGAAGAGGCCCCGCAATCGCAAGGGCGAATAAGATATTCAGAAAATGCGTAGTGGTCTTCATTTCAGCGGGTCCTCTTATTCAAAGCCGCACCGACAATCCGTCTGATAGCGTCATACGGTACACCCTTAACGCAGGTATAATACTGGCAAGAAGACCAGAGCAGAAAACGATGGCTATGAGAAGAACCTCGCGAAAACTCGGCAGGCCAACACCGATGCGAAGCCCAAAATTTGCGGCAAGAACCGGATCTATCACGAGCGTGAGAGCGCTGAGTGCGATTACTCCAAGCACGATGCCGGCCGACAACAATAAAACGGCTTCAAGCAAGATCAGCGAAAAGACGCCGGCTGGAGTTGCGCCCACGGATCGAAGGATCGCAAATTCACGCCGCCGGTTGTCGAGCGAAGCAGACAACATGACCACCATGCCGATCATTCCAGCCACTGCCACAGCGACTGCCATCAGACGCAGCGCGGTCTCGGCCGTACTGGTAATCGACCAAAGCTGCAACAGCGCAACATTAGGAAGAACGGCAGTCAGTGCCTCGTCGCGATGGTCTGCCAGTTGCCGTTGAACTGAAAGCACCGCCGTCTTCTCCTCAAGCCCGGCAAAAATCGCGTTGATGGTCCCCGGTTCATGATCATGGCCACCGTGATCGTGCTCGCCAGAGGTCCTGACAGCTTCCGCCTCGTCTTCATGGTCGCTTTCGTGGGCATGACTGTCGTCATGTTCCTGATGCCCTTCTTCGTGCTCGTCAGGCTCGCCGTGATCCGCATAGTCATCGTTTTGTCCATGGCCGTCGCCGTGATCCACATGCCCGTCCGCAAATTCGCTGTCTGCGTGATCTTCGCTATGGGAATGCGCGGTGTGATGGTCTTCGTGTTCTTCGGCGACCTCAGGTGCATCGATCAAAACGAATGGGTCCGCAACCTCTGACGCAGGTTCTTCGTGCAAGGCGTCAAACCCCTCGAGCGAGACAAAAACCACTCTGTCGACGGCCGTCCCGGTATACCCCAGCACGCCGGTCACTGTGAAAGGCGCTTCGTCGTGAACATCAAAGGCGACTTCCCCTGAGCCATGGGCATTCACGATTTCAGTGCCTGACGTGTACCCGAAAGCCTGAGCAACTTTTGCTCCAATCACTGCGCCATCTGGAGACTTAAAGGGAACACCTTCAGCAAATATCAGTTGCTGGCCGCCACTATGACGAAAGTGGTCAAAATATTGCTCGGACGTACCAATCACTGGATATCCACGGTGGTTGTCACCCATCATAATCGGCACTGTCCAGCTTACTTGAGGCAAATCTTCGATCATCTCGTAGCTGTCCCAGCTGATACCAGCGCCAGTTGTGCCGACACCAAAAACCGTTGCCATCAGGATCTGCACATCGTTTCCGCGTGCCGCAATGATCAGGTCGATCCCTGATGCAGAATTGGCAAAACCCGCTCGTGCCTCTGTTCGCAGTCGTTCAACCCCAACAATCAAAGCCACGCTCAAGGCAATGCTAAGAACAGTTAACGCAGCGATAAAGCGGCGATTGAGAAGGCTTTTATAACAAAGATTGAACATCACGTTTTGCCCGCGTTCAGCATCGGCAAGTCAACGCTCCGATCGAAGTGTTTTTCTAGGCTGCGATCATGGCTGACAAATAACAAACTCGCCCCTGATGCTTTGCATTCCTTCAACAACAACTGGACAAACGTGTCTTTCGCTTCCTCATCCAAAGCCGAAGTGGGTTCATCCGCCAAAACTACTTCAGGCGCCCCTATCAGAGCACGCGCCGCCGCAACGCGTTGTTGCTGCCCAACACTCAGTGCGCTGGCAGGTCGATTGATCAGCTCAGCATCCTCGAGACCCAGCTCACTTAGCAACCGTGTTGCGGTAGCTTTGGGGTCTGGCCCCGACCGATTGCGCCGTTGCGCTGAAAACCGGCAGGGCAGCAACGTGTTTTCAAGCGCACTGAGCCAAGGCAAGAGATTAAAGACCTGGAAAACAATCCCCAAATGATCCACGCGAAAACAGTCACGATCACCTCCGGCCAAAGCCCCGACATCCGTGCCTGCAACGCGAACCGCGCTTTGCGGTACATCGATCACGCCAGCAATTGCCGAGAGCAACGTGGTCTTTCCGCTGCCACTGGGGCCTCTCATAAACACGCTTTCTCCGGCCTCAAGATCGAAGCTATCGACTGAGAGTACCGGGTCAGGTTGACCGGGCCACCGAAACACCAAGGATTTGAGTTCGACAGTTTTCATTGATGACACAGATGCTTTGGCTTGGTTTTTCAAAGATAATTGAGCTTTTTAGTGATCCAGAAAAGGATCTCTGCCAAAACACCAATGGCTCCGGCTTTGTCTGTCTTGACCAAAGCTGTTCCTGACGTTCCAAATTGCAAGGAATTACTGTCTGCATCTGCAGGTAGTTCAACCAATACGATGTAGCTGGATATCCCGGCTAGTTCGCGCAATGAGGGAAGACCTGATCTTAGATCAACAGTACCTTCGACAGTTCCGACCGGAAAATCGGAAATACGGCCGGTAATTTCTCCACCGGGTTCCGTTCTAAAAGCAAGCCGGATTTCATCACCGACCGAAACATTATCGCGACTAGATTGGGGCAGAGTAGCAATTACTGCATAGTCCTCAGGTTTGACAAAAGTTATTGCCCCTTGTAGCGGAGTGGCGCGGTTACCTGGTCGTAGTGATACAGCCGTGACAACGCCGTTTCCCGGCGCTTTTACAACTGTTTGCTCTAAATCCCAAAGAGCTTGCGCAAGTGTCTGTTCGGCCTCCACAACACCTGCGTCACGCCCGTCGATCTTCGCGGCGATACGCCGCTCAAGGCTTGTCTTCCGGGCTTCTGCTGCGCGGATATTCGCGGTCAACTGGTCGATGGTTGATACAGCTTCTTGCAGTTGGAACGTGGTTGATGCCCCGCGTTCTTCCAAACGGATGATGTCATCACGACGCTGAATTCCGAAAGTCAGCTGAGCAGTCAAGGATTCAATCTCGGCCTCGGCAGCTGATAAATCTGATACCAGTTGGTCGGCAGATGACTTTGCAGTTTCCAAAACAGCTTCGAGCCGGGAAACCTCGGCTTTGAAAACTTCATTATCTATCCGGAATAGGGTCTCGCCCTTTGCGACTTCCTGGTTTGGCTCCACAACGACTTCTGTAACCGTGCCCGCCACGTTCGGAGCAATATTCGTTGAAACACCCTGAATGGATACCGGGCCAGTCGGAGTTGTGTGGTTCAGCGCACCGATGACCACCAGAGCGATAACAGCAGCTACTCCGTAAACCAGAGTTTTCCAGAAACCATTCCAGGGGAGAAGGTGAAACTTGGAAAAGACCAGCCAGACTATTCCAAAGTAGAGGCCAAGTACGATTAACAAGACTTCATTCCTTCGTGATGTTTCCAGAAAGTTCGAACGACCACCCGAACTTACGGGTGATCGCCCTGTTTGTCATGATGGCTTAATTGTCACCTTGCTCTTCCAACACTTTGCGGTTGGCTTCACGATGGCGCCACGCCGCGCCCATACTCTCTTTCAGATTTTCGGGAAGCGCTTCCAAAGGAACAACAAGGTCGTCATCAACTGGCCACTCGGTCAGCAGCTCAGGATGATATCCCTCGGGATAGTACAGCTTAGGATCGATCTCCATATCGCGCACGTAGGGTTCTTGAATGTCTTCGCGCCGATGGGGTGGCTTCGGCACGATCAACTGACCATTGCTAAAGTCAAACTGCGGTGCTCGTGAGTTTGGGAACTCGGGCAATATGCCTTCGCGAACCCATATCTGATCTTTGGTGACGTTCACAACGATCCCGTCAGGCGCTCCAAAGTGATAGGGGCCTTTCCAGTGCTCTCGGATTTCCGCCACGGTTTCCTCGATCTGATAGGGGTCATAGCTCATGTGAGTGTTCATCAAAAGCCTGGGTTGCACCAGGTTGGCAATGTAGCCGGCCGCATAGCTGGGCGTGTGATGGGTATCGACGGTATAACGCCCGAGGAATGGCGGCACGCCTTGAACTCCGGATGAGATTTCGATGATTTCCTGCTGCTGTTCCGTGACGAAGACATCACAGCCTTTGGCAAAAGGAATATCGATCATGTTGGGTCGACCGTCACCTGTCCAGATGAAGCACATGCCATTCCAATCCATCCGGTATCCAGACGCACCGTCCTTGGCATGGCTTCTTTGCCAGTGTGTGACTTTGACCCCGTCTTCATCATAGATCACGCCGCCATTGTCACGGAAATCAAATTCGTTGACTTCGATGTCCCAACCTTTGCCAACTGGAAAGACGCTGAACGCATCCCGGTGCCAGCCGGTCATCATTTTCATGCCTTCTACCATAGTTGCGGTGCCGTACTCCTTGGTGCGGCCGGATGGGCCGTGGACCGTCAACTGCTCGTGCCATCCACCGGCCCAGGTTCCGAACATCCACAGGTACGGCAGCCCACCAAAGTGGTCTACGTGCAGGTGCGTGATGAATACATCGGTAATTTCATTCAGTGCATATCCACTGGCAATGATGTTCGCTGGTGAGCCCTCACCAATGTCAAACATGAAAATCTTACCGTTACCCAGCTCAACAAGAATCGCTGTGTTCATTTGCCCAGGGCGAATGAACGGAGCAGATCCCATGAAGATAATTCTCATCTCGTTGGGCTGTACATCCTCTGTGCGTGGGAACCAGTTTGCCGCGCTTTTCAACCACGGTTGCGGAGAGATGCCCTCAAAGGTCAGACCCTCTTTCCAACGTCCCATTGGGACGCCGCCAGTCAGTGCAGCCTCAATATCTTCTTGGGATGAGGGCTCCTGTACCGGAGGAGCCTGACCGAACGCATTTGTGGCGAACAATGTCGCTGCGACGGCGAGTGCGCTGAGTGACTTAATTGACTTCCTCTGTCTGTTTTGCAGCATATTTTCAGTCCTTTGTTCGAGCCTGGGTGAATATGGGAACCACTTCTGAAATGGCTTTCGGGACAATCTCTGAATTGGTAAATCGAGAGAGATGCTCGGCGATTTCCTCGGCTAGCCCGTCTAGGCTTTCGGTGACAGGATCGATCAGACATGGTGACGTCTGCTCATTGACCTTCCGGGCCCTCTCCAACTCGGCTGAGAGCAACTCGAAGTCACCGCAAAGTGCCTCGAATCCACGATGGTTCCTTCGCATGACGCGGATGCGGCTGATTTGGTCCGGAAAAGCGAGCTCTAGTAAGTTGATGTCCGTCATTGCCCTGGCGCCTAGTCCATCTCTAGTCACCAGGCTGAGGGCACATCGCGCAGCGCGGAAGGGTTACACCGTGAAATTAGGGTGACATTCAAATATTCATTTGACAGTATGGAGTTGAAAATACAGAGAAACTTGAAGTTTCAGATGCCCGACAGAGAATTGACCCTTGATCCGGAACGTCACGCGACCCGTGTGAAGTACGCGCTGGACCAGGTATTGGCGAGTGACATGTTTGGCAAGGCGGAACGCCTTCGGAATTTTCTGAGCTACGTTGTCGAAGAGGCCATTGCGGGTAGATCCGAGGCTATTCTTGGCAAAACAATCGCTCAGGATGTTTACTTCAAGAGTTTTGCCAGTGATGACGGCCACATTAACGTTGTTCGTGTGGATGCGGGGCGGTTACGGCGGAAACTTCAGCAGTACTATGAAACGGCAGGTGCTGAAGACGATCTGCGCATTCACATTGATAGCGGCGGCTACGCGCCTTGGTTCGAGGACCGCTCTGGTACAATTCAGAGCAATGTCGATCACACGCCATTCAGGCCAGGATTACCCTGGCTGATTGGCATCCCTGCTGTCACCATAGCGATCATTGCTCTTGCTTACATCTTGGGCGGGCGCATGGAACAGATTGTTGATCTAAACCCAAAGACATCCGCGCGCTCACTTGAGCGACAGGCTCTATCCGCTAAATCACCCGCTGCAGTACAGGCGTCAAACTACTGCGATCAAGCTCGGGGCCTGCTCTTTCCAATCGCAACTATCGATAACCAGATCCTGGCCAGCGACATATTTAGAATGGCAATAAATGAGGCTCCCGATTTTTACTGTGGATATGCCGGATTGGCCCATAGTCTGGGAACCCAGGCTCTACTAACGCGAAGCGAGGAAGAGCGTGACGCGCTGATACTGAATTCAGGACAAATGGCACAGAAAGCTGTGGACATTGCGCCCTCAAACGGCTGGAGCCAATCGGCAATGGCATGGGTATCTTATGTTTCTCGCGACTATGACAGAGCTTTGGAGTATTCAGCACTCGCCCAGTCGCTTCGACCCAATGACGGAAACGTTCTGGACTTTCGCGGCGTGATACTACTGGTTATGGGTCGCTTTGAAGAAGCGTATGACGTCAGCGACCCAAGCCACCCCAGAGAGATAGGAAGTCATCGGTTTGCCCACAGGAACATTCACGCGGTTGCAAGTTTTCACATCGGTGAGTTTAGGGAAGCAATCGCATCTTTGAAATTTGCGAGTGACAATGGTGACCCCGTCAGTGCACTGTCTTTGGTATTTTTGGCGGCTTCCTATCAAAGGTTGGGCGCGTCCAAAGAGGCACATGCAACCTTGAATAAACTGAAACAGTCGTGGCCAGAGTTCAGGCCAGATCTTGTTCTAGCAGCATTTTATTCCAGTCCAAATCTATCGGACGAAGTGATTTCAGCCTTAACAGATGCGGGATGGCGGTTTTAAGATATTCCTTTTCGAGCCATGGTTGGAGACAGGCCCACGTACGTAAAGTGTGTTTTACCGCCAACACAAGCGAACATACCTTGGTAGTGTTATTGAACGCTGAAAGCGGTCATTGGAATTTGTTGTAGCTAACGGCGGAATTGTCCGCATTGCGGTCTTCGTCGATCCGGATTTCGACTGACGGGTTTCGCGAGCGCTGCATGAATTGCAGCGTCATAACAAACCGCGTACGTCGCAGTATGGGTGTTATGTGAAGCGATCTCTGGTTGAATCTTTACCCACCCTGGCTCTCATCACTCCAACGACCCAAATCATAGATTCCGTGTTTCTTCATACGACGTATGAAAACAAGGTAGTTTCTGCGTTCGCCACGTGGCAGATTAGCGGCAACAGGCAGCTTCGCTGTCTGACTTGCAAATCAGCTCTGATTTTCCGAAAGGGAAGTCAGATCAAACCAAACTGTCTGCGGGAGTATGAAATGGTGCGGCGTGTTAGTTGATGACGCAAAGATCAAATTCAACTGATGTCCAACTTTGGGGGCGCCATCCGATGTCGAAAGTTCACTGCTTTTCTGGTCCAACTGTGGCGGTTGGGTCTGGTTCGTGCGACGTTCAACAGATATGTGGAACATCACTGATCTTTGACTCAATCGGCCGCCAAAACCTCAAGAAACGAACAAATCGCGTCATTCAATTCTAACCCAAACGTCAAGCATTTCTGACCCAGCACGAAGAGCGGCCACTCATCAACGCTGCGGCTTAGGCCTCAATTGAGCCCAAAGTGCAACTTGCTGCACTGTGCATCAATCTCGGCAGTGCACAGAAAGCTGACCTTTCAAACCTCGGCGGACGATCATAGCAAACATTTGCCGAGACCTTTTGGAGCAATCGCTATTAGGAACTGGCTGGACAAGCTATTGATCACAATTTGCTGTTCTGCCGAAATCTCGCGCCTGTTGCGGGTCGCTTTGATTGCAAAGTCAGGCGATGGTCACTGTCCCGAATTGGTTTTCGCGATACTGCAAAGCAGATCAACATGTCGATCCAACCATTCTTCGTCCAATGCCTCGTGACGTATGAGCTTGCGGAAATAGGGGGCAGCAACTGCTAGTTCTATGAGCTGGTCAACCGGAACGTCGGCGGCGATCTCACCGCGGTCTATTGCGGCTGCAAATACTGCTTCAACACTTGCGAACCTGTCTTTCATAAATTCAGTGATCACCAACCGCGCTTCTGCATCGTTGGACGCAGCAGCGACCACCTGGGGCGCGATTTGGCCCCATGGTGTGTCATTCAAAGCTCCCATCAGTACTCCGAGTAACCAGCGCAGGTCAGATCGCAACGGGCCATCGGTTTTGGGTGGTATGTTCGGCGGTGTTGCGATGCGCCTGAACGCTGCATCACGCAGACTGCGCGCATCTGGCCAGTGCCTGTAAAGCGTACTGCGGGAAATGCCCGTTGCCTTTGAAACTGCGCCATGTGTTACGTGTAGCACGCCTTCATCCATCAGTATCTTTTGCGCCGCATCAAGTGCGGCCTGTCGTGTGGCGATCAGCCTGGGATCTTCTTTCAACCACCCCTCCTATAGAACAATTTGTTGCACAATAGAACACTTTGTCCTAAAAGCATGGTCGACCAACACCTAAATCCCAATACTCAATTCCACAAACACGTCTTGTCAAAATGGGAGCGTATCAATGTTCAAAGTAGCAGCAACCCCGCTGGCGGTACTTTTATCGATGGGCGCGACACCCGCATTGTCCGAGAGTGGCACCTACGAGCTGGATCCTGGACACAGCCAGGTATTGTTCAGCTACAACCACATCGGATTCTCAGAAACATATGGAATGTTCTCAGGTTTTAGCGGTGAGATAGAGTTCAACGAAGATGATCCGTCTGCCTCGTCTGTCACAGTTTCTATGCCTGTAAAATCCATGATCACGGGCTGGGATGCCCGTTTGCAACACTTCATGTCCGATGACTTTTTTAGCGCGAGTGACGGTGACGTGGTCACATTCGCCTCAACCAGCATTGAAGTGACCGGGGACAATTCCGCGAATATTTCTGGCGACCTGACCATGAATGGCGTCACCAAACCTGTTGTTCTGGAAACAACGCTTAACAAGTCAGCGCCATACCCTTTTGGCGAAAAGGAGGGCACGCCGACCGTGGGGCTGGCAGCGACGGCGACTATCGTGCGGTCTGAATTCGGACTTGGGGCCTTTGCACCAGCGGTCAGCGACGAAATAGAGCTCTTGATCAATATCGAAGCGTTAAAAGCTGAATGATGTGTGCAGGGGCACCGATACGGCGCTGAGCACTCAATCTTTACTTTTGACGGGCTGACAACAAAATGAATGTGTTCCTGAGGCAACTGGCGGTTGCAACGACAGCACTGGCTTTAACGTGCCCTTTGGTATTCGCACAAGAGCGCTCCTTGCCGGAGCGCACCTCGCCCCGTCCCGAAACGACAAGCGGCGTACCGCATACTCAGATTGGTGTCGAAATTAATGCCGATTTGGCCCAGCTATTGCTGGAGCGTGTTGGACAATTCCCAGGGGTCACACTTGGACCGACACGCATTTCGCTACCTGGCGCGATTGGCTTTCAGCTTGATCCCGACATGTTGTTGTCTCAACCGAACTCTATCGTCGGTGGGTTTGAATTTGCGCATATGCATCCTGATGGCAGCTTGCACGCTTCGCTGCACCCCGCAATGGCGCTACAGGCAATTGAGGCTGGTTGGGCCGTTGCACACCCTTGGGCCAAGCAACGTCCTGGGTGGAGCGGCTTTGTGATGATATATACACCGACCACACCAGAAGAGTTGGATGTCGTCATCGATCTGGTCGAAAGTTCGTACACCTTCGTCACCGGCAACACCTTGGGTTAAGCCCGTTTTGCCCGAAAGTGTGCGGTGACGCCTGCTTCCTTTATGAGTGCTGTTTCAGCCGCCTTGCTATTAGCGGTCAAATTCTCTCTTACATTGTCGCCGTGGTGCAGCGCTCGATACGTTCAAGCCATTCGCATCAATGGTAGCTCCCGTCCCGCGCAGTTGAATTAGCAAAGCTCAGAGTCGAAGATCCGCTTCGGGCTGTACTGCTGACCTACGGACCAAAAATGCGAATGGCCGCAAAGTTTGCTTCTTGCTTGTTCATGCGGCGTTCAGCGAAAGTCGATCCATATCAGAGCCCCCCTTGGCGCAGATCGCGGCGAAGGTGCCAGGAGAGCCCAAAATACCTCATGCTGCGCAAGCGCTGAATGACGGGTTTCTCGCGATCATTTACCGGGGCTGCAGTTGGGCAAATTGTCGAAATTCTCTGGTGACAAATTCACCTAGCGAGCAACACGACACACTATCCGCAGCAGCCATCGCCCAGTTGAATTGGTGGGCAGGGAATGGTGGCAAAGGAACAGTAGACACAACAGTCGCCTTCCAACGGCTTCAAGACTGTTCTGCATGACTTGCATTCATAGAACCACTGGCAGGCATCCGTAGGCATTTCTTCAGTTTCGCTGTGCCCACAGTTTGGGCAAGTCAGCGTGCTTTCAAGCACAACAGTTTGTTCCGTCATTGTCTCACATCTGCATAATCAGAAAATCGTTGATCCGAGCCTCATAGAATACGACGACCCAAGCCAAGCCGGTCATCACGGTCGTCCCCAAAAGCCACCATTTCAACTGCTTTTGGGAACCGTGTTGGTAAGATACCAGCCAAGATACCGCGACGAGCGCGGTCGAAATTGCCAACACGTAGTAGCTAGCCGCTGCGACCTTCCCAAAGATTGCCAGCCAACTGCCGCCCAATCCCAGCAGCATCATCGTTATGGGTAATACACAGCAAGTCGCCACGCCAAGTGCTGACAACGATCCTATGTAACTAAGTTTGAGCACCCTCTGCATTTTCGTTTTCAACAGTCCTTTTGCGCGGAGTTGTCTAAGCGACCCTGTCTCGTATAACTTCTGTAGCCACTACAGGATCAAGGTGGGAAGTCTCACATGTTTGCGATTGGGGAAGCATCCCGGCAAAGCGGTGTCGGCATTGAAACGATCCGCTACTACGAACGCGAAGGGATCGTTCCTAAACCGGAGCGCGCTTCAAATAATCGGCGGATGTACTCCAGGCAGGATATTGGACGGCTTCGGTTCCTAAAGAAATGCCGTGAACTGGGCTTTCCGCTTGCCGATGCGAGGACGCTCCTCGAGCTATCTGAAAGCGATGGCGATGATTGCCAATCTGTTAAGGACTTGGCTGAACAGCACGTCCTGAATGTTCGCGAAAAGATAAAGGAACTTGAGCGTTTGGAAGCGGCGTTGACTGAACTCACAGCCAATTGCGACAGCGGGAATGTTTCCTGCCCTTTGCTTTCTCAATTGCGTACCGGGTAGTGGAACATCGGGTGTTGCGCGACCCTTTGGTACGCGCATTGTCTTCGCTCAGCATCCGGGGTAGCCTCGCCACGTGAAGTACCTTCGGCCAATAACCACGACACTTCTTACGGTTTGTCTGATCCTTGTTATGGGGCTTGGGAACGTCGCGCATGCGCTAGCTAGTGAGTGCGTTGGCGGGCATTGTATTGATCACATGGCCACAAGTGTTGAGGTGCAACACGCTAACCACGAGTTGGTCGCTCCTAGCGAAGACAGACAGCATGAATCGGACAGTACAGCACATGAAGGATGCAATCCTTTCCTGTGCAATGTTCTCGCGCTCATGGCGCAGGATTTCCAAACCACACCTAACCGATCCGTGATTGTAGCGGTATGGCAGGCCTCAAACCTCTCCACGCTTAATGAACCGGGCAACCCGGACAGACCACCTAACTCTTGAAACAGGTTTCCGACGTTGTTCACGGCAGTGAAAACGTTCCGGTGTGCTGCGATTTGTTTGCGGCACCACTCTGTTACATAAGGTTAGGACCAGTATATGAACCGAAAATATCTCCTGATTGGCACATGCGCCGTGGTAGCCATCGCTGCCTATATCACTCTTCGACCCGCCCCTGTTGAGGACGCAGCGCAATCGGCACCTACCGAGGGCAAAGCAATGGTGGCAATTCAGATGCCGCCTATCGAAGGAAATGCGGCCATCGGGCAGCGCATATTCGAAAACGCGTGTTCCGCATGCCACGGCAGCAACGCGGTAGGCGTTGAAGGCGCAGGGCCACCGCTGATCCATGTAATCTATGAACCCAGCCATCATGCAGACGAGTCCTTTCAACGCGCGGTCGCAATGGGCGTCAGAAGCCACCACTGGCAGTTTGGCAACATGCCTCCGGTTGAAGGCTTAACCCGCGGTGACGTGGCTATGGTCATCGACTATCTCCGCGAAATCCAGCGCGCTAATGGAATAAACTGAGGAATACCCCAATGAAAACGCTCAGCATAGTTGCATTGATCTCCACGCTTGTCACAAGCGCTTTTGCCCATTCGAGCGTGGACACCACCACACCCGAAAACGGCGCGACAGTTGCCGAAGTGCCCTCTGAGATCAGTTTCAATTTCGCGGATGATATTCGCCTGACAAAAGTCAACATGATCCACCAAGAGGCACATACCGTCGCACTCGATCTTGGAGGCCAGACAAGTTTTGGCCGCGCATTCGCGCTCCCGCTTCAAGGCATGGGCGAAGGCACGTATCGCATTGAATGGCGGGGCTTGGGTGCGGATGGGCACGCCATGCAGGGCGAATTCACCTTCACAGTGGACTGAGCATGCCCGATATCTGGGGAATAGGCGCGATTTTGTCCAAGCTGATGCTGTATGTCGGCATTAGTGGTGCGACCGGTCTTTTGATCATTCGGGCTGCTTTTGCCGAATTGGTGTCGCCTCTGGGTGATAGAATGCGTGGTCAGATTGCTCTGTTGGCGGGGCTTGCGCTTGCGGGCTCTTTCCTGGGGTTTATGCTGCGCGGTGCAGCCTTGACGGGCGGAGCTGATGGTATGACCGATCCAGAAATGCTCGGTCTGCTGTGGCAGACCTCGGTTGGCGACGTTCTCTTCTACCGGGTTGTCGGGACGGTATTGATGATCTTCGGGATATTCACACCCCTAGTCGGCCAATGGATCGCGCTTGCCGGTGGAATGATCGCCCTGTGGTCATTCGCCCAGATCGGGCATGTCCCCGAATTAGAGATAACTGGCGTCCGTTTGCTATTGCTTTTGCACCTTCTGGGAGTTGCGTTTTGGGTCGGTATCCTTGGACCGTTGCGTACCCTGTCGCAACGGCAAGAGTATTTGAACAACGCGGCCATGTTGGGGCATCGGTTTGGACAGGTAGCTTCGATCATTGTCCCTGCGTTGATTTTGGCGGGACTGCTGATGGCCTGGATGTTGCTGGGCGATATGCGGGCGTTAATGACAACGAGTTATGGGCAAACCCTGCTGATCAAACTTGCACTTGTGGGCGTGGCCCTGACGTTGGCAGCCGCAAATAAGCTCCGCTTCGTTCCGGCCATGCAGTCCGGGGATAATAATGCCGCCCGCCACTTGGCGCGCTCCATTGAAATCGAAACTGTGATCATTCTGATGGTACTTGCAGCAACCGCAACACTCACCAGCGTTTTGACCCTACCGAACTGAGGTATCCCATGAACGTGCGGGACTTTTTGATCATCCCATTTTTCAGCTTAGCAACGGGTGCAACTGCTGGTCACGAAATGGACGACCGGGACTTGACCAATGGGCAGACCCTCTACGCCGAACAGTGCGCTTCTTGTCATGGCGTCAATCTCGAAGGGCAGCCGGATTGGCAGACGCCTGACAACAACGGCATTCTGCCTGCGCCGCCCCATGACGAGACTGGGCATACATGGCACCACGACAACCAGCTTCTGTTCGAGTACACCCAGTTGGGTGGCGAGGCGGCGCTGGCAGCGCGTGGCGTCGACGGCTTTGCAAGTGGCATGCCCGGCTTTGGTGATACCCTCACCGATGACGATATTTGGGATATTCTTGCCTATATCCGTTCCACTTGGCCTGAACGTGTTCAGGAAATTCAAGCAGGCCGCAACCCACCGCATGACTAAGAAAGGCAACCTTCGCCACGTGGCGGTAAGGACATTGCGCCCATGTCGGGTTTTCGTGAAAAAGCCTTGCGCGCAAGTCTTTGAGTGAAGGTCGGTGATGCGCGATGCAATCGAAAGCGATACTGACAAGACCACTAACCTGCACATCTGGCAGGTCGGCCCGAGATATTATTCAGTCATCGTCTAGGTCGCTTCAACAGCTCCAAGATCACCAGACGAATGCAAGAGCCTGATAGGTGGATTTGACCACGTGGCAAACACTACGGTAGAAGTGAACAAATTCGTGGCAGCCGCATAGAGGCTGCAATCACCGGGCTGACAGATGTGATGAAACAGGCTTACGTGCACATTCAAAGAGTTGGCTTGGCTGCCCTCTTTCTGGCGTTGGTCGTTTGGTCCGTAACACCATCATTCTCGCATGCTCCGGCGATTATTGAGACGATCCAAGACCATCTTGAAATGGTCGAGGATCATGGCCATTCGCACGGGTTCAAAAAAGACCTCTTTTGGGCGATGCACGGCCATAGCCACGACGTGGCGGATCATGACCACAAGCAGCCGTTTCTCGCCAGTGTTTCAGGCACCGCACCTGAATGGCACAGGGACGAGGCATGGCGAAGGCTTAACTCAGACCGCGGCCCTAATCGTCAGTTCCGAATAGATCGACCTCCGCGAACTTGATCGGCACCGCGCGGCTCACGCGCATCACCGATCAATCCAAATATTTAGCGGAGTTACTCCATGAGAACCTTCCATAAAGGCGTCAGACGCAATTCTAAACGTCTCGCGTTCTTCGTCCTGTCCATGTTGCTGCTATCGCCCAGCGCAGCATTGGCGCATGATGTTACGCCCGGCGATGCTGGATACATCCAAGAAATCTGGGGCGTGCACATCATCCCCTTCATGTATCTCGGGGCTAAACATATGGTCACGGGCTACGACCACATCTTGTTCCTCCTTGGTGTCGTCTTCTTCCTCTATCGGTCGAAAGACGTTGCAGTCTACGTGAGCCTCTTTGCTATTGGCCACTCTATAACGATGCTCGCGGGAGTATGGTTCGGCTGGGGTATCAGCTCCTACATTGTGGATGCCATCATCGGGCTGTCCGTTGTCTACAAGGCGCTCGACAACCTAGGGGCCTATCAACGGTGGTTCGGCTTCCAGCCTACCACCAAGGCAGCGACTTTCATCTTCGGCCTGTTTCACGGCACCGGCTTAGCCACGAAAATACTGGACTACCAGATCGCACCAGACGGGCTGCTACCCAACCTCCTGGCCTTCAATGTTGGCGTCGAGATCGGCCAACTTCTGGCACTCGCAGCGATCCTCATCGTCATGGGGTACTGGCGAAAGAGCGCCAAATTTTTCGAACAAGCCTACACCGTCAATGTCGTCATGATGACCATCGGTTTTGTGCTGATGGGATACCAACTGACCGGCTATTTCGTGGCCGCATAAGGAAAACCTCAAATGTTTAACGCAAAGAAACCGAGCCTCGAAGAATTACCGAGCTCAGCCCAGCTTCTTCGATCCACGACAATCGCTGCTATCAGCGCCGTGGCGATACTCGTTGTGGTCGTTTTGCCTGCTGAATACGGGATTGACCCAACGGGCGCAGGCCGCGTGCTTGGCCTGACTGAGATGGGCGAAATCAAGCAGGAACTGGCAGATGAAGCCGAGCAGGATCAGCAAGTTCACGGGGCGGATCAGTCATCGAACTTACTCGATGACATCTTCGGTCAGTTCGTTGGCACAGCACACGCTCAGGAGGCGTGGCAGGATACAATCACGTTCACGCTCGAACCGGGTGAGTTCACCGAGATCAAGGCAACCATGGAAGAGGGAGCGACCCTATTCTACGCGTGGGTGGCCGAAGGTGGTCGGGTCAACTTCGACCTCCATGCACACGCGGGCGACCAAAACGTGACCTATGAGAAAGGGCGCGGTCAAACCGAAGGCGAAGGTAGTCTTGAAACTCCTTTCGCCGGAGATCACGGCTGGTTCTGGCGCAACAGGGACGATGAGGCGGTAACGGTGACGCTTCAATTGCGCGGCGACTACAGTGCTATAGTCCGGTAGGATTAGGTCGGAGAACTGGGCGCGCCTAAAACTCTAGGCGCGCTGGTGAAAGCCGACCTTGGCGCAAGCGCAGCGAATTGGTGCTTTGTCCGCATTGCGGTCTTCGTCGATCCGGATTTCGATTGGCGGGTTTCGCGAGCGCCGCATGAATTGCAGCGTCATAACAAACCGCGTACGTCGCAGTAGGGGTGTTATGTGAAGCGATCTCTGGTTGTATTATTGCCCATCTGAGTCCTCATCACTCCAGTGCCCCAATTCATAAATGCCCTGTTTTTTCATACGACGTATAAAAGCAAGGTAGTTTATCACCTGATCGACCTTATCCATGTCTCCGGTGGCATAGGCGACTGCAATCATCTTGAACTGAGCTTCAGGATCCTCCGCTACTTTTTCGTCACACCGATCCGCACTATTTTCAGTCCCAAATGAAGCGGTCCGTGCTTTGTACACTTCACCCCTCATCTCATTGAGGTAGGCCTTCTTACTGAGTTCGGGGGTGTTCTCGCCCAACTTAACCACGGCCTCCCAAATTGGATTGAGGCGTTCAAAAAGATCATTTCGACCATCAGTCATGTCTCTTCACCTCGCAGTTTAACAAATGCTTGTAGTTTGCCTTTAGGAAAAACTGACAGCGGCCTCCCGCGTTCGCCACGTGGCAGATCAGCACGAACAGGCGCCTTCGGCTTCTGATCTGCAAATCAGCCCTGATTTTCCCAATAGGGAAGTCAGGATCATTGAAATCGGTCTAGGTGCTTGGTGAAGGAAGTGAGGCAAAAATGGCAAGGTTCTGTAGCTGGTGGCGGAACTATGTGTCGTTTCACAAAAGCACTGTGGAACGTCACTGATCTTTGACTCTATCGACAGCCAAAACCTCAATAAATCGGTCAATCACGTCATTCAATTCTGACCCAAACATCAAGCATTTCTGTCCCAGCTATAACGGCATCCATCGATGGACGATACCGACAAGAACAATGACAGGCATAATTAACTACCGCTACGCTTACAAACCAGTGCTAGTTATTGGATTGATATTCCCGGCATAATGTTTCCAATTTTTAGGCGCTTGATGCGAAACTATTTTGGAAACTATCGATTGTTTCCAACGGCTATTATTAGGTCATCTGGTCGTCCACGGCGTTGCGAAACCGTCGCGCCAGATAGTCTACGAACGCTCGAGTTTTCGGTGCTAAATTGCGCCTTTCGGCAAACATTACGACAATATCTGTGCTGGGTGGCGCGTATTTCGGCATGACATGGATGAGTTCCCCGGATTCGAACTTCCGGTTTGCAATGTAGCTAGGTAGTCGCGCGATACCGATGCCAGCCAGTGCCGCTCGAAAAACGACATCAGTGCTGTTCCCCTCAAAACTTCCCGTTGCTTCAAATTTTTCGCCCACCTTCGGTTTGATGCTGTTCCAAGCGTTCCGTTGGCTTCTCCCGGCAACCCGCAAGCAATTGTGCTCAGCCAATTCGGCAAAATTCGACGGTGTTCCAGAACGCTCAAGGTATTCAGGTGAGGCACATAGCACCCTTCGACTCTGCATAATTCGCCTGATGACCATATCTGGGTTTTTGCGTTGTTCAGCAAAGCAGATCGCCACGTCAAACCCTTCACTGCGAAGATCAATCTCCCGGTCGGTTAAATCCAACGATACTTGAACTTCAGGATTCTCCTCCATGAATTCAGGCAAGGCGGGGATCAGCTGTGACTTTCCAAAGGCAACCGTGGATGCGACTCTGAGCACTCCGCGCGGGACACCATCAAAGCTAAGGATCATCGCCTCGGCTTCTTTGAATTTGTCAGCCATCGCTTTGCATTTTTCGTAGAATGCTAGGCCTTCCAGTGTTGGAGAGATACCCGTTCTGGTGCGATTCAGAAGGCGGTAGTGAACCTGATCTTCAAGCAACCCGATCTGCTTGCTCACAGCCGACGGGGTTTGCCCCATTGATCGTGCAGCCGCAGATATGCTTCCTTGCTCGACCACTGTCGCAAAAATTAACATTTGCGCAGAAATATCCATGTCATGACCCTTGCTGTTCCAATCTGGCATGGGGCCTATGCCAGATTGCCAAATTGTGAGCGCTACCAAACAGACGTATCTCTGCAGTGCAGCATAAATACTGCACTGCAGCAACGGACGAGGCAATATCATGGCAATTACACGATCAAACAGCGCGCTGGATGTCGTATTCGAAGCTGGCCGCACATTCTTTCATCAAAAACTGGACGCGATGCGAAAGGCACAGGCCAAACGCAGGGTTTATCGCGCAACGTATTATGAGCTCTCGGTGCTATCTGACCGCGACCTAACAGATCTGGGCATTCCGCGCAGTAGCATCAAAAGACTTGCTATGGAGGCTGCATATGGCTGCTAACGCCCAAACGGCTGGTACAGATCGTGTTCACGCCATCGCCCTATCAATCAGCTTCCTGGCGAGGATCGGAGCCACGGCAAATGCGGCCTTTAAGGCGCTTCAAACGGCCCGGATGCTCTCCACACTTTCGAATATGAACGACCATCAGCTCGCTCAGATCGGAATCTCGCGATCCGATATCCCAGAATATGCCGCAAAATTGATGGCTAACGAATAGAGAAATAGACCCTCAGAACAAACGATTGAACGGAATTTGCTGGTCCTCGCTCCTCCCAGAGTAAGCCAGCAAGAGCGGCGGCGAAAAAGCCAACAGGGAGCGCCAACGCAAAGGGCCAGCATTTTCATCTCCTCCCGAAAATGCTGGCCCAAACCAATCTGCCAAGCAGGAGCTCCGAAAAATGAGAGGTAGGAGAGACATCATAACAGTCTGGATTACCGTCACCATCGAGATGAAGATGTGAAGCTGGAATGCGTATGTGACGCCGCAAAAGATCCCGCTGCGTGCCCACAATTTGTTAAATTCAGTGGTTGTCTCGAGGCAGTGACTTGCGCGCGATGTCGCGATAGGCGTCAGCATTGCGTAGGTTCATACCCTTGTCAAAAGGTTGCACGAGATCACGGAAATACTGTTGCCAAGGAGATTGGCTTTCGGGCACGGGATATCCACCGTTTTGGATTAATTGGTCTTTGCGCCATTCAAGTTCCGCGTCGGAAATCAGAATGTTGACTGTGCAGGTGTTAAGATCAACGCGGATCCGATCCCCTGTTTGCAGGACTGCTAGGCCACCATTGTCGGCGGCCTCTGGTGCAGCGTTCAGAATTGAGGGCGAGCCAGAAGTGCCAGATTGGCGCCCATCACCTATGCAGGGTAACTCCTGAACGCCTTGCTTCAAGAGATAGGATGGCGCACGCATATTCACGACTTCTGCACCGCCGGGATACCCTTTGGGGCCGGTTCCTCGCATTACGAGAATACAACTGGTGTCGATATCCTGAGAAGGGTCGTCAATGCGCTTGTGAAAATCTTCGGGTCCATCAAAAACAACCGCACGACCCTCAAACGCGTTGGGATCATCGGGATTGGTAAGATAGGCTTTTGCAAATTCTGACCCGATGACACTGGTTTTCATCAACGCGCTGTCAAATAGATTGCCCTTTAGGTTGATGAACCCTGCCTTGTCTTTCAGCGGGGCATCAACGGATTTAATGACGTTGGAATTTGTGCTGCGCCAGCACGTGCAGTTGTTGGCTATGCTATGCCCGTTGACAGTTTTGGCCTCTTCATGAGGTAGGCGACCAGCTGCAATCAGCTCTGCGATCACGGCAGGAACACCGCCGGCTCGGTGGTAATCTTCGCCGAGATATTCTCCTGCGGGCTGTAGATTGACCAAAAGTGGTACATTGTGCCCCAAAGCCTGCCAGTCATCATTGTCAAGCGGCACACCTAGATGGCGCGCAATAGCATTTAGGTGAATAGGCGCATTGGTGGATCCACCAATGGCGGAGTTAACCACGATAGCATTCTCAAAAGCCGCGCGCGTCATGATGTCAGACGGGCGCAGGTCCTCCCACACCATTTCAATGATGCGTTGTCCGGTCTCATAGCTGATCTGACCGCGTTCGCGGTACGGGGCCGGAATGGCCGCCGCGCCTGGCAGCTGCATACCGAGTGCTTCGGCCAAGCTGTTCATGGTGGTGGCGGTTCCCATGGTGTTGCAGTACCCCACCGAGGGAGCAGATGCTGCGGCGGCTTCCATGAATTCATCAGCGGAAATTTCCCCAGCAGCAAGGCGTTCGCGAGCTTTCCAAATCACAGTGCCAGACCCTGCACGCTTCCCCTCGTGCCAACCATTGAGCATCGGCCCCACAGACAGAGCGATGGCTGGAATGTTGACCGTTGAAGCTGCCATCAGAAGTGCCGGTGTCGTCTTGTCACAGCCAATCATCAATACCACGCCATCAATCGGGTAGCCGTACAGCGTTTCAACCAAACTGAGATACGCCAGATTGCGGTCGAGCATGGCTGTGGGTCGTTTGCCAGTTTCCTGAATGGGATGGACCGGCACTTCGATGGCTGTGCCTCCTGCTGCGATGATTCCGTCGCGTACCCGTTTGGCGAGCTCCAGATGGTGGCGGTTGCAGGGGCTTAGGTCGCTGCCCGTCTGTGCAATTGCGATGATAGGTTTACCGGATTGCAGTTCTTCGCGCGTGAGCCCGTAGTTGAGATAACGTTCCAAATAGAGCGCGGTCATTTCCGGATCGCTCGGATTGGCGAACCATTGACGTGATCTGAGGTTCTCGGGCTTCATACGCGACATGCGTGCCTCCTAAGTCTTGGTCGTGTGTCGGTTAGATCTTTCGACTTTTGAACATACCAAACAGCGCAAAGGCGGATCCTGATATTGGAGCCGCGCACAGTAGCGGAAATTTGTCTGGCTCCACGTTTTTGAAACGCGCTTCCCAAAATTCACCGCCAACAGACTATGACAGTCCACCACGCACCTGGGCCAAAGCGTCTTTCGAAGCAGCAGCCATCAAACGGGCATCCGACGCGATTGTGACGAACTGGAACCCCATTTCGATGCGCTTCAAAGCGTATTCCGGTGTTCCGTTATGGCAGCCAGCGAATTTCCCATACTCTTTTGCCTTGGCGGCTATCAGTTCAATGGCCTCGGCCACGGGGGGCTCGACCTCATCGAATGCCGGGCGGCAACCTAAAGCCAGGGAAAGATCGGAAGGTCCGATGTACACGGCGTCAAGACCCGGAACCGACAGTATTTCTTCAAGGTTGTCGAGACCTTCCAGCGTCTCGATCATTGCGAAGACGACAATCGTGTCATTGGCATGCTCTGGGTAGTCTGAACCACCGTACAAGAGGCCCCGGATCGGCCCAAAGCTCCTTGTTCCTTTGGGAGGGTAGTGCGTCCAGGCCACAAGGTTCTCAGCATCTTCGCGGCTATTGATCATTGGACAAATAACACCGTACGCTCCGGCATCTAGCACTTTCATCAAAATACCGGGCTCGAGCCACGGCACGCGCGTTACTGGGACGGTATCGGTTGTCGAAATCGCAGTGAACATCTCGACCGCCTTCTGGTAGTCGATTACGCCATGTTGGATATCAACAGTAAGTGTGTCCCATCCTTGATGCGCCATGGTTTCGGCTGAAAAACCGCTTGGGATCGACAGCCATCCGTTGACTACAGGCCGCCCAGCGGCCCAATGCTCTCTAATTTTGTTTGGTCGCATCGGTTTACCTTTTCAGAGTATCCACACATATGGCCTGATCGTATCTGTTCTATTCCTCAAGAATGCCCTGACCACAAAAATCCCCGCCCTGAAAAACTACGGATACGTGGTCGATTGCAGGTTGGATGCATTCGGCATCGATACGGGCGCGAAACGCCTCAGAGTTGTCTTTTGGCTTCCATCCCAAAAAGCCTGTCTCTCGATTGTCCCACCAGGATGCATCGTTGTTCGAGGCACCGTAGATAATCGGACATCCCAAACGCGGAATAGCGAAAACACTCTCGATAAGAGATTTCAGATCATCGTAACTCAACCACGTTGCAAGCATGCGATGGTTCTTTGGTTCCGGAAACGATGAACCAATGCGGACAATTGCTGTCTCTATATTAAATTTCTCGAAGTAAAGCCGTGCGAGAGCTTCTCCGAAGACTTTTGACACTCCATAAAGACTATCGGGCCTTACCTGTGCATTGGCATCAAGCCGTGTTGTCTGTTCATGAAAGCCAATCGCGTGATTTGAACTGGCAAAAAATATCCTCGGCGTTACCGACGATTTTCGGGCCGCTTCGTAGAGATTGAATACACCGTCGATATTGGATTGTTTTATAGTTTCCCAGGGTGCTTCAATCGATTGCCCCCCCATGTGAACAATCCCATCGCACCCTTCAACCATGGCCTCAACCGCATCTTTGTCGCCCAAGTCACAATACACAATTTCTTCATTTTCACCGGCAGGGCCCACATCCTCTCGCGCGCCAAGGCGAATGGTTGTGGCAAGGCCCTGCAAGCGAGACCGACAAACCGACCCAAGGTTGCCATCAGCACCCGTTATCAAAAGTTTGTTTAGCATTTTGTATATCTCACTTTTTGCAGGCAGCGTTTAATTCGCTATAGATTGGAAGCCGTAGAGTTTTTCGGCGTTTTCTACGAGAGCGAGGTGACGCGCGCGGTCATCAGGAAACCAGTTTAGAACAGTATCGAGCAATGCGGCGTCGTTGGGGTAGTCTGTGGTTCTAGTCGCTGTGTTGTGAGGAAAATTTGTCCCCCATACAATGCGTTCGGGGGCATGGGTTGCCATGACCTTCGAAACCTCGGCTACGTCTGAATAATCAGATCCACCTTCAAAGGAAGACTCATAGCAACCGGCAAACTTGAACCAGCATCTACCGCCGTCGACAAGGCGTTTGAGCATGGCGACTTCATCGCCATCAGGCACGACGCCCCTTAAGAATTTGCCATGGTGGTCAAGCACCCATCTGGATCGCAGTTTTGAGAGCCTATCGACATGGTCCGAAATGTCCGAGCCATCGAACTGAATTGCAATCATCCAGCCCGCGGCAAAAGCACGGGCGTCGACCTCTTCGAGCTGACTGAGCCCAACCGCGCCCCCTGGCAGATCCACGATACGTGTTCCAACGACCCCTCCATCCTTGAGGATTTCAAGTTCTGCGTCAGAGGTTTCACCGTCAATGGCGGCCACGCCACGTGCCACGTCCCTGGTTTCTTTGAGCGCCGCCAGCAAATTCGCATGGTTGGCGTGATGTGCATTTCCTTGTGTGATGACAAACCTGTCAATGCCAAGCCAGCCCATGACTTGTCTGTACTCTGATAACCCAGGCTGGCCCTCTGGCAGATCAGGACCTCCTGGCAGTGCTGGAAACCCGGAAAGATAGACGTGAAGGTGTGTATCAATGGCGCCTGCAGGCAGCTTGGTCTCAGGGGCACGGCCAGAGAAGCTGCGTTCGATCATTCGGGTTCTCCCATGGCGAACTCTGCCAATGCATCACGATTGATCTCAATACCCAGACCCGGTTTGTTTGGAATTGCGATCACGCCGTTTTCATGTTCGATCGGGTGGGTGATTATCGCCTGCCTGAATGGGTTATGCGTCCGATCAAACTCAAAAATCGGTTCGATTGGATCACGCCGTGGTGGGTCTGGTAACAGGGCCGAAACAAACTGGAGGCTCGCAGCGATTTGCACTGCCGTTCCCCAAACATGCGGAACAACACGTACGCCGTGAAGAGCCGCCATATCAACGACCCGGCGCATCTCCGAAAAACCGCCAGTGCCACACAAGTCTGGCTGGGCGATATCGATACATCCTGTTTCCAGGGGCTCGCGGAACGCGAACCTGCCATGCCAAGTCTCGCCACCAGCAACCGGAATAGGTTGACCGTCGCGTACACGACGGTACGCGTCAAGTTGTTCCGGAATGACCGGTTCCTCGAACCAATCGATATCGAACTCTGCCGCTCGGTTGCCCAGAGTGATCGCTTCTTGGATCGAGTACCCGTGATTTGCGTCTATCATCAGACGAGTATGCGTTCCGATCGCTTCACGCACCGCCTTGATGACTGCAACATCCTCTTCCACCCCAAAGCCAATCTTGATTTTAACTGCGTGGAACCCTGCAGCGACATGGGCTGCGCATTCCTCGGCATTGTCCGAAATACGATCGACCCCGTCGCGCCGGAAAGACCCGGTGGCATATGCCTTTACTTTGTCCCGAACACGTCCTCCGAGAAGCACCGAAACCGGAACGCCAAAGTGGTGACCCTTGATATCCCACAAAGCGACATCAATTCCTGAAAGTGCGGTCATTGTGAGACCGCGCTGCCCTTGGTCTCGAAGGAGATTATACAGGCCTTGCCAGAGAACTTCCGTATCCAGCGGATTGCGGCCAATCAAATAGGGCGCATAGGCCTTTACGATCGCAGCGTTTGGCTGAGCTGGCCCCAGGCATTCTCCCCAACCCGTTGTTCCGTCGTCACAGATAATCTCGACCAAAACATGTTGGCGTCGCGTGAAACGAGTTGCTGCGCTCTCGAAGGCGGTCTCAAGCTTGTAGTCAAGAAGATGTGTATGGACCTCGGAAATCTTCATTTACACACCTCCAACTGGGCAGCGTCCCGAGCAAGGGTCTCGATACCCGCCCAATCGGTCGCTGCGATAAGATCTTTGGGCGCCACCCAACTGCCTCCAGCGCAAACCACATTCTGCTGCGCCAGATATGAGCCTGCATTGGCCGCGCTGACCCCACCTGTAGGACAGAAGGAAACCTGCGGCAAAGGCGCGCCAATAGCCTTGAGTGCCGATACTCCGCCCGAGGCCTCGGCTGGAAAGAACTTGAGCATATCATAGCCGCGCGCCAAAAGACGCATCGCCTCAGACGCAGTCGCGGCCCCGGGCAGGAGCGGCAATCCTTCGGCTTCACAAGCCGCCAGCAGTTCATCGGTTGCCCCCGGAGAGACACCGAAGGTAGCGCCCGCCTCTTTGGCAGCCCGAACATCTTCGGGGGTTATCAGTGTGCCAGCCCCCACATGCCCACCCGGGACGCCGCTCATGACCCGAATAACCTCGAGAGCGGCAGGAGTGCGCAATGTGACCTCCAGCGTGGGTAAACCGCCTGCGATAAGCGCCTCGGCCAATGGTCGGGCTGTTGTGACATCATCAACCATCAAAACCGGCACAATTGGCGCGAGCGCACAGATTTCTCGGGCCCGTAAACTCGCTGCCTTTGGAGAAATAGTCATCTGGATCGATCATCCTTTTGGTGGGTACATCGTTTTTCCGATCCGGTTGTGATGCGGAAAGACTTGAAAAGCGCGTTTTCTAAACGGGACGAAGTATTAAAAAGTTTGACGGTGGTAGCCGGGTTGTCAAGCAAGCCGGTTTCCATAGCGTTAAATGCTCCCAAAGCTGTCATGCGCGGCGGTTTGATTTGTCTGTCGATCCGTTTCTGTGCTAGTTCCCTGCTGTTCTTTAAACCCAAGGCGATAGTCCTCTTAGTGAGTGAGCCCTATAGGGAAATGAGTTCGTCCCAGAATTGGACAAAACATGGCAGCGGTTCAGACATCAGTCAGAGAGCCGTGCGCGCCAGACCTCAAATCGTTTAAGAACGTCTGGGTCGGTTGCAGGATAGAGTCCGATCACTGGGGTGTTTTTGCGCACCTCTTCCAGAACGAAGCGTTCGAACAGCTCCATTGGGCCGGCCTCGATCGCAATATCATCGGCGAGGTGACGTGGGATAATCATGACACCATCGCTGTCACCCAGAACGATGTCACCAGGATAGACCGCCACGCCGCCGCATCCGATTGGCAAACCTATATCAACTGCATGATGTTTCGTAAGGTTGGTTGGGGCAGACGGTTTCGCAGCAAAGACTGGCATCTCAAGTGCTGCGGCACCGTCGGCGTCGCGAATGCCACCATCCGTGACAACGCCCGCCGCTCCGCGCATTTCCAGTCGCGTCAAAAGGATCGAACCGGCCGAGGCCGCCGAGGCATCCTGCCGACAATCCATGACCAATACCGCGCCTTCCGGACATGTCTCCACGGCCACGCGCTGCGGGTGATCTGGCTCACGAAACGCCTCGATTGGGTCGGTATCAGGTCGCGTCGGAATGTAGCGCAGCGTAAAGGCCGGGCCGACAAGAGTGGACTTGCCCTTGCCCAATGGGGCAACGCCTTGAACATAGGCGTTTTGGTAACCGCGTTTGTAAAGCAGCGTGGCCACAGTCGCTGTGCTGACCTTCGACAAGCGATCAAGCGTATCCGGACGCAGTTTGATCGTTTCGGCAGGCTGAGGGTTCGGCATGGACTGGATCCTTCTGCTAAGGCCGTGGGCAACTGTCGAGCAGGCTTTGGTTGATGGGAACAAGTGCACCTTTGCCTTGCACGACATGCCCTGCCAGTTTGCAAGCCAGTGCTATGCTGTCAGGTAAGGGTGTATCTGTTGCCAGCCCCGCCAGAATGCCAGCGTTGAAACTGTCGCCGGCAGCCGTCGTATCCACAACCGAGGCCAGAGGCGGAACATGGACAGAGCCCTCTGCGCCGCGGGTACGATAAAAGACCGTTTCTGCGCCATTCTTGACAACGATCGTTTCCGCACCGGCCCTTGCATAGCGCTGCAAAGTGGCCGCGGGGTTCATGTCGCTGAACCAACGTGCCTCGTCCTCGAACGATGGCAAAGCGATATCGCTAACGGCGGCCGCTTGCATGATGTTCTCGGTCATCTCAGACGGGCTGTCCCAAAGATGCGGGCGCAGATTGGGGTCGAAGGCAATCCGTTTTCCGGCACGCCGCGCAGACCGAGCAACGTCGAGCAAGGCGGCGCGCCCTTCAGGGTCCAAGATTGCCAGAGTGATACCCGAGAAATAGATGAAATCTGATTGCGTCATGGCATGGGCGAGTGCTTGCTTGTCTTGCGCCAACAGACGTGCGGCTGACTGACCACGCCAATAGGTGAAACTGCGCTCCCCGTTGTCCAGCGTGATAAGATACAACCCCACAGAACGGTTTGGCACGATCCGCACCTGCTGGGTATCCACCCCACTTTCGCGCATGGCACCCAGCATCCGGGACGAGATGGCGTCGTCTCCGACGGCGGTAAAATAGGACAAGGGCGTTTCGGGAGTGAGTTGGGCCAGATACCAAGCTGTATTGAACGTGTCTCCGGCGAACCCCATCTGATACGTGCTTGGCGCGTCAGTAGGGGCCATTTCGGCCATACATTCACCAATCGAGAGAATACGCATAGTCCGGTGTCCAGTACTTTGAAGGTTGACGAACAGTAGCGTTTGACACTTACGCCAACTGTGCTGCTGCGATCACGAGAACAGCATCCCACCATTGATATCAACATTGGTCCCGGTCAGATAAGCCGAGTCCTCGCTTGCCAGAAACGCCACGAGGTTCGCAACATCCTGAGACTGGCCTTGCCGCTTGAGCGGCGCAGCAGCTTCTAGCCCGCGACGGCCTGCATCGGGAGTATGGATGTTATGGAAATCCGTGTCGATCATGCCTGGGCAGATTGCATTGACACGGATATCGGGGCCCAGTTCCCTTGCAAGACTACGGGTGAACGTCATGACCCCGCCTTTTGACGTTGCATAAGCCGACGCACCCGGGCCACCACCGTCGCGACCCGCCTGACTGGCGATGTTTACAATGGCCCCGGATTTCATATGCAGCAGTGCCGCTTTGACCATAAGAAACGTGCTGGTCAGGTTGAGATCCATGACAGCCTGCCAATGCTCAAGCGACATCTCGGTGATTTTCTTGCGCGCGATCAAACCTCCGGCATTGTTCACCAGAATGTCCAGGCTGCCATAGGTATCGACCGTCTTGGCGATCAACGCATCGACCTCTTCGGGTTTGTTCAGGTCGCCTTGCATTGCAAACGCCTGTCCACCGATCTTTTTGATCTCGGCTACGGCTTCCTCGGCGCCAGCACTACTGGCGAAGTAGTTCACCGCGACATTCACCCCTTCGGAGGCGAGTTTGACAGCGCAGGCGCGCCCGATATCGCGGCCACCACCCGTGACAATTGCGGTCTTTCCCTGAAGTCTCATGGTTGCTCTTTCCCGTTCAATTGGTGCTGCTATGCGTGACTGATGGATCTGACGCTAAAGCTTGGCAAAATAGTCGAAGATTTCCGGCACGTTGCCGTCGCCCATGCCTGCGTCCGCGGCTGCCTGAAGGTTGTTCGCGGTTCCTTCAGCGATCTCGGCACGAGTGCCCACGTCCTCGGCCAGCTTCAGGAAGTAACCAAGATCCTTGTTGGCGTTGTTAATCGAAAACCCCAAATCGCTGACACCATCAACCGCGTAGTTCTTACAAAACTGCATAAAGGGGGAATTGGACGGTCCAGCTGACATGATGTCAAAAAGCTGCTGTTTGTTTACCCCTGAGCGTTCAGCCACAGCAAAGGCTTGGCTCATGGTGCAAGCTGTCGTCATGCCCATATAATTGTTGATGAGCTTGGTCACATGGCCCGCACCCAGTTCGCCGAGGTGAAAGACATTTTCCCCCAGTACATCCAGGACAGGTTTCACCTTCTCAAAGGCGGCTATATCGCCCGCTGCCATGATGTTCAGCAAACCATCCTTGGCGTGCGCCGGTGTGCGTCCCAGCGGTGCATCAATCATACCAGCACCTTTTGCGGCCAAGTCTGTGCCGATTTTGCGTGTGGACGCTGGGATCGAGGTGCCAAAGTCAATGACCACAGCACTATCTTTGATGCCTGCCAGGATGCCGTCATCGCCGTAGATCAGGCTTTCGACGACATCCGATGTTGTTACACAAAGCATCACGATATCGCTGTTTTCAGCAAGCTCTCGTGGCGTTGTAATCTCTACAGCACCGCGGTTGACTGTTGCTGCGACAGCTTCCTTGTTCCGACCCATAACAACCAGATCAAAACCGTTGTTTTGCAGGCACTCTGCCATGTTGCCGCCCATAAGACCGAGGCCGATGAAACCGATGACGGGTTTTGTCATATCTGACTCCTTAAACTCTTTCTAATTAGGCTTCGCAGAGCGCCGTGACCCCTGCCTGTGCAACTTTGAGATCCTGAGCTGGTGAGCCCGAGCTGACACCAATCCCGCCAACCACCTGTCCGTCGACCGTCACGGGAAGGCCACCTGCAACGGTCACCATTCGTCCGCCGAGCGTTGAGGATATTCCGTGTGCGGCCATGCCAGGCTGATTTGCTTCACCAAGAGCATCGGTTCCTTTTTGGATACCGGTTGCAGTGAAACTCTTGTCGATGGCCAAAATGATGCTGGTAATCTTGCCACCATCCATCCGTTCAAACGCGATGAGGTTGCCGCTTTCATCTGTGACGGCAATACACATCGGCACGCCGATTTCCTGCGCTTTGGCTCGCGCTCCTGCGATCAACTTGCCCGCGTCATCGATGTCCAGGCGTCTTATTGTCAGCATCGCCACATTCTCCTTTGATTTACGGGCCAATGATCAGGTTCGGCAGCGTCAGCGATATTGCCGGTACAAAAGTGATCAGCATGAGCGCGGCAAAGATGGCGAGGTAGAAAGGCCAAATCGTTTTGACCGCTTTCTCCATCGGTAGTTTTCCAACCGCACACCCCACAAAGAGACATGTCCCGACAGGTGGCGTGCAAAGACCAAGACCGAGGTTCACCAAAAGGATCATGCCGAACTGCAGCGGGTCGATACCCAGCATGTTCATCACCGGCAGGAAAATCGGTGTGCAGATCAGGATCAACGCGGCCATGTCCATGATCATCCCCAAAAGCAACAGGACAGCATTGATCATTAACAAGATCAGGATCGGGTTTTCTGTGATACCCAACAGGAATTCGACCGTTTTCGTCGGCACCCGGTTGAACGTCAGCATATAGGCAAAAGCACCGGCACAGGCGATCAGAATCATCACCATAGAAGTTGTGCGTACCGAAGAGATAACGGCAGTTTTAAAGTTTTCCCAGGACAGGCTACGATAGACAACAAGCGTCACGACAAAGGCATACATTGCCCCGAACGCGCCGGATTCAGTCACCGTAAAGACGCCTGACAAGACCCCTCCGACAATAATCACGGCCGTCAATAAACCCGGAATCGAACCCACAAAAGCAATGGCAAGTGCGGTCCAACCTGGAAACTGCTCGGCCTGATAGCCACGCTTGACCGCTACGACGTACGCTGCAATTGCAAGGCAGCAACACATAAGGACGCCGGGCACAACGCCAGCCAGAAACAGTTTTGAGATTGAAACAGCACCGCCCGTTGCAAGGGCAAAGATGATCATGTTGTGGCTGGGCGGAATGATGATCCCGGCAATTGATGACGTCACTGTGACGTTCACGGCATAGTCGGCATCATAACCTTTGTCTTTCATCACCGGGATCAGGATCGACCCAAGGGCCGAGATATCGGCAATCGCCGATCCGGAAATGCCACCAAACAACATGGACGAGAAGACATTGACGATGCCAAGTCCACCGCGCACAGCGCCTACGGCGGCCTGCGCAAACCGAACCAACCGGATCGCGATACCACCGTGAAACATAAGCTCGCCCGCAAAGATGAAGAACGGGATCGCCATTAGGGAAAAGACGTTGATCCCCGACACGATACGCTGGAATCCAACAAACAGCGGTAATCCTTCAAACCAAAAGGAAGCCAATGCAGCGATACCAAGGGCGTATGCCACTGGCGCACCGATGATGACACAAAGGGCAAAAACCCCCAACAGAATCATGAGTCCCATGACTATCCCTGATCTATGTTGTCTTGGCGTTCGTCTCGGCCCAGAAACAGGCGGATCAGATGGCCAGTGGAAAAAAGGAACACCAACGCGCCGCTGATTGTCAGTGGCAAGGAACGCAAGCCCTCTGACCATTGGATGAGCGGGATCAGCGTGTTCCATTTGAATTTGGTCAACTCGATTCCGTACCAAAACATCATGCCACCGAAACCTGCCATCAGGACATCAGAGACCACGACGAAAACCGTTCGCACAGAGGGCGGAACTATATTGCGGAACACGACAACAGAGAGGTGCGTGTGATTGTGCACGCCCGCAGCCGCACCGAGGAACGCGATGACCATGACCAACAGCAGTGAAACCTGCTCGACCCACGTGGGCGTGTTGTTCAGAACGTAGCGGCCAAATACCAGCCAGGCAAAGATCGCCGTCATTACAACAATGGCAACGCCAGACAGCAACATGCAAGCTCGTGCAAGCAGATCAAGAATCCTGTCCATGTTGCGCATGGCGGCAGGTGGGGTATCGGGCTCTTGCATTGGGATTCCTCTGAGACAAAACGCCCGGCATCCAATTGGTGGAGCCGGGCGCTCAAAGTTGGACTGTTACGACAACTTATTCAGTGGCTTGCGCCATTTCTACCAACGCTTTCATGTCAGGATTTGCAGCCAAGTAGTCTGCATAAACCGAATCCATTGCGGACTGGAATGGGCCTTTGTCAGCGATTTCATTGACTGTGATACCAGCCGCTTCGACATCTTTACGCGCTTGCTCAGAGCCGATTGCCCAAAGCTCACGCTGGACCAATGCGGCTTCTTCTGCTGCACCGCGCACAGCGGCCTGCAGTTCAGGAGACAGCGCATTGAATTTGGCCGTGTTCACGCAGATGCACTCGGGAATAATCAGGTGCTCGGATAAAGAATAATTTGTGGTCACTTCAAAGTGGCCGACATTTTTGAATGACGGGAAGTTGTTTTCCGCACCATCAACGACGCCGGTTTTCAGCGCTTGCTGAACTTCGGAGAAAGCCATTGGAGACGGGTTCCCGCCCATAGCTGAAATCATCGATGTATAAAGATCGTTGTTCATCACACGGATTTTCAGACCTTCGACATCTGCGGGAGTATTGATCGGCTTTTGGCTGTAGAATGAACGCGCACCAGCATCAAACCATGCCAGTGGCAGAACACCTGCTTCACCCATCGCAGCTGAAACAACTTCACCGGCGTCGCCATCCAGCACACGGAACATGTGCGGCACATCTTTGAAGATGAAAGGAAGCGATACAAGATTAGCTTCTTTCACCATTGGGCCAATGGGACCGAGGTTGAAGTTACCGACCTCGATTGCGCCGATACGAACCTGTTCAAGGGCATCCGGTTGGGAACCAAGAACACCACCGTGGAACACATCGACGGTAACCTCGCCGTCCGTAGCAGCGTCAACCAGTTCAGCAAACTTGTCCATCGCAGCCGTGTTGGGATGGCCGTCGTTGTGGATGTTCCAGGCCCGCCAGTTTTCGGCTGAAGCTGACGTTGCGATGAATGCCACAGCGGTCGCAGTTGCAAAGAACGATTTCGTGAAAGTCATGGGTTCTCCTCCCCGATTAATTTTGGACAGGATTTGGCTTTCATGGAATTTCAGAGACCGTAAGCTACGTAGCTTTCGATTTCCCCCAAGAACCAGAATCGCTGCTGCCCCTAAAGGGACACTAGTATCCAAGTTATGTCAACTGTAGGCTTTTAGTATGTCAGATTGCTTGACAGTCGAAAGCGCAGGGCATTTGATAGGTGACAGGCCTACATTGGTTCACTCAAGCAAAATAAAGTAGAATAATTATTTTATTTCAATGCTCTAACAGTGGACCATTAAATTGAAACGTGACTAAGATAGAGGGCGCGAGCAACATACCGTGGAAAATATTGTCAGACGAACCACAACCGATGCGGTCTATGAAGCGCTACACGACGAGATCGTTTCGCTTGAAATTCTTCCCGGTACAAAACTATCCGAAACTGAGGTAGCCAGCCGATTCGGCGTATCACGCCAACCTGTTCGCAACGCATTCACAAGGCTCGGCAACGAAGATCTGCTCTTAATACGACCACAAAAGGCAACCGTAGTTCGAGGATTTTCTATGGAGCGTGTGGCTCTCGCTCGATTGGTTCGAATGGCGGTGGAGCTGGAGATCATCCATCGAGCAATGGAAGTCTGGGACGCAACACGTGAAGCAAAGCTTGCAGAAAACCTCGCCTTACAAGAGCAGGCAATCAATGACGGTGATCTATCTGCGTTTCACGCGCTGGACTATGATTTTCACAAACTGATCTACGTGCTCAGCGGCAATCCTATGGCATTTGACGTGATGCTGGAATCAAAGCAAAAGGTTGACCGGCTTTGTATGCTCAGCCTTGAAAAGGGCAGTGCCGCAGACGCCATCCTCGCCGATCACCGAGAGATTGCACAGGCCATGGCGGCAGGAGACCATGACCAAGCGCAAGCCGCTGTCAGAAAACACCTGTCCCGCCTCGACGAAACCATCGACTTCATCCACAAGACGCACCCAGGCTACTTTGAGTAACCGAGGCCATGCGATCTGGTGGTCTCAGGCCGTTCCTCGTTCCGGACGATCATTATCAATATTGAATTTCATGCCGTCCAAAAGCTCTTCCAAATCGGGACGTGCCGCAGGGCCGTTAGAGATATCGGCCAGCATCAGTGTTCCATTCGGACGGATAGCAAACGCGCCAGGTTCGGCGAACAGACCCGTCGTTTCTGCATCAGACAGAGGCGATGACACGTAAAGACCAAGCGCGCGCATTTGCGCTTCAGTCATTCCATAGCAAAGATCAAAATCCCAGCCGAATTCTGCTTTGTCTGCCGCAGCTTTTTCTTTGGTGTCGGCAGAGACAACAATAACGTCCATAACGTCAGCCCATGCCGACAGCGCCGCATTCAACTTGTTCAAAAAACGCTTGCAGCGCGGACAATGCTTGCCTCGATAGACAAACAGCATGGTCCAGCGGTCTTTTTGTTGACCGATCGAAACCTTGTCCTCAGACCCTAGCATTGAAAAGTACATTTGCTCGATTTGCGCGCCGACATTTGGTTTGGCTGAGGTCATAAGTTGTTCCTTTGCTCCGTAAATCATGGCTTGGCGCAGATACCGTTAGTTTATCTCATGTCACGTCAAGGCAACGATTGAAACCCAGATCGCGGTATCATTCGGTGCTTGAAAGGCACGCTCGGTCTAAGATCGCCGTTGGTTAACGAGGAATCAACGATACCTACCCGCCGTCACTCTACGGCCCTCATTGCAGCCGGGCTTCTAATGCCGCAACAGGTGTGAGCGCAACCAGCTACCTGTATAGATTCAACGCGACCTGATCACCTGTAGCCCTCAAGAAACCTTTACAATCGAGACAAGAACGATCAAACGACCAGCCTGGTGAAATCCACCACGTCACCGATACCACTTAACTGCAAGCGCGAAGAACTGCTGCGTAAGCACTACCTGCAACCGAAAAAGTCCGCATAGTCGGCATTGCGGCTGCCGCAGAGCCGCGTTTCGAATGGCAAGTTTTTCGCAACCGTTGGGTGATTGGCGGCAAAATTACAAACCACAAACGTCGCAGTTGGGGTATTATTTGAAGCGATCTCTGGTTGTATCATCGCCCACCTGGGCCCTCATCACTCCAGTGCCCCAATTCATAAATGCCCTGTTTTTCATACGACGTATAAAAGCAAGGTAGTTTATCACCTGATCGACCTTATCCATGTCTCCGGTGGCATAGGCGACTGCAATCATCTTGAACTGAGCTTCAGGATCCTCCGCTACTTTTTCGTCACACCGATCCGCACTATTTTCAGTCCCAAATGAAGCGGTCCGTGCTTTGTACACTTCACCCCTCATCTCATTGAGGTAGGCCTTCTTACTGAGTTCGGGGGTGTTCTCGCCCAACTTAACCACGGCCTCCCAAATTGGAATGAGGCGTTCAAAAAGATCATTTCTACCATCAGTCATGTCTCTGCACCTCGCAGTTTAACAAATGCTTGTAGTTTGCCTTTAGGAAAAACTGGCAACGGCCTACGCACATGAAATACTTGTAACGTTCCGTTGCCTGTAAACTGCCCTGACTAAAGGGCCTCTCCGGTTGCCAGAGCCGATGCACAAATTCTTTTGCAAAGCCGTCCTATTCCCTTCGATTGATTTTGAAGACCCAGTCCGATATCCAGTCCGGCTGCGTGTTCAGTGTCAAAGCAGAGCCCAGCCCAAGACCAGCAAACCAAACGATGGAGGGTGCCATGTAGTTCTGAAACTGCATGAAAGGCCAAAGACATGGCCCACTACAAACGCAAACGTCCCCGCACCGTGCCTGGGAACGGGTACTCGCTCTTGGGTCTGAGCCGTCGTCTCGGAAAAGACCTGGATGATGTCCGGTGGCTCGGCAATTGGTCGCGCGGCCACGACATCATCTTTCACACACGTCCAACAAGACTCAAATCCAAGGCCCTTGCGCTTGGCATCCTGAAAGGCGCTGATCCTAATGACATTGCTTGGCCGGATAGCCGCAAAACCCATCACTACTACTGGTGAGCATGCACGGCGGAGCATCAGCTTGGCTCCGCCACTTGCTTTTCTTGGTTCAAACAGTCGTTGGTATTTTCGGGTTGGTCTGACGTGTAACCCCTCATCGTCAATTCCCGAACAATATCTCGTATCTCTTTCGGATACGCGCGAACAAACCCGGCCTCACAGCGGATAGTCTCGATTTCTCTTCGGTCCAACGCCCGAGCCAGATGGATCGCGGCAAGTTCAAACTGCTCAGCCATTTGACCCAGTGTTACATAACGCGCCTCAAACGCTTGCAGGCTTTGGGCCATGATATAACACCGGTTGTGCTGCGTGTCCGGGTTTCGCACCGTGACCTGACTAAGAAAGCCACCATCCCGCAACCGTCGGATCGATATCACATTCATTTTCAATCGTGCCGCCGCATCCAAGAGCGGCAGGTCACCAGAAAATGCACGCTCCTGCCTCTCTAAGCCTTCAGCTTGATCGATCAGCATCCCAGCCAAACCTTCGACTTCTGGATCACGCGACACGCCGGTCAATCGACCTGCCGCCCAATCGGCGACAACGCGTGCCAAAGGAACCCGGCTCTTTCGGCTGAATTCCTTGAGTGGCAACCTACGACGTGTCGATGATGCTAACTGCAGATTCTCAAGACGGGTCATCTAGGTTTGCACAGAAGACGATGTCACGTAGCGCAGAGACGTTCCGAAACGATGAGCTTTCAAAACGTCCTGCCGGATCAGCGCTTTCACCTGGACCGGATGGATATTCAGCTAGGTCGCGGTGGATTTGATATTCTGCAGTCCAGACCAGAAATCGAGCACGGCGGCCAGATCCTCATGGCTGACATCTTTCATATCTGACAGCTCGCTCGCGTTTTGACCGCGAAAGTGGGCGAGAATGCCTCGCACCCGAACCTCGCCGACCCCATGTAGCTCCCGCGCGCGTTCTAGCGTGATGAGTTTGGGTGCTGAGATTTCCGTACCCAGAACTTTCGCACCGGTCTGCAGCGGATAATTCTCCCGCACAAAATCCTGCACCCAAGCCCTGAGGACTACTGTCGCCGGGTCCTCTTCAGTGTCTTTCAGCCAGGTATAGCATTCGCCCATATCTGTCGTGAAATAAGATCGCTTGGAGGAAGACCGACGCCTGGCACGGTCCAACTCAGATATCAGGGCTTCCGGCCCACTCTTCAAAACCTCGAACCCGGCCGACATGGCAGCACGCTCCTGTTCGAAGTCCAAGTCCAAACGACCGACGCCTCGAACCAGGGCGATTGACATTCCCAGTGTCAAACACGCCTGATGAAGATGCGTCAGGTCCAGTGGGTCCAACCAATCATCCGCGACCTCAAACTCGATACGGCGGCTTAAGTAAGTTTCAAACAAAGAACGTCGAAGCGTCTTTGCGTCTTGTGCGGCCTCAAAGATCAGATCCTTGTGGCGGGCCACCTGTTCAATCACGTCGTAGGTGAGATGCGCATGCGCCGCGTTGGGAAGCAGGAGCAACGGTACGCCATGTTTGGCACAGGTCCCAATCGGCAGCACCAACCACTCAAGAAGTTGAAACGCGTTCTCGGAGCCAGAAGCCTCCATGGTCTCCAAAATACATCGTGGACAAATGCGGATGGCCTCCTATTGCTTTTTGCAGTTTGACAGAATGGTACAATCGCAAATGGCGGCGGGCGCTCTTTCCCCTTACTTTCCCTTCGTGGGCCAGCGGCATTTGGACAAGCCAAACGCCCCTGGCCGTCAGGGTGAGGGCGCTGCCCTCCCCCTCGGGCAACCCTTTTAGTCAGGGCCGTGTCCTCGGCTTTGCCTGCGGGCCGCACCGCCCCTGTCGAATAACGTTGTCTCGCCCCCTCCCGCGTTCGTGTGGAACGTCACTGATTCCTGCCTAAATCGGCGTCAATAACCTCAACAAATGGGTAAATCGCGTCACTCAATTCCGACCCAAACGTCAAGCATTTCAAACCCAAAACGAGGAGCGAAATGACATCGAAGGTGCAGGAATACTCCCAAAGACGCTGTGTGACACGTTCGAACCAGCCCCCGTTACCCGCCTCAAGCATGCGCGCGGTACAAGGCCCACAGAGACTTTAATAGAGACCTGCGACCTTTGCCCTCAGTTTGATCAGTGATGCGACGGTATCGATTGTGGGCGTTGAGATACCCGTAAGGTGCCCCAGTTCTTGCACTGAAGTGACCAAGGCATCAATTTCCATCGGTCGGTGCAACTCCAAATCCTGCCACATAGAGGTTTTGTGCGCACCGACAGCCGCTCCACCGTCGAGGCGTTTTTCAACGTCTATCGGGAACTTTACACCAAGTTTTTCACCGACTTCCTGAGCCTCGAGCATCATTCCGCGTGCCACGGAGCGTGTGCCTTCGTCGGCACACAGGACATCAAGTGTTGAGTGGGTAAGAGCGGAAATCGGGTTGAACGACAAGTTACCCCACAGTTTCAACCAAATTTCATCCCGGATTCTTGGTCTGACGGGCGCACGCAGTCCGGCGGCGGATAGAGCAGCCGAAAGCTTGGCAGCACGGTCTGATTTAGTACCATCGGGCTCGCCCAACGAAAAACGATTGCCTTCGATATGCTTGATTGATCCTGGAGCTATGACCTCGGCGGCAGGATAGACAACACATCCGAGGACGCGATCTGGTCCAAAACCGTCCCACTGCACATTTCCCGGATCGACTGAAGCCAACCTCGTTCCCTCGTACGGGCCGCCCAGTTTGTGGAAGTACCACCAGGGCACGCCGTTCACTCCACTTACCACGGTTGTCTCGTCTGCAATCAACGGCTGCATTGAGTCTACGACCGCTGGGACGGAATGCGCTTTCAGTGTGATGAAGACATAATCTTGTGGGCCGAGATCGGCAGCATTGTCTGAAGCGCGTATTGGAACGCTGACCGGATCCTGCCCTTCCTCAAGAAGGGTCAGTCCTTTTTCCTGCATTGCCGCCAAGTGGGGCCCACGCGCGACGACACTGACTTCGGTATCGGTTTGTGCAAGTTTCGCGGCAACGTAACCTCCGATAGCTCCGGCACCAAAGATACAAACTTTCATGTGTCTAAGCCTTTGCCAGTCCCAATTTAGCAGCTAGTCCGATCCTTTGTATCTTGCCAGTCGCGCCTTTTGGAATTTCTTCAAGAATAACCACTGAATTCGGCACCTTGAATTTTGCGAGCCGCGCGCCAACAAAAGCCCTGACCTCCTGACCTTGGATCGTCGCGCCTTCTGAAAGCACCACAGCGGCCGCTATGTCTTCACCCAGTTTTTCGTGGGGAACAGCAAAACAAACTGCCTGAGCAACGTCTGGGTGGCTTAAGAGTACAGCGTCAACCTCAAGTGGGCTGATTTTCTCTCCACCGCGATTGATAAGCTCTTTAAGTCGACCGGTCAGTCGCAGATAATTCTCTTCGTCGAATGAACCCTGGTCACCAGTGCGAAACCAAGTTTTTCCGTCCACTTCAAAGAAATTGGCGGCATTTGCCTGCGGGTTGCTTTCGTATCCCGGCGTCACGTTCGGACCGCTGATAACGATTTCTCCGACGTCCCGCGAAGAGATCAGATTATTTTCGTTTTCGTCTGCAATTCTGACTTCGGGGCCTGCTGCTATTCCAACAGATCCGGGTTTTTGCGTTTGGGGAGTAAGAGGGTTGCAACACATTTGATGTGTCGCCTCAGTCATGCCGTAGGCTTCGATGACGGGCGCATTAAAAGTTGCCACCAACTCTTCCATTACCGGGCCCGGCAACGAAGCAGAAGAAGACCGAAGAAAGCGCAACCGCGACTGCTCTATGATCGATTGGTTTCGTGCAGCTCGGGCGAGGATAGCTTGGTGCATTGTCGGAACCGCGGTGTACCAGGTCGGGTCGACTTCAGCGACTTGAGAGAAAAAGCTAAGAGCGTTGAATCCGGGGGCGCAGCTAATTTGAGATCCAGCACCTAAAGACGCGGCAACAGCCGCAATCAACCCGTGGATATGAAACAGCGGCATAATACTCAGACAGCGATCGTCGATTGTCAGTTTCAAAGATGAAGCCACATTTCGCGCGGATGCGTAGATATTAGCCTGCGTCAGAGGAACGATTTTGGGACGCGACGTAGTTCCTGACGTGTGCAGTATCAGGGCGACATCGTCTTTACCCGGAGCGGATGTGTCAGCCGGGCCAATTGAGTCACAGGGCAAAATAGAAAACTGACCGGCCGAAAGTAAGCGATCTTGAGATGCCCTCAAGATAACAATGCCAAGGTCCCTAGCAGCTTTTACGGCAGGTCCATCTTCGTCTTCGTTTACGAGAAGGGCCTTGGCATTCAGATCCTTGAGGTAGAAAACGTATTCTTCGTAAGTGTACGCCGGGTTCAAAGGTGCCGTCGTCGCCACTTGGGCGACGGATATGAAGGCCGTCGCCATTTCGGGGCCATTGGGCAACACAATTGCCACTCGGTCGCCGCGACCTACTCCGATCTGATGGAGATCTTTTTTGACCTTTGCGCAAAGCTCTCGCAGCCCGAGGTAGTTCAACCAAGATCGACCTGGGGCACCTATAGCATTTGCTGTGCCAGAATGGGGTGCGATCAATTCGGCGACTAAGTGGGGCATCTGGGATCCGTTTACAAAAGCATTGGCCAATTTCGCGGAGAGGGTTCGGTCTGGGTGCTAAGTTACCTTGACAGTTAGGCTACCCAATTTGTCGACCGACAGCACCAATACATCGCCGCGGTTTACTGGACCAACTCCAGAGGGCGTGCCAGACAGGATAATATCGCCGGCAGCAAGTTCGAAGTAATCGCTCAGGTAAGAGATCATTTCAGGGACTTTCCAGATCATCTGGTTCAAATCACCTTCCTGCCGAATTTCTCCGTTCACCGATAGGCGAATTGCGCCTTCGTCGAGCGGTCCAACATCTTCTGCTTTGTGCACCGGTCCACATGGAGCTGAGCGCTCAAATGCCTTCCCGATTTCCCAAGGACGACCCATTTTCTTCATTTCGCCCTGTAAATCTCGTCGGGTCATATCCAGTGAAAGCCCGTAGCCGTAGACGTGATCCAGAGCATCTTCGACAGAAATTTTCGTGCCGCCGGATTTAAGCGCCACATACATTTCAGCTTCATGATGTACGTCCGAGCTGTGAGCCGGATATGGAAATTCTCCGGATGGATCGAGGTTGTCAGGGTTCTTTTGGAAAAAAAATGGCGGTTCACGATTTGGATCGTGGCCCATTTCTATGGCGTGCGCCGCGTAGTTTCGACCAATGCAATAAACCCGACGTACCGGGAATATGCCACCGCCTTCTACCGGTATTTCGTGAACCTTCACCGCGGGAATTACAAGATCGTGCATCGCTATCCTCCTGAACACATCGTTGCCAAAGATCGGTTTGCCAATCTGTGGCCTTGTTCCGATCGATGCTGTGCCACACCCGAAAAGACGTAGCTCTTGTCTCAGTCATCGCCAATGTGACCGTCGATTTGCAAGAGGTTCAGCCGCTGCTTAGCCCAACCATTTCCCAAATTGGTCGGGCGCTAGTTTAGTGGTCGGCCTCAAGACTAGCTGGCAACACGCGGGAGTAAACGGACCTCAGATGCGCCAACATGGCCTGCGCCGCCTGTTCTCCGTCTCCACTCGATATCGCCGACAGGATTAAGTCATGCTCTCGAAAGCTGGAATAATCATCGGGGGGTTTATAGGTTTTACGAGGTTGTCCCCACACAATGGACCTTCGAACGGAATTCAGAGTCTCGAAGAAGTACAGGAAAAGCTGGTTACGAGTTGCCCGGGCTATCGCGTGATGCAAATTATTGTCCCATGCTTCATATGTGCGCCAGTCTTCTGCGGCTCGGCACCTCTCAACGCAGAGCCTCATTTGCTCGCGGTCCGAACGCGTAGAATGAAGCGCGGCAAGGCGGCTAAGCTGCGGCTCGATGGTAAACCGAACACCCACAACCTGTTCAGGCTTAATCTGTGCACCCAAATAGGTCACGTCCGTCAGATTTAGAACCGGTCGGGCACCAACGAACGTGCCTCGACCCACATGCCGCCAGATAAGGCCCTGCGCCTCTAGTTCGGCCAATACGCGCCTCAGCTGATTTCTGGTTGTGCCGAGCCATTGGCACAGTTCCCTTTCAGGTGGAAGTCTATCGTTGTGCCGGTATCCCGCATTGTCGATCAGGTCCCGGACACGTTGCGAAAGTTCTGAAGGCTCACTCACATTGCCACCCAATTTGCTGATTGGTTGATTGATTGAAACGCCAAGTCGGCAAAAACTCAAGGGCAAGTGACAACCAAATCTGAGTCGCCGGCCAAGATCGGTGACCTAAGTGGGCGCCAGAATGTAGGAGGAGAGCCGAGTGCGTTTAGCGACTGTTTCAGTAGATAGCCACGCCGTTTGCGTCGCATTGCTTGCTAACGGAAGCAGGGTGGATATTTCGCGTGCGATTAAGATGCTCATGCCGGATACGTCTATTGATGTAAGCACAATGCAGCTGATTATCGAAGGCGGTCAGACCGCGCTGGAGGCGTTGAGTGCAGTTGTTGCCGCGGGTGAGGCAGGCGAACTCAAGGACTTGCTCGTCCCCGAAGACGCGCCTCTTCTGTCGCCCATTCCCACGCCACGTAAGAACGTTTTCTGCGTGGGCCGAAACTACGCTGAACACATCGCAGAAGGCGAACGGGCACAAAAAGAGAAAATCGGCATCACCGAACATCCGGTTTTCTTTACCAAGCCGCCGACCTCGGTCGTTGCGCCAGACGCCGACATCCTACTTTTCCCTTCGGTGTCGCAGTCCATCGACTACGAAGTCGAGTTGGCAGTCGTGATAGGGAAGCGCGGGCGTAACATCACCAAGGCAGATGCGTTTAATCATGTCTTTGGGTATTCTATTCTGAATGACATAACCGCCCGTGACATACAGCGCCGCCATGGCGGCCAGTACTTCAAAGGCAAAGGGCTTGATGGATCTTGCCCAATTGGTCCCTATATCGTGACCGCCGATGCCATCAGCGATCCGCAGGCTCTGTCGATCGGACTGACAGTTAACGGTGAGCAGCGCCAAAACGGGATGACGTCGGACATGATATTCGACATTCCAACGTTGATCGCATCCTTGTCAGAAGGCCTGACACTAGAACCGGGAGACATCATTGCGACAGGTACGCCATCAGGCGTCGGATACGCAATGGAACCGCCGCAGTTTTTGAAAAACGGGGACGTCGTAGTTTGCGAGGTTTCCGAAATCGGCACGCTAAGGAACACAGTGCGCGCCGTATAATGGCTCCTACGCAGCAATCGCTGTGAGGCGTCAACATTCAAGGGAGGAAGACTACAATGATGAACAGAAGGACTTTCACAGCGTCCCTGCTTACTGCTGTTCCAGTAGCAGGAGCACTAGGAACAATGGGTTTTGCGCAAGACTTGCGTGAAATCACCTTCGTGCAACCAAGCCCTTCGGCAATCAACTCATTTCCTGTGTTTGTCGCCATTGGAGAAGGGTACTTCGCAGATGAAGGATTGAACGTGACCGTCGAGGCTATCAACGGCTCAGGCGCCGTGCTTCAGGCGTTGTCTGCTGGGCAAGCGCATTTCGGTCGCCCTGGACCCGGGCCTCTGATTGCAGCGCGGTCGCGCGATGTGGATGCCGTCCATATCTACAACGTTGCTGCACGCAGCAACTTCGGCATCGCGGTGCCGGAAGACTCTGAAGTCCAAAGCGTTGAGGAACTGCGCGGAAAGGTCATCGGAACCGGCACCGCAGACGGTGCCGAAGTGGGTTTTGCACGAAACGTCTTGACCGGTGCAGGTATGAAAGAAGGTGAGGATTTCACATTTCTTACTGTTGGCGACGGCGGTCCTGCGACTGCAGCTTTCCTGAATGGTGAAATCGACGCTTATTCTGCTTCGACGGCAGATACAGCAATCCTGAACCAGCGCGGAATGAAGGTGCGTGACATTACGCCTGCGGAATTCGGGCGTTTCTTCGGAAACGGTATCGCCACAATGGCTGACACAATCGCCAACGATCGCGAATTGGTCGAGGCCTGGAGCCGCGCGTTCGCACGTGGCCATGCCTTTGCTCTCGATGACGCTAACCGTGAAGCTGTACTGAAGCATCTGGCGGACGGCAACCCGCAGGAAGGCGAAGACAAAGAATTCCAGGCCGCGCTGTTCGATGCCGTACGCTCGAAGACCATAGCAGCGGATCCAAGCAATGGTCTGGGATGGTACCCCGCCGAGGTTTGGCAAGAATGGCAAGACGCACTTGTCGCAGGGGGCGAAATTCCGGGACCGCTTGATGACTTGAGCGCCGCCTGGACCAATGAGTTTGCCGCCATTGGCAACGAGGCCGCCAGCAAATGAACGCTGCAGCCGCACAAGAGTTTTCCGGCGCGCCCTTGGGCACGCCGGTCTACGAATTGACCCATTTAAGCAAGACCTATGCACGCAACCTTGTTGTTGCGCTTGAGGACATTAATCTGACGCTTCGGAAAGGAAGCTTCACATCTGTCATTGGGTCCAGCGGGTGCGGGAAATCCACTCTGCTCAAGATCATGGCGGGTCTGATCCCTCCCACCAAAGGGCGTGTGATCCTACAAGGTCTGCCAGTGACCGGTCCCCGGCGAGACATTGGTATGATGTTCCAGCAGGCGACACTATTTCCCTGGAAAACTGCCGTGGAAAACATCGTGTTGCCAATCGAGATCCGCGATGGCAAGGCAGCCGCCAAGCAAGCAATGGGCAAGGCTCACGAACTTTTGGACATCGTGGGTTTGAAGGGATTCGAAAACGTATACCCGAATGAATTGTCGGGCGGCATGGCACAGCGCGCCTCAATCTGCCGTATGTTGATCACTGAACCAGCTGTGCTTTTGTTAGACGAACCATTCAGCGCGCTGGACGAGCTGTCACGCGACATGATGAATATGGAACTGCAGCGGATTTGCCATGAACAGGATGCGACTGCTTTTCTTGTTACGCACTCTATTCAGGAAGCCGTGATTTTGTCCGACGAAATCGTCGTGTTGAAACCACGCCCGGGCAGGATTGCCGAGATCGTGAAGGTCGACCTGCCACGCCCACGCACGTTGGATATGATGACCACGCCCAAGTTTGGCGCTATTGTAGACTACATTCGCAGCCTCCTGGATAAGGGAGAAGAAATGTGAGCGACGTTCATAACCACTCACCTTCCCTAAAGGATTCTGACGCCGCAGAAGACACTGTATGGGAACAGAAAATTCACTTTATCGACTCGGTTCCACGCTGGCTGGCGATGACCTTTGTCTTCGTGGTTTTCGTGGGCACATGGCAAAGTGTCACGAGCCTTGGGCTGGTTTCCCCAATCATTTTGCCGACACCGATGGAAACCCTAAAAGATATGATCTTCGTGGGACAAAATCTATTGTCTGGCGGCTACATGCTTGGGGCGCTGTGGATCACAATCAAAGAAGTTATCTATGGTTTTGCGCTGGCAATCGCGATCGGTTTTTCGCTGGGCGTATTAGTGGGGGAAACGGCATTTGGTGAAAAGGCAGTGATGCCTTACCTGGTGGCCATAGATACCATGCCAAAGGTGGCGTTTGCCCCACTCTTTGTAGCGTGGTTAGGCTTTGGTATTGAATCAAAGGTCGCACTTGCTGCCTTTATCGCGACATTTCCAATCGTGGTTGGTACTGCGGCTGGGCTTCACGCTGCCGACGAAAACGCGCGTATGCTTTTCAAGACAATGGGCGCAAGTCGGATGCAGACATTGTTCAAGATGAAACTGCCGACTGGCCTGCCGCAGATTTTTACCGGTCTCAAGATCGGAGCAGTCGGCGTAATGGCTGGTGCGATCACAGGAGAATTCCTTGGCGGTGGCAAGGGATTTGGCGAACTTATCCGAGTCGCGGCCTCGCAGCTCAACACGCCGCGCGTCTTCTCGTTGATCCTGTATCTCAGCCTTGTTGGTCTGGTGGTTTTTGCGTCGGTGGTTTGGACACAGCGTAAATTGGTGTTCTGGCACAAGGAACAGGTGGGAAGAGATGACTTCTGAGCCTGTGAAAATAGACTGCCACACCCTGCGTGAATTTGTGGCGACCGCGCTCGAAACTCGAGGTGTGCCAAAAACAGATGCGGACAAGGTGGCCTCGTTGATGGTCGAGGCCGACATTTATGGCTACGGTACGCACGGTGTCTTTCGCCTGCGCCAGTACCTTGCCCGGCTGGCGGGAGGTGGCTCCAATCCTACGCCAAAAGTAACTGTAGAACATGAGACTGTCGCAACCGCTTTGATCGACGGAGACGATGGCCTCGGCCATCTGGCTATGTCGGCGGCGCGGGATCTTGCAATTGAAAAGGCAAAAGCGACCGGTATCGGGTGGGTTGGTGTTCGGCGCGGCAATCACGCGGGACCACTCGCACTTTATGTACGTCCGCAAGCCGAGGCAGGGCTGCTTGGTATGGCCGCGGCAGTGGGCAGCGCGAACCACGTCCCGCCTTATGGCGGTAGCGATTTGCTTCTTGGCACCAATCCCATTGCTTTTTCCGCCCCTGCCGATGGTCCCGACCCGTTTGTGTTTGATATGGCGACGACCGTAGCCGCGATGGGCAAGATCAAAACCCTGTTGCAGCAAGGCAAGCCTATGCCCGAAGGCTGGATGGTTGGGCGTGATGGAAATCCATTGACGGACCCCGCCCTCAAGTCAGAAGGATTTCTGTTGCCGATTGGGGGTCCGAAAGGGTTCGGTCTTTCCGTAGCTATCGGGTTGATGGCCGGGGTCTTAAACCGCGCGGCCTTCGGTTCCGATGTGGTCAATTTCACCTCGGACACAACTTCATCCACAAACACCGGCCAGTTCGTTATGGCGCTCAATCCGGCAGCCTTTGGGATGGGCAATGACTTTGCTTCTAACGCAGCCCGCGTCTTCTCTGAAATGCGCGCATCCGCCCCCCTGCCCGGTCATGACCCGGTGCGCTTGCCCGGAGACGGCAAAACGGCTGCCGCAGAGGCCCGCCGCAAAGACGGTGTGAGGCTGAATCCCGCTCTTTGTCGAGACCTCAACAAACTTGCTGAGGACTGTGGGTTATCCCCTCTGTTTCCTAGTCTCAGCGCCGACTAGCAGCGCATCCGTGGGAAGCTGGTAGGCGCTTTTTACTAGGGTTTAGCGAGGTGTCTCGTCCTCTGCCTCCAGCGCTTTCACAAGAGCAGAAAGTTTGTTCATCATGTGAAGCTTCATGGATTTCCCAAGCCCATCTGCATTACGGGCCCTGAGTAACTCCATCATGGCTTTGTGTTCGTAAATGGCCTGCGCCCAGCGCTCGTCCGACAAGTTGGCCATAAAACGTGCGCGGCGGACCCGTGCGGCCAACAGCTTGTGGTGGCTCGCAAGGATATCGTTTCGCGCGCCACGTATCAGTGCCTGATGAATGTCCTGATTGGCCTTAAAATATGCCTGTCGGTCATGTGACTTATAGGCTTTCAGCATATCGGCGTGGCGACGTTCGATTAGTTCAATTTCAGCGGAATCCAGGTGCTGACATGCCAACTCTCCCGCCAGTTGCTCAAGCGTCGCAAGCACTGGAAATGTATTCTCCAATTCCTCTCGCGTGACACTTGCGACGCGGGCCCCCCGGTTGGCTTGAAGTACCACAAAGCCTTCTGATGCAAGCACCTTTAAAGCTTCTCGCAAAGGTGTCCGCGAGACCCCCAACGAGTCACAAAGCTGCTTCTCGGGCACTTTTTCACCCGGCTTTAGCACATCTTCGACAACCAGGTTACGCAGCCTTTCGACCAGTTCTTCATGAAGGGTCGGGCGATTAATGCTGTCCGTCAGGTTCATTTCCATTTCCTAAACATCAAGAACCAGATCCAACAGGCGCGCGACGTGCATGGGCTTCCGCTGCGTACCTTCGGCGATTTGATGGCGGCAAGATGTCCCATCGGCCACGATAACTGCATCTATAGGTGCTGCTTCCAACGCCGGGAACAAGTCAAGTTGTGCCATCTTTATCGAAACATCGATAGTGTCGGGCGCATACCCAAAAGCCCCGGCCATTCCGCAACAACCGCTTTCTATCATGTGAACCTGTGCCTCCGGAATACGCTTCAAAAGGTTGAGCATCGGTGTGACGGCATCGTGTGCTTTCTGGTGGCAATGCCCATGCACATAGATCGGGCGATCCAACGGCTTCAGGGCCAAGTCCGGCTGATCGGCCAGAAATTCCTCAAAGGTACGCGTTGCATTCGACAACATCTCCGTTTCCGGCCCCGGGCAAAGCGCCAAAAACTCATCCCGGAACGTGAGGATAGAGGAAGGTTCGAGCCCGACTACTGGAACACCTTTTGCAACCGCCTCTCGCGTCGCGTCAATCACGCGTTGTGCCTCGTGACGCGCTTCGTCGACGCAGCCCATAGCTAAAAGAGTACGTCCGCAATCCAATGCCCTGTCGGATTGATCGTCTCGCGCCACGGCCACCCGAAGTCCGTTTGCCCGCAAAACCCGGACAGCGGCGCGTAAATTTTCCGGTTCGAAATACCGGTTGAACACGTCGGCAAACAGCAACACCTGCGGATCATTGTCCTGAGCCTCGGCATCACGGAACGGAGCAGAAGACCACACTGGCAGATCACGTCGCGCTGAAATACCAGTCGGTCCCTCCAATAGCTTACGCGAGGGTGCAATTTTGTTTCGTAGATTCACAAGCCACGCGACTTTCGCGGCTTTTGGCGCATATCGGGGCAGGTAAGCTATCAATTTGTCTGCCAACGTCAGCCCATCTTTTTTACGTTTTGCTGACATTACTTCGATTTTCATTCGCGCCATGTCGACGCCGGTCGGACATTCCCGAGCGCAAGCTTTGCAGGACACGCAGTACTTCATTGTGTCCAACATGGCATCGGACGACAAACCGCCCGGCATCTGCCCGCTGATCGCAAACCGCAGCGTATTTGCCCGTCCACGCGTAACATCACGCTCGTTTCGGGTCGCTCGGAAAGATGGGCACATAACCCCACCCTTGAGCTTGCGGCATGCACCATTGTTGTTGCACATCTCGACGGCGCCCTGAAACCCTCCTCCGGCACCCGGCCAAGCAGACCAGTCCAGCGTCGTTTCGAATTCAGGAACCGAATAGTCCTGGCCGTAGCGGAACAGTCGGCGGTCATCCATGGCGGGCGCGTTCACGATCTTGCCGGGATTCATCACTCCGTCGGGATCAAACCGGTTCTTAACCTGCTCAAACGCAGAAACGATACGCTGACCGAACATCTTTTCATGAAATTCTGATCTTACGATCCCGTCACCATGTTCCCCTGAATGAGATCCTTTGTATTTTTTGACCAGATCAAATGTTTCTTCAGCGATCGCCCTCATTGTCCGGACGTCTTTGTCCTGCCGCATGTTCAGCACAGGTCGCACGTGTAAACACCCCACCGAGGCATGCGCGTACCATGTTCCCTTTGTGCCATGTTTTGCAAAGATTTCGGTCAGGCCAGCGGTGTATTCGGCGAGGTCGGGTAGCGGGACAGCGCAATCTTCGACAAAAGAGATTGGTTTTCCCGCCTCTTTCATCGACATCATGACATTCAACCCGGATTTTCGGTACTCGGCGATAGAATTCTGCAAAGAGTTGTCCGTAACAGAGACAACGCCGCCCCACCGGTTTTCCGCACCGCTGAAAGCAAACCCGAGATCTCCCATCAGTTGCGAAAGCTCGACTAGTTTTGCAGCATTGGCCTCGGCGCTGCCCTCGGCGAATTCCACCAGCAGCAGGGCTTCGGGATTGCCTTCAACAAATGCATTTATCGTTTCGCGAAACATTGGGATTTCACGCCCTAATGCAATCATGGTGTCGTCGACCAACTCTACCGCCAGGGGGTTGAGTGTCACGATGTGCTGAGTGGCCTCCATTGCAGCACGGAATGTCGGGAAATGGCACACACCAGTAACTTTCGCACCCGGCAACTGTGCCAAGCTTAATTCCAGTTCTGTGAAATAGGCCAATGTGCCTTCTGACCCCACCAATAAATGGGACATGTTGATGTCGTTACCGATGAGGGCGTCGATATTGTACCCGCCCACACGGCGTTGGACTTTGGGAAAACGAGCGTCAATTTCAGCAGCCTCGCGACGCCCAAGAGCGCGCATATCACCAACAAGATCCGCATAATCGCCTGATGCGGCCGTATCAGCGCTGAACCGCGCTTCCGGGCCGTCAACCATGATTGCGTTTATCGCACGGACGTTGTCTCGCATGATCCCGTATCGCAGAGATTTTCCACCTGAAGAATTGTTTGCCGCCATCCCCCCAAGAGTGCAACGAGACGCTGTTGAGGGATCCACGGGAAACCAAAGGCCATGCTGCTTCAACGCTTGGTTCAATTGATCCAGAACAACACCGGGCTGAACGCGCGCAATACGTTTCTCAACGTCTACGTCAAGAATACGATTCAAGTGTTTTGTGCTGTCCAGCACAACACCCTGATTGACTGTTTGCCCGCATTGCGACGTGCCGCCGCCGCGAGGCAGAACCGAACATCCTTCGTCCCGCGCAATGGACATTACAGCTTGGACATCTTCTGTGGACCGGGGGATCACCACAGCGTCCGGTATCATCTGATAGATTGAGGCATCGGTCGAGTATCGAGCAAGCGATGCCGGATCTGACATCACTTCCCCCCGTACATCAGACAACAGTCGGCGGTACAACGATCCATTCTCTACCATCAGGTTCGCCTTCCCTTCCCTGTAAGCCTAATTAGACCTTTCACTTCATCGTTGACTGAATAATGAATTCATAATTAACTTTTGCAATAGGTAATAGCGCCACTTTTTTGGCACCAGCGTAAGGATCAGTTCAAATGCGTCAGGCGGGTAGACACTTTTTGCAGATTCCAGGGCCAAGTGCTGTGCCAGATCGAATCCTGAGAGCCATAAGCACGCAGACCATTGATCATCGAGGACCCAATTTTGCAGAAGTCGGGAATAAGGCCCTCAATGGTATGAAGACGATTTTCAGGACAAAACAGAACGTCTTTATCTATCCTTCATCCGGCACCGGTGCGTGGGAAGCCGCACTTGTGAACACGGTTTCGCCTGGCGAAAAAGTTCTGATGTTCGAAACAGGGCATTTCGCCTTCATGTGGTGCAACTTGGCTGGTAAACTAGGGTTGCAACCAGAGCTGATTGAAGGAGATTGGCGCGGCGGCGCGGACCCCAATCAGATTGAAGACCGTCTACGTGCGGACAAGCAGCACGACATCAAGGCGGTTTGCGTCGTTCACAACGAAACGTCCACCGGGTCAGTTTCATCAATTGAGGAAGTGCGCAGGGCCATAGACGCTGCAAAACACCCCGCACTTCTAATCGTGGACTCCATCTCCGGCCTTGCGTCGATTGACTTTCGGTTCGATGACTGGGGGGTAGATGTGTGTGTCTCCGGCTCGCAAAAAGGACTGATGTTACCGCCTGGTCTGAGCTTCAACGCCGTGAGCGATCGGGCGCTAAAACACTCAAAATCCGTGACCACGCCGCGAAGTTACTGGGATTGGCAAGATATGGTCGGACCAAATCAGAAGGGGTTCTTTCCCTACACCCCCGGCACCAATCTTCTCTATGGATTAAATGAGGCCATAGACATGTTGCACGAGGAAGGGTTGGACAACGTTTTTGCCCGTCACTCCCGACACGGAGCCGCGACACGGGCTGCCGTGCGCGCCTGGGGTCTTGAGGTTTTGTGCACACATCAAGGTCAGGAATCGGGCGTCTTGACTGCGGTTAAGGTCCCAGAAGGTCACTCCGCCGATGCGTTTCGTGCTACGGCGCTTGAGCACTATGACATCTCACTAGGAAATGGTCTGTCCAAGGTAGCCGACAAGGTGTTCCGCATTGGTCATTTGGGCGATTTCAACGACCTAATGTTGATGGCCACCCTTTCTGGCGTAGAAATGGGGCTAGCCAAGAGCGGTATGCCTCATCACGGAGGCGGCACTCAGGCTGCCTCGGAACATCTCAAGGCTGCGTAGCGCCGGATAGACGGATACACTTTCATCAGCGCTCGCACGAATTCCAGCAGTTGGGCGGAAAGCGATCATTCGCTGCGATTGCGGAGTCACGTGGTTCTTGCTGTCAAAGTGGACCTTCGATTTCGCATCGTCGATGGAAGTACATTTGGCCTCCCAAACCAAAGATTAGACCAAATGAAAATTCAAAGAGTCGATCCAATGCGCCACGCCAGGGCTCAAAGCAGATTTCTTTGATAACATGCAGAAAAACTGTGCAGACATTCCGCTGCATGTAAAAATATGCTGATAAAATAGGCAAACTGGCAGCCTGATGAAACGCTTAGTGGCCTTGGAATTGCGATCGATGAAGCTTGGGCTCACTTGGGTGCCTATGAAACAACACCTTACTGTCGTTGTCGTCGAGCAGAACCAAGAACGTGCCTTTGCAATTGTGGATGCCTTAAAAGAGTCTGGAGACGTAGACGTTTCTGTAATCGGCAATGTTTCCGGGCTGGCACGTAGAATTGCAATGCATAGCCCAGACATCGTTCTGATCGACATAGACAATCCATCGCGGGATATGCTGGAAGAGTTGACCGTCGCCTCCGGTCCGATGGAGCGTCCGGTGGCCATGTTCGTCTCGGGCGCTGCGGGTGGATTGGCGAAAGCAGCCGTTGAGGCAGGGGTATCAGCCTATGTAGTCGATGGCCTGCAAGCCGAGCGCATCAAACCTGTGATCGATACCGCCATCGCCCGGTTTCAGGTATTACGCCAGATGAGGACCGAACTGGCCGAGACCCGCCGTGCGTTGGAAGAACGCAAAGTGATTGATCGCGCCAAAGGGTTGTTGATGAAAGCCAAGGGTGTGTCTGAAGACGAGGCCTACGCCCTGCTGCGCAAAACAGCGATGAACCAGAACCGCCGGGTTGCAGAAGTGGCCGAAGCCCTGGTCACGGCCTCGGGTTTGTTGTCATGAGAACCGTGACCTTGCCTGTCGCCTATATGCCTTTGGTCGACGCGGCCCCGTTGATTGTCGCGCGCGAGATGGGATTTGACCATGCCGAAGGCGTGTCTCTGGATCTGCGACCGGCCCCGTCATGGTCATCTCTGCGCGATATGCTGGCTTTTGGGCATGTGGACGCAGCGCATCTGCTGTCACCTGTACCCGTTGCGATGGCCTTGGGTTTGGGCGGTATCTCGACGCCGCTGTCCGCAGTGTCTGTCCTATCCCTGAATGGCAACGTCATAGGCGTTGGAACCCAATTGGCAGGGCGTCTGACCGATCAGGGCTATGACTTCGATTTCACTGATGCCGTTGCGGCTGGGGCTGCACTGGCAAAGGCTGCCGGTGAGGTTTTGGTGTTCGGAGTGCCTTTTCCGTTTTCGATGCATGTTGAACTGCTGCGCTATTGGGTTGCGGGAACCGAACTGGCTTCGAAGCAGGTCGAAATCCGCACTGTCCCGCCCCCTCTCATGGCGCAGGCGCTTGCAGGTGGCGAGATCGATGCCTTCTGCGTGGGCGAGCCTTGGGGCTCATTCGCCGTGGATGACAATGTTGGTGCCTTGCTGCTGCCCGGTAAGGCAATCTGGACCTGCGCACCTGAAAAGGTGTTGGCGGTTAGAAACAACTGGGCCGAAACTGAGCCGCATTTGCTGGGTAGCCTTATGCGGGCCGTTTGGCGCGCGGGACGTTGGCTTTCAAACACGGACAGCCGAACAACCGCGTCCGAGATGCTATCGCGCAAAACCTACCTCAATGTCTCACCCGAACTAATCGACCGTGCATTGATGGGCGAATTCACAATCTCGGCGCGCGGCGAGCAACGCCATGTGGATGGGTTTGTCGAGTTCTTTGATGGCGCTGCCACCTTCCCATGGCGCAGTCAGGCCAAGTGGATCGCGCATCACCTAGCGCAACGGAACGGGATCGATGTCAGCACAGCCGAACGTCAGGCCGCCCGTGTCTTTCGCAGCGATCTCTATCGGCGCGAGTTGTTCGGGCTGGGTGTCGAAACCCCCGGAGCGTCAGAAAAGCTGGAAGGGGCGCTTCCTGAGTCGACCACCGTAGCCTCGACAAACGGAAGCTTGATTCTGGCGCCGAACGTCTTCTTCGATCGTCGCATTTTCGAGCCAACGGGGTGAGAGTGCCCAAAATTTTTGCAGCGCAGCATCAAATCACGCTGCAGCGCAGAAAAATCACACTTTGACGCTCAAAACCGGATGACGGCCCAGATCAAGGATGTCTTAATCGGGACATCGGAAGGCAACGACGCCCACCGACGGAATTCGCCCACTATCCAGGGCACCTTACAAGAGCAAAGCCGCTCGACCATCCGCCACCTCCTCCCGGCGGACTGTGTCGGCGGCTTTTTTGTTTGCCCAAGAGGTTGGGCTGAACCGAAAGGGATCGAGATGAAAAAGCTTCTTTTAGGCCTCGTCGCAACGACGGCGCTTGTGTCTCCGGCACTGGCCGAGCTGGAACTGGAAAAAGACGAGCTGACTTTTGGCTTTATCAAACTGACCGATATGGCGCCGCTGGCTGTCGCTTACGAGAATGGGTACTTTCTGGACGAAGGCCTGTTCGTGACGCTGGAAGCACAAGCCAATTGGAAGGTCCTATTGGATGGCGTGATCGACGGGCAGCTTGACGGCGCACACATGCTGGCCGGACAGCCTTTGGCCGCCACCATCGGATACGGAACCGAAGCGCACATCGTAACGCCCTTCTCAATGGACCTGAACGGCAACGGCATCACCGTGTCCAAGGAGATTTGGGAAGAGATGAAGCCGAACATCCCGGTGATGGAGGATGGTCGTCCCCAACACCCTATCAGCGCAGAGGCGCTTGCTCCGGTCGTTGAGAAATACAAATCTGAAGGCAAGCCCTTTAACATGGGCATGGTCTTCCCAGTCTCGACCCACAATTACGAACTGCGCTATTGGCTGGCCGCTGGTGGGCTGCATCCGGGGTTCTACAGCCCAGACAACGTGACCGGTCAAATCGGTGCGGATGTGTTCCTCTCGGTGACACCTCCGCCGCAAATGCCAGCCACGTTGGAGGCCGGAACGATCTATGGCTACTGCGTGGGTGAGCCGTGGAACCAGCAAGCGGTGTTCAAGGGCATCGGCGTTCCAGTAATTACCGATTACGAACTGTGGAAGAACAACCCCGAGAAGGTCTTTGGCATCACAGCCGAGTTTGCCGAGGAGTATCCGAATACCACTCTGGCAGTGACCAAAGCCCTGATCCGCGCGGCACAGTGGTTGGATGAAAATGACAACGCCAACCGCCCCGAAGCGGTCGAAATCCTGAGCCGCGCAGAATATGTGGGCGCGGATTATGACGTGATCGCCAATTCGATGACTGGCACTTTCGAATATGAAAAAGGCGACAAGCGTGAGGTTCCAGATTTCAACGTGTTCTTCCGCTACAACGCGACCTATCCGTTCTATTCGGACGCGGTTTGGTACCTGACCCAGATGCGTCGTTGGGGTCAGATCGCCGATGCGAAGCCGGACAGTTGGTATGACGAAGTGGCCAAGTCGGTCTACAAGCCCAAAATCTACCTGGAGGCCGCCCGTCTGCTGGTTGACGAAGGTCTGGCGGATGAGGCCGATTTCCCCTGGAACAGTGACGGCTACAAGGCACCAACGCCTGCCGAGGATATCATTGACGGGATCGCCTATGACGGCCGCACACCCAACGCCTATCTCGAAAGCATGTCCATTGGCCTGAAGGGCGAGCAGAAGATCGTCGGCTCGGACGTTCAAGGCTAATTCCTCAGCTCCACGTCCGGCCAAGGTCGGGCGTGGGCTTCACAAGTGCCCCGCCATCGCAAGGACACATCAGATGACGACCGTCGATCCCGAATTCAACGCAGACGCTGCACGCCAGGAGCGTCGCGCCCGCCTTTTCACCCGCATCAATGCAGCCGACAAATGGTTCCAGGTGTTGGGTCTCAGCTGGGCCACGCCTGTTCTGAAAGCCGCCGCCGGAGACAATCCCCGCGCTCAGATGGCCGAGATTTGGCGTTTGCTGATCGTGCCGTTGCTGTCGATCTTCGCCTTTTTGCTTCTGTGGGGCACGCTGGCGCCCAAGGTACAGACCTCGCTGGGCGCGGTCCCCGGGCCAGCGCAGGTTTGGGCGGAGATGGTCAGCCTGAATGAGGACGCCAAAGCTAAAGCGGCAAAACGCGCCAAGTTCGAAGCCATGGTCGACACGCGCAATCAAAAGTTTATTGATGCTGGCCAGCCGGAGAAGGTGAAAGACGTCGCTTTCACCGGGGCTCCGACCTACTACCAACAGATCTGGACCTCGATCAAAACTGTGTTTTTCGGCTTTCTGATCGCTACTGCCCTTGCGGTCCCGCTGGGCATCGCCGCAGGTCTTTCGCCTACGGCAAATGCCGCGCTGAACCCGCTGATCCAGATATTCAAACCGGTCTCGCCACTGGCGTGGCTACCGATTGTGACCATGATCGTCTCGGCCGTTTACGTCACCAATGATGGCTGGTTCGCGAAATCCTTTTTGATCTCCGCCATCACCGTAACTTTGTGTTCGCTATGGCCCACATTAATCAACACGGCGCTGGGTGTGGCATCTATCGACAAGGATTTGGTGAACGTCTCCAAGGTTCTGAAAATGAACACCTATACCAAGATCACCAAACTGGTGTTGCCTTCGGCCCTGCCGCTGATCTTCACTGGTCTGCGCCTGTCGCTTGGTGTTGGCTGGATGGTCCTGATCGCCGCGGAAATGCTGGCGCAGAACCCCGGCCTGGGCAAGTTTGTCTGGGATGAGTTCCAAAACGGTTCCTCCAGCTCATTGGCCAAGATCATGGTTGCGGTCTTTACCATCGGCATCATCGGCTTCCTGCTGGACCGTGTGATGTATGCCCTGCAATCCCTTTTCACCTTCACGAATAACCGGTGAACGCGATGAGCATTCTAAGCTTCAAGGACACCTCTAAATCCTTCGGTGAAGGCACTGCGCGCGCCGATGTGCTGAAAGGCATCGATCTGGACGTGCAAGAGGGCGAGTTTCTGGTGATCCTTGGTTTCTCAGGCACCGGCAAGACGACCCTGATCAACCTGATGGCCGGGCTGGATCGCCCGACCAGCGGAGAGGTCACGTTCAAAGGCGCTCCGATAAAGGGCCCCGGCCCGGAACGCGGGGTGATCTTCCAGAACTACTCGCTGATGCCTTGGCTGACGGTCGGCGGCAATGTCGGGCTGGCGGTTGATACGGTTTTCCCGGATCTCAGCAAGACCGAGAAAGCCGAAAAAGTCGCGCATTACGTCAAGATGGTGGGCCTCAGCCATGCCGCGACGCGCCGCCCGGCGGAACTGTCCGGCGGGATGCGCCAGCGGGTCAACGTGGCGAGGGCGCTGTCGATGAGCCCTGAGGTATTGCTGCTGGATGAACCTCTGTCGGCGCTCGACGCTTTGACCCGTGCCAATCTGGCGGACGAGATCGAACACATCTGGGAAGCCGACAAGAAGACTTGCGTGCTGATTACCAACGACGTCGATGAAGCAATCATTCTTGCCGACCGGATCATTGCACTGAACCCAGATGGCACGCTGGGGCAGGAGTTCCACGTGTCGATCCCGCGACCGCGCGAACGCGGTGCCATGAACAACGATGAGACGTTCAAACGCTTGCGGGCGGACGTCACCAAATATCTGATGGACGTAGGGATCGAGGCCAAGGTCGAAGGCACTCGTACCCTGCCGGATGTCACCCCAATCCACGGGGTTCCAACGGCGGTGGCCGAGGCGCAAAAGGGGATGATTGAGAACCGCTTCCTCGATTTCTCGCAGCTGCACAAGGTGTATCCGACGCCCAAAGGCCCTCTGACCGTGGTCGAGGATTTTGACCTGAAGATCGACAAGGGTGAGTTCATCTCTCTGATCGGCCATTCCGGCTGCGGCAAGTCCACAGTTCTGACCATGGCCGCAGGTCTTAATGACATCTCCAAGGGCGCGATCAAGTTAGATGGCCGTCACGTCGAAGGCGCCGACCCGGAACGCGCTGTAGTGTTCCAATCGCCAAACCTGTTCCCCTGGCTGTCCGCCAAGGAAAACGTCGCGATTGGTGTCGACAAGGTCTACCCCAATGCAAGCCTGGCCGAGCGGCAGGACGTGGTGGAGTACTATCTGGAACGCGTCGGACTGGCCGATGCGATGGACAAATCTGCCTCTGACCTGTCGAACGGGATGAAGCAGCGTGTCGGTATCGCCCGCGCCTTTGCTCTGTCGCCCAAACTATTGCTGTTGGATGAGCCTTTCGGGATGCTCGACAGCCTCACACGCTGGGAATTGCAGGAAGTTCTGATGGAGGTCTGGTCCCGCACAAAGGTGACTGCGATCTGCGTCACCCATGATGTGGACGAGGCGATCCTGCTGGCCGACCGCGTAGTGATGATGACCAACGGTCCGCAGGCGACCATCGGTAAAATCACCAAGGTCGACCTGCCGCGCCCAAGGACTCGCAAGGCCCTGTTGGAGCACCCGGATTATTACGCCTACCGGCAGGAAGTTCTCGATTTCCTTGAAGAATACGAACACGGCGCCAAGCCGAAATCGCCCGCCCCTAAGGCGATTGCAGCGGAGTGAAATCATGAAGCAAAGACTAGTTGTTATAGGCGCAGGCATGGCCTCGGGTCGGGTGCTGGAACACCTGACCGACGCCGCACCGGATGCGTTCGAAATCACCCTGTTCAACGCTGAGCCGCGCGGGAACTACAACCGCATCATGCTCAGCCCGGTTCTGTCGGGTGAGAAGACCTATGAAGAGATCGTCACCCATGACGACACTTGGTATGCCGAGCGGGGCATCTCCTGCCGCTTTGGAGAGAAGGTGGCCAAGATCGACCGAGAGATGAAGGTGGTCGAGGGCGAGAACGGACATGTACCATACGACAAGCTGGTCGTCGCGACCGGGTCGAACCCGTTCATCATCCCTTTGCCGGGGCATGATCTGGATGGTGTGATCGCCTATCGCGATTTGGAAGACACGCAGCAGATGATGGGCATGAGTCCGGAAAACAAGGTCGTCGTAATTGGCGGTGGTTTGCTGGGGCTCGAGGCCGCTGCAGGGATGGTCGCGCATGGTGTTGACGTCACCGTTGTCCACATAATGGGCCACCTGATGGAGCGTCAACTGGACGAAGCCGCAGGCTACCTGCTGAAGAAGTCGCTGGAAGACAAAGGCATCAAGATCTGCCTGCAGGCGAACTCCAAGGAAATTCTGGGGCAGGACGGAAAGGTTCGCGCGCTGCTTCTGGACGACGGGACCGAGCTGCCCTGTGATCTGCTCGTCATGGCCGTCGGCATCCGCCCCAACACGGCTCTGGCACAAGAGGCCGGTCTGGCCACCGGGCGCGGCATTCATGTGGATGACCAGATGCTGACGTCGGACCCGGATGTCTACGCCGTGGGCGAATGCGTCGAACATGACGGAGAGGTATTCGGGCTAGTTGCACCGCTCTACGATCAGGCGAAGGTGGCGGCGCAGTCGTTGCTGGCGAAAGACGCTGCATTCGCGCAGAAAACCCTCTCGACCAAGCTGAAAGTCACCGGCTGCGATCTGTTCAGTGCGGGTGATTTCGCGGATGGGCCGGGGCGCGAGGATATCGTGTTCCGGGACCCGTCGCGCGGGGTCTACAAACGCCTTGTGATCGAAGAAGATCGTCTGGTTGGTGCTGTCATGTATGGCGACACCGCCGATGGTAGCTGGTTCTTCGGGTTGATCAAGGACGGCACCAGCATCGACGAGATGCGTGAGACGCTGATCTTCGGCCCGGCCTATCAGGGGGGCGACACCGCGGACCCTCTCTCAGCCGTTGCAGCATTGCCGCCTGAGGCGGAGATTTGCGGCTGCAACGGCGTATGCAAAGGCGAGATTGTCGAGGCGATCAACGCAGGTGCCGACGATCTGGGCGCGGTACGTGCAGGCACCAAGGCGAGTGCTTCCTGCGGCACCTGTACTGGACTGGTGGAACAGGTGTTGCAGGTGACGCTGGGTGACGACTTCCAAATGCCAACCGCGCAACCGATCTGCGGTTGCACCGACCTGACGCATGAGGATGTACGTCGTCTGATCAAGGGGCAGGAACTGAAAAGCCAGGCCGCTGTCTGGCAGGAACTCAGCTGGACCACGCCCAACGGCTGCCATGTTTGCCGCCCGGCGATTAACTATTATCTACTGGCGGATTGGCCGCTGGAATACCAAGACGACCCGCAAAGCCGCTTCGTCAATGAACGCAAACACGCCAACATTCAGAAAGACGGCACATTCAGTGTCGTGCCCCGAATGTGGGGAGGGATCACGACACCGGAAGAGCTGCGCGCCATTGCCAATGCTGCCGATAAGTACGACGTGCCAACCGTCAAAGTCACGGGCGGTCAGCGCATCGACCTTCTGGGCGTAAAGGGTGTGGACCTGCCTGCGATCTGGTCGGATCTGAACAAGGCTGGTCTGGTCTCGGGCCATGCCTATTCCAAGGGTCTGCGCACGGTCAAAACCTGCGTCGGCACGGATCATTGCCGGTTTGGCACGCAGGACAGTACAGGCCTGGGGATCAAGCTGGAGAAGACCCTGTGGGGGGCGTGGACGCCGCACAAGCTGAAGCTTGCCGTGTCAGGCTGCCCGCGCAACTGCGCCGAGGCGACGTGCAAGGATATCGGCGTGGTCTGCGTGGATTCGGGCTATCAGATCAGCATCGGCGGTGCCGCAGGCATGGACGTAAAAGAGACCGAGTTGCTCTGCCAAGTCTCCACCGAGGACGAAGCAATCGAGGTCGTGATGGCCGTCACCCAAGCCTATCGCGAAGGCGGCAAGTATCTGGACCGCTTGTACAAATGGTTGGGCAAGGTTGGCATGGACTGGGTCAAAGCTCAGGTCGTGGACGATCTTGAAAACCGCGCTGCTTTGGTCGCCCGGTTCGAACTGTCGCAAAGCATCTACCGCAAAGACCCGTGGGCCGAACACGTCAAAGAAAAAGCGCAGACCTACGCGCCGATTGCAGATTTTACATTGGAGGCCGCGGAATGAGCTGGATCGACATCGGACATATTGATGAGGTGCCGGTGCGCGGAGCGCGTCTGGTGAAAACCCATATCGGCTGTATCGCCGTCTTCCGCACTGCCGAGGCGGAAGTATTCGCCGCGACCAACAACTGTCCGCATAAGGGCGGCCCATTGTCCGAGGGCATCGTCCACGGCCAGTCAGTCACCTGTCCGCTACACAACTGGGTCTTTGACCTGAACACGGGCGAAGCTAAAGGCGCGGATGATGGCAGCATCACCACCTATCCGGTGCGTCTTGAAGACGGTCGTATCCTATTGGACGACAGCGCGGTTTCCCGGCGGAGCGCGGCCTGATGGACGGAAGTGGTCTGCCCGAAGTTCGCTCGACCTGCGCGTATTGCGGCGTTGGCTGCGGCGTGCTTCTGCGACCAGATGGAGTTGGAGGGCTGACTGTCCGGGGCGACCCGGATCATCCAGCGAACCATGGTCGTTTGTGCTCGAAAGGGTTGGCTTTGGGTGAAACCGTGGGGTTGGAACACCGGTTACTGGCTCCTCGCGCCTTTGGTCAGGACACCAGCTGGGATAACGCGTTGCAACTGATTGCAGACCGGTTCTCTGCCGCGATAACTGAACACGGGCCGGACAGCGTCGCTTTTTACGTCTCGGGGCAGTTGCTGACCGAGGATTACTATGTCGCCAACAAACTGATGAAAGGCTTTATGGGCTCGGCGAATATCGACACCAACTCTCGGCTTTGTATGGCATCTACAGTGGCAGGGCACAAACGCGCTTTCGGCACAGATACGGTGCCTGGAACCTATGAGGATCTGGATCAGGCTGACCTGGTTGTGCTGGTCGGCTCGAACCTCGCTTGGTGCCATCCTGTGCTCTATCAACGGGTCATAGCTGCGCGTCAGGCGCGCGGAACGAAGATTGTGGTTATTGATCCACGTCGAACAGCAAGCTGCGATCAAGCCGATCTCCATCTGGCGCTTCAACCGGGCAGCGACGTCGCATTGTTCAACCGATTGTTGGCCAGAATTCACCAAACCGGGCATGTGTCTGCGGAATTTCTGGATCGCAGCGTTGGGTTCAATGAGGCCGTCGAGCTGGCACAGCTTGACGATCCTGATGAGACGGGGCTGCGCCCTGGTGAGATTGAAGCTTTCTGCGATCTATGGATCGGTACCGAGCGCGTTGTGACGATCTTTAGTCAGGGTGTGAACCAGTCTTCTAGCGGAACCGACAAGGTCAACGCGATACTGAACTGCCATTTGGCCACCGGACGGATCGGTCGCCCGGGGATGGGTCCGTTTTCAGTCACCGGTCAGCCAAACGCCATGGGTGGTCGAGAGGTGGGCGGCTTGGCCAACATGCTCGCCTGTCATTTGGATATCGAAAACAAAGCCCACAATTCAGCCGTCCGGAAGTTCTGGAAAGCACCCAACATGCCACAGAAGCAGGGGCTCAAAGCGGTTGACTTGTTTCGCGCTGTCGAAAGCGGCCAGATCAAAGCACTGTGGGTCATCCACACCAATCCCGCGGCCACTATGCCAGATGCAGACCGCGTGAAGGCGGCCATCGAAAGCTGTCCATTCACAGTTGTCAGCGACCTGACCGCCAGAACAGATACCGCGCGTGTCGCAGACATATTGCTGCCAGCAGCGGGTTGGGGCGAAAAAAGCGGTACAGTGACCAATTCAGACCGCACGATCAGCAGACAACGCGCCGTTTTGGCGCCTCCGGGACAAGCGCGCGCGGATTGGGATATTTTGGCCGAAGTGGGCCGCCGCATGGGCTGGACAGAAGCATTCAGCTATAAAACCCCAGCACAGGTTTTTCGAGAATACGCTAAGATGACTTCGCTCGCTGTATCATTTGGCAAGGATCTGGATATTACAAATTTTTCGGACCTTGATGACGAAGACTATGAAGCGCTGAGCGCAACACGGTGGCCGACGACATCTCGTAAATCAGATGGCCGTTTTTTCGGCGATGGGCAGTTTTTCCATCCTGATGGCAAAGCACGTTTTGTGCCTGTTACCCATCGTCCACCTAAGGCGACGACTTCTGAACAATTTCCGTTTCTTTTGAACACGGGACGAAACAGGGACCAGTGGCACACCATGACAAGGTCCGGGTTGTCGCCGCGCCTGTCTGCCCATCTTGCCGAGCCTTATGTTGACGTTAACCCCAACGACGTTGATCGATTGGGCCTTAGTGCCGCAGATTTGGTTGAACTCAACAGCTCAGTTGGAAGCGGTATATTTCGGCTTCGCATCACGGAGTCTGTGGCACCAGGTCAAGTGTTTGCGCCAATTCACTGGACGGGTGAAACGGCCCCATCAGCCTGTGTGGATGTACTTGTTCCAAGTGTCACTGATCCGATCTCAGGACAGCCGGAAAGTAAGTCAACTGCGGTATCTGTACGGCGTATGCATGCCGCGTGGTACGGCTTTGCCGTTTCAGTTGACGCGGCGACCCCTGGTTCAGAGTACTGGGCAACTGCCAAAACACCCACCGGCTACAGGATGGAGTTTGCAGGCATGCAGATCATAGACAATTGGGAAAGCACTGCCCGCGAATGGTTTGGGCTACCGGATGCCGAGGCCACCGTAGTAGAAGATCCAAAGAGGGGCTCGTACAGAATAGCGCTGACAGACGGGCAGCGCGTATTGGCAGCGCTCTTCGTCTCGCGCCAACCTATCACATTGATGCGAGACTATTTGGCAAGCTTTCCCAAGGTGACGCCTCAGCAGATTTTGTCTGGCCGTTCCTCTGCGTCTTCAGAAGATTGCGGACCAATTGTCTGTTCCTGTTTCGAAGTCGGGCTAAAAACCATCATCCGTGCCATTCATGACCAACATATGATCAGTGTGGACGATATCGGAGATACCCTTCAGGCTGGAACGAATTGCGGGTCTTGCCGGCCAGAGTTGGCAGACTTGCTCACCGAGCATTCGAAATCAATCCGCAACAAACAGAAGAACTGCCGGCAAGAACAATCCGCGTAGATTCAAGGTTCCTTTGAACGGTACTGCGGTCCGCTATGATTGGTTTTCAAAGCCAGCGCAGGTTCCATTCATCTATAGAACAGATCAAATTGGGCCTTCCTAACCGGTTCGAACAACTTGGTCAGACGATGGCTTCGCCCGTGCTCCAGACCAACACTCGCGTCCCAGTTTCGCGTTTGCGGCGAATGTCTCCTCTGACGCGCCGCACAACGGCTAAGGCGACCGCAACCGAACGGCAGGTTAGGGCCGAATGTCACTTTCGCTATTAGGTAATTTAATGATCGCCAATAGTAGCTATCACCCTTCACGCCGCTTTCCTTTCGCGGGCCAGCGGGATTTGGACAAGCCAAACGCCCTTGGCCGTCAGGGTGAGGGCGCTGCCCTCCCCCTCGGGTAACCCTATTAGACAGGGCCGTATCCTCGGCTGTGCCTGCGGGCCGCACCACCCCTGTCGAATAGCGTTGCCTTGACCCCTCCCGCGTTCGCCACGTGGCAGATTAGCAGGAACAGGCAGCTTCGCTGTCTGACCTACAAATCAGATCTGATTTTCCGAAAGGGAAGTCAGAACAAATCAAACTGCGTGCGGGAGCATAAAATGGGAACGGTGTGTTAGTTGATGACGCAAAGGTCAAATTCAACTGATGTCCAACGTTGGGGGGCGCCTTCGGATGTCGAACGTTCACCTAGTTTCTGGTCCAACTATGACGGTTGGGTCAGGTTCGTGTGACGTTCAACAGGAAATGTGGAACGTCACTGACCTTTGACTCAATCGACTGTCAAAACCTCAATAAATCAGTGAATCGCGTCATTCAATTCTGACCCAAACGTCAAGCATTTCTGACCCAACCATGAACCTGAAACACAATCTTCGTAAGGTTCAAGCCAATCATGCTAATCTGTTCAATCGACGCCTCCAAATTGGATTGTTTACAAACCCACAGTGGCACATCGAAGCCAGCGGTCGCCTCTACACTTCAGGGTCTGCTACGGAACACTTGAATTATGAGTGTATGACCAAAAATTGACCGTTTGTGATTGGACTAGGCGCACTTCTGTCGCGATCTAACTTCTAACCATGCACCCCTGACGGATCATCAACGATCCAGCCAGATGAAAAATCCATCGATCGACCCTCAACCAAGAACAAAATTCGGAGGCATAAATGATGTCACAGCTATCCAGTGTGATCCTGACCCTATTGCAAGTCCTCTCTTATGCTTTCATCTTTGCCATCGGTCTCGCCGTGCTTTGGATCGTGGTGATTTATTTCCGTGACAAGACCCAAACCGAAAGCACTTTGCGTCGCAACTATCCGGTGGTCGCACGGTTCCGCTATTTCTTTGAGCACATGGGCGAGTTCCTTCGTCAGTATTTCTTTGCACAGGACCGAGAAGAGATGCCGTTCAATCGGGCCGAACGGTCCTGGGTATACCGTGCCGCCAAAAACGTGGATTCCACCGTGGCCTTTGGCTCGACCCGTGATTTGCGCCCTACCGGGACGGTTTATTTTGTGAATTGCCCGTTTCCAACGCTGGAACAGGACGCGCAAGAGCCGTCAGCCGTGACCATCGGACCATTTGCGCAACACCCATATACTACCGATTCCGTCTTTAACATTTCCGGCATGAGCTATGGGGCAATCTCGGTTCCGGCCGTGCGGGCGTTGTCATCGGGTGCAAAAGCGGCGGGAATCTGGATCAACACTGGCGAGGGTGGCCTGTCGCCCTATCACTTGGAAAGCGGCGCGGATATCGTTTTCCAGATCGGGACCGGCAAGTTTGGCGTACGCAAACCGGAAGGCGGTTTTGACGAAGACAAGCTGCGCGCAGTTGCGGCCCATGACGCCATAAAGATGTTTGAGATCAAGTTGAGTCAGGGCGCCAAGCCCGGCAAGGGCGGTATTCTGCCCGGCGCCAAGGTCACCGAGGACATTGCTGCCATTCGCGGTCTGAAGGTCGGTCAGGATGCCATCAGCCCTAACCGACACCCCGAAATCAACAGCGTGGGCGATCTGTTGGACATGATAAGCTATGTGCGCGAAGTGAGCGGCAAGCCGGTCGGCTTCAAAGCGGTTATCGGCGCTTACGGATTCTTCGAAAGCCTGTGCCAGGAAATTCTCAAGCGCGGTCCAGAAAGTGCACCAGATTTCGTTACCATCGACAGCTCTGATGGCGGCACGGGCGCTGCCCCGATGAGCCTGATCGACAATATGGGCATGCCTCTGCGTGAAAGCCTGCCGCTGACGGTGGATATGCTCAGGAAGTACGGGCTGAAAGATCGAGTGATGGTCTGCGCCAGCGGCAAGATGATCAACCCGTCCGAAGTGGCATGGGCCTTTTGCGCAGGTGCTGATTTTGTGAACTCAGCGCGGGGATTCATGTTCGCGCTAGGCTGCATTCAGGCCCTGCAGTGCAACAAGAATACATGTCCCACGGGCATCACGACCCACAATCCAAAACTGCAATTCGGGCTTGATCCCGTCAGCAAGGCGGAACGTGTCGCCAGCTATGCTAAGAACATGAAAAAAGAGATTGGGATCATCGCTCACAGTTGCGGTGTGGCCGAACCGCGTCTGCTGAAACGATATCATGCGCGCATCGTTCTGGACAACGGACGCTCGGCATCGATGGATGACCTTTACCCGAAACCACAACAAATGCAGGCAGCTGAATAAACTTATCTGTATAATCAAAGGACACGGCAGCCCCGGCTGCCTGCGGGGCGGCCATTCGCGTTGACCCCGCAAACATCAGGAGATCACATGTCACCTTCAACACCTATCGCAACAATCCCAACCAAAGCCTCGGACCTGTTGGTCGCCGCGCTTGAGGCCGAGGGTGTTGAATACATCTTTGCAGTTCCGGGCGAAGAAAATCTGGACGTTCTGGAATCGCTCAGAACCTCAAAGATTGAGCTGGTGCTAACGCGTCACGAACAGGGCGCGGCCTTCATGGCAGCCACCTATGGACGCCTGACGGGCAAGGCCGGGGTCTGCATGGCAACGCTGGGGCCCGGGGCCACAAACTTTGCCACACCGGCGGCCTATGCACATCTGGGCGGTATGCCGCTGATCATGATCACCGGTCAAAAACCGATCAAGAAATCCAAACAGGGTCAGTTTCAGATCATCGATGTGGTGGGCCTGTTCGCACCAATCTGCAAGATGTCCAAGCAGATCGTGCACGGCAACACCATCCCGTCCCTGATCCGCGAGGCGTTTCGCATCGCTCAAGAGGAACGCCCCGGCGCGGTGCTGCTGGAACTTCCCGAGGATATCGCAGCCGAGGAAACCGACGAACCTGTGCTGAAACCACATCCGCGCCACTATGCCGTGGCCGGTGACACGGTCCTCAACGAAGCCGCAGATCTGATCCGGGCGGCGAAGATGCCGCTGCTGCTGTTGGGAGCTGGGGCCAATCGCAAACACGCGCGCAGTGCCCTCAGCCAGTTTGTGAAAGACACGCAGATTCCGTTCTTCAACACACAAATGGGTAAGGGCGTGGTGGACGAACGCTCTGATCTATTCCTTGGCACGGCTGCGTTGTCGGACGGAGATTACCTGCACTGCGCCATCGACCGAGCCGATCTGATCATCAATGTGGGCCATGACGTAGTCGAAAAGCCGCCCTTTTTCATGGAGGAAGGCGGCACCAAGGTGATCCACGTGAACTACAAGGCCGCACAGGTCGATCAGGTCTATTTCCCTCAGGTCGAGGTGGTCGGGGATCTGGCACAATCGATTGCGCGGCTGGGCGAAAAGCTGGGCGGGCCGTTGGATTTTGATCGCGCCTATTTTGAGCGCGTCAAACGGGAAACCGACCTGCACACCTCGGCGGGGGCAGATGATCCACGATTCCCGGTGATCCCGCAGCGCTTTGTTGCGGATACGCGCAAGGTTATGGGCGATTGCGACATCATCGCGTTGGACAATGGTATCTACAAGATCTGGTATGCGCGTAATTATCTGGCGTATCAGCCCAACACAGTGTTGCTGGATAACGCGTTGGCCACGATGGGGGCGGGGCTGCCCTCAGCCATGATGGCCGCCAAACTCTATCCCGAACGCCGGGTCATGGCGATTTGCGGCGATGGCGGGTTCATGATGAACAGCCAGGAGATTGAAACCGCAGTCCGGCTAGGTCTGAACCTTGTGGTCACGGTGCTCAATGACAGTTCATACGGCATGATCCGGTGGAAGCAGTCACATGCCGGGTTTGATGATTGGGGGCTGGAATTCAACAATCCCGATTTTGTGCAATATGCCAACAGCTATGGCGCAACTGGCCACCGAATTGAACGCACCGAAGATCTGGTTCCAACCTTTGAGGCCGCATTTGCCGCTGGCGGTGTACATCTGGTCGACCTGCCGGTGGATTACAGCGAAAACCAACGGGTATTGATTGACGAGCTGGCCGCCAAGGTGTGCTTGATATGAGCGGTATCGTAGATGTCGTAAACCCATACAGCCTGCAGTCGATCGGCAGCGTCGAAACCCGTTCGTGGGCTGAGATCGAGCCCATGTTAAGCACCGCGCAGGATCTTCACCGCAATCGTGATGGTTGGCTGCCCGCCTATCAGCGGATCGAAATTCTGAAAGAAACCGCGCGGCTGATGTCTGACCGGGCCGAAGAACTGGCGTTTCTGATCGCCAATGAAGGCGGCAAACCCCTTGTCGATGCCCGTGTCGAGGTCAAGCGCGCCATCGACGGGGTCGAGCTGTGCATTCATGAGATTGGACAGATGACAGGGCGCGAAATCCCGATGGACCTGACCGAGGCCGGGGCAGGACGTGTCGCGTTTACGCAGCGCGAACCGATTGGTGTCGTGGTTGCGGCAAGCGCGTTCAACCACCCGCTCAACCTGATTGTGCATCAGGTTGCCCCGGCAGTGGCCACCGGATGCCCGGTGATCGTCAAACCCGCTTTGGATACACCCATGTCCTGTCAGGCCTTTGTGGATATCTTGCATCAGGCCGGTCTGCCCGCCGAATGGTGTTGCTTTGCCCCCTGCCAAAATGATGTGGCCGAGACATTGATTACCGATCCCCGCGTCGGCTTTTTCTCGTTCATTGGCTCGGCGCGGGTGGGTTGGATGTTACGTTCCAAACTGGCACCCGGCACACGTTGTGCGTTGGAACATGGCGGGGTTGCGCCTGTAATTGTGGATGACACCGCCGACATTGATGCGATGATCCCATCCCTAACCAAGGGGGGATTTTATCATTCCGGACAGGTCTGTGTTTCGGTTCAGCGGGTTTTTGCACCGACCGGATCAGCCGTAGAGATCGCTCAAAAACTAGCGGATGCGGCGGCGGCACTGACGGTTGGGGACGCCACCGACCCCAATGTCGATTGCGGCCCCCTTATTCGCCCGACCGAAGTTGACCGCGTCGAACAATGGGTGGACGAGGCGGTTCAAGGCGGTGCGACGCTGCTGACCGGTGGAAAACGACTTGGCCCGACAACCTATGCCCCGACTGTCCTGCTGAATCCGTCTTCTGATGCCCGAGTCTCAACGGCGGAAGTTTTTGGGCCGGTTGTCTGTGTCTATGGCTATGACGCACCGGAGGATGCCTACAGGGCCGCGAATAACTTGCCATTTGCCTTTCAGGCTGCGGTCTTTACCAAAAACTTGGACACGGCGATGCAAGCCATTCAGCGCCTGGATGCCACAGCGGTTATAGTCAACGATCACACTGCGTTCCGGGTCGATTGGATGCCCTTCGCGGGCCGCCGACAGTCAGGCTACAACACAGGTGGGATCGGCTATACTATGCACGACATGACGCAGGACAAGATGGCGGTGATCAAGCTATGAGGCTCCGTTGGACTAGAATCTAAAGCTCGATCTAAATGCGATCATGCTTCTCAATCATGCGGTTTATCAAAAAAGTATGGTGACGGCGGTCATCTCTCAGTCTCGCAATGGCTTTGTTGGACAAATCAGGTTCTGTTCGTAGGTTCCTTTCCACCGGACGGACTTATCCCATGGGCTCTGTGACGGTTATGCCTAGAGTAGCGGTTTAGGACGGAGACTTGGGCCTGGATTTAGGCATCCTGTCAAGCGAGTCCTACGCCAGCCCCTGCCCAGCAGGCGGTTGCGGAACAATCTACCGAGAGGAAGGCCTAGCAGTCTCATCCAATGCATCTTGGTCTCAACGTGGCTTTGGCGGTGATATCCGATCCAGGTCCGCCATATGGCGCGGCATAGGTATCGCGAGGCAGTGACCGCCTCGTTTCGGGCGAAGGCATCTATGTTTGTGGACTTCAAAGATTGGCATTCCTGTGCGGGAGAATGACGGCATGTGCGCCACTCGTGGCCATCGCGTCACGGCATTTGCTTGTCGCAAGCACCGTATGCGGTCACTAAACCGTTGTCCTGATCAACCGGGGTCCGGGCAGTTAACTCAGGTAACAGCGAGCGTCAGCGACATTTCTGGTGGTGACTTCAATGGCGCGCTTCCAGCGTTTCCTTATCAATGCCGGTGTGTATCTTGCGCCAAATCACCGCATAGGGCGTCCATGCTTGCGAGCAAACTATTCAGCTTTACCCTCTGTCTTGATACCCGTGCTGTCGAAAACAAAGGCTCAACGGGTCGCTGTTATCACGGTAGGCAGCTCTACACTTAGCGGCCTTTGTCGACGACACAAGATGCATAAAATCGGGTACTGACCAGTCCAACCTGGCCAAATGCAGTAGGCTTTCTGCAAAGCCGAGGTTTGTCGCAAGTTTTTGCTTATACTTCAGGCCTCCGACGGCAATCCTTACTGCACCGGGATGTCTCCTCCCTCCGCGTCATCGAACTTTCCAACCCATCTCTGCACCGAGAAAATGTCGAAATAGATACTGAGCAGAGATGGCAGCACCAGTGTCACCAGAATCATCGAGGCCGTTAGACCAGCTGCCACCGAGACAACGAGGGGCACTGTGGTTTGCACATGGACCGAGGTGTTGGAGATCAAGGGAAGAAGCCCGGCCACCGTCGTCCCGGTCGACAAGATGATCGGCCGGAAGCGGGCACGGACGGCATCCAGTGCTGCGGCAACGTGGTCGTCTCCTTGCAGGTGGGTTTGGAAGAAAGTCAGGAAAAGGATGGCGTTGTTGACTACAATCCCCGCAAGCGAGGCAAAGCCGATCAGACTGGGCATCGACAGACTCAACCCCATTGCCCAGTGGCCAAGGATCGTGCCGATCAGCGCAAAGGGGATCGACAGCATCACCACCAGCGGCAGCGTGTAGCTGCGGAATTGGAAGGCGAGTACCATATACACGCCGACAAGCCCCAATAGCAGCTTCGTGGCGACCGAAGATTGCGACTTCTGTTGTTCTTCGGTGGCTCCGCCAATTGAGATCGAAATGCCGGGGTATTGCCGCTCCAGTTCCGGCGCGACATCGTTCAGCACGAAGGCCGAAATGGCTGTGGAGGTGGTGGCCTTGCGGTCGATCTGGCCGATGATATTGGCGACGACCCGCCCATCCTTACGTGTGATCGTCGGGTAGGAGGCAGCGAGTTCCATAGCGGCCACCGAGATCAGGGCGGTCTGTTTGCCGCCGCCGACGATGATCGGGAATTGTTCCAGCTCGGTGAAGTTCGCGACTGTGTCTCCCAGCTGCACCTGCACGTTCACGCTCGAGGCTCCGGTGTGGAACGTGTCGGTCTCCGAGCCTTGAAAGGCCTGGCGGAGCTGCGCCGAGAGCGATTGCGGTGTCAGCCCGACGGTATAACCGTATTCGTTCAGCGTTAGCTTCACTTCTTGACGGCCACCATAGAAATCGGAATAGGCCTCTTTGACGTCAATCCGCTCCAAGAGCCGTGACAGGACTTCGGATGCGGCCACCTCGATCTCCCCTAGATCGCTTCCCGAGACGTCGATATCAATGTCATTGCCCCCCGGCCCTGCCTCGTTCTGGGCAAAGCTTATCTGGTGAAGGTCTGGAAGCGTGCCGGATTCCGCGCGCCAGACCTGCAGGACCTCGTCGGCACTCACATTGCGCTTCCCAGCTTCCAACAGGTCGACGGTCACCGTCGCGGTGTTCGAGCCATTGTCGTTAACGCTCGAGTTAGAGCCGTAGCTGACAAGGACACGTTCGACCAGCGGCGCGCCGCCCTCAGTTTCAGGGCTGAATTGCGCATCCACCCGTTCGAGGCCCTCGAGAATCTGCTCGACATTGGCCAGGGTGCGATGGCGGGCGATCCCCGAGGTCAGCGCAATCTTTGCTTCGATCGTGTCGCCCTCCACCTCTGGAAAGCCAACCACCTTGACCTGACCGGACGCGACCAACCCGATCGAGAGGACGAGCGCGCCTAGAACGCTGCCGACGGTCAGGTAGCGGGCCCGCGCCAGCGCTGCGGCGGTGGGAATGACAACACCCTCCTTGAACCGCTCCAGCACCCGCGCAGCTGGTCGATCCTTGTACTCGGCGGGCGCCCCCTTCCCGATATGACTCAGGTGATGCGGCAAGATCAGGAAGCCTTCCAGCAAGGACAATGCCAGCGTCATCAGCAGCACCATCGGGATGTATTTGAGCACCTGTCCAAAGTCGCCGTCGATGAACATCAGCGGGCCGAAGACGCAGGCCGTGGTCAGGAAAGAGGACAACACGCCTGGCAAGATCTCCTGCGTGCCGCGCCAGGCAGCTTCCTTGCCGCCGACGCGCCGGCGCCACTTGTCGATATTCTCGGCGATGACGATTGAATCGTCCATGATCAGCCCAACCGCCAGCAGGAGCGCGATGAGCGTGAAAATATTGATGGTGACGCCCAGAGCGCTCATCAGAAACAGCCCGCCGAGGAAGGAAACCGGCAGTGCGGCCGAGATCCAGAGCGCCTCTTTGAGTGTGAAGAACATCCACATCACCGCAAAAACCAGCGCCAAGCCCATCACGATATTGCTGACAATGAGGGAAAGGCGTTCCTCAACGATCTCAGTCCTGTTGTTGATGACGGTAATTTCGAATGGCTTCGGCCAAGCTGCGCGCTCCGCCTCCAGAATCGCCTCGACACGTTCGAAAATACGGATGGAATCACCTTCCGACGCCTTCATGATCTGGATGGTCACCGCCTGCGCACCGTTGATGTAGCTTTGCGTGTTCTCGTCGCTGTCGACGATCCGTGCGGTTGCGAGATCCTTGAGCCGGACGATGCCACCGTTCTGGTTCTGCAATACGATCAGGTCTTCGAGATCTGCAACCGAGCGACGCACGTCCGAATAACGCAGCACGAGGCTCTTCTCAGTGGTTTCGACCTCACCCAGCGGCTGCTGGAGCGAGCGGGCGTTGATCGCATCGACCACGTCTTGGCTCGACAGCCCGTAGCGGCGCAGGTCCTCGTCGTCGAAAGTTACGCGCAGCTCTCGATCGGTCAGCCCCGACACGGTAGCTTCGGTCACACCGTCCACACCCTGGAGCGTGCTGGCCAGCTCGTCGGCATATTCCAGCAGTCCTTGCTTGCCGTCGATCCCAGAGATGCCGATCTGTGCGATCATCTCGGTGCGCCCACCTCGCTCGATTGAGGGTGTCTCAGCATCATCGGGGAAGTCGTCCACGCCGGAGACGGCCGAGGAGACGTCGTTGTAGAACTGGATGATATCGCCGCCGGTCTCCAGCTCGGCCGTGGCTGAGGCACGTCCGTCGATGGAGAGACAATAAAGTTCCTCTAATCCGTCAGTACCGGAAATCGCATCCTCCAGCCGGGTACAGATATCCTCGTCCACATCGACGGCCGAGGCGCCGGGATAGGAGATAGAGACCAGAACGGTGGAGGCGGTGGTGTCGGGAAAGGTCTCGCGTTCGATATTGCTGACGGTTGCGAGACCCAGGATGCAAATCAACGCCATCAGAAGGTTGGACGCAACGGGGTGACGGACGAACCAGGCGATCATGTCACTGCTCCGCCGTGGGCATGACAAGATCCAACGCCATGCCGATCACCGGCGGGGATGGCTCGCTCAGCACCAGCCGGTCGCCGCCCTCCAGCCCACTGAGGATAATGGCGCCCTCGCCGATGGAATGACCGACCTTGACCGCGGATTTGGCAAGCCGGTCCTGCGCATCCGCGAGGTAGACAAACGCAGCGCCATCGTCGCCATAGCGCAAAGCGCTGCGCGGAACGACGATGGTGTTCTCCATCGGATCCGAGCTGAAGATGACCGAGACAAATGCACCGGATTCAAGCGGGCCGCGTTGCAGGTGCGGCTGCCCGATTGTCGGATCCTCGACCCGGACGACAACGCCCATCGTTGCGGTGTCGGCGTCGAGTGTGCCGCGCATACGCTCCAACTTCGCCGGCCATGACAGGACGCGGTTTTCAAGCGAGACGCGCACTTCTGCCGAAATCCCGGCATCCGTCAGGAACTCCATGACCCGGGAGGTGTCTATGCCCTCAGCGGGAGCCTCGCCCTTGCCGCGTGCCGCCATAAAGATCGGCGCGAAGGTTTTCGGCTGAACCTCGGCGGTTACTTCGGCGGCCGAAGTGTCGTCCAGGACCAACAATATGTCGCCGGTACGAACGAACTGTCCGGCCTCGACGCCAATCTCTGAGACCCGGCCGCGAAATGGCGCGGAGATCTTGGCTTTCTCGATCGACCGCTCAGCCTCGCGTAGTTCGGACATCCGCACCGCGCGTGTCGCCTCCAGGCTCTCGCGTTGCGCTGGATAGAGCGCCAGCGTATTCTCCAGGGTGAGCACCGAATTCGACTGTGCCAGCAGGGTTTTTTGCGCGGTATCGAGCGCGGCCTGTGTCGAGGCGCCGCGTTCAACCAGCGAGGCGACGCGGTCATACTCGTTCTGCGCCACAGCTTTCGTCCGCTCCTGCAACTCCAGCGTCTTGCGGGTGTTTTCTTCCTGCCGTTCGCTCTCGCGCAGCTGGGCCTCGACCGAGGTGATATTTGCCTGCGCCTTCTGGCGGGCAAGCTCGTAATCAGTCACGTCGATCTCGAACAGCACATCGCCGGCTTCGACGACGCTTCCGACGGCAAGGTCCCCGGGGATCGCGTCGATCCGCCCCTCGACCTCGGAAACGGCCGACCAGTCCCGGGCTGGCTCGACCCGTCCATAGCCGATGACAGTGGCCGAAACTGGTTGCGGTAGGATCTCCATCGCGCGCACCGCGAGACGGGTTTCTTCGTGACGGGTGACGTCCTCGGACTGTTCCCGAGTCATCCAGTAGAAGCCGAGCACAGCAATCACGAGTGGAGGCAGGATCATCAATGGGCGGAAGTTCATAAAACAGCTCCATCTTGAGCTAGGGCAGCTGAGAACTCGGCACGCATTGCCGTTTTGAAGCTGACGAAATAGCACTGGGCGCGGCGCGGATCGGATAGGGGCGCCTGCAGCTTTCAATTCCGTGATGGCAAGAAGCGCATGGTCACAAAACTGAGGACAGCACATGGGAGTGAACGGCGCGGAGAATACCCCGCTATGCGTCATTCAGTGACAATGCTCCACTGCTTTAGAGACGCCTCGACCTCATCGCAGGATTCCAACGAGAGTGGCCGTTTCACCCACGGACCCGCTGGGACTGTTTCCGATGCTACTACCACGCAATTAGCTTGATCCTCGTTTAGTCGCAGAGTCTGATCTGTTTCGTCGTATATGAACTTTTGGCGAGGATGATCACTGCATTCCAACAGTGCAAATTCCGACTTTCCTGTAGCGATTAAGGCCTGCATGCAGAAGCCTTCAAATGGGTAAGATACGACCTGCATGGTGTCTGCGTTGTACTCAAAACGCGTGTCATGGCCTTCATAGCTGCGTGGTTCACCCTCACTGGACGGTTTGCAAGAATGGGTCTGCAAAAGATCAGACTGCCCGGCCCCATATGTATCAATGCAAAACCCATATCCGTTTGGTTCGTCGTGGTTTTCACTGAGGACGATATATGGTGCTTCTGACGGAACCTGTGGTGCGTCAGCATTGGCAACGCCTGCCGCACCAAGCAGCGTGGCTGTGAACAGCGTAAATCGCATTGTGTGTCCTTTTCTAAGGCTGATTGAAGGGGATAGTTTAATTACACTTCAATATACTTTCAAGCCAAACTATTTCAATTAGAACTAATTTGACAAATTACTTAAATCACTGTAATTAATACACAAGATTTCTCAAAGTGAGCCCATGAAACGTCAGCACGCACGAATCCATCCCTTCCTACACTCAGCTGCGATTTTGGAAAAGCAACTGGAAAGCTTGCTTGGATCGTCCGGGATACGGCATCGCCAAGCCCTTGTTCTGGATGCGCTGCAGAAGATTGGACCATCCTCTCAGCAGCACCTCGTCAAACATTTCAGCGTCTCACCTGGAACCATGAGCTCAATGATTTCCAGGCTTGAAGCACTTGGATATGTGCAACGCGAGACTAGTCCTACAGACCGGCGCACTGATGTGATCAAAATCACACCTAGCGGACAGTCGGTTTTGCTGGGAGTCGCAGAGGTTTGGGAAGACGGCGACAAGTTAATAGAAAACATCCTGGGATCAGAGGACAGCAAACGGCTCTTCGCGCTCACAGAGCAACTCAGCAGAGCGCTTGGTGGTGGCCCGCCGACGATCGAGACACCTGACTAAAAATATGGAGGCAGAACTGTCGCGTTTGTGAGTGTAGGTTTGACTGCCGAGCGGACGCTCGTTCTTTGCGCATCATTCGACACATTGGACACGAAGCCGTCATTCTCCGCAGATCTTTAACCTCGGTCGATGTCGCTACACGGACCCTGCCACCGGCAAGGCGCTTCTTACCGGTTCCGAGTTTCTGTCTCATCTCCACCCCCTGGTGGTTACGGTGTGCCTGAAACCCTCCCTTAAGGAAGAAAAATCCGCTTCGCTGTCCTTTGAACACCGTACGGCAAAGGTCCGGAGAGAGCCCAGAGTGACCAATGCTGCAGATTGTATGGACGTCGGCTTCTTTGAAACGGGTAGGAAACGTGAGTTGATCTGCTTACATCGTCAGACGACCGGCGTCGCGTTTCCGATGCGTTTCCAAAACCAATACGGACAACGCTAAATCACCTAGCGCGTGTCCACGAAAGATGAATGCTGTTCGATCCTCACGCGCGTTGCGTCCATTTGTTTCGCCAGTCACCAAACCAGCTAGATCACCGTGGATGAACCCAGGATCACACAGCTTGTTGGGCAACGAAGCTTCTTGCTTGAGGTCATCGATCACGACGCAATCGAGCGTGCCAAGGCTGTCGCGCTTCCACGGGGCAGCAAGATCGACGACAGCCGCAAATGACCCTGCCTTCATCCCAGACGCGTCGAGAAACGGGGCTGCACCGCCAGTATGTGTGACGGTGGTCACCAGCAAGTCGCAGCTGGCCGCAACCTCTTGCCCGGAAGCACACGCAGTCGAAGGTATGCCACGTGCTTTGGCTTGCTCTGCGAGCCGGTCCTGATTGGCCTGGCCGCGGCCAAAATAGCACATGTGTTCAAGGTCGAAGATGTCGGCAAATGCGTCAAGGTGGCTGCGTGCCTGAGCACCGCACCCCACAAAGCCGATGGTTTTTGCATCCGAGTTGGCCATATATTTTGCAGCCATCGCACTAAGCCCCGCCGTGCGCACCTCCGTGATCCAGTTGCCATCAAGCACGGCAGCCGGCAATCCCGTGACGCTGTCGAGCATTGTCACAAGACCGTTGATCTGCGGCAGACCGTTTGCGTTGTTTTCGGGGTTCAGCACAACCGTTTTGACAGCAAGTAGAGATGGATCATCCATCGCCGCCAGAGCGGCCATCATATAACGCGGATCATCAGGTGGCGTGATCACTGCTTTAGGTGCGCCCCAGACAGTGCCGTTCACGCTCCCACGAATAGCACATTCGATGCTATCGACGATTTGCTCGGTGGTTAGACCCAATCCGATCATATCGTCCTGCGACAAATAAGGGATGTTCATATCGGCCATTCTCAACTCCCCTTCAAATCGGGCCAAGTATCACTCAGGCGGTACCCTTCGGGCCAGGGGTCTTTGGGATCAAGCATATGCTGATGTGTGCCTGTAATCCACGCGCGGCCCGTGATTTCAGGGATTATCGCGGGCGTGTCACCTAGCGTAGTTCTCTCGGCGATCCGTCCGTGGAATTCCGAGTTAATGATTGAACGGGCCGTGAAGGTCTCCCCCACTTGCATCTCGCCGCGTGCATGAAGCAGTGCCATGCGTGCAGAGGCGGCTGTACCCGTAGGTGAGCGGTCGATTTTTCCAGGCTGGATCGCGACGGCAGCCGAGGTGGTCAGGTGGCTCCCTTCGCGTGTGATTGGTCCTGCGAACAGGCAAAAGGAGAAATGTTTCCAATCGGGATTGGTTGGATGGCGGAGCATTAGCTGTGCATTGGCCGCATTAGTAATCGACACGCCAAGTTCTGCCAGCGCCCTGGCCTCGGACGCGACAAGTTCGAACCCGAGGGTTGCCGCATCCACCACAACAAAGCTGTCACCGCCAAAGGCTGTGTCGACGGTTAATTGGCCGATACCCTTCACATCCAAAGGCACGCGCAACGCACCCGCAAAGGATGGCAGATTGCGCACGGTGATCCGCTCTGCCTTGCCGTTCCGGCACTCGGCGTGCACGCGGACCAGTCCACCGGGTGCTTCGAGTACCATCTTGGTTACGGGTTCGGTCATTGGAATGATCCCGCTATCCAGCAGTACCGTTGAGACACAGATCGAGTTGGACCCGGACATCGGCGGCGTGTCTTCTGGTTCCATGATGATCCAGCCCATTTGTGCCTCTGGATGCACCGGAGGGACCAAAAGATTCACATGGCGAAACACGCCACCGCGTGGCTCGTTCAGCATGAAGTTGCGGAGGGTCTGATCCTTGGCGATCCAACTGCGTTGTTCCCAAAGGGTCTCGCCGGGTGGCGATGCCACCCCGCCAACGATCACATCGCCGACTTCGCCTTCTGCATGGCAGGATACGACGTGAATGGTTTTGCTGCTGCGCATGCTAGATATCCTTTACCAAACGCAAGGCGTCATAGATCGCCGCATGTGTGTTGCGTGCCGATACTGCATCGCCAATGCGGAACAGTTGGAAGGTGCCTGCTTCATTGCGCTGAATGGTTTGCGGAGTGCCCTCGATCAGCGCGTCATAGTTGACCTCGCCTAAATTCGACGACGATGGTTTGAGATCAAAATACAGATCGTCGAGCGGCAAGGTGCCATAGTTCACGACAACCTGATCGACCTGGGTCTCGTAACTGTAATCGCTGTAATCGGTCCCAATTGTGGCGGTCAATGTGTTGCCACTGCGCACAACCCCCATCAAGCGCCGCGCGATGGTAAAGGTCACGTCCTTATCCTGAAGCGCGCGCATGTAAGGCACCAAATTCATCGCCATCACGCCCGGAGAGACACTGCGGTCCGGCGTCATAACCTCGACCGCGGACCCCGCATTTGCGGCAATCTCAGCGGCTTGCAAAGCTGGATGATCACCGCTTTCGTCGTAGATGAGAACCTTGCCCGCGGGCTTTACATCGCCCGAGATCAGATCCCAGGTGGAAACAACATTCGCCTGCTCACCTTTCTGTTCATACAGTTCCAGATTGGGTATGCCGCCCGTCGCCACAATGACCACATCCGGGTTGAGGGTGGTGATGTCGTCGGCCTCGGCCCAGGTGTTGAAATGGAATATCACATCACGTGCTGCACATTGCGCCATGCGCCAATCAATGATCCCGGTCATCTCCCGGCGGCTAGGTGTTTGTGCGGTCAGGCGCACCTGTCCACCGGGCGCATCTGCAGCCTCAAACACAGTCACAGCATGGCCACGTTCTGCGGCGATGCGAGCGGCTTCCAACCCCGCTGGACCTGCTCCGACGATTACAACCTTCTTCGCAACCCCCGCTTTTGCAATCTCATGCGGCATCGATAATTCACGCCCGGTAGCAGCGTTGTGGATGCATAACGCCTCGCCTGCTTGATAAATGCGGTCAAGGCAGTACGTCGCGCCAACGCAGGGGCGAATGTCATCTTCACGCCCTTCAATGATTTTGCGCACGATGTGTGGATCAGCCATGTGAGCGCGGGTCATGCCGACCATATCGAGCAAACCAGCTTGCACAGCATGTCGCGCAGTGGCCACGTCAGGGATGCGAGCGGCGTGGAAGGTTGGCATACCCGTTGCCTTGCGCACTTCTCCTGCGAAATCGAGGTGCGGAGCAGACTTCATACCTTGAACAGGAATCATATCCGTCAAAGCTGGATCGGTATGGATGCGTCCCCTGATCACGTTCAGAAAATCAACCTGCCCCGTGGCCGAGATGCGTTTTGAAATCTCCAACCCCTCGTCGTGGGTGATGCCACCCTTTTGCGCCTCATCAGCCGTGTAGCGCAGCCCGACGATAAAGTCTGCGCCGACGCGCTTGCGGATTGCCTCGACCACATCGAGCGGGAACCGCATGCGATTTTCGAGCGTGTCAGCACCATATGGACCCGTCAGATCATTGGTCAGCGGTGACCAGAATTGGTCCAATAAATGACCGTAAACCTGCAACTCGATCCCGTCCATACCGCCCGCCTGCATCCGCTGCGCAGCATCAGCGAAGTCAGATACAATCCGATCAATGTCCCAATCCTCGATCAACTTTGGAAAAGCGTGGTGGGCAGGTTCGCGGTGTTTTGACGATGACACAGACGGCAACCAATCGCCCTTGTTCCAACTCGTGCGCCGCCCCAAGTGGGTCAACTGGATCATCACAGCGCAGTCATGTTCATGCACCGCGTCTGTCAGGTTTTGGATCCACGGTACAACCTCATCCTTAAAGGCAAGGATATTGTTGAACACGGGTGGGCTGTCTCGGCTGACCGCAGCGGACCCCGCCGTCATCGCAAGGGCCACACCCGCCTTGGCCCGTTCGGCGTGATAGGCCGCGTAGCGTTCCTTGGGCATGCCGTCTTGTGGGTAGGCAGGTTCATGGCTGGTCGTCATGATCCGATTGCGCAATGTGAGGTGTTTCAACTGATAAGGTTGAAGCAATGGATCAGTGGACATTGTGGCCTCCCTAAGTGTTGATTATTGACACTTGTGTCAAGTTAACATTTCCGTAATTGACACCACTGTCAAGTTCTTTAAGAATCCAACTATGAAAAAGGACGAAACAGCCAAGGCCCGCGCGACCCGAGAAACATGGATTGACGCCGCCTATGCGCTCTTCGTGAGCGATGGGATTGAGGCGGTGAAGATCATGCCGCTCGCAAAAACACTCAATTTGACGCGCACTGGTTTCTATTGGCACTTCAAGGATCTGTCCGATCTTCATGACGCCATCCTAGACATCTGGCAGAACCGGAACACTGGCGTCATCTTGGAGCGGTGCGCAGTTCCAGCCGACAGTCTCTGCGCGGGTCTATTTAACCTAATTGATTGCTGGATTGACCAAGATCTTTTCGATGCGCCGCTGGATCTTGCAATCCGTAACTGGGCGCGCAACGATCCACGGCTGCAAACCTTCGTCGACAAATCTGACGAAGATCGGTTGGTTGCAGTCAAAGCCCTGTTTGAACGATTTGGAATAACAGGGGACGCGGCCCATTACCGTGCGCTCACCGTGCTTCTAACACAGACCGGGTATTATTCCATGCATGTGACAGAGCCTCGTTCACAACGAGCGGTAGCTGGATGCCGATATGTCGAGATATTTTCAGGCGACATGCCAACGCAGGCCGAAAAAGACGCGTTCTTAGAGCGTCACCGCTAAACCGGCGTCTGAGGTTATGGGCCAAGCCTCTCTCATTTTTTGCGAGACTATTCGCACTCGTATGCTGCACAGTTGAGCGTAAATCGGTATTCGTTCGGGTCTCGCCATACCTGACTTTGGAACAAACGCGGCGAAATGGGGCTTTGTTCGCACCTTCCCAATTCGATGATGTCATTGCCAAAGGGAGCCTTGCTGGTCAGCCGTAGTTCATTCATCGAGCGGCGAAATCTGACTGTGAGCCCGACTTGCCCATTCGACAGAGTGCAGGGAAGGTCGGTTTTTTCATGGTTTGGCCATAAATGCGGCTCGGATCGCGGCCTTCATAGCGTCCTGAGGCCCCTGTTCTTTCGGCTTGCTGGATGCCATCACCAGCTTGGAGGCAGGCGTGTTTCCGAGGCCCAATGCATCGTTCACCACCGATAGACCGCCGTGCAGCGAGGAGCGACCGAGCAGACCCACTGCGATCCCGGCTTCTACTGCTGCAATCACACCAGAGACGCTTTGGCTGGAGTAGACAACGCGATATGGCTTTCCACGGGCTTGCAATGAAACGACCGCCGCGTCGTGCCACCAGCACGCATGATCGAACAAGGCCACTGGAAGGCTTTCATCGGCCCGAAAGTGCCGGTACGCCGACGACACCCAACATGTCGGGTCTTCATAAACAACCTCCTCGTGACTGGACGGGCTTTCGACCTCATAGACCGCAAGGTCCAGCGACCCCTTATTGAGGGCTTCTGGAAAACTTGTGCTCAAGGCGCAGGTGACATCCAGTTCGACTTTCGGATTTTGACGGGCAAAGGTCGCAATGATCGCCGCAAGCCTGGCGCGCCCATGATCGTCGGGTATGCCCAAACGCAGTCTGCCGCTTACTGTGTTCTGTGAAATCTCTCGTAGTGCCGCGTCGAGACGCGCCGTCACCTCCTGCGCAACTGGAAATAGCTTTCGTCCCGTGTCGCTCAGGACCACCCCGCGACCATGCCTGTCAAAGACCGGCTGACCCAGGATCGCTTCGAGGCGCTTGATCTGAAGACTTGTCGCAGATTGCGACCGGTGGATGCGGGCAGCACCGTCCGTGACGCTTCCGGCATCAGCCACGGCGACAAAGGTTCGCAGAAGATCGCTATCCAGATTTCCCATCTGTTTTTCCAATACCGGAAATTGAAACTATGCGTTTCACAGATGCCTTGTGCCGCACTATTTTTCAAGGTCAGAGGAGTATCCCATGTCAGATCAGACAGCTGCCCACCAACCATCTAACCGGAAACCCCTGGTGTGGGGCGTGTCTTTGCTGCTGCTGGCAGGCGTCGGTCTTGCCTGGCCGGAACACGCGGTAAACGCAGCAAAGTTTGTCCTAAGGGGCCTGATTGTCGTGGCCCCCATCGTCATTCCGGGCATCGTGCTTGCAGCCTGGATCATCGCAAGCGGCGCGGATACTCACATCGCTGGTGCCTTCGAGGGCAGGACACTGAGAACGGTTTTGGCGGCCTCGCTCATTGGAGCCATCACGCCCGTATGCGGTGTGACCGTGCTGCCTTTGATGGCCGGATTGCTGGCTGCGGGCGTACCACTCGCCCCGATCATGGCCTTCTGGCTGTCTTCTCCGATAACGGACCCTGCAATGCTCGCGACAACAGCGGCAACCCTTGGTCTGAGCTTTGCGATTGGCAAGACGCTTGCCGCCTTCGGATTGGGTCTATTCGGTGGCGCGATCACCGGCCTGTTCGCCAAGACGCCCTGGGCCATGAATGCGCTTCGGGACAATGGCCTGGCGCGCCAGCTAAGTGCTGCACGATGCGGCGAAGATCAGCCCTTTGATCCTTGGGTCTGGCGGTCTGAGGCGCGACGTCATTCCTTCAGCAAACAGGTTTGGGCAACTACGCGGCTTATCCTGATTTGCCTGATCCCGGCATTTGCCGCGGAGTATGCCTTGAACGCGGCCCTTACGCCGGGCGCACTGGCTGCATATGTTGGCGAAGACAAATGGTGGGCCATACCCGCCGCTGTCTTCGTCGGTGCCCCGGCCTATATCGACGGTTACGCCGCGCTCCCACTGACACGCGGGTTGATCGACAACGGCATGTCCGAAGGCGCGGCAATGGCGTTCCTTGTTTCGGGCGGCGCGGTCAGCATCTGGGGTGCTATGGCCATCGCACCGGTGCTCAAATTGCAACCATTCATGCTCTATCTGTTGCTTGCAGTTCTAGGGTCGCTCGGGGCGGGGTATGTCTTTGGGTGGATCGTCTGAGATTCAGCGTTAACGGGACGCAGACGTTCAGCGAACGGCAGCAAAGTCCCGCGTTGCAGTCGTCTTCGAACCGCGTCTCGAATGGCAGCTTTCTGCAACCACTGGATGATTTACCGCATCGTAACGAACCACGAACTTTGACAGAAGGGATCAATCGCAAATGGCGGCAGACCTTCCACCTCATCACTTTCCTTCCGTGGGCCAGCGGGATTTGGACAAGCCAAACGCCCCTGGCCGTTAGGGTGAGTCCGTTGCCTCCCCCTCGGGCAACTCTTTTAGACAGGGCCGTGTCCTCGGCTGTGCCTCCGGGCCACACCACCCCTGCCGAATAGCGTTGCCTCGCCCCCTCCCGCGTTCGCCACGTGGCAGATTAGCAGGAACAGGCAGCTTGGCCGTCTGACCTACAAATCAGCTCTGGTTTTCCGATATGGAAGTCAGATCAAAACAAAATGTCTGCGGGAGTATGAAATCGGGACGGCGTGTTAGTTGATGACTCAAAGATCAAATTCAACTGATGTCCAACGTTGGGGGCGCCTTCTGATGTGGAACGTTCACTGCTCTTCTGGTCCAACTGTGACGGTTGGGTCAGGTTCGTGTGACGTTCAACAGGAAATGTGGAACGTCACTGACCTTTGACTCAATCGACTGTCAAAACCTCAATAAATCGGTGAATCACGTCATTCAATTCTGACCCAAACGTCAAGCATTTCTGACCCAAATTGAATGGCGGCCATTCATCGACGCTGCAGCCAATATCTCAAGGAAAGCACAACAACATCAAGAGACCCCACAGCGCACTGGGCTATCGCCCACCAGCCCCGGAAACTATAATCCCAATGGATCAGAGGCCAACAATGCACTAACAATCAAACTGGACCAGTCAGATGAGGCTGCTCAGAAATCCACACATTGAGCCACTCATTCTCTGAGCCGTCGCCGCTTATGACTTGGTTGGAATCACCACCCGACCGCTTAAACCTCCAAGCGAGACAGATTTTCCCAAGTCAAAGTGCGCACCATATGCATTGAGAAGATCAACCGCTATTGCCAGCCCCAGCCCGCTGCCTCTCACCGAAGTGTCAAGCCGCCCACCAGAGCGCAATGCTTCGCGTATTGCGTCCTCTGGAATACCCGGCCCGTCATCTTCGATACAGATCTCGACGCAGTATTCCCGACGTTTCGCAATCAGTCTTACTTGGCCGCGACACCATTTGACTGCGTTATCCAACAAGTTTCCAAGAACCTCTTCGATATCTTGCGTATCCATGCGCACCCAGAGTTCGGGGTCGCTTTTGACGTCCAGCTTTTTGCCTTCTCTTTCGGCAATCGTTGAAAACAGCCGTGCGAGACGTTCGACTGAGTGTGAAATATCCGTTCGCGAATGCGTCAACTCAGCTGTGTTTAGAGCTCGGATGCGCGCGAGTGACCGACCGAGTTGAGCGTCGATTCGATCAAGAGCTTCGTCAGCGATATTTGTGTCGACGCCGGACTGGGACATAGCCTGCAATTCATTTCTCAGAATAGTGGCAGGTGTTTTCAAAGCATGTGCCAGATCAGCGGCTTGCCTGCGTGATCCGGACACAATGTCCCTATTGCGACGCAAAAGCTGATTCAAGTCATTAACCAAAGGGGCCACTTCCTCCGGATAATCCTTTGGTTTCAGGTCGTCATCAGCGTCCCAACGATAAGCCACATCCCTGCGCAATTTACGAAGAGGCCCCAGGATGACAGACATCAGCATCAATGAGCTCGCAACGCCGATCAGGCCAACCAACCCAAACACTGGCAGAAGACTGCGCTGTGCCGCCTGTCTTTCGTTGACCAATTGCGCCTGGCTTTCAGCAACACTTATGCCCCAGACAGTGTCATCTTCGAAGGTAATCTGTTGGTACGCGCTGCGCAGCGCTTCGCCCTCGGGGCCCGAAGTGTTCCAAAGGGTTGCGTTTTCTGAGGCGTTGGGTGGCTCGGCGATTGTTTCATCAAACAGAGACGCCGACGTGAAAACCTCTCCGTCGCCGCTGGTGACCTGCCAGTATCTGCCGGAATATGGCGCACTGTATGCCGGATCAAACATGAGATCACGCAGGGCATCCGGGTCTTGGGTCGTGACGCTCAGCCCGACAACAAGCTGGGTGTGGCGATCTAGAAGCGTGGCGTCGAACCTGTTTGAAACTCGGGAATCGATGAATGAAAACACCGCGAGTGTGCCCACGCCAACCGACAAGGCCCCGGACGCAATCCCCCCAAGCAATGCCCGTTGACGCAATGACAACATCAGAGTGAATCGATCATGTATCCGCGACCCCGAACCGTCGTGATCAGGTCAGGTCCCAACTTGTTACGCAGTCGGTTTATGAAAACCGCGATGGTATTCGAGTCCCGGTCACCATTGTATTCGTAGATATGCTCTGAAAGCTCGGATCTTGGAATCAGGCGACCGGCGTTATGGGCCAGGTAAGTCAGAACAGCAATCTCCTGGGCGGTTAAATCGATCGGAACACCTTCAACAGTCACCCGTCCATTACGTGTATCAAGAATGACGTTGCCCATCTCGATAATGGGGTTAAGCTGCCCACTCTGACGGCGCAAGATGGCGCGGACACGCGCGGCCAGCTCGGGCAAATGGAATGGTTTGGTCATGTAATCATCCGCACCAGCATCCAACCCGTCGACCCGTTCGCTCCACCCATCACGTGCCGTCAGGATCAATACCGGAGTTTTTACGCCTGCGCTGCGCCAGTCGCGCAAAACAGAGATGCCATCTCGTTCCGGAAGCCCGAGATCGAGGATGATCATATCATATGGTTCTGTAGTTCCCAGATGCTGGGCGTCAATGCCATTGTGGACGATATCGACCACTCGGCCTTCAGCGTTCAGCAGCTTTTTGATCTGCTCACAAAGGTGCGGTTCATCTTCAGCGAGTAATACTCTCATACTTTTTTCTATAGGCCTGCGACCGAAATTTTAACCACTATTTTTTGCCACCACCATTACCGTTGCCGCCGGAGTTGCCGTTACCGTTGCCACCGCTGTTGCCGTTGCCGCCAGAGTTGCCGTTGCCGTTGCCACCTGAGTTGCCGTTACCGCCAGAGTTGCCGTTGCCACCGGAGTTGCCGTTGCCGCCAGAGTTACCGTTGCCGTTGCCGCCCGAGTTGCCGTTACCATTGCCGCCGCTATTGTTGCTCTGATTGCCCTTACTGCTGGCCTGTCCTTGCGAGTTGGATTTGGCAGAATTGCCGGGTGTGGACTTGGCTGCATTGGAAATCTGGCGTCCGATATTTGAACGATTGGGCACAACCACACCGGTTTGAGCATTCACGATAACACTGATGATCTTGCCGTTGGGTTTCTTTACAAGGATCCGATAGTAGACCTTGTCAGTCTGAAACGCACGCGCATCAACCGGCGTTCCGCCAAAGACTCTTTCAACGCCTTTAAGAACCCTCTTCAACCTGATGGTGCTGCCCGACGTTGTCACTTTGCGCAATTCGGACTGCTTTAGTTCGCGCACAGCAGCATGCCCGTCCCCGACTTGGAGAAAGGCGAACAGACAAGCGATGATAAAAAAATTTCTCATCCTCAGTACTCAATATCGCGTAACTGCGCCTCAATTCTACAGATTTTAAGATGAACTGGCGATGAACGGCCGGTTCGTCGCAGGTTCAACGATAATGGGCTTAAATCTGTCAGTTAGTTCCTGATTCCGGCACGCACACTCGTGCTGTCATTTTTCTACGCATTTCATCGTGTGTGGAAATTCGCATTTAACAAACGAGGACCGTCATGAAGATCAAAACGACCGGCCTAATGAAAGCCTCTGCAATAGCAATCGCTTTGCTGGGATCTACTGCAATTATTGGGGCGTTCACATTCCCCGATACCGCCTATGCCAAGCAAGGCAATGGTAACGGCGGTGGCAATGGTAACGGCGGTGGCAATGGTAACGGCGGTGGCAATGGTAACGGCGGTGGCAATGGTAACGGGGGCGACAAAGGCAACAGCGGTGGCAAAGGCCACGGCAGCAGCGCGAGTAGCGGAAAAGATAAAGGTAAAGGATCAACCGCATCCACAAACGGCGCAAGCAAAGCTGCCGGGAAATCTGGTCACAATTCAAAAGGCTCTGAACGGAGCTCCTCGAAATCTTCCAAGAAGGGTCAATTCTCTCTGAATGGATTGTTTGGCGGCAATAAAAAACAAACTGCCAAGAAGACACAAAGGAAGGGAATTGCCGGCCTGTTCAAAGGTAGCAAGCCAGTCACCACTGCAAAACGAACAAAAACTACTTCAGTTAAGCGGTCTTTGCGCCCGCCAAGCAGGAAAGCAACGATTCTAGAAGATAGTACGCTTGCGCTTGAACCGCGCAACCTCGGCAAGTTGAACGGCGCCACTAACTCCAGCCCCAAGGCAAAGCTCGCGCATATTGCCAACGGTCAGTATATGAAAGGTACGGGGCCGGTCAGCCTTGCAGCAGGCCTTGCCGTTGCGGACACCAAATTCAATCACATCATGGGTGAAAACAACACGTTGAGTCCCAAAGACGTGAAAGAAATCAACGCAGCGCTGGACTACTTGGACGAAGCCCCCCTGTCCCTGGAAGAAGCCGAGGATATCCTTGCCAATGAGGAAGCCAACCCTGGGACAACTGATCCTGAAGATTTGGAAGACGCGCAAGCCGTTAAAGATGCGCACGAATTAACCACGGATGAAGATGGTAATCCGATTGATCGACCTACGGAAGATCAGTTGGCGTCCGCAGAAGCCGTGCATCAGGCAGAAGACAACCTTTTGGATCACCACAAGGGCGGGTTTTCAGAAGATGACGCCATCGCAGCGCAGCAGCAAGACAGTGTTCTCGACGCTGTACGAGCCTCTAATCCTGACGAGGAAGCCGTCAAAACCGCTCTTGGCAATTCGTATGACGAAGACAAGTACGATGACGAAGAAGTCAGTATCGATCCGGCCGAAGAAGATCAGACGCCTGATGGAGAGGAAGAGGAAGAACTTGTTAGTAATGGCTAAGTGCTAGGTCAGAAGGGTGTTGGTAAAGACCTGGTCCGCGCCAATATCGCACGGGTTCGCATCATTCCCCAATAACCATTTGGATTCTTTACCCTGCCTCTCACTGTAAAAAAAGCCCGCTCTGATTAGAGCGGGCTTTTGCATTGGTGTTTTCCCGGGTAGGACGTGTCCCTGGAAAACTGCAGACGTCTTTATGTAGGGTCAGACGTCCTTTTTTGCTCTTTCAAACTGTTCGCTATTTACGATAGCCGTCAGAGCAATCTCGACAGGCGAGAAACGCCCGCTGCCGGATTTCGTGGTGTTCGACACGCATTTGTGCGCGGTGGAACGTGATGGTTTCATTCGTACAGGAATCGGATCCAAAGCTTTTTCAGTAGCAGACTTAATCATGCTGTTCCCCTTCCAGGGAGCCAAGCGCCCTTAACCGTCTCGGCTCGGTAGAATGAGTATGCGCGATGTTTGTTGAACACTGCGAGAACACATTGTTCATCTTTGGTTAAAGTTGTAGCCGATACATCAACAATAGTATAAGTTGCTCTTCGCTGCTCAAATCCCCACTGATGGTTTAAGTAACCCTTGATAGTAGATGAGCAGCAATTGTCGTATTTGGCCTTGCACCATCGCTGTGTAGTTGAACAGACAAAGGAACGTTTTGCCAACCTGTGCGGCTAACTTGGTGCTTTACAGCTATCGAATTCACTAGCCGTCAGCCGATACGTGCTGTTTCAGCATTGTTGGAGCCGCGGTCTGCATCATTTCTTCGATTTAACAAATGCAGCAGTTCAACTTGATTAGAAGCGCCCGTCTTTGAAAAAACTGAACTCAGATGCGACCGAACAGTCGTTGGGCAGACAGTCAGGGCTTCGGAAACCTTTTTGACCGTAAATCCTTCCTTCAACATGGCACAAACCCGAAATTCACACCGGCTCAGGCCTGCTGGATTTTGAGGACCCAGTATCGGAACACGTTTGTTTCCCGAAACCTCCTTAAGATGGTGATTTCGGCCCTTCTCAAAAATCGCGGAAGCTGAACCAGGCGTTCGATTGCTCCAACCGGACGCTAGTGTCGACGCCATTATGGCCAGTAAGTCCAAATCAAATTGGGCAGGCTTATGCCGGAAATGCAGCTCGATGTGATCCACATGCCCGCCACTCGTATCAAGCGGAACGATGATCACCTCACCCAAATCCTTTAAATCGCCCTCAAGATGTCGTGGTATTGCTGCTTTGTCTGCAATCAATGCATCCGACAATGTCCAAATTGAACCAGCCTTTGCCGTCGCAAAATTATCACCCAAAACCAGCTCTGCCTGAGTTTGAGATTGAGAGGGCCAGACTTTACCTTCTTCTTTGCAACACCGAGCAACGTATCTTACTTTTCGGTCCAGCTTAAATGTTCGCGCAATTAATGCAGCGTCTGCATTAACCAACTCTATTAATTTTCTTAAAGCTTGTGGAATGGAATTATTACCCGCTAAAGCGTGTGTCCATTCCATAACGAATCTGAAGCTGTTTTGCGCCTGGGCGCTTCTGGGAAAACTGACACTCATTACTCTACCAACCAAATCAGCAAACTTTGCTGGTCAAAATTTCTTTCGCAGCCCCCGCCGCAGTTACAAACTTGTTTAGGTCTCATCAGCTCAGCAACTGGTTTTTGAAGCTTCAAATGAAGATGTACAATAAAGCTTGGCGCCGAACTAGTTGCTAATTATCTGAATTTATTACTAAAAATTCAATTTTGTGAAAATTAAACGTCGACATCCGATCGATCCAAAGAACGAGATTTTAGACTACAGTTACCCCTCGAATCACTAAATTGTTTCCAAACATACTGATTCGAATGAATGTTAAGGCCTTGTTAATGCAAGGTTTATTTTTGTCATCTTCAGGTAACTAATGAAATTAAAAACACACTTTTAAGGTGTATTTTTCCTATTTTTCGCGGAAGGCGGGAATTTTTATCACGGCTACCGTTATTTCAGAGCCAATGCAAAATGTCTGGCTTGCGTTGCGACAAACGCAACGTGGATTTCAATTTAACCTTTCGGGGGAAACATGACCAAATTTATGAAGAAGTTTGTCAAAGAAGAAAGCGGCGCGGCAATTGTTGAATATGGCCTTGCCCTTTTGGTTGTCGCGTCAATTGCGGTTGGTGCGTTCTCTTATCTTGGCACCACTACAAACACGAACGTGACGGGTGCTTGCGCAGCTCTGGGTAGCGCAACCTGCTGAGCCATTGGTTCCTTGCGATTTACAAACCACAACAACATTCTGCGCCGTCCCATCCGTATAGCGGCGCAGAATACACCGCCGGGATTTTCGAAATCACATTTGTAGAAGTTTCGAGATTTTTGAGCGTAACTTTTGGAGACAGAGATGCGTATCAGACCAATTATTACCACATTTTTCGGAATTGCGATTGCTTCAGGCTCTGTGTTCCTGGCGAAAGACTACATCCAATTTAACACGACTGCACCCAGTGCTACGACGAACGCCGATCTCGTTGAGATCTACGTTGCGCGCTCAGAGATTGCATTTGGTCAAACAATAGAAAATCATCACGTCACAACTCATCTCTGGCCACGCGAAGCGCTACCTGCAGGGGTTTTTACCGAGTTAGGGGTACTTGTTCCGGATAGTCGCCAAAAGCTGCGTCGCGCAAAGGGGCGGTTCTATCCCGGTGAAGTCATGCTTCTTTCGAAAGTTTCGAATTTCGGAGAGAAGGTCACGCTGGTTCAAAAGCTGGGTGAAAACACGCGCGCGATGGCGATCGAAGTGGATGCCGTGACCGCGGTCGGCGGATTTGTCACTCCGGGTGATTGGGTCGACATCGTTTTGACTCAAGGCGCAAGGATGGATTTGCGCGCTGTTACTATTTTGCAGAATATCCGCGTGATTGGCGTCGACCAGCAATCCGAAGAACTGAGCGATCAACCCGAAATTGCCCGCACGATCACAGTGGAAGTGACACCTCAGCAAGGACAGCGCCTGGCTTTGGCTCAAAAAGCCGGGACCCTGAGCCTCACTCTAAGAACGCTGGACGGTGTCGAGGATGAGCCAATGGAAATGGTTCGCCTGCGCGATCTTTTGCAAGAAGAAGGTCCAACTGAAGAAGTCGAAACTCAACCGACGGTTAGGTTGAATCGCGGCACGGAATCCGAAGTTGTCATCATCCAGAGGAACTCCCGCGGAGCCGAAGAAGCGACAGAGGCGGAGACGACCCCCCAGACGCAATCCAGCAATCAGACGGATGCTTCGTCCACCCCATTAACTGTCAGCCCAGAGATCAAGCCAAAAGCCCGCTCGATCGAAGTCAGCCAGAACTCTGCACAGTAAGTCTGCGCCATGCATTTTAAAGCCAACATATCATTCTTTGTAAGGGACGAACGCGGCACGGTCGCGATCCTTTGGGGCACAGCATTTGTTGCATTTCTCGGTTTCTTTGCGATCACGCTGGATGTTGGCCGATTGAACTCGACCCACGCAGAGTTTCAGTCCTTCGCGGACCACGTAGCCTTGGCAGCCGCTGGTGAGTTGGACGGACAACCCGACGCTATCACCCGCGCAACCAATGCAGCGGCCAACTTGATCAGTGACAGCCAGACATTTGCCAACGGTCCTTCCACGCTTTCGGGCTCGTCGGATTATACGCTTTTGTTTCACTCCGCGCTGCCGGTTTCGGACCTCACGCCGTTGGGCTCAGATGTCACCACCAACCCACGAGAAGCCAAATTTGCGCAGGTCGTGTTAACACCCAAATCCCTTAGCATGAACCTTGCTTCGGCTTTGGACAGAATGTTTGGTGGAAGCGGCATATCGGCCAGCGTTTCGGCCGAGGCCGTTGCCGGTTACTCCAAAGCGGCCTGCGATATCTCACCTTTGATGTTCTGCCTGCCGCCGGATTGGGAAAATACCCTGACCGTCGGCGATCAAATCTTGCTGCGCAGCGGTGGCAACGGAACCGCCTGGGGACCGGGTAACTTTGGGTTTATCGACCTGGCGACATTTGAAGATGCCTCTGGCGTATGTGCGGACGAAGGCGGGAACAAACTTGCCTGCCTCATCGCAGCGCAAAGCCAGATTACGCAATGCGTGTTGACTAATGGTCTGGATACCGAACCGGGTCAGAAGGTCGGAATCACCAATGCGGCGTTCAATGTCCGCTTTGATATTTTCCGCTCCGTGCTTAATGGTGAAAAAAACAACCCGGACTTTGCACCGGCTCCGAACGTCATCAAAGGGATACAGAAAAAGGGGGGTGGTTCCTGCATTCAGGGTAACGAAGAGGTTACGCCTGACACGGTCGCTCTTGGTCGAGACACTTGCATGGCGGCAGGCACATGCGGTGGCAACAACCGGTTCGGAGACGGCGTCTGGGATCGCGCAGGGTATCTTAACCGGAACCATGACCTTGCAGACGGTATCGCAGACGGAATTGGCAGCGATGCTCACCTTCCGGCTCTTAGCGTAAGGGATAGCGTGTTTGCTGGCACAAGATACGGAATGTATCTGCGGGAAATCGCGCACGGCAATAGCAACCCACATTCACCGCCGAACGCAAATTCGATCCTGGACCCTTCGCTTGCGGAAACCGGCCGCCCGATGTGCTCGAACCAAATGTCGACTGACCCGGCCCGTCGTGTCGTAACAGCGGCAGGCATCGATTGTACCCAAAATCCGGTTTCCGGCTCGACCACGGGCGTTCCGGTTACAAAGTTTGTTGCTGTCTTCCTGACAGAACCAGTTGGGGATGATGGCGGCTCGCCACCCAGCTTTGACATCCATGGCGAAGTTGTCGGCTTCCCTGACGTTTCAGGTGTTGGCAGCGGCGGCAATGGGTTCGGCGGTATCTTTCGCGACCTCGTGCAACTGTATCGGTGATGGGACGCAGGATCATGAAAACCCGCCTCACAGACCCCCTGAAACGCTTTGCAAAAAAGGATGATGGCGCGATCCTCGTGGAATTTGGCCTGGTCATGCCACTTATGCTGTTGCTGCTGGCGGTCACGTTGGAATCTGCACGCATGATGTGGTCCTACCAATCGGTCATAGCAGGCGTTCGCGACGCCAGTCGCTATCTGTCCAGAGTGACACCCGCAGATATCTGCACCTCTGGAGGCAATGTTGCCGGACTTACTACTACTTTGAAGGGCATCGTCGAGGACGACAAAAATGCCAACAGCCTGTTCCCGCCCAGCATAACGGTCAATTCGGTGACACCCAGTCTGTCCTGTGTATCAGGAACCTATCGGGTCAACCCGGCGCCTGTCGGTACGGTCAGCGCGAACATTACTATTCAATTTCCTTTGGGCGGAATCCTGTCTCTCTTTGGCAACGGGCTGTCTTCGGTGACGACTGACGTTTCGGACACTTCAAGGATTTTTGGGCAATGAAAGGTCTGCTTCATATCCACACGCACATGCTTCGCAGAGGGCAGAAAGTTCTTTGGGATCAAAGCGGCGGCGTTCTTGTCGAGTTCGCCATTGTCGTTTCCCTGTTTCTGTTCCTCTTCATGGCGCTACTGGATTTCGGTCGCATGTCCTATAGCATTGCTAATGCTCAGAAAGCCTCGCAACTGGCAGCGCGCATTGCAATCGTTCGACCGCCTGCGTGCCCCGGAGTACCCACGACGCATCAGCGGGGCACCTCTACTTCGTCACCACGGTTTGGCACGTCCTGCAGTGCCTCGGCCGGGGTTTGTGCGGATCCTCAAACCCCTTCGTGTTCGGGTGTCGCAATCAATGCTACGGCCTCGGAAGTCTGGGCGCGGATTAGCCCGCTTTTGCCTCCGGATGCCACAATAGACAACTTACAGTTTCATTATGACTTCAACCCCAATCTGGGTTTCTTGGGTGGCCCGTATACTCCCATGGTCTCAGTCGAATTGAACCTTAACGATTTTCAATTCGTTTCACCGTTGGCCGCGCTGGCAAATGCCGCGGGCGCAACTAACAGCACAATATCTTCGACAGTCGGTTACTCAAACTTCAGCGTCTCGCTGCCTGCTGAAGACCTTGCATTAGGAGAGTCAGGATGAGAGATCAGAATGTTTTTACACCGAAATCGCAGGCAATTATGCTTGTTTCGGAAAACGAAGAGATCGCGCAGCTGGTTGCGGATGTCTTTCCCGTAAATGAGGAAAATAAAGTCACCAGGAACGGGGCATCGTTTCAGATGTTGAATGGAACTGCCCTCGATCTTGCATTCAAGCACGATCTGGTGATCTTTGAAATCGACCCTGATGACACAGGGGAGCTCCGCGCTATCGAGGCTGTCCTGACGCACCGCGACGATAACACCTTGTTTGTTGCACTCACTCAGAATGATCTGTCGATCACCAAGGCGCGTGAATTGTACAAGATCGGTATTGATGAGGTTTTGCCGCTGTCGATTGATGGCGAAGGTTTGAAAGCCGCAGTCAGTGAGAAACTAAATGCGCGCGCGGTTTCGCGAACCACTATTTCAGACGGTTCTTCGGCGTTGGGCAAGGTGATACCAGTCGCAAAGGCGCGCGGTGGAATCGGAGCTACAACAGTTGCTGTCAACCTCGCTTGCTCGCTTGTCGGCGGGCGGGGATCTTTCTTCAGGAAGTCCGCAAAAAACCGAGTAGCCCTTTTGGATTTTGACCTTCAGTTCGGAAACTCAAATGTTTTTCTAGATCTCGAGGACAACGGCGGGTTCCTTCAACTTATCGAAAACTCTAAGATTCCTGACGATCATTTTCTGTCTTCGATCCTGCAAGAGCATGGGCTTGGCGTCGACGTTCTGTGCGCGCCTGCCCCGATGGTGCCCCTACAATCGATGCGGCCTGATCTGATCGAAGGGATGCTGGACCTTCTGCAACATCGCTATGATTATATTATCATCGACCTTCCCTGCGCCGTCGTTGAATGGGTTGAACCTATTTTCAAACGGGCCACCAAATTGGCTTTGGTTACCGATACTACTGTCCCCTGCGTGCGCCAGGCGCGGCGGTTGATTGATTTCTACCGCGAGGCAAACGTCGGCCTTCCGGTGGAGTTCGTGGTCAACAGAGAGCGGAACACATTGATCAAGCCTTCGCATGTCCGCGAGGCCGAGAAGGTATTGAAGACAAGCCTGAAACACTGGCTGCCCGAGAATTCGAAAGTTGCCAGAAACTCCGTAGATCTTGGACGGCCGATTGTGGACTTGAAGCGGCAAACGGATCTTGGAAAAGCCTTGGCAAAACTGGCCGCTGCGGTCTCGGCTGAAACTCAGCCCGTGGCAACGAAGAAAGCGTAAAAGGAGATCAACGTGTTCAACGAATTTAGATCACGCAAGGTTGCTTCCAAGTCGAATGTGCTGACACTGGATCGACCCATTGACATGCCCACCAAATCCAAGGCGACTCCTGATCCAGTAGATGTCGATCTGCAGGCGCATCTGGAACTCAAAAGCCGCTTGCATGGTGAGCTTCTGGACCGGCTCAATCTTTCGGTTATCGATAAGGTTGAACGATCGGAATTGAAGCGCCAGATCGCATCTTTGGTAACCGGTCTGATTGAGGCTGAAAACCTGCACATGCGCTCTGAGGCTTTCACTGCGCTGGTTGATGAGCTTATTCACGAAGTTATGGGTCTGGGGCCATTGGAGCCGTTGCTGGAAGACCCGACTATCAACGATATTCTCGTAAACTCTTTTGATCAGGTTTACGTCGAACGCTTTGGTCTTCTGGAGCTTTCTACTGTTCGCTTCCGCGATGAACGTCACTTGCTGCGGATTATCGACAAGATCGTCAGCAAAGTTGGTCGGCGTATCGATGAGTCTCAGCCCTGGGTTGATGCGCGCTTGGAAGACGGCAGCCGCGTTAACGCAATTATTCGGCCGTGTTCCGTCGATGGACCAGCTTTGTCAATTCGTAAATTCTCCCGCAACCCTTTAACAATAAAAAAGCTTGTTGATCAGAACAGCATGAATGATCAGGCAGCCAAACTCCTTGCGGCCCTTGTCGAAGCAAGGTTGAATATTCTCATTTCAGGCGGCACTGGCACGGGTAAAACAACCATGCTGAACGCTGTATCGTCGTTTATCGATGGCAATCAGCGTATTGTTACTATCGAAGACGCTGCCGAACTTCAGCTTCAGCAAAGCCACGTTGTTCGTCTTGAAACCCGCCCTCCGAATGCTGAAGGGCAAGGTGTAATCACCCAACGTGACCTAGTTCGCAATGCCCTGAGGATGCGGCCTGACCGCATCATCGTAGGAGAAGTTCGTGGGTCAGAGTGTTTTGACATGCTTCAAGCCATGAATACGGGCCATGACGGGTCTATGACTACCGTTCACGCAAACTCGGCGCGTGATTCACTAAGCCGGGTTGAGCAGATGGTAACAATGCTTGGCACTGACTTGCCGATGAAAACCATCCGATCACAGATTGCTTCGGCGATACAGATTGTACTCCAGCTCAGCCGCCTTAGTGACGGCTCCCGCAGAGTCGTCAGCATTTCGGAAATTACCGGCATGGAAGATGACACAATCACCATGCAGGACATTTTTGTTTTCAAACGTCGCGGCAAGTCGGAGGACGGGCAGATTCTTGGGGAATTCCTGCCTACGGGTATTCGGCCAAAATGCTTCGATCAGTTGGTTGCCGCAGGGGTCAACGTAGATACCAACATGTTTATTCGTGGGGCTATGTCGTTATGATTGACCTGCAACCGAACACCCTGAACATTCTGTTCTACATTTCGATTTTCCTTGGAATTCTTCTTGCATACGAAGGATTACAGCAGCTTTTCCTGCGCAAGGAATCCCTCAGCGAGGCCAGAAACCGGCGCATGAAGCTGATCCAGGGGGGCGCCTCGACCGATCAGGTTCTGCAATTGTTACGCGACCCTGCAATGATGGCTCCTGGCGAAAAACCCAGTTTGATCGCGCGCTTTCGACGTCTGCTTGTCCAAGCCGGGCTGACGATCAATCCGATCTGGATAGTCCTTGCAGCCACTTGTGTAGCCCTAGCGGCCTTCGTTGCAATATCCCGGCTCCTAGCCCCGGAAATTGCCGCAGTTCTTAGCGGCTTTCTGGCCGTTATTCTCCCGGTGCTGGTACTGATCGCCATGAAGGATGCCCGATCCAGGAAACTGACAAAACAGTTGCCGGATGCATTGGACCTTATGGCCCGTGGCCTGAAGGTCGGACACCCGGTGGCTGTAACGGTCGGGAATGTGGCATCAGATCTTCCGGATCCGATAGGTTCCGAGTTTGGCATTATTCAAGACCAAATTAACTACGGCGACGACGTCGCAACGGCGTTTCAGGATTTCTCGAAACGTGTCGGAACAGAGGACGCAAACTATCTTGCGGTCAGCATCGGTATTCAGCACGGAACCGGCGGCAACCTTGCACGTGTCCTAAGCATTTTGTCCCAAGTCATCCGCGACCGGCAAACCATGCAAAAAAAGATCAAGGCAATCTCTGCCGAGGGCCGTCTTAGCAGCCTTATTCTTACGGTCTTGCCGGTGTTCATCTACTTCTCAATCGAGATGTCCACACCTACGTTCTACGGCGATGTGCGAAACGATCCGCTATTTCCCTATTTCGCGTGTGCGATCATCGGCCTGACAATTGCTCAAGGGCTTATTCTGAAACGGCTCGTTAAGTTCAAATTCTGAGAGGGAGCGGAAAAATGGAATTTATTCAAGGTTTTCTGAACAGCCAAGATCTTCCCCTTCAGTATCTCGTGCTGGGCGGGATCGCCGTAAGCGTATTCTTTGTAATCCTCGGGATTTCCGGCATGACCGCAACTGATGACACGGCTGCACGCCGGATGCGGGTCGGATCAATTTCTCGGGGGCATGGCGCAGATTTCGACCTCATCCAGGGGGATAACAGCGACCCGCATGGTCTTCTAAAGGCTTTTGTGCCCTCGTCGAAACGTGAGCGTTCCAGAATTGGCAGAATGCTTAAGCAGGCTGGTATTCAGCGCAAACACGCCATCCGCACTTTCTATTTGTTTCGTGTGGTTATGGGGTTCGTGCTACCGGCCGCTTTCGTTACGGCGTTGGCATTGCCGTTAGAAATTCAGGTTCAGCTTGGTATTGCTAGTCTTTTGCAGAGCATCTCCTGGGTAAATGCATTGCAGATTGTCACCGCGCTGATGGTAGTCGGATTCTACGGCCCTGCTCTGTGGCTGCGGTACCGTATTAGAAAGCGCCGTCAGGCCATTGAACACAGTCTTCCAAATGCGCTGGACCTGTTGCAAGTAGCGATAGAGGCAGGATTAGGATTTGACGCCGCGATGGTGCGTGTGTCGCATGAAATGGCGCACGCAGCACCGGAAATTTCGCAAGAATTCACGATACTCCAACTGGAACTGCAAGCTGGCAAAGAGCGCCAAGCCGCCTTTATGGACATGGCGGAACGCGTCGGCATTGATGAGGTAAACTCCTTCGCGAACGCCTTCCTGCAATCCAACCAATACGGTACCAGCATTTCTGCTTCTCTACGGAGGTTTGCCACCGACATGCGTGTGGATCGCGAACTTCGGGCACAGGAAAAGGCCAACAAACTGCCAGTGCAGATGTCAGCTGTTATGGCCATGTGTATGATGCCCGTTCTTCTGCTGATCTGCCTTTCACCGATGGTGATCCGATGGATCAACATGTTTGGGTGAAAGCGAGGAAGACAACAGTTAAAAGTTTGACGTCAATCCGGGCGCTGCCGGTCCGTCACAGAGCCCGGAGTTCTGCAGCCCATGGATGTTCAACGCCTCGGCAACAAACCGCGAACGTCGTTGAACGGGTGTTATGTAAAGCGATCTCTGGTTGAGTGTCGGCCGATCTGCGAATCTCTCGCACAATCACTCCAATCTGCCTGGCAGCAGACATCGATCCCGTATGCAGAGAACGTCAGCGATGAACCCAAATTTACACAATGCTGCACATCGAGCGATTGAGCGGTTTAGGTCAAATCTTTGGGGCACACTTGAATTTATCCCTAACTAGGGATATATGCGCGGCATGAGACACGAAAATCAAACCCGAGAGAACCAAGCCCTGGTGCTCGCCCTGCTTCGCAGCCAACAATTGTTCATGCGCGCGATGGTTCCAGCGTTTCGTTCGGCGGGGCTTACCGCGCCGCAATGGGACGCACTTGAAACGCTAAGCAACAAGGGTCCGTTGTCGATCAATGATTTGATGCGACTGACCCTATCTACCTCTGGCAATCTGGATGTGGTCGTCAAAAACCTGATCCAGGCCGGATTGGTGGAAAAGAGCGTCGATGAAACTGACAGGCGCGCACGCGTTCTGCGCCTGACCGCAGCGGGGCATCAAAAAGTGGCCGAATTCCTGCCAATCCACAATCAAGCTCTGGACCAGATATTCGGAGATCTCAGCGCGCAGGATAAGCGCCAGACGGTTAAGACACTCAACCAGCTCCGAAAAAAGCTGCCTCAACCTTAGAAAGACCTGACATGACAAACAAAACCTTCCTGACCGCGCATGGCGTGATCTACATGTTTTTCGCACTCGCGCTGTTCTTTGCCCCGGCCATCCTCTGGCCGAACTACGGCCTGCAGTTGAACGACCAATATGCGATGTTCCTGTCACAGCATAATTCGATCTTTCTGGGTGGCATCGGGATCATCAGTTTTTTGTTTCGGAATGCTGAACATGGCAGCGACGCCGCTCTGGCCATTCTTACCGGACTGATGTGGACCAATCTGCTTGGTGTCGTCATCACGTTTTATGCCTGCCTGACAGGGATTTTCACCGGGTTTGGTTGGTCCGACCCCATCTTCTTCGCCTTACTTGCGGTCCTGAGCCTCATCCAGCTTGGGAAGAACCGCTGAACCTCTACAACCTCGCAAAGGAAACTGAAAATGAGCACGCTGAAAATCTGGGACCTGCATATGACCTACGATGGTCCAATAACCGAAGAATTTCTCGCCGGAACCGAGCAACTAGCTGAGAGTATTGCGGAGGAGCCGGGAGTAATCTGGAAAATCTGGACTGTCGAAGATGGAACCAATCACTATGGGTCCACATACCTGTTTCGGAACCGCGAATATCTTGAAAGCTACAAGAGTATGCACCTGAAGCGACTTGAAGCGATTGGGATCACGGTGACCGCCGACCATGTGTTCGATATCATGGAGGATGTCAGCCGCATCAACAATGCACCGCTTGAAAGCTGACTTAAAAGAACCGGACATTGGCATGGTAAGAGTTGATGTCCGGTTTGTTGCGCAAACCGGACGCCTCGCACGGCTGAATGGCATCTTAAGCCTTGGCAAATTCCTTAACGATGTGCCGCAGCAAGTTATCGGCCTCGGCCCTAAGGTCGAGGCGATCTTCGTTCTTTTTCACAACGGTCGCCCACGCTATTTGATCGCGTATGAAATCATCAATGATCTCTATGCGCTGCCCACGGCCCATTTCCTTGGTTTTGCTTTTTGACACCAAAAGCCTGTCAATATGCCCGAGTAGCTTGGGAGACAGGTCCTGATCTTTAATGAGATCATGCAGGTTCATGGGCGGCGGCGTGTCTGGTATCTGCCTGATCCAGGAGATCGCCAAGGCGGGTCTCAATATGTAGAAATACGTTTTGAAGCTCACTTCCTGGCTCTCACCAACGTGCTTGTCCCACTGTTTCTGTGCCAGATTGCGATAGTGGTGCAGACAGGATTCTCCGAACGTCGTCTTGGCTGCGAAGGCAATCAGCCTTTCACATGCCGCATCATTCCATCTGTACCTGATAGGGCTGGACAACCATTCCAACATCACGGGGTTAGGTTTGATCAACAAACCAAGCGCTTTGCGAATATCCCACCCGTTTATGTCCCAATCGCCCTCAATGGGCAGTTCGATGACATCGCGACCGGGCTCAATACTCAGATACCAGTCTGGCGGATGTACATAGATGAAGCGTACATCGTAATCACTGTCGGGAGACGGGAAACCCCATGCACGGCTACCGCTTTCAATGGCGAACAGCACTCGGACATCATGATCCGCTTCTAAAGCGGTAAGCTTAGATTGGATGACCTGCTCGTTCTCAGGCGAAACGCTGGACGCGAAAGTTAGACGGTTCATTGGGTTTCTCACAGTATCAAGACGGCCATCTGGAACGGTACATCATGGTTTTATTGACAGGACCTGGGGGAGCAACCGCGGCGCTGTGGCTACTGAAACCGTCGGATCAGATTAACTCGTTACTCTGTTCGCCAATTCACGAACTATTCCCTGTGTCTCTTTCGGATAAGCGCGAACAAACCCGGCGTCACAGGGGATCGTCTCGATTTCTCTTCGGTCCAACACCCGGGCCAAATGGATCGCTGCGAGCTCAATGTGCTCTGCCATTTGTCCAAGCGTCACATACACCTCCGCAAACGCCTGAATGCTCTCTTCAGTGATGTAGCAACGGTAGTGCTGCGTGTCCGGGTTTCGCGCTTTTATCTGCTTCAGATATCCACCATCCCTTAACCGTCGGATAGAACCGACGCTTATTCTCAGGCGTGCCGCCGCATCCTTAAGCGACAGATCGCCAGAAAACACGCGCTCCGATTTTTCCAAGGTCTCAGTGTAGTCGATCAGAATTCCTGCCAATCCGTCAACGTCCGGGTCTCTCGACACACCGGTCAGTCGGCCTGCTGCCCAATCAGCAACAACGCGAGCCAGAGGCAACCAGCTCTGTCGGCAGTATTCTGCGAGGGGCAACCTTTGACGCGCCGGTGATGCGACGCGCAGGCCTTCAAGCCGGGTCAGCAAGGTCTGCACAGAAGAGGATGACACATACCGCAGAGACGTTCCAAAACGATGGGCTTCCAGAACATTCTGCCGGATCAGCGACTTCACCTGAACCGGATGGATATTGAGCCGCGTCGCGGTGGATTTGATATTCTGCAACCCAGACCAGAAATCGAGCACGGCAGCCAGATCCTCATGGCTGACATCCTTCATATCTGACAAGTCGCTCGCGTTTTGACCGCGAAGATGGGCAAGAATGCCTCGCACCCGAACCTCGCCAACCCCATGTAGCTCCCGCACGCGTTCAAGCGTGATGAGTTTGGGTGCTGAGATTTCCGTACCCAGAACTCTCGCGCCGGTCTGCAGCGGATAGTTCTCCCGTACAAAATCCTGCACGCAAGCCCTGAGCACCGCTGTTGCCGGGTCCTCTTCAGTGTCTTTCAGCCAGGTATAGAATTCGCCCATATCTGTTGTGAAATAAGACCGCTTGGAGGAAGACCGACGCCTTGCACGTTCCAACTCAGATTTCAGGTTTTCCGGTCCACTCTTCAGGACCTCGAACCCGGCCGACATGGCGGCGCGCTCCAGATCGAAGTCCAGGTCCGAGCGGCTCACGCCGCGATCCATGGCAAGTGTCATGCCTAATGTCAGAGCGGCTTGATGAAGATGCGTCAGGTCCAAAGAGTCCAACCAGTCACCACAAACCCCATTCTTGATACGGCGGCTCAGGTAAGTTTCAAACGAGGATCGCCCATGTGTTTTCGCAACCTGAGCGGCCTCCAAGATCAGATCCCTATGACGCGCCACTTGTTCAATCACGTCATAGGTGAGATGTGCATGCGGTGCATTGGGAAGCTGGAGTAACGGAACGCCGTGTTTGGCACAGGTCCCGATCGGCAGCACCAACCACTCGAGAAGTTGAAACGCGCTCCCGGGACCAGAAGCCTCCATAGCCTCCACAATACATCTCGGACAAATGCGGATAGTTGCACGCCGTAGCGTACCATTGGTGGCTGATGACAGCCCGACGAGATACCGGCAGGGCCCAATCAACCTGGCCGCTCCTTGTTCCAGTGTGTTAAGCGGCACACTGGTTAGCAGTGACAACGTCTCCAACTGGTCCAAATGCGCCGAGCAGATATGGGGCCATCGCATTCCAAGATCCGAGCAGAAATCACGGGGCGTGCTCGTGAACAGTCGGGCCAACCGAGCAACGTAACTTGACGGGGTCTCCCCTTCTGTGAAGGGGAGAATTGGATTCAGCAGGGGCCTCATGCATCTTCTCCATCTTCAGGCCTGTCTCCGTAGTCCAGAAGCTTTCTTGGATTGATGCGCCCGTAGTCCTCGGCGATGAAGACGTTCATCCAGACCTCTGCTCCATTCCTTTCGCTGTAGACCTCAGCAAAATGCCGAATGCTCAGTTTTGCTTCGAACCCTTCTGTAAACAGCGCATGTGAAACCGCGAGGACAACAATCTCGGCCAAAAGCCCAAACTGATAGTCCGCCGCATGAATCAACCGCATGGCAAATGCCTCGTTCCTAACCGAAGCATCTACATCGATCTGCGCCCGATCAGCGTATCTTTGAACGATCTTGATGACATGCTCGACATCGCGCACCGCGTGCAATCGTTTGAATTCGATTGGATCAACCCGCCGAGCGAGCTGTGCATCCTGATTTACGATTTTCTTGAGATCCGGCATCCCGGACAGCAGCAGCCCTACCGGCCAGACGGAGTTTTCCATCAGAGACTTCAGGGTGTTGACCACTGACTGGCGCTCTTTTTCGGTTTGGTAACGGGCCAAATCTTGTGCCTCGTCGAAACCAAGAAAGAGCGTCTGCCGCAATTTGAGTTGCACTTTGACCTGATCCCAGATCGCCGGACCTTGCTTGTTGCCAGCGTAGGGGTATCCCAGCGCCCGAAGCGTAGCTGCACCAACGAACTTCATCGTTGCGGGGCTTGGCACCTGAAGGTCAACAAACTCGCAGAATTCCTTCTCCGGATCCGTCGCCAGCGCGTGCCTGTATTTATGCTTGAGATACCGCACGGCAGTAGTTTTTCCGCTCCCGGATGGCCCCACCAGCATGATGCTTCGAGCTTGGAATGCGACACCATCGGCCTCATCGGCGCGTCGCTGTTCAAGAATGCTGCCAAAACGCGCATCTAGCTTGTCGTATTCTGATAGCGGGATGTAGAGCTGCCTCAAGCTTTGCACGGTTTTGCGAATGATCTTGTCAAACTGAAACTTTTGGCTGTGCTTATTCATAGCCCTTCTCCTCGGTTTCCTGGGAATCGTCTGATCCGCTCCGATCACCATCGTCGTCCTCAAGTTCATCACTGAAGAGCCATTCCCTCTCGTTATCCTCTGTCAGTATTGGCTCCTCCTCGGGCAGCGGGCCGGGAAGGTAGGGAATTTCATCTGACAGGAAACCAACGTCCGGATCAGGTATTGCCGCCTTTTTGTCAGAGGCAATCTCCGGATCAGAACCTAAAGACAGACCCCAAAACGTCTCTTTCTGCGCACGTCTGATCTGATCGCTGGTGAGCTTGATCGGGCCAAGCTGCCGCGCTGCGCATTGCTCAGCGTCGATCTCCTTGATCCTGCGAATGGCACGGTCCACCACACTCTGAGTCAAACTGGCGGCCGCGCGATTGTTCTGACGCAGTTCAAAGACTGACCGCTCCCAGGAGGCGAACGATACCCCTTCGAGCCCTTCGATTCTTGCGCCCAGCGTAGACCACCCACTGTGTTTTCCGCTCTCTAACCAGACAGAAATGTGCCCCATATTTTCGGGATCGATACTGACTTCGACACTCTGTTGACCGTATTTTTGGAAATGTTCCGCCAGACGTTTGGAATGATAGTTCACGCCGTTCATCAGGACACCGTGCCGGCCAGTCTCACGATTGAATTTCAGCCCCAGGATGTGACGGAGCTTGTGCTTGCTCATCGGGGGAGACCAGCCGAACTCGCTGACCAGCTTGTCCCACATGTTGTTTGGTGTTGCGTACTCCAATCCCCGGTGATTGCGATTGTGGTAGACATCGACGGTGAAGCGTACCAGCAACTCCAGGATACTCTCGGCGGTATGCACCGCGTATTTTTCCGATGGATAATCCCCCCTTTGCTGCGGGTTGGAAAAAGTGCGCCCCGTCAAATATGGCATCAACAAAGTCGCCATCGAGCGCAACAAACGCTCGATAACCCCTCTCAATTTGGGAACCCCAGCAGGTAGGACAGAATAGTCGATCGCCAAATCGGAAAGCGCCGCCTTGAAGTCTGCGTTTACAAAGGCCGGACCGTTGTCGACAACAACGTGATAGACATGCCCATGCTGTGACCAGGATGTTTCACATCCCAACTGGGAGGCGAGCATGGTCTTGTCGCGCATGGCCATCCAGACGACTGCTTTCGCATCTTCGGCACTTGGCTTGGTCGAAAGTTTGAGACCGAGTATCGAACGGCTGGCGACATCAATGGCGGCGCATACCCAGTAGCGGCCAAGCTCAAGATCACGCAGGCTCGGATGGGTGATATCGGCCCCTGCACCTTGCAAGATCGACATGAGATCAATTTCCCACTCATCCATTTCGACACGAAGCAATGGTGCATGAAGCTTGATGCCCCCCTCATGGGCTCCCAGCTTGTTCTTGGCATACGCGACTCCCTTGCGCGCGGCCTCGACTTCAAACCGATCCAACTCATTGATGCACCGTTCAATCGTGCTCTGGGAGGCTTCCAGGAGAAGGTCTTCGCCAGCGAGGCCAAGAGCGGTGTTCTTTCGCCGCACTTCAGCATTTACGGCTTCCAATACCTGCGAAGTGTAGATCTCGTTAGGATGAAGGTAGTTCGCGAGCTCAATCTGAATGATCGCTTCAACCTGGGGGTGGACGCGCTTCCCGTTTTGACCATTAAAGATCGACTTTTTGACAAAGATCATCGGATCTCTGGTCTTTTCCCACTCACGGTATTTTTTCATGATGCTGCTGCGACCGGGCACATAGGAGAGCAATGCGGGATCAACCCCCTCGCCATTCATGCTTTTAAGCAGCCCATCGTGGAGCTTCTGCTGTACGCGTTCCTGCAGTTTCGGCAGAAATTCAGACCACCGCTTTGATGATCTATTGAACCACTTTTCGTCTTCACCCTCACTCATCGATTCACACCAGGCTTCGCCAAGAAACGCATTAAACTGAGTTTTGAGAGACAACCGCGAGAGCAGCGCACGCCCAGCCCGCGCACGGCGGGCGGCCTGTCGATCAGAGAAGTAGCCATATTCGATTGAGAAATGCCCATCTTCGAGCAAACTCGCGAGCTCCGCATGGGTAAACGTGAGGGGTACAGCACCCGCTTGCTTTGCCAGCAGGGTCACCGTGTTGTCCGTGACCTTTTGAACAAAGTGAAGCTCACCCTTTCCGAGCACCGAGTCTTCAAGGCTAATGTTAAGCTGAAACTGGATATCTTTCATGGCCTGTCCTTTCCGGGGGCAACAATTGTGTTGATGGAGATGAGTTCACGCGAATTGGCCTTAAGAAGCCTCGCGTAGATGGCTCGGAAAGCCGCCCGGAACCCGCGCGCGCCAAGGTCCAGAGGTTTTATGAGATCACTGATCGAGAGTTCGTCTGTGAGACCCGAAACAAGCTCAGCAACTAGAAGATCGGCCTCTTCGTCTGGGCAGCGCCGAAAGAAGTTCAAAAGCTCTGCGTTTTGCACTTCTTTTGGGTGGTGGTTGTGTTCAGTGATGAGGCAGACTTTGTCAGCAAATCCCTTCGGCAGATCGCGGCGGATTGCAGCGAGCGTGCTTCTGAAGTTCAGCCTTTCAACCCGTTCAGCGGGTTTGACGGCCATCGCAACCTTGGATCCGTCCCGGTACTCCGCCAGATAATCAAAGCGATGCGTGCGCTGACGCCCTGAGGCATCAATATAGCTGACGGGACGCGGCTGATCATGCAGGTTCCAAAGGTTTGGATCCGCGAGTGCGAGTAGGCAGGTTACCCGTTCATGTTGACTCGCTGAAATAAACTGCCGCCAGTACATTTCGGCAGGTGTCATAGCTAAGGTAAAACCGCGCGCAGTGAACTGTGAGCGCGCAGGAAACATCAGCCCAGCCGTGGTTGGCTCAGGGGGACGATAGAAATCGTCGTTGTCATCTTTAGACATATCTCTTGCCGTGGCTGCGAGCTCTGCCCGCGCCATTCGGCTCCTCTTCATTTGTGGAGACAAAAGGCGACCCGCCCGCTAAAACGATCAGCGCGGTTGACGGGTCGCAAATTTTGGGTCATGAATGAGGTGCAAAGAGCATCTATTCTTTTGCACCAAGCCCTTCGAGAGCTGCAACTCTCGGGGGCTTTGCTTTTTCTAGAGGCTCATTTGTTGTTCTCCTTTCTTTGAAGTGGCTAGAACAGCACGAAGACAGGTGCATCGAGGACATCAACTAAGGCTTGCTCGATGCGCGAATTCAGTAGTTTGCGTAAACTGGCGAACCCACACCCAATAGACTGTTGTCTGGCCTCAGTCTGAAACATAGGATCTCGGTCCTTTCTGGTTCACAAATGGGTCCCATCGCAACGCCACAACCGTTCCAGAACTAGGGATTTACGGCGTTCCCGGGGCTTTGCTCCTCGGCCACCTCTGATTGGGCGTAGCGCTCAGGAAACAGCTCCTCAACCGACTGATTTAACACAGAAGCCAGGTACTTTTCGATTTTCTCCGAACGGCTTTTCCCAAGCGACACAGAGCTGACGGCGCTGGCTCCGACACCGATCCGTTGCGCTAGGTCCGTGAGCTTCAACCCTCTGATTTCTAGTTCACACTTGATCCGCGCGTGCCTTGCTCGGTCGATAGGGATATCGTTGTGTCTCATGACTTGACCTCGCGAATGGAGTCGATTTTTCAACTATCCCAAATAGATTTGATCGTGCGCACGGCAGTCAAATCTTTTAAACGCTGCACCAAATTGCAAAAACACCTTCTTGGAAGAATGGGCATGGAAAATGCGAGCTAAGGAGAAAGTCGCCTGTAGGCTCGCCCACAACATGTGGGAGGTTCAGAACAACTACAGAACTTTCCGGAAAATTGACGCGGCAGCGGTAGACCGCTCCGATATTCGTTTGGGCGAAGATGGTGATCTCTTTACGACGGTCTGGCTGAAAGACACTAGAGGGTTGCCTTTTCAGTTCTCGTCTAAGTATCTCATTTCAGACTTTCATGCCGTAGAAACGCTCAAGGATCTACGTGCAAGGTACTATTGCTCTCGCAAGTCTCTTTGGAGGCTGCTTGATCAGCTGGGTTTGGATCCATGGGAACGCGCAATCAAGGACTATGAATCTCGTATACCTTTAGCGCAGATAGCAAAACGCCATGGGCTGAAGACAACGACACTTTCTGACGGCCTGAAGCATCGAGAAGTTCCAATTCGCTCAGGAAGACCTCCAATTCAACTCGATAGCACTGAAGTTCAAAAAGCGCTTCAAGACTGTCCTTCAGTCAACGAGTTGAGCAGAAGGTTAGGGATTTCATGGGCTAAGGCAAAAGCAATAATGGGCACCTAAGAAGCGTAAAGAAGCCGTTTGATAAGCGAAGTGTAAAATGGCTGGACCCTCAGCGAATTTTGACCCCGCTGTGGACTAGCGTCGCTCTAGGCGCATGTTTCGCGAGAATTGTTTCGACTCTCGTAAAGGCGGCGTCATCAACTTTTGGCCCAACTGTAACCTCCAATTCATCGAGAGCGGAGGAGGCCAAAGGGATGAACAGTGCCGTAGGTACGACTGGGTAGGTCGCGAGATCAAGCGTCACTTTGTTAAAATATTCGTCGTCTGGGAATTGTCCTTCGAAGTTGAATAATGCGATCTTGAAACGCCACTCCTGTTCATATGACCAATTCGTGCCCTTTGCCATGCCGAGATCGTACGGATAGAAATGTGCCGTCCCTTCGTGACGGTAGACCAAGTTCCGATTCCGATAGGCGGTATCGTTACTATAGTAGACCTTGTTTGGACCAATAATGGCACAACCTTTTGTGCTCAAAGCAGGCGGCTTTCGGGGGATTGAATACCAACTATCAAGTTTAAGTAAGGCACCACCCTTCTCGAAGATTTTGGGATTATTGCGACCTGAAAACATGTTGGCCGGGAGCTTCATTCGTACGCCGCCGAAACCTTTTCCATACATCGACCACATTGGAATTTGCTCGACCTCTGTTCCTGACCAGCAGGACACGAATAGAGAACTTGCAGCCAGCGGCACATCGGAGGCCATCGCTTCTTCCGGGTCGTTCACTGTGTCAAGTCGCGAGAAGCGCAGCGCGCACGACTCGAGAATCTTCTCGAGGCTTTCAATAGTTGTATATTGATAGAGGAAGGACGGTAACTCTTCGATACCCATCACATCGAACATGAAATCGTCAGTATAGAATCCTCCCGGCCTTTCATAATTCAAGTGTTGTCCCCCCAATTCGTTGACTCTCGAGCGTATCTTTCGAGCCCTTACTGGACCTGGGAAAGTTAGCAGATTCGCATTTGCAGTAAGTTGTGAACCGCATCATTCAAGTTGCTTCCGTGCTGTCATCGTACAGACTACCAACCCACATAGGGGCAGGTCCTTCTTCCATCTTCCATTCGATACCCGACTTGCGAGACAGGTGTTCGAGGTAGCTGCTTAGAGATTCCAGAAGATGCCTATTGAGCCAAAAAAACAAAGCCTCCCACGAATCCGAACCTCCTATGTAAAAACCAGCCGTCATTTTAAACGATACAATTACTGCACCATCTACTTCTGTAAGTTCCAAATTCTTGGTAGTGGACTCGTGGTCGCCATTATGCGCGTACCTATTGTGACGGAGGCTTATGAGTTCGTCATGCGCGGCCTTGTGCTCCACTGGAATTTTATCTGGATCAAGCTTTGACGCACCCTTACCGGCGGTGAACAAGCGTCCATACGACGCCACTACACTCGTCGTAAGCGCTTCATGAGCAAGATACATTTCATCTAGTGGTACTTTGTTCGGGTTGAGTGAAAACTGTTCCCCTAACTGCCGAAGTTGCCCGTAAGAGAAGAGTACCCCGTTTATCGCCACAATATTCAATTGATGATTGGCTAAAACTCTCAGCTCTTTTGCAAAACGCAGCGCGATACCCTCGACGTCTTTATCGCTGGAAGAGTACATATCCGTCAAAACAATCTCCGTATGCTGGTTACGTTTACCGAAGTGCTTTCCAATCTAGGAACTTGCATTCTGTCGAGGTGTTGCAAAGCCCAAATCTGCCGGGAAGGCAAATCTTGCCACGTGGCTTATTTGGCCTTTTGAGATGATCTCACTGACCAGTGCCAACTAGCGCAAAGCTGCCTTAGCCACGGGTCAGTGTTTCACTTGCAGTGAACGTCAGCCTAGTGGCCTCTCCTCTGTTTCGAGCCCTTACCAGACCTTGATCACACCTCGGTCTTTCGCTCATGCAGCAGGTCGCGAACGCGTACAAAGTTGCCGTTCATTTGTCTTGACGATGTCAACCGCAACATAGCGTGTTAGTTGTCAGCAATGAACCAACTAACCTCAGCCAAGCGGAACGCCATACCCTATGCCCTTGCGGTCGTTGGTGTGCTTTTTGCATCCATCTGTTTTGGCCTTGTACCCTACTTTAGCCGTGGGCTCACCGATCAGGGTCTCGCTCCCTATGCGGTTGCCTTTTATCGGTACATCTTGGCAGCGGTTGTCCTTTTGCCCGCACTTGTAATGCATCACTCAAAGTGGCGGGAAATCGTCTGGGGTATGGTTGCGGGCGCAGTGATGGGTCTTGGCTGGGTCGGCTATGTTACTGCTCTTGAGACTGTTCCTGCATCGACGGTTGGCGTACTCTACATGACCTATCCGGTGTTTACGATTGCCATCGCATGGGCGCTTTTTGGTGATCAACCAACGCGGCGCAGCCTTGTTGCGGCTGGATTGATCGTCGCTGCTGCGATATTCGCAGGTTCTCCGGCATCTGTGCCACCGGACCAAATTCCAATCCTTCTCGTCTCATTAGCGGCACCTTTCGGTTTTGGCTTCGGCATATGTGTTCTCGTGCACCGCCTGTCACGTATTGCGCCTTTAGCCAGAATGGCGTCAGTCTCGCTTGGGTCGGTCATTGGCCTTGCCCCTCTCATTCTTTCATCCGAGGTGGGCGAAATCCTACCAGAAGGTGGGGACGACTGGTTTCTAGTTGTCGGGTTGGGCCTTGTGACGGCGCTAATTCCGCAACTGATTTACACGATCTGTTCGCCTATTATTGGGGCAGCGCGCACTGCTGTAGTCGGAAGTATTGAACTACCCACGATGTTTGCTGTTGGCGTTCTTGCATTCGGTGAAGTAATCACGGGTACACAGGCGCTGGCCTGCGCGCTGGTTTTGGGCGCGATAGCTCTCACTCAAAGTCGCTCAACTCGAACTGTGACGACCGTGATCAGCAAGGAGCTTGAGAGGTAGCTTTGGTCTCGTTGCCGATTTTCTCTACGGCGAGTTTGGACAAGCAGATTGAGCCCAATCCTGCCGTTGCCGCGTGACCTGGGTGCTGCGTATGCAAACGACAGCTTTGGTTGGAGCGCAGACCTGTGAACACGAAATCTGCGGGACAGAACATACTTGCACCCGGGCAGACGTAACGTCCGCTTTTCAGGCAAACTGCAGGGAGTTTCCAGCTAAGCGCAGGTGAGTTAGCACTGCGCTTCTAGCGTGAATTAGCTTCCAACTCCAACATATCACAGTGGGTCGACCAAATAGAATTGACCCGTTCTTCGGAATAAACTCGGCCGGTTTTGGGTGCGAATTCAGATTGAACTATTATCAAGGTGCCTTCACCGGCAGGCTCTAAGTCCCAAACTATCGCCCCCGCCTTCCGATCAAGGGGTTCAGCGCTCGCTGTACCAGCACCGTCAAAAGGATCCGTGATCATCTCCTCTTCAACCCTGTTGGGAGGAAAAAAGCGAAATAGAGCCAAGGCAAGTCGCTCTTCGGGTTCAACTACGGTCGAGACGGTTAAGACTTCATTCTCCTTCAAGACAGAGCCTAAGTCGCTCGGATCAACTATGGTGCGAGACACGATGTTGCTAAGAATTCTGTTGTGATTTGTTACATCTGAAAGTGCGGCATAAACTTCATCCAAGGGAGCTTCTACTTTGCACTCAAAATTCGAGAATATCTTCTCAGGAGTGACCTCAAGCGACCCACTTTGTTGAGCATATGCTTGGGATGCAAAGGTCAATGCTGCGATCAAGGGAACCATGCTTGTATACATTCTGTTCTCCAATGACTTGTATTATTTAGGTGGAATAAGCTTACTCTACAGTAAACCGGCCCAAAGTTCAAAAGAGCCGGCATTTGTTCACTGCCAGCATCCGGAACTATGGACTCACTGCCGCCATTCTCTGCGGTGGTTATCGATTGGTGGTAAGAGCCCTTACCGGACCTCCGATAGCACTGGAAATTTCGCTCTTGCAGCAAGTCGTGAACTGCATAGACCGGACGTTGGGAATGCCCGTGAGTAAAGGTGGGTGAGCTATCCCTGCGACCGCCCCTAGGTGCGCTTTTTGAACAACCTATCAACAACGGTCGCTTTCAATATTGGCTTCCATGTTGGCCTTTCTCGAGATTGGCTTGACATTGATAAGATTTGGTATCATATGATGCCAACCGAATATCTCTGAACGTGAGTAAACCCAAATGGTGGTGCCCGATGACTTACGCGCAAGGCTTGCCGAGCTCTGTAGGTCTAAGCGTCACCGACAAGCTAGCTTCTCTCGCAAACGCCCTGTGCGGTGGCATCCAACAAGCGTGTGCGAAAAGGGCTCGACATCACCGTTTACTGAAGCGGGAGCATGGGAGTTCATCGCCTGTCACATTGAGGACGGAGTCGAGATAGAGATCATTGCGTTGGACAAGCCACCTGGCAAAACAGGCTATGTAATGCTGGTGGAGGGTAACTACAGCGAGAAAATCTACATCAAGCTGGAGATCGTGGGTGACAAAGTATTCGGGCGAAGCTTTCACGCAAGTGGTGAATAGGAATGGCAGACATGACTAAGACACATAATCCAGAGACTTGTGCTCTTTGCGGTTGTTTAGCTGCAACCACATCGATCACGAATCATGAATTTGATTACCGTCATGGCGGAAAAATGATCACGTTAGCCGTGCGTGTTCCCGTAACTGAATGTAGTGCGTGCGATGAAGCTTACTTCGGCGAAGGAGCCGAAGAGCTAAAGCACGAGGCTGTATGTAATTTTTTGGGGAGGCTCACTCCACGTGAAATAGTCGAGCTTCGGCGTCGGCTGAACGTGTCACAAGCTCAACTGGCCGCGAAAACCGGGATCGGTGTCGCTTCGATAAAGCGCTGGGAGACTGGCCTCGTCATCCAAGGCGCGGCTTTGGACCGTCAACTTCGAAACTTGGAGCCAGCCGCCAATGGTGAAGCCCGAAGCCCTTGGGCTGGGAATTTTAGAACGCCGATCTCTGAAGCAATGAGGCGGCGAGCAAGCACCTTTTCACTTCGGCCTCCTCGTAGTCGTCAAAACGAGGCAATGGCATGTATGTAGTTACCTTCTACTCATACAAAGGCGGCGTCGGAAGAACACTTGCACTCGTGAATATTGCCGCTCTGCTTGCAAAAAGTGGGCGTAGGGTACTTGCCGTAGACTTCGACCTGGAGGCTCCCAGCCTTCCAGACTTCGACATCTTTAGCAAATCTGCTGGTAAACGGGGCATTGTTGACTATGTGACCGAATATCGGAATAGCGGTAGCGCTCCCGATTGCCATGATTTTATTGTACCCTGCGAAGTTGCGGGGCAGCCAATCTGGGTAATGCCAGCAGGCTGCAATACTGACTATGACTATACTAACAAGCTCAACGATATCGACTGGAAAAAGTTGTACGAAGAGCAAGATGGCTATCTGCTATTCGAAGACCTCAAACAGCAATGGTCGCAATATGATGACCAAGGCTTTGACTATGTGTTGATTGATAGCAGAACGGGTCATACTGATGTTGGCGGAATATGTACGCGGCACTTGCCTGACGCCGTTAGCGTGATGTTCCTGCCCAACGCTTCAAACATTTCAGGCCTAATTCCGATAGTCGAGAGCATAAGAAACGAGAATTCGCTCAACAGTGCCGAAATTGCTCTTCACGTTACTCCAACTAACGTACCTGATCTTGATGATGAAAAAGACATTCTGGCCAAGCTGATGGGACAAGCTTGCAAAGACCTCAATAATGGTTGGGAGTTTCCAGCCGTTATCCACCACTATCAGAGTCTGGACATTCTTGAGACTGGTCCATTCTCCATCAGCAGACCCAACTCAAAGCTCTCCAGAGAGTATGAGTTTCTTAGACTGCAAATAATAGGCCAAAACTTCGAGGATCGTGAGGGTGCAATCTACACATTAAGTACTGCGCCCGATGAACTTAACAAAGCGAGAGTCGCCAACGATACATTTAGACGGGAAGATCTGCACGAGCAGACGAGGAATATTCTTCTCCTTCATCCCGATGATGGGGAGATTGGTTTCTTTGCGGCACAAGCCTTTGATGCGTTTGGCGATCAGGCCTACGAATTGGAGGCGTTGGGCATTGCAATCAGCAAGGGCTATGAGGTTGACAGGGCCAGATTGATTCGCAGCGCGAAGTCCCTTGCCTTCAACAATGATACAAAAGGCTCAGAAGGCGATCTGATGGCCATCCTAAAGTCAAACAGCGCAACGGCTTTCGAACTAATTCCCGCACTTCAGTTGCTAAGTGAGCTCTCAACTGACTGGAGCTCCGCGGTCAAAGTCGTCCTTGATAGGCCTGACGATCAATACAAAGCAATTCTATCGGTGGTCTCCTTTTTGATGTCTTGGGAAGAGGCTGTTCCGCACTGTGCACATCGGTTGCTGACCTTGAGTAAATTTAGGGGGTTGTCGGAGAACGCAAGAATGCGGACTCACAACTACACCAGCTTATGCTTGATCGCCTCGGGCGAATTTAACCAGGCTTTGAAGTACATCGACAAGAGTATTGAGTTGGACGGCAACAAGTCTAGAGCCCAAAACCTTTTCAATCGCTCTATGGCCGCTTGGGCGATTGATGGTGCCCCCCCGAAAGATCTGCTTGCGGAATTTCTTGATAGCCGTGAGATGCAAACACCTGATAGTTCTGTGAATACAAGGCAGTGCCTCGCATTGTCTCACGGGGCGCTCGGTCACCGAGACGAAGCATTGATGCAGCTTAAATTAGCTGAACAATTACTCTCGCCGGGAGACATGTCGTTTAGTTGCTGGACCTATCTCAACTCAACAAGCGAAGAGTTAACCGAGCATTTCGCGGAGATGGCAGATGCAATTGAGAACGAGAAGGCTATTCTTCCTCGCTTCTTGCGCCAGCGTAAAGCAACTGACAACTATTTGCACTGACGTGATATCAAGCAGTTTGTTACTGGACACTTCATCACTTAATAACTATTTTCCTGTATGAATCAGGTACACATTGGAGTTTTGAGATGATCTATCATCCTGGGTCAGACGACTGATCTCGCACCGATTACCGAAAAACGATCTTGCTAGGCGCTTCATATGAAGCGCCTTTTTTCGTCGTATTTCTCTTCTATCGATCAGGGTTTTTTGGTTTCCCAGCACAAGCTAAGCGTGCTGTTCCCAATAAGGTTTGATTGAACACGTTTCACCGCTACCACTTGTCTGGTCTACGAAACAACGCATGGTCAATTTGATATTTTCAAAGTCTGATGTCTGCACAAAGCTGCCGTCTACCACGCCACGTACTGCAAACGCAGCGAAGGTCTGCTTGGTGGCCACTGTTACTTTTGCAGTTTGACAAAATGGTACAATCGCAGATGTCGGCGGGCCCTCTTCCCCACCACTTTCCTTTTGTGGGCCAGCGGGATTTGGACAAGCCAAACGCCCCAGGCCGTTAGGGGGAAAGCGCTGCCTTCCCCCTCGGGCAACCCTATTAGACAGGGCCGTGTCCTCAGCTGCGCTTGCGGGCCGCACCACCCCTGTCGAATAGCATTGCCTCGCCCCCTTCCGCGTTCGCCACGTGGCAGATCAGCAGTAACAGGCGCCTTCGGCGTCTGATCTGCAAATCAGCCCTGATTTTCAAGAAGGGAAGTCAGATCAAACGAAACTGTCTGCGGAAGTCTGAAATGGAAGACTTGGCTCAGTTTATGACGCAAAGGTCATAATTCAACTGATGTCCAACATCGGGGGCGCCTTCCGATGTCGAACGCTCACCTTGTTTCTGGTCCAACTATGACGGTTGGGTCAGGTTCGTGTGACGTTCAACAGGAAACCAGTGGCGGACCGAGGAGGATTCGAACCCCCGACCCCTTGATTCGTAGTCAAGTACTCTATCCAGCTGAGCTATCGGTCCGCGTTGGTGAGGCGGTATTTAGACCCGGTGTTCGGGACACGCAAGTCGATTCTTCAAAAAGTTTTCAAAAAGTCCCATCGCCCCGCGGAAGCCTGATTTCAAAGGTTGTCCCCTCGGCCCCGGTATGCGCCAATATCAGGTCTCCGCCATGCCCACGTACCAGCTCCTGCGAGATGGCAAGGCCTAGCCCAGAGCCTCCCTTACGCACCCCGCCCTGAAATGGAGTGAACAGGTTCTCACGTGCTTTGGGCGGCAATCCGGGGCCGTCATCCCTGATCTCGACGCACCAGTCGTCTTTATATTCGCAGCCGGCGATCGTGATGTTTCCCGGCTTCCCGGATGCCACCAAGGCCTGACGCGCATTGCGCACAAGGTTCATCATGACACGGAATATCTGCTCTGGGTCGGCCCGGGCCACAAGATCTTTGGGCACGTCGTTCACGATCTCGACGCAAGCATCCGCAACAGCCAGCTGTTCGCTGGCGACGACATCTGCGGCGACATCGTGCATGCGCACCATGGTAAGTGTCGGCGCAGGTTCTTCCGCACGTCCGAAGGCCAGCGTGCTTTCGCACAACGACACTGCCCGTGTGATCGAGTTCACCAGCTTGGGCGCCATACGCCGCACCAAGGGATCATCGCTGGTCTCAATCCGGTCGGTGAACAACTGTGCCGAAGTCAGTATGTTCCGCAAATCGTGGCTGACCTTGGCCACCGCGCCGCCCAGTTGCGCCAGCCGTTCACGTTGCTTCAAGGCCTGCGTCAGCTCGGTCTGCAATTGCTGCAGCGCCTCCTCGGCCTCACGAAGTTCGGTCACTTTGGAGTTGGGCGAGATGATTCCCCTCGCGTCTTCGGGCGCCTCTGCATAGCGCTGCATATAACCAACAACACTTTTGATCGGTTTCACCAAAACGACGCGCACAGCCAAAAACAAAAAGAACGCGGTGATGATGGAAATTACGAAGGACAGCCCCAGAATGCGCAGGCCATAATCTGTCATCGCCATTCGCAGCGGCATGCTCTCTATGGTGACCTCAATCAGCAGACCTGCCCCTTTGACGGGTTCGCCAATAACGCGGATGACTTCGTTCTCAGTAGTGAACAGTCGCGCCAGCGCGTCGCGGATCAACACCCAAGGCCCTGCGTCGCGCAGATCGTAGGTCTTGGTGATCTGTTCCGGAATCGGCGAAGACAGCATAAGCTGGCGCACCTCATCGCGGCGCAGCACGACGTTATAGACACCCGCGTTGGCCAGCAGTTCGGCCTCAAGGTCTTCAGCCAGCATATCGTCAGCCAGCAGCGCCAATGACGCGATCTGCGCGCGCTCAAGCCGGTTCAGCAGAAAGTCTTCGCGAAAGCGCGCGATTGAAGGAACAAAGATCAAAATCTCGGCCAACATCACGAAGACCGTCGTCAGGATCAGAAATCGGCCCGACAGCGAATTCAATCTGCTCTCCCTTCTTGGCTAGGGCATCCAGCGTTGGACGAACCTGACCACTTGTTTAACCATCTGATTCTCAAACAGCCTTGGCGAGAAATAGGCACCCGCCACCCGTTTGTTAAGCTCTCCGATCGTCGGATAGGGCGAAACCATCGCAGCGATCTGACCCATCTTCAGGTTATTGGCCAACGCAAGCGACCACAAGTTGATCAGCTCTCCGGCCTGATGCCCTACGATTGTGGCCCCCACAGGCCGACCCTTTACGACCATGACCTTAATGAACCCTTTGGTTTTCCGCTCAGAGATTGCCCGGTCGTTATGGTGATAGTCGAAGCGCGCGATTTCGACCTTGTCACCATGTTGTTCACGGGCCTGAGCCTCGGTCAGGCCCACCTGCGCCAATTCCGGGTCGGTGTAGGTCGCCCAAGGGATATGTGCGGCTTTTGCCTTCGAGGGCAGGCCAAACAACGCAGAACGGATGATGATCCCTGCGTGATATCCAGCGACATGAGTGAATTGCAGACCACCAGCGACGTCGCCAATGGCGTAAACTCTGCGATTCGTCGTGCGCAGCGCGTCATCGACCTTGATCCCGTTGCGGGTTGGTTCAATCCCGGCAGCCTTTAAGTTCAAACGGTCTGTGTTGGCCTTACGCCCGGCGGCCAACAATAAATGAGACCCCGAATAGATCTCACCCGCCTCGGTCACAATTTCTATGGCCCCTTTGTTGTCGCGAATCTGGGCGACCATAGCCTGTTCATGAATAACCACACCTTCGGCGCGCAAGCTGTCCAGAACGACCGCGGCGGCCTCGCGGTCATCCTTGCCCAGCGCCTTCAGGCCTTCGACAACCGTGACCTTACAGCCCAGTCGGACATGCGCTTGCGCCATCTCCATCCCGATCGGTCCGCCACCAATAATCAAAAGATGTTCAGGCTTGTCGCGCAGGTCAAAGATCGTCTCATTGGTATAGAATGGCACCTGATCCAATCCCGGAATCGGAGGCACCAAAGGCGAAGAGCCCGTCGCGATCACTATGCGCCGTGCGGTGATCATGTTGTCGCCCGCCTGCACCTGTGTCGGAGAGACGAAGCTGCCGAATTCCCGGATCACATTTACGCCGAAACCTTCAAACCGTTCCTGACTGTCCATCGGCTCGATCTGAGCGATAACATCGTGAACGTGGTCTTTGGCGGCGGCGTAGTCGGCCTGCGGTACCACGTCAGCCACGCCCAGCGCGGCAGAATGTGCCTGACCGTAAGCTGCCTTGCCGCTGGCAATCAGAGCCTTGGAAGGGACGCAGCCGAAGTTGAGGCAATCGCCACCCATCTTGTGACCTTCCAGCAGAATCACATCGGCCCCCATCTGGCTGGCGCCAGCAGCGACTGACAGCCCCCCGGACCCGGCGCCAATCACCAGGATGTCGGTTTTCAATTCTTGCATGATTTCAGCGGTCCTTTCGGCCACGCAGGGATTTGATGACAATTGGCAGCGTGGCCAGCACACACAAGCCGATGATCGGGCCAATCACAAATGGTTCCCATAACAGCGATACATCAGGTGTTTCGCCCCGATCGAACACACCACCCAGCCCGACGCCGATCCATGTGTAGACGATTCCGCCCGGGATAATGCCCAGCGCGGTGGTGATCAGGAAGTTGCGGAACCTCACGCCGACCAGCGCCGGCACTAGGTTGGCCACAAAAAACGGCACAACGGGAACAAGACGCAATAGAAACAGCACCGAGATCTCATTCTCGCGTAGCCCGTCTTTCAGTTTCTTGATCGTCCCTTCCGAGGACTCAAGCCGTTTTGTCAGGGATTCGCCCAACCCCCAGCGCGCCGCCAGAAAGATTGCAGAGGCTCCGATGGTTGCCGCAAACACGTTGAACACGGTTCCGGCGAACAGGCCGAAAAGAAACCCGCCGGTCATTGACGCCACTGCGGCACCCGGCAGCGAAAACGCGACGATGATAATGTAAATGCCAACGAAAGCTGCAGCCATTGCCCAATAGTTGGCGTCGCGCCAGGTCAATAGCGCCTCACGATTGTCGCGCAGCGTCTCAAAAGTCAGGTAGTCGCCCAGTGTGAAGAACCCCACCGCAGCGACGGCGAGAATCACCAGCAATGGAATATGCCGCGCCAACCCATTGCGCGGTGCCTGAGTCGTTTCGCTCATAAGGCTGTCCGGTTTGTTACGTTTCATTCTGACCCCAACATGCGCTGCTTGCGCCCTACGCAACAGGGGGCTCACGCTGCCTTGATGTTTTTGGTAAGGAATGTGAGGGTTTGGGGCGATAATCCCGCTGTTTTGAAACGTTTTGTCCGACCCGACTACAGAATTGTTGCAAAAGCCACGAAAACCCCCACCTAGGGGTTTGACTTACCCCCCACTACCCAGTAGAGGACGGGCTTCGAACACCACGGGCAGGCGAATCCGCGCTGCACCCGACCGCATAGATTGGAGACGGAGCGATGAAACGCACCTATCAGCCTTCGAACCTGGTTCGCAAACGCCGCCACGGTTTCCGCGCGCGCATGGCCACTAAGGCCGGTCGCAAAATCCTGAATTCGCGCCGCGCACGCGGCCGCAAGTCGCTGAGCGCGTAAACCGCTCACCGATCAGGTTATGAACATGACGCCGCCGGAGGCCCCTCGTGGATGGTAAGAACCAGCCCGGGGAAACGCCCCCGGCGGCGTCCGTTTGCGCGCCTGAATTTTTGACCGTTCTCAGGAAACGATCTGATTTCCTTAAGGCAGCGCGTGCCCGCAGGCAGGGCACATCCTCGATGATGGTGCAGGCTCGCAAACGTACCCCGGACGAGGCGACCGGAATTCGGGTAGGCTTTACCTGTTCCAAAAAGGTTGGCAATGCCGTAGCACGCAACCGCGCCAAGCGCAGGTTGCGCGAGGCCGCTCGGGCTGTTCTGCCCGTCATTGGACATGACGGGTGGGATTACGTTCTGATTGGTCGGGCCGAAACCACAGCCGCGCGACCCTATGAGGCACTTCTGGACGATCTGCGCTATGCGCTTCGCAAAGTGCACAGCGGGCGGAAATGACCCTCTTCTCTCATATCGTGGCTCTACCTGTAAGGGCCTATCGGCTGGTCTTCAGTCCCTGGGTTGGCTTCAATTGCCGATACCAGCCCACCTGCTCGGCCTATGCGCTGGAAGCACTGGAAAAGCATGGGGCCATCAAGGGAAGCTGGCTGGCGGCACGGCGGATTAGCCGCTGCCATCCCTGGGGCGGCGATGGGTACGACCCCGTACCCAACCGCAAGGAAGACGACAGCTGATCTTTATGACCCTCCGTCAGCCTTGACCCATTCGGACATGCGCTGAACACTTGAACCCGTACTGCCCGAGGTTCAGATGACATCCGACGCCCGCCATTCCCTGCCGACACATGACGTATTGAATCAGCCGCCTGTGCGCGCGGATTCTAATCTCTGGTCTTCAGATCCCGTTCTGCGAAACGCCGTGCATTTCACGGGCGGTCGCGAAGCGCCTTTGGCGGCTTACGGGGAAACGTTGGGACGGGTGGAAACCCGCGAGCTGGGGCGCGAGGCCAATCGGCACCTCCCCGAACTTCGATTGTTCGATCAGGGCGGTAGGCGCCTGGACGAGGTACGGTTTCACCCCGCCTATCATGAGATGATGCAGATCAGCCAATCTGCCGGCTATGCGGCCTTGGCCTGGGACGGTCAGTCCGGCGGCCACACGACCCACGCCGCGATGATGTATCTGGCCAGCCAGGTTGAGCCGGGCCATTGCTGCCCATTGACCATGACCTACGCGGCAATCCCGGCTCTTGCTGCAAATGAACAGATCGCCTCCGAGTGGCGGCCTAAGCTCATGGCGCGCAGCTATGATCCGAATACTAAACCGATCGAACAAAAATCCAGCGCCACATTGGGCATGGCAATGACCGAAAAGCAGGGCGGCTCGGACGTGCGCGCCAATACCACCATCGCTACTCGAGACGGCGAGCACTGGCGTCTGCGCGGGCACAAGTGGTTCTGCTCGGCCCCCATGTCGGACGGTTTTCTGACGCTGGCACAAGCGCCCGGTGGGCTGACCTGTTTCCTCGTCCCCCGCTGGCTGGACGGTGAACGCAACGCCATTCACCTGATGCGGCTCAAGGACAAGCTGGGGAACAAATCCAACGCCTCGTCCGAAATCGAATATCACGACGCACTGGCGTACCAACTGGGGGACGAAGGCGCGGGCGTGCGAACAATTATCGAGATGGTCCATCACACCCGACTGGATACAGCCGTGGCCCCGGCGGGCCTGATGCGCGCAGCCCTCAGCGAATCGCATCATTGGGTCGCCCACCGCAGCGCTTTTCAGCGCCGGTTGATCGACCAGCCCTTGATGCGCGCTGTGCTGGCTGATCTCGTGCTGGACTGGGAGGGCGCATTGACGCTGGGGATGCGCGTCGCGCAGGCCTTCGACGGCCAGTCACCCGAAGACAAGGCCTTTGCCCGTATCGGTGTCGCCCTGGCCAAGTTCCTGAATAACAAGCGATGCCCGGCCGTAGTCGTTGAGGCAATGGAGGTGCTGGGTGGCATGGGCTATGTCGAAGACACGCCCCTGCCCCTGCTGTATCGCGAAGCCCCGCTGAACGGTATTTGGGAGGGGTCGGGCAATGTGATCTGTCTCGACATTCTGCGCAGCCTGTCTCGCGAACCGCTGGCCGCTGAGGCCCTGCAGGCCGAACTGGATATAGCAACGGGTGTCGACCACGGCTATGACGCCGCGCTCAAGGCGCATCGTGATCGGTGGCCCGGGCTGCCGCCTGAGAGTGAAGCCCGTTGGTTTGCCGAACGTACTGCATTGCTGCTGACAGCAGCTCAGCTATTGCGTCGCGCACCCGCGGCCGTTGCAGACGGGTTCATCGCCACAAGGCTTTTGGGCAACAGCGGCCGCATCTCCGGATCCGTGTCCGGGCTGGACACGGACGCCCTGCTTGCCCGACTGGGCTGACCCGGCCACTTGCCCGGTTGGCTTAACTGCTGTAGGGGCAGCGCATGTTTGACGAAGCTGACGATATCCACCCGCTCTTTGCAGGCGCGCCCTCGACCACCGAGTTCAAAAAACTGCGCAAACGCATTGTGCGGCAGACCCGTGAAGCCATCGAGCACTATGGGATGGTGGACCCGTCCGCGCATGACAAGGACGGGAAACCGCCCCGCTGGCTGGTTTGCCTGTCCGGCGGTAAGGACAGTTATACCCTGTTGGCCGTTCTGTACGAACTTAAATGGCGTGGCCTGCTGCCCATTGATTTACTGGCTTGCAACCTCGACCAGGGCCAGCCCGGATTTCCGGCCACTGTCCTGCCCGAGTTCCTGGAACGAATGGGCGTTCCGCATCGGATTGAATATCAGGACACCTATTCCATCGTGATGGACAAAGTTACACAGGGCCGCACCTTTTGCGCCCTGTGTTCGCGCCTGCGCCGAGGCAACCTGTACCGCATTGCCCGGGAAGAGGGATGCTCGGCCGTCGTACTGGGCCACCACCGCGACGATATCCTCGAGACGTTCTTCATGAACCTGTTTCACGGCGGGCGACTGGCCACCATGCCGCCCAAGCTGGTGAACGAAGAAGGCGATTTGTTCGTCTTCCGCCCCCTCGCCCATGTGGCTGAGGCCGATTGCGAGAAATTCGCGACCTCGATGAACTATCCGATTATCCCCTGCGACCTCTGCGGCAGTCAGGATGGGTTGCAACGTCAGCAGGTCAAACAGATTTTGGATCAGTGGGAAAAGAACAGCCCCGGACGCCGTCAAGTGATGTTCCGGGCCCTGACAAATGCGCGTCCGTCGCATCTTTTGGACCCAAAATTGTTTGATTTTCAGAACCTTGCACTCAAACCGAATGAAAATGACGAAAATTCGGGCGAAATTCCGCAGCTCCGTTAACGAGTGACTCAGATTGGTTTCCTAGGGTCGACCTGAGCGTTTCAAACGCAAGGTAGAGGCCCGAAGATCCGATGTGGAAACATATCTCAGTCAGCAGAATTTTTGACTCTCTTGCCATGGTGCTAAGCGGCCCGCCCGCCTTGGCCTTCGCGCCTGCGATCAGTCTGGCCGCGTATTGGATTGGTGGTGAGCGGGCATTGGTTGTCGCGGCACTTACCCTGCCGCTTGTGTTCGCCGCGGTATCGACCGCGCACAAGGCCAGCAATCAGGAAAAAGACGGTAACGGCCTCCTTCCTCTCGACAGGTTTGCGGCCCAGATGGAAACGCTGTTTGCGGAAAATCAGCGCACTGGCCACGAAGCCTCCTGTATGATTGTTGAATTGGACGGGTTTTCGGAATGTCTTGATCTGCACGGAAATGCGGCCGGGAACGTAATGGCTGACCAATTCCGCAGCCGGGTACTTTCGGTCATACGCTCACATGACATTGCCACTGGGCTGGACCAGGGCAAGATCGCAATCGGCCTGCACGCCGCGCAGAATCTGGATCTGGAGGCCTGCATTCAGATGTCGGGGCGCATTCAGGCCGCCGTCGATGAGCCAATCATGCTAAATGGCACCAGCGTTTACATGTCATGTTCAATCGGGTTTTGTCTGCAATCCACTTTGCCCGACATCACCTTTGCCGAGTGGATCGATGCCGCCAACGCGGCCTTGGCCGAAGCACAAAGGAACGGTCCTGCAACCATCCGCGCCTTTTCATCTGAAACGCAGCGGCGGGCACGCGTGCGTGCCAACCTGCGCAACGAGTTTATTGCGGCCTTGGATAGTGGTGAAATCCGCCCATGGTTTCAGCCGCAGATTTCCACCGACACCGGCCACGTTACCGGGTTCGAGGCGCTTGCCCGTTGGGAACACCCACAGAAGGGCGTGCTGGGACCGCCGGTTTTCCTGCCTTTTGCAGAACAAGCCGATCTGATGGAACGCTTGGGTCAGGTGATGCGCCATCACGCTTTCGCCGCCATGCGCCAGTGGAACCGCGCCGGTGTCGTCGTGCCTCGGATTGGCGTGAATTTCTCATCAGAAGAGCTGCGCGACCCGGCGTTGATCGACCGTCTGAAATGGGAGCTGGATCAAAATGACCTGACGCCCGACAGATTGACCGTCGAGATTCTTGAAACAGTGTTTTCCAGGCGGCCCGATGACGTAATCACCCGCAACGTGATAAGCATGTCCAAGCTCGGCTGCTGCATTGACCTCGATGATTTCGGCACTGGCCACGCCTCCATTGCGTCGATCAAGCGCTTTGACGTTTCACGCATTAAAATCGATCGGTCCTTCGTGGCAAAGGCGGATCGGGACGCAAGCCAGCAACAGTTGGTCAGCGCGATTTTGACCATGGCGGAACGGCTGAATGTCGAAACTCTGGCCGAGGGGGTCGAGACACAAGGCGAGCATGCCCTGATGGCGCAACTGGGCTGCGACCACGTGCAGGGGTTTGAAATTGGCAAGCCCATGCCCTTTGAAAAGACGTTGGACTGGATGGCCGCACATCAAAACAAACTCAACGGAATGCCAAAAATCGGGCGTCAGGCACGTCCTTAGGCGCGAATTAACGCCACAGAACCCCAATCGGTGATGAATTACAGGGCGATTCCGCTTGACCTTTGGGCCCGCACTCTGTTGAACCCAGCGGGTGTCTTTCACTGCTTAAGGTGGCTGTCCCCGATGGACGATCAGAACAAGAACCTCATCCTCGCAACCGCGCTCAGCTTTCTCGTGATCCTGGTTTGGTTCGTGCTGTTTCCACCGCCCGAGCAGACGACCGCACCGGAATCTGCCGAGATCAGCGCGACTGATGGTACAGAGGTTCAGACCCCAAGCGCTGCTGGCACCAATACAGTTGGTGAAGCAACCGCAGACGCCACCGAGATCGAGCCCGACGCCCAAGCACCTCGGGTCGAGATTGAAACACCGCGCCTGAAAGGCAGCCTGTCCCTGTCCGGCGGTCGTATCGATGAACTGTTCCTGAAAGATTACAAAGTTTCGATCGAAGAAGGCGCACCCATTGTCGAACTGCTGTCGCCCGTTGGTTCGGAATCGGCTTACTATGCCTTGTACGGATGGGCACCGGGCGCAGGCGTCGCCGGCGCTGACGTCCCCGGCCCTAATACACTGTGGACCGTCGAAGACGGCGAAACCCTGGGGGTCGATACTCCGGTCACTCTGAAATGGGACAACAGCAAGGGCCTGACCTTCCGCCGCACTATTGAGGTTGACCAGGACTACATGTTCACCGTCACCCAGTCGGTTGAGAACAATACCCAGGCCGAGGTCGGCATGGCCCCATATGGCATCCTGGCCCGTCACGGCATTGGCGAAGACGGCGACCTGCCCGATCTGAAAAACTTCTTCATCCTGCATGAAGGCGTTATGGTTATGGCTGACGGCGTTCTGGACGAGATCGACTATGGCGATGTGCGCGACTTTGACATTGACCCGAATGAGCGTGCGCAAGCCGAAGTCTTTCAGGTCAAGGAAGGTGGCTGGGTCGGCTTTACCGATCACTACTGGATGACCACTCTGATCCCTGCAGAGGGATCGGCATTCAAGGCTGCGGCTAAATATGACGCCCGCCGCAAGATTTATCAGACCGAAACGGTTCTGCCGACGCTGACTGTCGCGCCCGGCGCAACTGAAGAAGTCACCACCCAACTGTTCGCGGGTGCCAAAGAATGGGAAACCATCCGCGAGTATCAGGCTGACGGTGTACAGAAGTTCGTCGACAGCATCGACTGGGGCTGGTTCTACTTCCTGACCAAGCCGATTTTCTGGCTGCTGCACAACATCAACGCCCTAATCGGCAACATGGGTTGGTCGATCATTGGCCTGACGCTGATCATCAAGGCGATCCTATTCCCGCTGGCGTACAAATCCTACGTCTCGATGGCGAAGATGAAAGAGCTTCAGCCGCAGATGGAGGCCATGAAAGAAGCCGCAGGCGACGATCGCCAAAAGATGCAGCAGGGCATGATGGAGCTGTACAAGAAGGAAAAGGTAAACCCCGCCGCGGGCTGTTTGCCGATCCTGATGCAGATCCCGATCTTCTTCTCGCTGTATAAGGTGATCTTCGTCACTATCGAACTGCGTCAGGCCCCCTGGTTTGGCCCGTTCCAGGACCTCAGCGCACCTGATCCGACTTCGATCATGAACCTGTTTGGTTTGCTGCCCTTTGCCGGTCCGCAGCCAGATACCTTCATGGCACTGATCTTCATCGGCATCCTGCCGTTGCTGTTGGGGATCTCGATGTGGTTGCAGCAAAAGCTGAACCCGGCACCAACTGACCCGACTCAGGCGATGATCTTTGCCTGGATGCCTTGGGTGTTCATGTTCATGTTGGGCAGCTTTGCCAGCGGACTGGTTGTTTACTGGATCGCGAACAACACGATCACCTTCACGCAGCAATACCTGATCATGCGCAGTCAGGGCTATAAGCCTGACGTGTTCGGCAACATCAAATCCGGCTTCAAGCGGACGCCCAAAACGGACGACAAATGAATGCTGAAGTAACCCATATGTGGCGGCATCCGATCAAAAGCCATGGTCGCGAGTCCCTCCAGACCGTATCAGTGACCCCCGGGCAGACCATGCCCGGGGATCGCGTTTGGGCAGTCGCGCATGAGTCGTCGAAGGCGGATGGTTCTCAATGGGTGCCTTGCGCCAATTTCAGTCGCGGGGCGAAAGCACCGCAACTGATGGCTATCTCGGCCCGGCTGAACGGCGACACGATAACTCTGACACATCCAGATCGTCCGGATCTGACTTTTAATCCGGATGGCGAACAGCAGGTCTTTTTGGACTGGGTCCAGCCGTTGATGCCTACGGATCGGGCGGCGTCAGCCCGGATTATCCGAGTGCCGGGTCGCGGCATGACTGACAGTGACTACCCCTCGATCAGCCTGTGCAACATGGCATCGCACCGCGCGGTCGAGCAAAAGCTTGGCAGCAATCTGTCGATCCAGCGCTGGCGTGGCAACATCTGGTTCGATGGCCTGCCCCTGTGGGAAGAATTCGACTGGCTGGATCGCGAAGTACAGATCGGTGAGGCCGTGTTTCATGTCAAAGAACGCATCCGACGCTGTTTGGCGACAACGGCAAATCCGAAAACCGGCGTGCGCGATGCGGATACGCTGGGCACATTGAACAGCTGGGGCCATCAGGATTTCGGCGTTTACGCCGAGGTTATCCGAGGCGGCGCAATTTCAGTTGGCGATAAGGTTCATCCGTTATGAGCACCCTACCCTTTCCACTGGTCGAAGACCCGGACAAGTTCGCGCTGGAACTCGGCCGCAAATTGTTTGCGGGACAATCCGAGTTTGTCAAAGGCGTGGTCGCAATGAATGGCCTGCCGACCCCTGACCGGCTTGAGGTCTGCTTTGCCGGACGTTCAAACGTAGGCAAGTCCAGCCTGATCAATGCGCTGACCGGCACCAAAGGTCTGGCACGCGCGTCCAACACTCCGGGCCGCACGCAAGAGATCAACTTTTTCACCCAAGGACCCGAGCTCTATCTGGTTGACCTACCCGGGTACGGCTACGCCAACGCCCCGGTGAAGGTCGTTGAAAAATGGCAGCGGCTGCTGAAACAGTATCTAAGCGGCCGCCAGACTCTGCGCCGGGCCTTTGTCCTGATTGACTCGCGCCATGGGGTGAAGCCGGTCGATGCCGAGATCATGAAGCTGTTGGATTCCAGCGCCGTTACATTTCAATGCGTGATGACCAAGGCGGACAAGGTCAAGGCCAATGACCGGCAAAAGGTGTTGGATCAGGTTCGCGGCGCATTGTCCAAGCACCCGGCGGCATATCCGGAGATTGTGCTGACGTCTTCCGAAAAGGGTGACGGTATTCCGACCCTTCGTTCGATCATCGCACATCTGGAATGATCCAGATCGGCCGCATTTTCCCAATCCTTACGTTGCTGGCAATTGTGCTGACCGGCGCGATCCCGCAGGGCTGGATGCCCGCGATGGGCAGTGATGGGAAAGTGCTGCTGGTGATCTGTACTGGCGATGGAACAGTCGAACAATGGGTTGACCTGAACCCCGGCGATCCTGTGCACGACGACACGGATTCGCGCGCAATGTGCCCATTCGCGGGCCTAACGGCGGATACACACCTGCCGTCAGTCGGTGAGACTGTCCCTTTTGCGGCGAAAATCCAGCCACGCTGGATCCATCGTGATTTCACCCATCGCAGTGCCGGGTTCTACGCCCGCTATGATGCGCGGGGGCCGCCCTTCTTTTCCTGATTCACCTCAACACTTTTGAACCCGTGCACGCGCTGCGCGGGGCAGTATTCGAATCCGGAGAACAAAAATGGCACTGGATAGCCAAAACCTGGGGGATACCCCGGCGCAGAACACTGCTGCGCAAAAATTCTATTTCGCCGCCTGGCGGTGGCACTTTTATGCCGGGATCTTCGTCATCCCGTTCCTGATCATTCTGGCAGTAACCGGACTAATGATGATGTTCATCACGCAGTTCGACGGTCGCGACGGCGAAAAAATCGCCGTGGATGTCCACGGGCAAGCTTTACCGGCCTCACAACAGGCCCTTATCGCCCTTGACGAGGTGCCCGGCACGGTTGCCGAGTGGATTGGTCCGAAGGCTGATAATCTGGCCACTGTGTTTCGCATCAAAACCGAAGAAGGTCAGCGTCTTGTCGCCGTCGATCCTTACGCCGGAGAGGTTCTGCAGGTCTGGAATCGTCGCGCCGGATGGTATGATCTGGCCGACAACATTCACTCGACCCTTCTGATTGGCACGACCGGAGACCGCATTATTGAAATCGCAGCGGGGCTGAGCCTGCTTTTGGTCTTTACCGGTCTTTACATGTGGTGGCCGCGTGGAAACACCTTGGCCGCTTTTGTGCCCAATCTGCGCGCACGCGGCCGCGCATTGTGGCGGTCACTGCACGCTGTGATTGGGTTCTGGATGTCCGGGCTGTTGGTGGTCTTCCTGATCTCGGGCCTCTCCTGGGCGGGCGTCTGGGGCGGTATGATCGTTCAGCCATGGAGCAGCTTTCCGGCCGAAAAATGGGACAATGTCCCCCTGTCCGATGACATCCACGCCAGTATGAACCACGGCCACCAGAACGATGTCCCATGGGCGTTGGAACAAACGCCCATGCCCGCTTCTGGGTCCGAGGCCGGGATCGACGGTGTCCCACAAGGCACGCAGGTCGATATCGACGCGCTTGTGGCCCTTGGCACCGCTTTGGACATGACAGGCCGTTTTCGTGTGGCCTATCCCGGCGGCGAGGTCGGTGTCTGGACCCTGAACCGCGACAGCATGAGCAGTGACTCGACCGATCCGGTGAACGACCGCACTGTCCACGTGGACCAATTTACCGGCAAGATTCTGGCGGATGTCCGGTATGAGGATTACTCGCTGATGGGAAAATCCATGGCCATTGGGATCCCGTTTCACATTGGTCTGATGGGCATGTGGAACTTTGTCCTGAACCTGGTGTTCTGCCTGTCTGTCATCTTCGTGTGCGTCTCGGGCGTTGTGTTGTGGGTAAAACGTCGTCCCCAACGGGCCGGACGTCTGGCCGCGCCGCCGATGCCAGCGGAACTGCCATTGTGGAAAGGGGCCGTCCTGATCGGCTTGTTCACCGCGATGGCGTTCCCGCTGGTGGGCCTCACCTTGCTGACCGTACTGGCCGTCGATTTGCTGCTGATCAGCAACATCCCGGCGATGAAACGCGCGATAAGCTGACACACAGACAGCCGCATCCGGGCAACCGGTGCGGCCCTATGCGCGATCCGGTCTTGGCAGAGCTGTACAAAGGCCCTAACACGGGTTCCCAGAGGGACTGCAGCCATGAAGACAAGAGACATGAACCGGGACTGGATCGCCACCGCCGCAACGCTGAACAGCGCACTGCCATACCTGCAACGCTACGACGGCGCTATTGTCGTCATTAAACTTGGCGGCCACGCCATGGGCAGCGACGAAGCCATGGAAAGCTTCGCCCGCGATGTCGTCCTGATGCGTCAGGTGGGCGTAAACCCGGTTGTCGTGCATGGCGGTGGTCCGATGATCAACGCGATGCTGGATAAGCTGGATATCCAGTCCGAGTTCGTGAACGGCAAGCGTGTCACCGACAAAGCAACCGTTGAAGTGGTTGAGATGGTGCTGTCCGGCCTCGTGAACAAGCGCATCGTGCAGGCGATCAACGGCCAGGGCGGCTCGGCCGTGGGCTTGTCGGGCAAGGATGCGCAGTTGATGACTTGTGATCAGACCGATGAATCCCTGGGTTTTGTCGGAAGTCCGGCAGAGATGAACCCGAAAATCCTGCATGACCTGTTTGCGCATGATGTAATTCCTGTCATCGCCCCGCTGGGTGCGGGCCGGAACGGGGAAACCTTCAACGTCAATGGGGATACTGCCGCTGGTGCTATCGCATCCGCGCTAAAGGCCGATCGACTGCTGCTGTTGACCGATGTCTCGGGCGTCAAAAACGCAGCCGGGGACGTCGTGACCGAACTAAAGGCGGGTCAGATCCGCGAGATGACGTTGGACGGCACCATTGCCGGCGGCATGATACCCAAGACCGAAACGGCTCTGGACGCGCTACACAGCGGGGTCCGTGCCGTGGTTATCCTTGACGGACGCGCGCCCAACGCCGTCTTGCTTGAACTTTATACAGAACACGGCGCCGGGTCGCTGATCCGACCGGACTGAGTCTTTGGCGGAGGAGACATGACCAAACGCCATCCCCCCTCCTCTGACCCGGCAGCGCTTAGCTATGCTGATATCGAAAAGGCTGCACAGGACGTTGGCCTGATCATCATGGGCGCGCTGCACCCTCGCGTTAAAGACGCAAAGCAGTTGGAAGGCGGCACGCTGATCCTGCTAGGTGCTGGGAGTGCATTCTGGCCTGCCCTAAAATCCTCACCTGAATGGCAAGGCAAGGACCCGGTCGACCGCTGGTCATCGCGTGTGGTGGGGCAGATGGCACAGGACTTATCCGCCACCGCCTATTTTCCGTTTGGCGGCCCGCCCTATACGCCCTTTATCGACTGGGCATTAAAATCGGGACGCACGTTCAGCAGCCCGGTTGGCGCTTTGGTGCATGATGAGGTCGGCATGATGATCTCGTTTCGGGGTGCGCTGCATTTCATCAACGAGATTCCCATACCCGCTCCACCTGACGCGTCCCCCTGCACCACCTGCGCCGCCCCCTGCACCCAGACATGCCCTGTCGGCGCTCTGAACAGTCGGGATTTTTATGATGTGTCGACGTGCCATGGACACCTGTCCACTCCCGAAGGGCAAACCTGCATGACCGGCGGTTGTCTTGTGCGGCGGTCCTGTCCTCTCAGCTCGGGCGCCGCGCGTGATCCCGAACAATCTGCGCATCACATGAGAGCGTTTCACCCGTCATGACCCGCACTCTGATCCTGACACGCCATGCGAAATCCAGTTGGAACAGTCCGGCCCTTGCCGATCATGATCGCCCGCTGAACAAGCGCGGGCGCAGGTCGGCCCCGGCGATTGCGACGTGGCTGCGTGAAAACGACTGGCTGCCGGATGAAGTTCTCAGCTCAAGTTCGGTCAGAACCCGTGAGACGTGGGAGAGAATGGGCCTGCAGGCAGATACCGTTTGCTTTCAGCGAACGCTTTATCATGCCGACCCCGCAGATATGCTGCTTGAGTTATCGGGCGCAACGAAACAAACCGTTTTGATGCTGGGCCACAATCCCGGCATTGCCGCTTTTGCGAACCAAATCGTTAAGCACCCGCCGGATCACGCCCGGTTCTACGACTACCCAACCTGTGCAACGGCTGTGATCCGCTTTGACATTGCGGATTGGTCCGGCGTCCGGTGGCATAGCGGCGATGTGCAGGGGTTTGTTATTCCTCGCGAGTTGCTGGAATAGAAAAAGGCGAGGCCAAAGCCCCGCCTTTTCCTGAATTGGTAACCGGGTTCAGTGCCCCAGAATCTGGCTGAGGAACAGCTTGGTCCGCTCGCTCTGCGGGTTGTTGAAGAACTCTTCCGGTTCGTTCTGTTCCACGATCTGTCCAGCATCCATAAAGATCACGCGGTTGGCGACCTGACGAGCAAAGCCCATCTCGTGCGTGACGCACAGCATGGTCATGCCTTCCTCGGCCAGCTCGATCATGGTGTCGAGCACCTCTTTGATCATCTCGGGGTCCAGCGCCGATGTCGGTTCATCGAACAACATGATCCGCGGCATCATGCACAGCGAGCGGGCAATCGCCACACGCTGCTGCTGACCACCTGAAAGCTGACCGGGATACTTATCCGCCTGCTCGGGGATTTTCACCTTTTCCAGGAAGTGCATCGCGCGCTCTTCGGCCTCTTTCTTAGGCGTCTTGCGCACCCAGATCGGGGCCAGCGTGCAGTTCTCCAGAATGGTCAGATGCGGGAACAGGTTGAAGTGCTGGAACACCATGCCAACCTCGGACCGGATCTTGTCGATGTTCTTGAGGTCATTCGACAGCTCGGTCCCATCGACCATGATCGTGCCCTGCTGGTGTTCCTCCAGCGCGTTCAGGCAACGGATCAATGTGGATTTTCCGGAACCGGAAGGACCCGCAATAACAATCCGCTCGCCCTGATTGACGGTCAGATTGATGTCGCGCAGCACGTGGAAAGATCCGTACCATTTATTCATGTTGTTGATTTCGATGGCGACCTCGTCGCTCACCTGCATCTTCGAGCGATCGATTTGACGGTCAATTGCAAGTTCAGACATATGTTGAACTCCTTAATGGTGGCCAGTCTGAAGCTTGCGCTCCAGATACATGGAGTAACGGGACATGGAGAAGCAGACGACGAAGAACAGCGCCGCGATGAACGCGAACAGTTCCCAGTAGATGCCGTTCCAAGCGGTGTCGGCGCGGATGGCAGATGCCAGTCCGATCACGTCGAACAATCCGATGATCGACACCAGTGTCGTATCTTTGAAGATCCCGATGAATGTGCTCACGATGCCCGGAATTGAGATTTTCAGGGCTTGCGGCATGATGATCAGTCGCTGTGCTTGCCAGTAGTTCAGGCCGAGACTGTCGGCACCTTCATACTGACCCCGTGGCAGGGCAGCCAGACCACCCCGGATCACCTCGGCCATATAGGCAGCCGAGAACAGGGTCATCATGATCATCACCCGCAGGATGATGTCAAAGTTGGTGCCCGGCGGCAGGAACAGGTTCAGCAGCAACGAGGCCACGAACAGCAGCGTGATCAGCGGCACACCGCGGATGAACTCGATAAAGCCCACGCACAGGTACTTGACGATCATCAGGTCGGACTGACGGCCCAGCGCCAGTACAATTCCGATGGGCAACGAGACACCAATGGCCACGACACCCAGCAAGATCGCCAGCATGAAGCCACCGAACTGACGGCTTTGTACGGCTTCGATACCGATTGGCAGGATCGAGTCCAGGGCACCGACGAAATAGCTGGACAGAACCAGCCACCAGATAACCGACGCTGCGACGCCCGCAATCAAACCAAACAGACCGCTCAGTTGTTTGCTGACAAGGGTGTAGACAGCCCAACCGACAACAAACCCCAACGCTGCCGCGATCGGTCCCCAAATGGTGCCGCCCCACATCAGGAACGGCATCAGGAACGGATAAATCGCAGTGACGATCAGCATCTTGGACGGCACACGATCCGAGTACAGAACCGGGGCCAATGCGACCAACAGCAGGATCAGCGATACAATCGGACGCCAGTACAGGTGGCTCGGGTAGAACCCGAACAGCAACTGCAGCCAACGGTCATTGATCACCGCCCAGCAAGCATGGCCATGGGTTGAACCCCAGGTGTCAATCATAATCTCGCGACATTCGTTCAGCGAGTTGGCGTTCCAGACGGACTGAAAGATCCATGGCAGAACGCCCGACAACACGTACCAGATCGCGTAAAGCGAAACCAACGTCAGGATCGCGTTGAACCAACTGGAGAACAGGTTGTGCCTGATCCACCCGATTGCTCCAACTTCGGACGCTGGCGGGGCTTGTTCCGGCAACATTTCCGTGCGGACAAATGAAACATCACTCATATTACCGCTCCACCAGTTTGACACGGTTGTTGTACCAGTTCATCACCGCCGAAATGCTCAGCGAGATGGCCAGATAGACCAGCATCAGCAGCAGAACGCATTCCAGCTCGCGGCCGGTCTGGTTCATGGTGATGCCACCCAGGGTCCCCGTGATGTCCATGTATCCGACCGCGATCGCCAGCGACGAGTTCTTGGTCAGGTTTAGATAGTTCGAGATCATCGGCGGGATGATCACCCGCAGCGCCTGAGGTAGGATAACCAGCCGCATGGTGCGACCCGGGCGCAAGCCCAGCGCAGACGCGGCTTCGGTCTGACCCTTGGATATAGCCAGAATGCCGGCGCGTACGATCTCGGCGATGAAGGCCGCCGTGTACAGCGACAAAGCCAGCCATAGCGCGATCAGAGAGTTGCGCATATGCGTGCCGCCTCTGAAATTGAATCCTTTCAATTCCGGGTATCCAAGGTGTAAGCCCAGTGCAGTCATCAGGATGATCATCGGGACGAACAGAATGCCCAGCTGGATATGCCAGATCTTAGGACGGTCGCCTGTTGATTCCTGTTTGGCGGCGGCCCAGGCGGACACTTTGCGCATGGTAAAGATGCTGCCACCCAGAACGACCAGAAACGCGACCAGATCCAGCGAAATATCAAACCGAAGGCTTGATGTTCCGAACAAGTGAATGTCGCCCAAACTACGCGAGAACAGGAACTCCGGGATATACACACCCCGATTGGTAACGGCGACGGTGTTGAACAGATCCATCGTTGCCGTGGGGTTATCACCGCGGAACGCATTAGGTGCGGGCAAGCCTTCGATCAAAATGGCCATGGCCAGAACGATCCACAGCAGGACAGGCACGTTACGGAAAATCTCGACATAGAAGGTCATGATACGCGCGACCAACCAGTTGTTCGACAGACGCAGCACGCCGACAAAAACGCCGACTATCGTCGCCGTGATACACCCGAGAACCGCAACAACCAGCGTGTTCAGCAAACCGATGAAGGCGGCGCGAAGATGGCTGTCCTGTGAGGTGTATTCCAGCAATCGCTGGTTAATGTCATAACTTGCGGATTCTGCAAAAAAACCGAATTCGACCGGTTTTCCCAACCCTTCAAGGTTTTGAATGGTATTTGAGATGATCCAGGCTGCCAGAAGCATGAAACCAATCAATGCAATGACCTGAATGGTCGCTGATCGGTACCGCGTATCGTAAAGGAGCATGGACAGCCGGAACTGCTCCTTCGGCGGGTCAGTGAGAGTCGTCATGACCTATGTATTTCCCCGTGCATCCCGTTTTTTTTGCCGGCGAAGTTGATCTTCGCTCAATCCATCCGGGAGTGTTTCTTGTTTATGGAAAAAGGGCGCAGGTTGCCCCGCGCCCTTTCCCGTGGATTTTAGCGGAACGGCGGCGAGTACAGCAGGCCACCATCGGTCCACTGGGCATTCAGGCCGCGTGCAAGACCAATCGGAGTTTCCTCACCGATGTTCTTGGCAAATACTTCACCATAGTTGCCACCCGCCTTGATTGCGCTTGCTGCCCAATCTGCGTTCAGACCCAGCATCTCGCCCAGAGTACCTTCGGTACCCAGCAGACGGTTTACTTCCGGGTTGTCGGTGCCAGCGCTCAGCTCATCAATGTTCGCCGATGTCACGCCCAGTTCTTCAGCCGAAACCAGTGCGTTCAGAGTCCAGCGGACGATGTCGCCCCACTCGTGATCGCCATGACGGACCAGCGGGCCCAGCGGCTCTTTCGAGATGATTTCGGGCAGCAGGACGTGATCACCGGGGTTTTCGAACGTGGCGCGGGTTGCAGCTAGGCCCGATGCGTCGGTGGTGTAAACGTCACATGCGCCAGCCAGATACTGCTGCTGCGCTTCGGCGTTGGTTTCGATCGGAACCGGCTCATAGCTGATGTTGTTGGCACGGAAGAAATCGGCCAGGTTCAGCTCGGTCGTGGTGCCGGTCTGGATGCAGACGGTCGCGCCGTCCAGTTCCTTGGCCGAGCTTACGCCCAGTGCTTTCGGAACCATGAAACCCTGACCGTCATAGTAGTTGACGCCAGCAAATTCGAACTTGAGGTCGACATCGCGGCTGAAGGTCCATGTGGTGTTACGTGCCAGCATGTCGATCTCACCCGAAGCCAGCGCAGTAAAGCGCGTCTTACCGGTGGTCGGCACAAACTCGACAGCGCTGGAATCGCCCAGAACGGCTGCGGCAACGGCACGGCAGACAGCAACGTCAAAACCTTGCCATTCGCCATTCGCGTCAGGCAGCGAAAAGCCGGCCAGTCCGGAGGACACGCCACAGTTCAGCTTGCCGCGCGCTTTGACGTCGTCAACGGTGCCCGCTGTCGCTGCCGCAGCAGCCAGACCGGCAACTGTGGCCACGCCCAAAATTACGGATTTTTTCATTTTTACCTCTTCCTGTTTACCCGCCCCTATTCCGGGACGGCTCTGTCCGGCACCTCTGGCACCAGAAAGGTTACTCCAAAGGTGTCTCCCCTTTAGTGGGCATGAGTTTGCTCGCATTCATAAACAAACGTCAAGGGTCGGATCAGGGAAAACGATGAGTCAATTCAGCGATGACCGGATCTGTGTCAAAAATTAATGCCCAATAGGCTCAGATAGAGATTTCAATGAACCGTTTAGCGTGTAGAAACGCAGCTTTTTTGATCTCGGCAACCGCGTGCGCCTCGTCATCGTGGCCCCATTGTTCGCTTTGCCAGGCCTCGTCGAGCCTTGAGATGTCCCAGATTTCGTCCGTCGCGCGCCAGTCCATGGCGGCGGCAAATCCCAGTACCAGTGAGCCGGACAGGCTGACCAGATCGTGAAAGGCGGCGAGCTGGAAGTCGTTGAATTCGTGTACGCGGCCTCGAAGTGTGCTGAGCGCTTCTGCAGACTGTGGCTGATGCAGCACACCAACCACAGGAACCAATCGCGCGGCTAGGGTTTCAGCTGCCCAATCCAGGGCCGGGTCCCACTGATCTGCCTGTCGCTGCTGCAACGTTTGCGGGTGTGTCGCCCGGTAACACAACAAATCCGAATCGCCGTAATCGGCCAGCATGTCCGCAACCTCGGCGTGCTGATGACGCACTTTGTCGATGGCCGCATTTGCAGACCGGGTAAACGGCATCAGGGTCGGATCAACCTCTTTTTCCTGCGCATCCCATTCTGCAGCAACCGCGTCGGCCATTGCCTGCGTCGGCAGGATCAATGCGGCCTTGGCCGGGGTCTTGACCCGGCGACCGTCCAATTCGACGGTGTATCCGTCTTCCGCTTGGACAACCGCGCTTGCGGTCCAAAATCGCTTGGGCTTCCAGTCACTCATGTCTTCAGGTCCAGATATTATCCAGCGCACGGGGCAACTGGTCAAAATTTTCAATTATACAGGCCGCGCCGCTCAGGGCTGATCGGTCATGATATCCCCAGGATACGCCGATGCCTGTTACTCCGGCAGCCCGCGCCATATCCATGTCGAACCGGGTATCGCCAATCATCACCGAACCCGCCGCAGAAACTCCGGTTTCAGAACGGGCCGCGTCGATCATCGACGGATGCGGTTTCGAGGGGTGATGGTCCGCGACTTGCCGGGTCACGAAATAGCGCTCCAGGTCATGTGCTTCGATCAAGGCATCCAGACCGCGTTGGGATTTTCCGGTGGCCACACCCAGCAGCACCTCGGGGATGTCATGCAGGGTTTCGATTGCGTCCCGCGCACCGGGATAGAGCGGTGAGCTTGCGGCCCCCTGCTCCAAACGATTTGCGTGATAGGCCTGTTTGTAGCCCTCAACAAGGTTGTGTTGAACCGTTTCGCTCTGCTCGGGCGCAAGCCGGGCCATGGCGTTGGGCAAGGACAGGCCGACGATGGACAAAATCGCCTTGCGGTCAGGGACCGTCAGGGATAGGGCCCCAAAACTGGCGGTCATCGCCGCGACAATGCTGCCCTGGCTGTCGACAAGGGTTCCGTCCACATCAAAAAGCACCAAACGCAAGGGTGCGCTCATTGCAGTTCCTCGAACGGATCTTCCGCGGCCAGATCTTCGGTCCAGCCGAACGTGTCCCAGCTGTGTTTCATATGCTCAGGCAAGGGCGCCTTAACGGTTATGGTCTTGCGCGTGACCGGATGCTGGAATGAGGCCTGCCGCGCGTGCAGGTGCAGCTTCTTGCTGATGACCCCGCCCAGTTGCGCGCCCCAACCGTCCCCCAGATTTTCCTGCCCCGAGCCACCGTATTTGCCATCGCCAACGATTGGGTGACCGATCGCCGCCATGTGCACCCTCAGCTGGTGCGTACGCCCGGTGATCGGCTCCATCGCGACCCACGAGGCGCGCCCGGCCACGCGATATAGCGTTGCATACAGCGTATGCGCCCGTTTCGCGCCCGGCGTGTCGTTGATTTCGTTCAGATGTACGGCGATCATCTTCTCGCCCTCGCCCTGTTTACCGTGACCGGATGCCTTGACCAGTCCGGTCTTGATCTCGCCCAGATACGGGGTCGGCACGCCAGCAACCAGCGCCCAATAGATCTTGCGTGTATCGCGATGCCGGAAGGCAGCTGTCAGCCCCTTGGCGGCCTCGCGGGTGCGGGCCATCAGCAATACACCCGACGTGTCCTTGTCCAAGCGGTGCACGAGGCGCGGATTTTCGTCATAGCCAAAGCGCAACGCCTCGGACAGACCGTCAACGTGGCGGGTCTGGCCGCTGCCGCCCTGCACTGGAAGACCTTGTGGCTTGTTCAGGGCCAGAACATGATCGTCGCGATAGATCACGCAAGACTGGATCATCTTGGCGTCGGCATCCGAGATGCCTCGTTTGACTGCAACCGGCTTGTGATCAGCATCCGGCAAGGGTGGCACGCGCACGACCTGCCCGACACCAAGCCGGGTGGAGGCTTTGACCCGCCCGCCTTCCACGCGCACCTCACCTTTGCGGCACATCTTTTCGATGCGGCCCTGGCTGACATGCGGGAACAGGCGGCGCAGCCACCGATCCAGCCGCTGGTCGCCATCCCCCTCTGCCACGGTGATCAATTGTACGCCACTCATACCGATATCCCCTTCACGCGGCGGTTCCGCGCGGATTGCGTGCCCTCAGGTGCCTTAGAAAACATGCGCGTCTGTGGCGTGCCGCACGGCAAGAGTCAAGCCAGCGCTAGGATCTGTTCCGCTGCGAACGAAGCTTGGCAAAGTAATCCAGCCGCTTTTTTAGTTCCCGCTCAAAACCACGTTCCACGGGTTGATACAACTCGGGCCGTTCCATTCCGTCGGGAAAATAGTTTTGACCCGAAAAGCCATCTTCGGCGTCATGATCATAGGCATAGCCCGTTCCATAGCCCTGATCTTTCATCAACGATGTCGGCGCGTTCAGGATGTGTTTTGGCGGAGGTTCGCTGCCTGACTGCTTGGCCAATCGCATCGCCGCCTTGTACCCGACATAGGCACCGTTCGATTTTGGGGCCAAGGCCAGATAGACCAGCGCCTGCGCTATGGCCAATTCACCCTCGGGGCTACCCAAGCGTTCGTAAGTTTCCCACGCGTGCAGGCAGATCGTCTGCGCCTGCGGATCGGCAAGACCAATGTCTTCGACCGCCATCCGCGTGATCCGCCGCGCCAGATAGCGCGGATCCTCCCCACCCGTCAGCATCCGCGCAAACCAGTAAAGCGCCGCATCCGGGTCAGATCCGCGCACTGACTTATGCAGGGCCGAGATCAAATTGTAATGCTCGTCCCCGGATTTGTCGTATTTGGCCGCGCGGCGCATCAATCTTGTCGACAACGCACCAGGGTCCAGCGGTGCATCCACCTTCCAAGCCGCAACCTGTTCGATCAGATTCAACAGCGCGCGCCCGTCGCCATCCGCCATCTCCTGCAGAGCTTCGCGGGCATTGCCCGTCAGCGGCAGGGCGCGGTCCAGCTCTTTCTCTGCGCGCTGTGTCAGACGTTCAAGGTCGGCGAGGCTGAGCCGTTCAAGGACAAGAACCTGTGCTCGGCTAAGCACAGCGGCGTTCAGTTCAAAGGACGGGTTCTCGGTCGTGGCCCCGACCAGCAGGATCGTCCCATCCTCCATGTGCGGCAGGAACCCGTCCTGCTGCGCTTTGTTGAAGCGGTGAATCTCATCGACAAACAGCAACGTGCCCTGCCCGTTCTGCCGACGGATCTTGGCCGCCTCAAACACTTTCTTCAGGTCCGGCACGCCAGTAAAAATCGCACTGATCTGAACGAAATGCAGATCGGTTTCCTGCGCCAGCAAGCGTGCAATGGTGGTTTTCCCAACGCCCGGCGGGCCCCAAAAAACCAAACTGGACAGACTGCCCGAGGCCAGCATGACCCCCAGCGGAGCATCCGGGCCCAGTACCTGCTGTTGTCCGATGACCTCGGCCAACGACTGCGGGCGCAGCCGGTCCGCCAACGGGCGGTGCGGGGATGGTGCAGGCTCGCTCGCCCCGGTATCGAACAGGTCGCTCATGGAGTTACAGCCGGAACCGCAGAGATACGGCCCGTCCGCCCCGCAGAACATCCAAATTCAATCTGCGCCCCGGGTCGGTCATCGCATCCACCACGTCCAAAGGATGCCGGACTTCCGTTCCGTTGATGCTTAGGACCACGTCACCCGCGCGCAATCCGGATCGTCCACCGTACCGGCCTGCATCCACAATCACCACGCCAGTTTGCGACAGCAAAAGCCCCATCTGGGTAATGATCGCCGGGTTGATGCGCGACACCTTCAGGCCCGGCATCACGGTGTTATCGTTCAGAACGGTTTCATCAGCCGGTGGAGTTTCCGGGACCTTGATCAGGGCAACCTCGATATCCGCACTGTCGTGACCCCGCAGCCGGGTCAGCACCGAAGTGCCACCAACGCCGGCGACGGACATGCGGAACTTCATCTCGGCCGGGGAATTCACCTCATCCCCATCAACATGGGTTACCACGTCCCCCACGCGCAGCCCTGCCTCACCCAGCGGACTCAGGGCGTGCAGGTCCGAGATCACAACACCCATAGGGAATACCAACCCCAAAGATTCGGCGATATCCGCACTCATGTGCTGACCAGCGACCCCGGCCCAAGGGCTGACAAAGCTTTCATTCCCGGCCTTGGCCTGGCGCAAAAATTCGGCAACCAGATTGGCCGGGATCGCAAACCCGATGCCGTTGGAGCCGCCGGATCGCGTCAGGATTGAAGTGTTTATCCCGATCAGATCGCCATTCACGTCGATCAGCGCCCCGCCGGAATTGCCCGGATTGATCGCAGCATCGGTTTGAATAAAGTACCCACGCGCGTTGCCGGTGGCCGTCCCGGTCCGCGCCAATCCGGAGATGATCCCGGAGGATACGGTTTGTCCCACACCAAACGGATTACCGATCGCAAGCGCCAGTTCCCCTACCTCGATCTGGTCGGAATCGCGGAAGTTCAGATGTGGCAAATCCTTGGCGTCTTCCAACCGCAGGATGGCAATATCGCTTTCCTTGTCGCCCAGCACCACTTGCGCTGAAAATTCGCGTCGATCGGTTGTCACCACGCGGATTTCGGTAGCCGTGCCAACAACGTGATAGTTCGACACCACATAACCGTCTTCTGACAGAATGACGCCAGATCCCAGTGAATTCTGTACACGTGGGCGCGGTTCGGCAAATCCCCTGCCAAAGAACTCTTCAAAAAACGGGTCCGAGAAAAACGGATTGGCCCCGCCCTGTCTTACGATCTTAGCATAGATATTGACGACTGCGGGTGAGGCCTGCTTCACCACCGGGGCGAAACCCAGGCTGATTTCGGCCTGCGATGTTGGCACCTTTGTTTCAGCATTTGCTGACACTGCAAGTGTCGCCAGCATCAGAGCACAGAGAACTTTCCGCATGATCCATCCGTCGGTTAATCGCCTATCGGATATGCGTCTACACGTGCCGTAATGCAAGCATCCGTTCTGCGCGTTAGAGGCCTCAATCCAACGGAGCGTGCAGCCGCGTGCCTTCCGTGATGATCCCGCCGCGCTTGCCCACCTCGATGGTGCCGTAACGTTGCCTGAAAACTTCGGGCAATTCGCGATCTCCTTCCGGCGACAGCCAAAGCCTCAGCAAATGGCGGCGCTCTACCGGGTCAGGCCAGTCCACGAACCCGGTCCGGTCGTGCAGTTGCGAATGGTTGTACACGAACTGCATGTCGCCCGGTTGCAGCCGTATAGAAAGACAGAGGTCGGGATCATTCGCCAGCTCATCAAATCGGTCCAGCGCCTCAATGTGATCCGGTGTCAGCCGCATCGCTTCAGGAAATCGTTGCGCACTGTCGATATACTGCCTTTGGTAGAACACCGTCAGCTTACCATCGTGCCAGGAGAACGGCGGGATCGACATAAAAGGTTCCATGCCGTCCGGCACTTCCCCTCGTCGGTCGGTCGCTATTGGGTCAAACAACCGTTCCAGCAATTCCGGGCATTCTGACCGCATCCTATTAAAGATCGTCTCGGCACTGACCAGCAGCGAATCTCCGCCCTCCTTAGCCTCGCGCAGGCACAGCAGGCCGACGATATCGGCGCTGTCGGTGTGAAATGTCTGGCGCTCATGCGTTTGATAGATCCGGGTATTCGGATCGTTCGCATCTGCACCGATGTCGCGCACATGCCCCAGAATGTGTCCCTGCGCGTTTTGTGACCGGGCCGAGCCCAGATGAGCACCGACACCGCAGAAAATCGCGGCCGCGACCTGTTGCGTATAATTCTGCATCGGAAGGCCACGGATCACTTCGAAACCGATCCCGTTGATCAGCTTCTCTCGCAGGCTTGCCAGATGCCGGTGAAACCGTTTTAGGGGGAAAGCGGGCTTTGTGATCTCACCGATATCTCTTTCGAGGCTCAGGTAGTGACGGGCAGCTTGCTCAATATCCTTGATGTCGTCCGCCGTCAGATCAATGATCCATTCACTCCGACGCGCACGCATGTCCCGACCGGTCCACACAGACGGACCCGTGAGTTCGTTCGGTAATTTAGTTGGGATTGCCATCATCCGTCCTCCACGCTCATCGTGCAGCATGATCCGTGAGGTTCGGGGATTCATCAACGGATATCGCCGAAAATGCCCTAACCGCGACACCAAGGGACCAAAAAAGAAAAAACCCCCGCGTCCGAAACGCGGGGGTTTGAATTCAGAAAGCCGGGCTTTCTTATTCTTCGTCTGCGGCCTCTTCGGCGGCAACGCGGGCTTTGTCAGCCGCGCCTTTGGCGTCCAGATCACGGTCAACGAATTCGATGATCGCCATCGGTGCCATGTCGCCATAGCGGAAGCCAGCTTTCAGGATACGGACATAACCGCCCTGACGCTCGGCGTAGCGGGGGCCCAGGATTTCGAACAGCTTTGCGACGTATTGGTCTTCTTTCAGCTGCGATGCGGCCTGACGGCGGGCGTGCAAATCGCCGCGCTTACCCAGAGTGACCAGCTTTTCGATGATCGGGCGCAGTTCTTTTGCTTTGGGCAGAGTTGTTTTGATCTGCTCATGTTCGATGAGCGAGCCAGCCATGTTTGCAAACAGAGCCTTACGGTGCTCATGAGTACGGTTCAGGCGGCGGTAACCACGTGCGTGACGCATTTTCTAGTTCCTTCTTCAGCGTTTTGCTTTGTCTGGCCGGCGATGCGTGTCACCGGCTCTCCTTGGGGCGGATCTGCCCATTTTGTCCCCGGAAACCCGGGCATTTGGGAAGACGCGTTTAGAACGCGTCTTCGAATTTCTTTGCCAGATCTTCGATGTTGTCGGGCGGCCAGTCCTCGACATCCATGCCGAGGTGCAGACCCATGCCGGACAGCACTTCCTTGATCTCGTTCAGCGACTTGCGGCCGAAGTTCGGGGTACGCAGCATCTCGGCTTCGGTTTTCTGGATCAGGTCGCCGATATAAACGATGTTGTCGTTCTTCAGGCAGTTTGCCGAACGGACCGACAGTTCCAGCTCGTCTACTTTTTTCAGCAGCAGCGGGTTGAATTCCAGACCATCGTCTTCGTCCTGGCGACCAGCCGCTTCGGGCTCGTCGAAGTTGACGAAGATTGACAGCTGATCCTGCAGGATACGTGCGGCAAAAGCCAGCGCGTCTTCCGGCGTGATCGAACCATCGGTTTCGATCTTCAGGGTCAGCTTGTCATAGTCCAGTACCTGACCTTCGCGGGTTGGCTGAACGTCGTAGGCAACCTTTTTGACCGGCGAATAGATCGCGTCGATCGGGATCAGACCGATAGGCGCGTCTTCCGGTTTGTTCTTCTCAGCCGAAACATAGCCCTTACCGGTGTTGACGGTCAGTTCCATGAACAGGTCGGCGCCATCGTCCAGGTGACAGATGACGTGATCGCGGTTCAGAACCTCGATACCAGCGCTTTCGCTGATGTCACCGGCGGTAACAACTGCAGGGCCTTTGGCATTGATCGACAGGCGCTTGGGGCCTTCGACTTCCATACGCAGGGCAACCTGCTTGAGGTTCAGGATGATGTCAGTGACGTCTTCGCGAACGCCAGCGACGCTCGAGAACTCGTGCAATACGTTGTCGATCTGGACGCTGGTGATGGCCGCACCTTGCAGCGAGCTCATCAGAACGCGGCGTAGCGCGTTGCCCAAGGTCAGACCAAAGCCACGCTCCAGCGGTTCAGCAACCAAGGTAGCCTGACGCGCTGGGTCGTTGCCCGGCTTGCCATCCAGCTGTGTCGGCTTGATCAATTCAGCCCAATTCTTATGGATCATGTAATCCCTCCATTCCTGTCCGCGCCCCATGACCAACAAGGTGCAGACGCCCGAGGTTCAAAATGACGTGCTGGGGCCGTGCGAAAACACAGCCCCAGCTCAATTCAAAATCGCTTAGACGCGGCGGCGCTTCGGCGGGCGGCAACCGTTGTGAGCAATCGGTGTCACGTCACGGATCGACGTGATGTTGAAGCCCACAGCAGCCAGCGCGCGCAGAGCCGATTCACGACCAGAGCCGGGGCCCTGAACTTCGACTTCCAGCGTCTTGACACCGTGATCCTGCGCCTTCTTGCCTGCATCTTCTGCAGCCATCTGAGCGGCGTAAGGTGTCGATTTACGCGAACCTTTGAAACCCATGGTTCCTGCCGAAGACCAGGCAATGGCGTTGCCTTGCACATCCGAGATCAGGATCTTGGTGTTGTTGAAGGTCGAATTCACGTGGGCGACGCCCGATGCGATATTCTTGCGCTCTTTTTTCTTGGTACGAGTCTTTTCGCGTGCCATCAGTCAGACCCTCCTTATTTCTTCTTACCAGCAATGGCCTTTGCGGGGCCTTTGCGGGTACGAGCATTGGTGTGGGTACGCTGACCGCGAACGGGCAGGTTACGACGGTGACGCAGACCGCGGTAGCAGCCCAGGTCCATCAGGCGCTTGACGTTCATCTGAACTTCGCGGCGCAGGTCACCTTCAACGGTGAAGTTTGCGTCGATATGTTCGCGGATGGCCAGAACTTCGGCGTCGGACAGTTCATTGACGCGACGGGTCGCGTCGATGCCTACGGCTTCGCAGATCGCTTTGGCCGAGGTGTTTCCGATACCGGTGATATATGTGAGGGCGATAGGTACCCGCTTTGCAGTCGGGATGTTTACGCCGGCAATACGTGCCACGTGTCACTTTCCTTTTTTGTTGCGGTTCCGTAGCTCCGGAACCTTTTTTCACAACACTCGATCTTGGCAGTGACGCCAGAGGATCCAGTATTATTCGAGGTGGTCGGGGCATCCGGAACGAATCCCGCATGCGGTCGTGATTCCCGTTAGGGATGGGGGTCGATATGGGCTTTTCCCGCTCAGGTCAAGGGCAGAAATGGATCAGCCGTTTCCGACGTCGACGCCACCATCCAAAACCTGCGAAATCTCGTTTTGAACGGCGCCAATTTCACCCAGGCCGTCAACCCAGGACAGGTTGCCCTTGGCATAGTAATAGCCGATCAGCATCGAGGTCTTTTTGTAGTACTCCATCAGACGGGTCTTGAGGCTTTCCTCATTATCATCTGCGCGGCGTTTGAAGTCGTTTTCCTTGCCGCAGTTGGTGCATTTTCCGTCCGCCGGGATCGGCTTGGTGACGTCATTGTAGACCTCGCCGCAGCCACCACAGGTCGAGCGTGCGGTGATCCGTTCGACCAGCGCGTCATCGTTGACTTCCATCGCGATGACCGCATCCAGCGTTTCGCCGGTGCTGTTCAGCAGATCTCCCAACGCGTCAGCCTGCGCCAGCGTGCGCGGGAAACCGTCGAAGATGAAACCGCCCTTGGCACCTTGTTCCAGTTTTTCACGGATCAGGCCGATGACGATCTCGTCGGTTACCAGTTCACCTTTGGCCATCACCTCGGCGACGCGGTTGCCCATTTCGGTCCCGCTGTCCTTGGCTTCTCGTAGCATGTCACCGGTGCTCAGTTGCACCATACCACGCGTTTCAACCAGATGACGCGCTTGCGTTCCTTTGCCCGCACCCGGCGGGCCCAACAAAATGATGTTCATCGACGAGCGGGTCCCTTCCTGCCGCGTTTCTTGCTTTTACCGCGCAGCTGGGACTTTTCGATAAGCCCTTCGTATTGATGCGCCAGCAAATGGCTCTGCACCTGCTGGATCGTGTCCATGGTCACAGAGACGATAATCAGAACCGAGGTGCCGCCGAAGTAGAACGGGATAGCGAATTGGTTCCGCAGAATTTCAGGCAGCAGACATACCAGCGCCAGATAGGCCGAACCCAGAACCAGCACGCGGTTGACCACGTATTCCAGATACTCGGCGGTTTTCTTGCCGGGGCGAATGCCGGGCACAAAACCGTTCTGCTTTTTCAGGTTGTCCGCAACATCATCCGGTTTGAACGAGACGTTGAAGGTGTAGAAATAGGCGAAGAACACGATCATCGACGCGAAGAACAGCAGATACAGCGGCTGGCCGGGGCCAAAATTGGCCAGCAGCCACGACATGACCGGACCGTTTGTGGCACCCGAAGAGAAGGTCGAGATCGTTACCGGCAGCAACAGCAAAGAGCTGGCAAAAATCGCCGGGATAACGCCCGCCGGGTTCACTTTGACCGGCAGGTGGCTGGAGCCGCCCTCGTATACCTTCATACCGGCCTGACGGCGCGGGTATTGAATGTGGATCTTGCGCAGCGCGCGTTCCATGAACACCACGAAGGTAATGACCACGATAACCATGACGATCACACCGATAATCACGGCGGGGCTGATTGCACCAGAGCGACCGGACGCAAAGAACTGCGCCAGAGCGGCCGGAACCTCGGCAATGATGCCGACGAAGATGATCAGAGAGATACCGTTGCCGATGCCGCGCGCGGTGATCTGTTCACCCAGCCACATCAGGAACATCGTACCGCCAACCAGAGTGATCATGGTCGACATGCGGAAGAAAAGCCCAGGATCGGTGGCCAGATCGCCCGATTCCAGCGAAACCGCCAGACCATAGGCCTGAACAGTGGCCAGTGCCACGGTGCCGAAACGGGTGTACTGGTTGATTTTCTTGCGCCCCTGCTCGCCCTCTTTTTTGAGTTGTTCGAGCGCGGGAACCATGGATGTCAGCAGTTGCACGATGATCGAGGCTGAAATGTAAGGCATGATGCCGAGGGCAAAGATACCCATCCGCCCCAGCGCCCCGCCGGTGAACATCGAAACCATGCCGCCGATGCCCTGCCCCGCTTGCTCCATGAACTCGCGCAGTGCTTGTCCGTCAATCCCCGGCACCGGAATAAAGGTGCCCAAACGATAGACGATCAGCAATGCAAGCGTGAACAGGATGCGGTTGCGCAGATCGGTGGCTTTACCAAGGGCAGACCAGCTCGTGTTGGCTGCCATTTGTTCTGCTGCTGATACCATAAATCGGTCTCTCTTATGAAAACACCGCCCGGAACCGTTTTCCGGCTCGGGCGGCGTCTTGGAAAACTCTGAGGTCTATGTAAGCGGGTCTTGGCCCGCTCACAAGCGCTTACTCTGCCGCAGCAGCTTTTGTGACCGTAAGTGAGCCGCCCGCTTTCTCAACTGCCTCAACAGCAGCCTTCGAAGCACCGGTGACTTCCAGGTTCAATTTGGCGCTGATTTCGCCTTTGGCCAGAACGCGGATACCGTCCAGCTTGCGACGAACCAGACCGGAGGCAACCAGTGCATCCTCGGTAATCGCAGCTTTGGCGTCCAGCTTGCCGGCGTCGACGAATTTCTGGATCAGGCCCAGGTTGATAACGGCGAATGCCTTGCGGTTCGGCTTGTTGAAGCCTCGCTTGGGCAAACGCTGGTACAAAGGCATCTGACCGCCTTCATAGCCATTGATGGCCACACCCGAACGGGATTTCTGGCCTTTGATACCACGGCCACCCATTTTACCTTTGCCGGAACCCGGACCACGGCCAACGCGGGTGCGTTTCGGTGTGGCGCCAGGATTGTCGCGCAATTCGTTCAGTTTCATTTCGCTTCTCCTAAGCCGGAAATGACCCGCGAAGCGTGATGGGTCAGACACGGCATTTCTTGGTTTTGATTCGTATGGCGCAAAGCCACCGCAGGCGTATAGGACTGTTGGGACAAGTTGGCAAGCCCGCAGCCCCTATACGTCATTCGTCAGACACGTCGGCAAGGTCTTCCGTTGCGGCTTTTTTCTGCAAGGGTGCTGCGTGCGGGTCGATCCCATGCTTTTCGACCAGCCGGCCAACCATGCTTTCCGGATGTGGGATTCCGTTGAACCGATTGAGTATGAACGAACGCATGCGACGGCCATAGAAATGGATCGACATGGTGTTCTCGGTAAGGAACCGCTCGGCATTTCCGTTGGATCGTACCATTGCCCGCCGAGCCCCGTAGGTTACAGGGTACAAAACGTCTTGGGGCTGCGAAAAACGAGCCTCGTTATTGTCCCTCAAAAGCCAGGTCAGGGCGCGTGGGCCCCAAATACCCCACGGCATATCGCTTGCGTGTGGCGTTTCACCAGCCAAAGCCATGTCAATAAGCGGTCGGCGTTGCTTGGGCGACAGCCAATGCGGAATGCGATAAGGATTATTGGTGTAGTCGATCAAATCATACAGCGTTGCGCTGTCCGCAGGCAAAGCCAACACCCCACCGTTGATTTCGTGCGCGGCTAGCCAACCATGCAAATGACCGTTTTCAGTTGTAAAGGGTTTGACACAATATGCGTCGGTATCGGCCCAGATTATGTCCGGCACTTTCGCCAGCATCTGCACGCGAAACTTGTCGGAATGCAGCGCGGGACTGCCCGTGCGCTTGTGTAGGATCACCTCATCATCCGCCAGTACTTCCCGCGCGTCACGCACTTCGACACCCTCGGGGATGTTTGTGACCGGCCCGTAAGTATAAAGGCGGACATGTTGGCCGACATCCAGAAAGGATTTGATGCACAACTGCTCGAGAAAGCTAAGAGGGCCTTCAATCCAAAGCATGCCAACCTGATACTCTTTCACCGGCTCCGGCCCTTCGTGTTGTTCCTGGTTACGGCGCCGACAGGTGCCCTGTCGCGTATTTGGCCCATTTCCCGCTAGGTCGCAACGGTTGGGGCGAAATTCCTGTCGACTGTGCCAAGAGCACCCCGGAATCAAAAGAGACGCCCTCAGGCGTCTCTTGGTCAGGTTGTCGGTAAGGTCACGAACAATAAACGTGGTCCCGAGCGATGTCCTTTATATCGCAGCGGCGAACACCGATGTCGTCCAGTTCACGATCTGTCAGACTCTGCAATTCCGAATAAGTCTGATCGTACTGAGCACGCAGGGCATTTGCCTCTTTGACGCGCTCGAAAAAGTTCGCGATGCGGGCGCTCAGGCTAAAGCCGTCGCGGGAATATGTAGCTGTGTGAGCCATGATGTATTTCCTTTCTCTGCCCGGGGCGAATTCCCCGGAAACTGTTTGCGTTCCTTGTTTGGACAGGGCTGAGATAGGCCCGGGCGATATCGCTAACAACCGAAGTTTCGGTCTAGCCGTTATGCATCTATTGAATAGCTGAGCAGCAGGTCGCGCAGCTGTGAGACCAATTGCATGGGAGTAAGCGGCGGCTACTGGTGCAGCTACTTTCCCGCACGTCTTCTGCGGGCAGTCATCGCCCGGCCGTCGCGTATACTCGACCCCATCAAAGTGAGGTTTGTGGCACCAGCGAGCAACTCAACGACCTGCACGGCGTAGAAACTGATGTCAAAGGACCCAGCGCTCGCTTTCGCGTTCAGGAAGATTGCAGCGGGAACAAGGATCAACAGGCCGTTCATCGCGATGATCGGCATTCGCTTCTTCTTGGCTAGCGCCGGTGCGTCCTTGCGCCGACGCCCAAGGGACATGCCGGATGCACCTACGATCACCATCGCGGGCACAAGAATAATCAGCCCACTGACGATCATGGACTTTACGGCCGCGACAGTCGCATGGGTCGCAAACAATTCGCTGTACAAAGTGGATGTCCAGAACACGAATATTGTCAGGAATCCTATTACACCGGCGATAGGGTGAATTGATTTTATCATGTGGCTACTCCGCTTTTGGCATCAGGCGACGCAGTGGTTTTCGACTGTGAGCTTTCTTAGAAGATGTGGACGCGCCACGGCGCTTTCGGGGTAGTCTGCAATTCGACGCTGGAACTCTGGGTGGGTGAAGGCATCGCGAAAGCTTTTGACGTCCTGCCAGATCGCATAGTTCACGAAGGTCGAACTGCCGGCGATCCCCTGATGAAGCTGGGTCGAGATATATCCCGACTGGGACTTCATGAAGTCCGCATCATGTGCCCAGGCCTTCAACAGCGCCTCTTCGTCTTTCGCGCCCACTGTAAACACGTTGATCAGCACCACAGGGCCTTCCTCGGCCTGCATCTGATCAGCCAGTGTGACGACTTTATCCATCTCTTCGATATGAGCCATTTCGATTCCTTTCCATTCTCTTGCATAGCTTGCTATATATTATTGCATAGCTTGCTATTCAAGTGTAAATCTCAACCATGGATTTCGAAAAAGAGAACTCGGCCGGATATCTGGTCAATCACATGGCACGATTGTTCGCGAAGGAGCTGCAGCAACGCATTGCGCCTTTGGGCATCGTTGTTGGACAGTTCCCAGTCTTGCTGGAGCTTTGGCTCAAGGACGGGGTCACCCAAAAAGATCTGCTGGCCAAAATTGACGTCGAACAAGCGACTCTGGCCAACACGCTCAACCGTATGGAGCGCGACGGCTTGATCAAAAGAACGAAAAATGCCGCTGACGCCAGGGCCCAGTTGATCTGGTTAACCGAAAAGGCCGCCGCACTTAGAAACAGCGCCTATGAGTCGGCCCAGAATGTGAATTCCCAAGCCTTGCAGGTTCTGACTGAACCTGAGCGGGCGCAGTTCATGGACTATATGCGGCGGGTAATAAGCGGAATACGTTCAAGTTGAACTAAAACCACATCGGGTGAGGCGACAACCAACACTGCCCTTAAACAAAAAATACGCCCCCGAACTGATCGGAGGCGTTTCTAGCTCTTAGAAGCAAGGCGATTAGCCGCGCTCTTCGATGATCTCAACCAGATGCGGGATCTTGTTGACCATGCCGCGGACCGAGGGGGTATCCTCAAGCTCGCGGGTTTTGTGCATCTTGTTCAGGCCCAGGCCGATCAGAGTTGCGCGCTGTTCAGCGGGGCGACGGATCGGGGAACCGATTTGCTTGACGACGATGGTTTTTGCCATGGGTCGCTCTCCTTATGCTTCTGCTTCAGCAGCAGCTGGTGCTTCGTCCCGCTTAGGCAGGATGTCAGCAACCTTTTTGCCACGACGCTGGGCAACCGAACGCGGGCTCTGCTCTTTCTGCAGGCCGTTGATGGTGGCGCGGATCATGTTGTACGGGTTCTGCGAGCCCAGCGACTTGGACACAACGTCCTTCACGCCCAGCATTTCGAACACGGCACGCATCGGACCACCGGCGATGATACCGGTACCTTCAGGTGCGCTGCGCATAACCACTTTACCGGCGCCATGACGGCCTTCGATGTCGTGGTGCAGGGTACGACCTTCGCGCAGTTGCACGCGGATCATCTGACGCTTGGCTTGTTCAGTCGCTTTGCGGATGGCTTCAGGTACTTCTTTCGCTTTACCTTTGCCAAAGCCTACGCGGCCTTTCTGATCGCCTACGACCACCAGAGCGGCGAAGCCAAAGCGCTTACCACCTTTTACGGTTTTCGATACGCGGTTGATCGCAACCAGACGATCTGCGAATTCCGGAGTTTCGTCGCGGTCACGTCCACGGCCCCGGCGGTTATCACGTTCTGCCATTTTGGCATCCCTTTTCTTTGGTGACGCTTGCGGCGTCGTTTGTTCAATCCAAGTGGGCCCCGGCATTGCCAAGGCCCCCGGATCATCGGGGCGGATCGAAACCCGCCCGCAAGTCTTAGATCTTCAGACCACCTTCACGCGCAGCGTCGGCGACAGCCTTCACTTTGCCGTGGAACAGGAAGCCGCCACGATCGAAATAGGCCTCTTCGACGCCTGCCTTCTTGGCACGCTCGGCGATGGCCGCGCCCACTTTGGTGGCCGCTTCGACGTTGTTCTTGCCAACAACACCCAGATCTTTTTCCAGGGTCGAGGCCGAGGCCAAGGTTACGCCACGTACGTCGTCGATCAACTGAACAGAGATGTTCTTGTTCGAACGGTGTACGGACAAACGCGGACGACCCGCGTTGACCTTGCGAAGTTTGTTCCGAACGCGCAGGCGGCGCTTCAGAAACAGGGTTCTTTTGCTGTTTGCCATTGTTTGCGTCCTTACTTCTTCTTGCCTTCTTTGCGGAAGATGAACTCGCCCTTATAGCGGATGCCTTTGCCCTTATAGGGCTCGGGACGGCGCCATTCGCGGATTTTCGCCGCGACTTCGCCCACCTGCTGCTGGTCGTTACCTTCCACAATGATCACGGTCTGCTTCGGCGCGGTGATGGTGACACCTTCCGGAGCGACGAAATCAACGTCATGGCTGTAGCCCAGGTTCAGCTTCAGGGTGTTGCCCTGCATCTGAGCCCGGTAACCAACACCCTGGATCTCCAGCTCTTTCTTGAAGCCTTCGGTCACACCGGTCACCAGGTTTGCGACCATCGTGCGGCTCATGCCCCACTGCTGGCGCGCGCGCTTGGACATACCGCGAGGGTTGATCTGAACCACGTTGTCTTCGACCGACAGCGTAACGTCATCAGTCGCAGTGAAGCTGCGGGCGCCTTTCGGGCCTTTTACTTCGATGGTCTGGCCGGAAACCGAGGCAGTTACGCCGCTGGGCAATTCGACCGGACGTTTACCAATACGAGACATTGACAGACCTCCTTAGAAGACGGTGCAGAGCACTTCGCCACCAACATTGTTGGAGCGTGCGTTCTGGTCCGACATCACACCTTTCGGAGTGCTGACAATCGACACACCCAGACCCTGACGGACCTGCGGGATGTCATTGACGCCCATGTATACGCGACGACCGGGCTTAGAGACCCGCTTCAGTTCGCGAATGACAGGGGTGCCTTCGTAGTATTTCAGGCTGATTTCGATGGCCGGATGACCGTTTTCACCGGTCGTCGCTTCGTAGCCACGGATGTAACCTTCGTCCGCCAGCACGTCCAGAACCCAACCACGCAGCTTGGAAGCCGGGGTGGAAACAGTGGACTTGCCACGCATTTGCGCGTTGCGGATACGGGTGAGCATATCGCCGATAGGATCGTTCATATCATTCTCTCCCTTACCAGCTCGATTTCACCATGCCGGGGATCTGACCAGCAGAACCCAGCTCGCGCAGCGCGATACGGCTGACCTTCAGCTTACGGTAGTAAGCGTGGGGACGACCGGTCAGCTGACAGCGGTTGTGCAGACGAGTAGCCGAGCTGTTGCGCGGCAGTTTCGCCAGTTTCAGACGCGCTTTGAAGCGCTCTTCCATCGGCTTGCTCTCGTCATTCGCGATTTCTTTAAGCTCGGCACGCTTTGCGGCATATTTGGCCACCAGGCGTTCGCGCTTCTTCTCGCGTTCGATCATTGCTTTTTTAGCCATGTCTCAATCCTCCCGGCGCTTACGCGTTGAACGGCATGTTGAAAGCTTTCAACAGTGCCTTTGCTTCAGCGTCGGTTTTCGCTGTGGTGGCAATTACGATGTCCATGCCCCAAACTTCGTCAACTTTGTCGAAGTCGATTTCCGGGAACACGATGTGCTCTTTCATGCCCATGGCAAAATTGCCCTGACCATCGAAAGACGGCTTCACGCCGCGGAAGTCACGAATACGTGGCATCGCGATGGTGATCAGGCGATCCAGGAATTCATACATCCGGTCACCGCGCAGGGTCACTTTCGCACCTAGCGGCATGTCTTCACGGACGCGGAAGCCAGCGATCGACTTCTTCGCCTTGGTGGAAACAGCCTGTTGACCAGCAATCGCAGTCAGATCCTCGACAGCAGCTTTCGCTTTCTTCGAGTCTTTAACCGCTTCGGCACCACAACCGATGTTCAGAACGATTTTGTCCAGCTTGGGCAGCTGCATGTCGTTCTTGTAGCCGAACTCTTCTTTCAGAGCGGCACGGATGGTTTCAGCGTACTGAGCTTTCAGACGCGGGGTGTAGGTTGCGTTATCAAGCATCGATCACGTCCCCCGTGGTCTTGGCGAAGCGCACTTTCTTGTCACCTTCCATGCGGAAGCCAACGCGAGTTGCTTTGCCGTTCTTGTCCAGCAGAGCCAGGTTCGACAACTCGATCGGGTTTGCCTGAGGCAGACGACCACCCTGAGAGTTTTGTGTCTGGCGAGTGGCGCGGATGGCGATGTTGATACCGTCAACAACAGCTTTTCCGGCAGATGGGTTAACCGAGGTGATAGTTCCCTCTTTGCCCTTGTCCTTGCCGGCCAGCACGACGACCTTGTCGCCTTTGCGGAGTTTAGCAGCCATGATTACAGCACCTCCGGAGCGAGCGAGATGATTTTCATGAAGTTCTTGCCACGCAGTTCACGAACAACCGGGCCAAAGATACGTGTACCTACGGGCTCGTTGTTGTTGTTCAGGATGACGGCGGCATTGCGATCGAAACGGATCGCGGTGCCGTCTTCGCGACGGACTTCTTTGGCGGTGCGTACGACGACGGCCTTACGGACGTCACCTTTCTTTACGCGGCCGCGCGGGATGGCTTCCTTCACCGAGACGACAATGATGTCGCCAACGGAGGCGTATTTACGCTTGGAACCACCCAGGACCTTGATGCACTGAACTCGGCGTGCGCCGGAGTTGTCAGCGACATCCAGATTGGTCTGCATCTGGATCATGTGGTTTCTCCCGACCTGTGGGGGCTGGTCTGGTTAGATCCCCCAGGGTTTCGACAAATGGAAAAATCCTGAAAGCTTACGCTTCCAGAACTTCCCAACGTTTCGTCTTCGATTTCGGCGCGCATTCGATGATGCGAACAGAGTCACCGACTTTGAAGGCGTTCTTTTCATCGTGAGCCCGGTATTTCTTGGACTTACGGATGGTTTTCTTCAGAACCGGATGCGTAAAGCGGCGCTCGACGGATACGGTTACGGTTTGTGCGTTGGCATCGCTGGTTACGGTGCCGGACAGGATACGCTTGGGCATAGGATTACTCCTCCGATGCCGCAGCAGCGGCCTTTTCGTTCAGAATGGTTTTGACGCGGGCAGCGTTGCGGCGGGCCGCTTTGATGCCGGCGGTGCTTTCCAGCTGACCGGTTGCCTGTTGAAAGCGCAGGTTAAAGCTTTCTTTCTTCAGGTTGGCCAGTTCCTCGCGGAGCTGGTCCGGGGTCTTGTCACGCAGTTCTTGGGCGTTCATCGCCTTTTTCCTTTGCTCAAAACACCAGAAGGCCCCTTACAGGGTCACCTTTGACCTGGTGGATGAATGATAGACATACGAATCCCCCGACTCGGCCAGGGGAACGCAAGATGCCGCTCTATAGGGGGTTCAGCAGTGGGTGGCAAGGGAAAGTTTGGCGCATGAGAATGTAAGCAAACTAGCCAAGTAAAAACTATATTTGTTTGCAGGCTTCCAAAGCTTGAAGCAGGACATAAAACGTTGCGCTGATCGTCACCGCCGAAACAACCAATTCAACCGGGGTGATGTTTCGCATTCCGCGCAAACATATGATCGCCAGAATGCTCTCTCTCACGTTCCAACCCGTTCGATAAAGTATCAGCAGAAACAGCACCAACACGCCCCCCCAAAATACTGGAGTAGCAGTTTCCATGGCCTGCCTGAGACACGGGTTTATACCACTTGTTGTCAAAGCTAACACCGATCACTTCCTTCGCGGCGATCTTCATCAGTGCGTCGCAGTGCAGTCAATCGCAATTTTGGCACTACCTTCCACAAACGAAAAACGCGGCCTCGTTTGCACGAGACCGCGTCTTCAACTGTCTAAGTCTAAGTGACTTACGCCAGAGCGATGTTCACAGCCGACTCGCGACCGTCACGGCCGGGCTCGATGTCGAATGTTACTTTCTGGTCGTCGGCCAGGCCGGTCAGACCCGAGCGCTCAACAGCAGAGATGTGTACAAACACGTCTTTGCCACCGGTCTCCGGTGCAATGAAGCCAAAACCTTTAGTTGTGTTGAACCATTTTACGGTGCCATTGGCCATATCCGTAGTCTCCTATTAAATTGCTGTCCGCGGAATTGCGACAGCGCGGCGTTGTAGGTCTGGATCGAGAGACTGAACGCCGAAGAATCGGGAGACAGTGGTCGAAAAAGAAAAACGTAAGCGTGCCTCACATGGTTCATGACGACACATATTGCAAGGTTTTTCGACAACTCGAAGTGAAAAGTGATTGGCGGGGGCGCCGCCCATTCGTCCCGCAATCGCTACATTAGTACAATTGCTGTGTCGTGACCCGCGGCTCACTCCCACTTGTAGTTAAAGCTGACACTGATCCGCTCATCCTCGGCCATATTCATCGGCACCTCATGTCGCAGCCAGCTTTCCCACAGCAGGACATCCCCCACCTGCGGCTTCATATAGATGAACGGCTGTAAATCCCGCCGCCCGCCCTTTAGCCGCGTCGGTGCCGCCATCATGCGGGCCGAGCGGGGGTCCTCCAGTTTCAGCGCGCTCGCCCCTTCGGGCATCGCCACATAGGTCGTGCCGGAAATCACGCTGTGCGGGTGCAGGTGGCTGGAGTGCATTCCACCTTCGGGGAGAATGTTGATCCACAGGTCTTCGAGCTTTAATTCACCCTCGCCCAGATCGAACTCCAGATCCTTGGCAAAGGCTGCCACATGCTGATCCAACGCCTTGACCAGATCGGCAAAGATCGGGAACCGCCAGGGCAGATCGGTCAACGAGGCATAGCTGGTGTAGCCGGGGTAGCCGTTTTCTTCGCACCATTCCTGCCCAGCCTCATCATCCTCGGCGATGACAAGACAAGAATTTTCCATTTCCTCGGGATCGATCTTGGGATCGAATTCGGAAAGGGCTGCGCGATAGAGACGGGTAACGAAGAGTGATTCAATCTGTGCCATGGGTCGGGCATAGCCCAAGCCCTGACCCAAGACCAGCCCCGGCCAGCCTTCAGTTTTTGACCGGTCCCGAACCGCAGCGCGGGATCGGGCGTCCGCCATCTGCGTAGGCCAGACACATGACGATCTCGTCCGGTTTCGGCGCATCCGGAATATTCAAAGTCATGGTATCGAAATGGTCAAAGGACCACGGGTTGTCCTTGTGCCCAAGCGGCAGATCGATTGAACATCCCGGTGCCCCGAGCTTGGCATTGGACGGAATGACAGCTTCGCCCCCACCCGCTGTAGCACGCATAGGAGCGCCAAGTTTCGGATGGATCAGTGCGCCGCCTTGTTCGAGATCGCCATTCGCGCCAACAATCGCTGCTTTACCATACGAAATCGGAGAACCGTCGAGTTGAGAAACAGCGTCGGCCGCGAGGTCAGCGCCGAGCGCACCACCTATTTCAAACAGCTCGGACAAGTCTTCCGAAAATTTACCGGCGAGTGGGTTCTGTATGACTGCCAAAGCTGCAACCCGGCAGACCGGAGCACATAGTTGCCCCAATTGATCGGTGGTTATGACCTCTTTGATGAATACCTTCTTGCGCAGCTGAAACATATGACCCTCCCATTCACAATTGTCAGCCTATGGGGGCCATGGACAATCGTCGACTTCTTTCACGAAACGATGGGATGGATCACAATAGGCTGACGAAAAAGAAAACCCCCGCCGGTGTCCCGACGGGGGTTAATCTTGTTACGAAGGGCTTTCGCCCAATCGCTTACCAGTCTTCGCGGATCACTACGCGGGTCTTGATCGGCAGCTTCATCGCGGCCAGGCGCAGGGCCTCACGTGCGATGTCGTCATTGACGCCGTCGATCTCGAACATCACGCGGCCAGGCTTGACTTTGCATGCCCAGCGGTCGACCGAACCTTTACCTTTACCCATACGAACTTCGATCGGCTTTGCAGTGACCGGGGTGTCGGGGAAGATGCGGATCCAGACACGGCCCTGACGCTTCATGTGACGCGTCATGGCACGACGCGCAGCTTCGATCTGGCGTGCAGTTACACGCTCAGGCTCAAGAGCTTTCAGACCATAGGTGCCAAAGTTCAGATCAGAGCCGCCTTTGGCTTCACCCTTGATCCGGCCTTTGTGCATCTTGCGGAATTTAGTACGCTTTGGTTGAAGCATATCTTTCCCTCCTTAGCGACGACCGCCACCAGCACCACGAGGTGCAGGGCCGTCCTGGAGTTCCTGTGCTTTACGGTCACGTGCCTGCGGATCGTGCTCCATGATCTCACCTTTGAAGATCCAGACCTTGATCCCGATGATCCCGTAGGGGGTCATCGCTTCGGCTTGTGCGTAATCGATGTCGGCGCGCAGTGTGTGCAGAGGCACACGGCCTTCGCGGTACCACTCAGTCCGTGCGATTTCGGCGCCGCCCAGACGGCCAGCGACGTTCACCCGGATACCCAGAGAGCCCATGCGCATGGCGTTCTGAACAGACCGTTTCATCGCGCGACGGAACGAAACCCGGCGCTCCAGCTGCTGAGCGATGGACTCGGCAACCAGCTGCGCGTCAAGCTCGGGCTTGCGCACTTCGACGATGTTCAGGTGCAGCTCGCTGTCAGTCATGTGAGCAAGCTTTTTGCGCAGCACTTCAATGTCTGCACCTTTCTTGCCGATGATGACACCAGGACGCGCAGTGTGGATCGTAACGCGGCACTTCTTGTGCGGACGTTCGATGATCACACGGGCAATACCGGCCTGCTTGCACTCTTTGTTGATGAACTCACGGATCTTCAGATCTTCCAGAAGAAGATCACCGTAGTCCTTGGTATCAGCGTACCAGCGGCTGTCCCAGGTGCGGTTCACCTGCAGGCGCATGCCGATCGGATTTACTTTATGACCCATTAGGCTTGCTCCTCAACTTGACGCACCTTGATGGTGATCTCCGAGAACGGCTTCATAATCTTGCCGAACCGACCACGGGCACGCGGGCGACCGCGCTTCATGACCAGGTTCTTGCCAACCCATGCTTCGGCGACGATCAGCTCGTCAACGTCCAGATTGTGGTTGTTCTCGGCGTTGGCGATTGCGGACTGCAGGCACTTCTTGACGTCCTGCGCGACACGCTTGTTCGAGAAAGTCAGGTCGGTCAGAGCCTTCTCAACTTTCTTGCCGCGGATCATTTGCGCAACCAGGTTCAGTTTCTGCGGGCTAGTGCGAAGCATGCGCGTTTTCGCCATTGCTTCGTTTTCAGCCACGCGGCGGGGGTTCTTTTCCTTGCCCATGACTTACTTCCGCTTCGCTTTTTTGTCAGCGGCGTGACCGTAATAGGTACGAGTTGGCGAATACTCACCGAACTTCTGACCGATCATGTCTTCCGAGACGTTGACGGGGATATGCTTATGGCCGTTGTACACACCAAAGGTCAGACCCACGAACTGGGGCAGAATGGTGGAACGACGCGACCAAATCTTGATGACTTCGTTGCGGCCCGACTCGCGCGCTGCTTCGGCTTTTTTGAGCACATAAGCATCGACGAAAGGACCCTTCCAAACAGAGCGAGACATAGATTAACGTCCCTTCTTCTTGGCGTGCCGCGAGCGGATGATCAGCTTCTGGGACGCTTTGTTCTTGTTGCGGGTACGCTTACCCTTGGTGTCCTTACCCCATGGAGTAACCGGTGTACGGCCACCCGAGGTACGACCTTCACCACCACCGTGCGGGTGATCGATCGGGTTCATTGCAACACCACGAACCGACGGGCGCACGCCTTTGTGGCGCATACGACCGGCTTTACCGAGGTTTTGGTTCGAGTTGTCGGGGTTGGACACGGCACCGACGGTGGCCATGCATTCCTGACGGACCATGCGCAGCTCGCCCGAGCTCAGACGGATCTGAGCGTAGCCGCCATCGCGACCAACGAACTGAGCGTAAGTACCAGCCGCACGTGCGATCTGACCGCCTTTACCAGGCTTCATCTCGATGTTGTGGACGATGGTACCGATGGGCATGCCCGAGAACGGCATTGCGTTGCCCGGCTTGATGTCAGCCTTGGCGGATGCCACGACTTTGTCACCAACAGCCAGACGCTGCGGAGCCAGGATATATGCCTGCTCGCCGTCTTCGTATTTTACCAGTGCGATGAATGCGGTCCGGTTCGGGTCATATTCGATCCGTTCGACGGTTGCCGCGACATCAAATTTATTCCGTTTGAAGTCAACGATCCGGTAGAGACGCTTTGCGCCACCGCCGCGGCGGCGTGAAGTGATCCGTCCGGTGTTGTTCCGGCCGCCCGATTTGGTCAAACCCTCAGTGAGAGACTTGACCGGACGTCCTTTCCAAAGCTCCGAACGGTCGATCAGCACCAGCCCGCGCTGGCCCGGCGTCGTCGGCTTGTACGACTTGAGTGCCATGCTTTCTGTCTTCCGTTTAGCAAGTGCGGGGATTTCCCCGCTATGTGATAGGCCCCCGTAGGTGCCAAAGGTATAGGGCCCCGAAGGTCCCCGGTTTCAAATATCATAGGCCCCGGAACGAATCCGAGGCCGCAAGATTGGGTGCGTTTAGCAGTGTTGGGGGTGGGTGTCTATAGAAATCAAGAACATTATGTATGTGTCTCACTCCCCCTTTATTCCCTGATCGAAAGAGCGCCTTTAGAACCTCTTGTTGGTTCGTATACCAATTAGCGTTTTTTAGTGAGGAATTCATGCCTCAGGAGTGTTTCGCTCGCTGAATCGTACGCGCTTTGTGGCGTGTACACAGACCGGCGCGCGCTTACAAATACAAGAAACAACCTGACCCGCATTTCCAGCTCGGCACCCTCAAATCCAATAGCCTCGAAAACCCCCTTCACAAACTCATATCGCCTGCGGTCGACTTCTTTCAGGGCTTCGGCCACGACGGGGTCCTGAGCTGCCCAGGATCGGAAAGCGATATCAAATTGATCGAGTCGTTCTGACTCTACATATTGCGTTAACGACAACAGGCGCTCTGACGGTGAAGCCTCGGACGAATTGACATCGTTGATGACCGACTCCGTAAACTCCTTGGACCAGTAGTCGATCAGCGCCCGAACAAACTCATCACGGTTTTTGAAGTGGTGATAAAAACTGCCCTTCGTCACGCCAAGGTTTTTGACGAGAGAGTCGATTCGCAGCCGGGCACCCCCCTCTGTCGCAAGGACATTAAGGGCTGTTTCTAACCATCTTTCACGGTCATATCGGGGAAGAGGCGGGGATTTTTCAGCGTCGCGCATGCCCTTTTTTTAAGCCAAAATTGCGTTCCGTCAAGGCGTACATACCAAAAAGTACTTTACAGACCATTAAGTATGTAACATACCAAAAGGTACCCAATATACATATTCGAATGGTTGAGGTTTTCAGACCTAAAGGGGGATGTACGATGCCTAAGAAACTTTTATCAGCAACGCTCGCGACAGCTTGCGTCATTGCAACAACTGCAACTGCGCAAACCTGGGAAGAAAATCTTGCGGCCGGTGCTGCAACAACAGAGCAGAACCATCTCAACGTGCCGTTCACGCAAATGAAGAATATGAAGACGGCCTTCAGTTCGCCCGGAAACTGGCCAATATTTGAGAACCGAGGGCCACTAGATCGTTCGCCGACCGACAAGCCGTCCAAAGTTCTGGTCATGGGAAGCGGCGACCCGAATCCCAACCCCTATCGTTATGGCCCGGCTCTGGCGGTAATCGTAAACGACTATCCCTATTTCATTGACGCTGGTGAAGGCTGGTGGCGCGCGCTGGGTAAATCGGTTCAGTCTCAGGACGCAATGGATCTGGCAACGATCATGAACGTCCCGAACATCAAATACATGTTCCTGACCCACCTGCACGAAGATCATACCGTTGGATTGCCGTCTTTCATTTTGAATCCGTTCAAATTCGGGTCGAACCTGGCCGTCGTCGACAAGAAAGTTTACGGCCCCGCCGGTGTCGACGAGATGATGGCCAGCATCAACGACGCATGGCGCATTGACCGCAACGAAATGGCACAAGGATCGACAGTGCAGAAATTTGACGGCGCAACCGCAGTTGGGGTGCCGGTCTGGCCACATGTTGACGTCAACGGACGTAAGATTTTTGAAGATGACAATGTTCTGGTCGAAGCCTTCCCGACAGCGCACGGGTTTTTAGAGAATACCCACGCCTACAGGTTTACGACCAAACCCGACGGCCGTGTTCTCGTCTTTGGCGGCGACGGGCACTACTCGGAAGGCCTGGTGAATGCAGCCAAAGATGCTGACTTACTATTTATCGAGGGCATTACCCGCAAGAATATCAAGTACGCACCTTGGGGCGGTGACTCCGAGGAAGAAAAAGTGAAGGTCATCGGCGCCTACCACATGTTCCCCAGCGACATGAAGAAGTTACAAGATGACAGCGGCGTCAAAGGAATCGTCATGGTTCATGTTCAGAACTACAACAGCCCTGAGGACTTTGACCGGCTCAGCGTTCTGCAAGAGATGATCGACGAAGGCGTGGTCAACATCCTGCAGGCTTCGGACGGCGACCTCTACTAAACACGATCAGCGTGCCAAAAACAGCTCGGTACCAATCCTCACAAAGTAAGGCCCCTGCTAGCGCTGGGGCCTTTGTCGCTCCCAAAACGAATTCGACCTGAGACCGCTGGACACGTCGATGTGTGCTCCCCTCTTCGAGGGGCACATTTCTATTTGAAGTCTTTCCGCTTGCCCAACCGGCCTCGCACAATCACTTCTTGTCGCGCGCGGCCTTCTCTTCTTTGGTCAGCTTGGCGTTCCAGACATTCTTGCTCAAACCCAGCTCAGCGGGCGCGGGTTTGGTTTTGCCGACGCTGACTTTGCCTCCTTTATCCAGAAACTCCTGAATAAGGGCCTCATCTGTTGTTTCTTTGGGTACATGTTTCATACCTGTATGCCTATCTGCTCTGCGCAGTCGAAGCAACGGCAGCTTCTCAGGGCCAATCTGACAGAGCAGGTTCAGAACAGAGATTCAAATAACAAAAACTCCCGCTTGCGTGGGGGGCTTTCGTCATTTCCCAAGGGCAGCTCCGATCAGAGGCCGGTGGGCACGTCGAAGGTGTTACCCTCTTCCAGGGTCACATGCTATTTCTTGACGTCTTTCCCGTTGTGCTCCACCCAGCGGAACACCCCTCACCCATACAGCGCGCGCGCCTCGGCGAAGGACAACAAACGGCGATTATTTTCGTCCCACAGATGCAACCGCGCGTTGGCGAGGCTCTCACGGATGGTCATCTTGTTGCTGTTGGCCAGCTCATCATGGTCGCGCAGCACTTCGGTCAGGCGATAGAACGGGATGCGGCTATACAGGTGGTGCACGTGGTGAATGCCGATATTGGCGCTGAACCACTGCAGCACGGATGGCAGGATGTAATGCGAGCTGCCGTGCAAGGCAGCCTCATGCAGTTGCCAGTCCTTATCAGCGTCCCAATGCGTATCCTCGAACTGGTGTTGTACGTAAAACAGCCACACGCCCGCGGTCGCGGCAATCAGGGTTGAGGGCAGAAAGATCAGCAGCACCGGCATCAGGCCGCCAAAATAGTATACGGCCACGAGCGCAGCCAGAATGGCAAGGTTGGTGCTCATCGCGCTGACCCAAAACCTGACGCTGCCCGTCAAACCCAGCGGGAGGCGGTTCTGGAACAGAAACAGGTAGCCGGGGCCAAGGACAAACAGTGTAATGGGGTTGCGATAAACCCGATACCAGAACCGGTTCATGGGCGTCTTTGACCGGTACTCGGTGACTGTCAAAGTGTGGATATCGCCCATTCCCCGTTTGTCCAAATTCCCCGAGCTGTTGTGATGGTTGGAATGCGTGCGACGCCAGACGTCATAAGGCGTCAGGGTCAATACACCAATGACCCGCCCAACCCAGTCGCTGACCGACCGGTTCTTGAAGAACGCTCCGTGCCCACAATCATGCTGGATCGCAAACAAGCGCAGCAGGAAGGCCGCGTTGAGAACGGCAATCGCAAAAGCCAACCAATAGCTGACCGAAAGCGACATCCAGGACAGCGCCCATAGCAAGAAGAAAGGGATAATACTGACACCCAGCTCAAAGGAGCTGCGCCACTGGTTCGGCTCGCGGTATTTGGCAAGTGTCGTAACCCAATCCCGCGCGGCGGTCACATCCGGTTTGTCCGGGGTCGAGAGATAGGGTTTTGTCATGCGCCTGCCATGTCACTTATGTTTGTAGAAACCGCATAGACTACCGATCCGGCATAGCAAGCGAATTCTGGCTGAGGCGAATGTGTCGCGCTCATTTTCTCTGGTGTTGTTGCTCAAGAAAACCTCCGCTTTCGCGGCGACCCTCACGCTTATCCGTAGGCGGATCCGATCAGAGATAGGTGCTCACATCGATAGTGTAACCCTCTGCCTAGATCAAAAAGTGCTTTTTTTCCCTTTTCCGGCGACCCAACTGGCCATGGAACCGCCTGACCTTAATCCTCGCTCTGAAACACGTATCGCGAAACATGGCGATAGGTTTGACCCTTGCGCAATACCGCACTTGGAAACCCTTGCTGGTTGATTGAATCGGGCCAGACCTGTGGTTCCAAAGCGACGCCCGAATAAGGGCCGTAGGGTTGGCCACCCAAGCCAATGCGTGGACCTTCATCAAAAGACGCACCAGAATAGACCTGCAAACCCGGCTCGGTCGTCTCTAGATGCATCGAAAGACCTGAGGACGATCCGGTCAGCGTCGCCACAGGACGACAAGGCAGACGCTGATCGGACAGGCAGAAATTGTGATCATATGCCCAGCCCCCCAAAGGTCGCGGTGACCGCAGATCAAAGGGCGTGCCCTCAACGCTAAGCGCTTCGCCTGTGGGAATGAGGTCCCCGTCAACAGGGGTGTAGTGTTCTGCGCGCACCATTAGTTCGTACTGGCGGATGTCTGCTCCACCGTCGAGGTTGAAGTAGATATGCGGGGTCAGATTGCAAAGGCTTGCCGACGTTGTCCGCGCTTCCATTTCGATACTCAATGTAGCCTCCGCCTCGACTCGGAAGGTCACCGCCACTTCCAAGTCGCCGCCAAAGCCCATATGGCCATCAGGCAGGGTCAGCTGCAAAGTGACCGCGCCCGGTGTAACGCTGGAAATTTCCCAGACCAAACAATGCATACCTTGCGTTCCGCCGTGCAACGTATGAGTGCCCAAATAATTGCGATCCAGCTGGTAGTTTGCACCATCCAAACTGTATGACGCGCGCGCGATCCGATTGGCACAACGGCCCACCATGGCTCCTAGGTAAGCAGTGCTGTCTTCATAGCCTGCAATCTCTGGCCACCCCAATATCAGAGGATGCTCAAAACCCTGCAAACGCAGATCCTGCAGCGTTGCGCCATAGGTCAGGATACGCGCAGAAAGCGTCCCCTGCCCGATATCGATGCTTCTGACGATCTGACCATCCCGGGTTTTCCCGAAATCGCGAACCTGCTGTTCAGCCTGCATATCACCCGTCTCACTGCCTAGAGATCACTGTGCACAGGTCCGGGCCAAGTTCAACGCGGCCAGATGAGCTGCGCCAACAAAAAAGGCCCCTGCATCAGCAGGGGCCCCATGTTTTTTCCCAAAGACGAGTCCGATCAGAGACCGGTGCTTACGTCGATGGTGTTACCCTCTTCCAGGGTCACATATGCTTTTTTGACGTCTTTCCGCTTGCCCAACTGGCCGCGGAACCGCTTGACTTTGCCTTTGGTGATGGTGGTGTTGACCGCCTTCACCTTGACACCAAACAGCGATTCAACCGCTTCTTTGATCTGCGGTTTGTTGCTGTCGATCGCCACTTCAAAGACAATCGCGCCGTTCTCGGACGCCATGGTCGACTTTTCAGTGATGATCGGCTTGCGGATCACGTCGTAGTGTTCTGCCTTCGCGCTCATTTCAGACGAGCCTCCAGTGCTTCGACAGCCGCTTTGGTGAGCACCAGAGTGTCACGCTTGAGGATGTCATAAACGTTTGCACCCATCGACGGCAGGATATCCAAACCTTCGATGTTGCGCGACGCCTTCAGGAAACCTTCGTTCACGGTCGCCCCGTCGATGACCAGAGCGCGTTTCCAGCCCAGGTTTGCAACCTGTTTGGCCAGTGCAGCGGTCTTGCCTTCGGCTTCGGCGTTTTCGATCACAACCAGTTCACCAGCTGCCATTTTGGCAGACAGCGCGTGGCGCAGACCGAGTTTACGGAACTTCTTCGGCAGGTCGTGACCATGCGAACGCACGACCGGACCCTTGTAAACGCCACCACCCCGGAAGATCGGTGCCGAGCGAGCGCCGTGGCGTGCGCCACCGGTGCCTTTTTGGCGATAGATCTTCTTGGTCGAGTAGGACACTTCCGAACGGGTCTTGACCTTGTGGGTGCCAGCCTGCGCGTTGTTGCGCTGCCAACGGACCACACGGTGCAGGATGTCCGCGCGCGGCTCAAGGCCGAACAGATCGGCGTCCAGCTCGATGTTGCCGGCTTTGCCGCCGTCCAGTTTGATTACATCAAGTTTCATGCTTCACCACCTTCCGCGGGAGCTTCTTCCGCAGGTGCTTCAGTTGCAGCACCTTTTACGGCTGCCGGGAAAGGCAGGCCTTCCGGTGCTTTCTTCTTGACGGCGTCCTTGACGGTAACCCAGCCCGATTTTGGTCCGGGAACGGCGCCTTTGATGAAGACCAGACCACGGTCGGCGTCGGTTTTGACGACTTCCAGGTTCTGGGTGGTTACACGGGCAGCACCCATGTGACCGGCCATCTTTTTGCCTTTGAAAACCTTGCCCGGATCCTGACACTGGCCAGTCGAACCATGCGAACGGTGGCTGATCGAAACACCGTGCGAGGCGCGAAGACCACCGAAGTTGTGGCGCTTCATTGCACCGGCAAAGCCTTTACCGATCGAGGTACCCGAAACGTCAACCTTCTGACCTTCCAGGAAGTGTTCTGCCGAAATCTCGGCGCCCACTTCGATCAGGCCATCTTCGGAGACGCGGAACTCGGCCAGCTTACGCTTAGGCTCGACCTTTGCAGCGGCATAGTGACCGCGCATAGCCTTCGAGGTGCGTTTTGCCTTGGCAGCACCTGCGCCCAGCTGAACGGCGGTGTAGCCGTCTTTGTCAGCGGTACGCTGTGCAACGACCTGCAGGCCGTCCAGGTGAAGAACGGTCACAGGGATCTGCTTGCCGTCTTCCATGAACAGGCGGGTCATGCCTACTTTTTTTGCGATAATACCAGAGCGCATAATCTATACCCTCCGATCTTACGACTGCAGCTTGATCTCGACGTCCACACCAGCGGCGAGGTCGAGCTTCATCAGCGCGTCAACGGTCTGGGGGGTCGGATCAACGATGTCGAGCAGACGCTTGTGCGTGCGGATCTCGAACTGGTCGCGGGATTTCTTGTCAACGTGAGGGCCACGGAGAACCGTGAACTTCTCGATCTTGTTCGGCAGCGGGATCGGACCGCGCACGTTCGCGCCGGTCCGCTTGGCAGTGTTGACGATCTCTTGCGTGCTGGCATCCAGAACGCGATAGTCAAATGCCTTCAGCCGAATACGGATGTTTTGGCTTTGCATAATAACAGCCTTTTATCAGGCGTTGAGGTTGAGAGGAGGACAAGCGCGCATCGCCAACCCTCTTCGAACCCAAAAGGCGGGAATCACCCCGCCTCGATATTCTTGAAGAGAACTCGCGCGATCTACAGGGGTGTGGGGGGTTTGGCAAGGGGTTTTTCAGGCTTACTAATTCTGGATTTGACTGCCGCCAAACATCTCGAACCCGCCACGCCGCATCAACCAAGTATTATCGCGGCAAAACCGGAACTACCCGTGCCCATGGGCGCACGTATCTAGAAGGAAAGAACGACTTCCTCCTACGGCTTTACGCCCTTCGCTGCAATGCGCGATAGCTTCAAATCCCGAAAGTCAAACAAAGGGCTGTTAAAAGGTGCAAAAATCGCGTCGCAATCGGTTGCCTGCGGCGACGGCGGTCTGATGAAATCGTGCAGTTCAAACCCCTGACCTGCCATAACCGAAACAAAATCGCTAAACTTGTAGCCGCCTTGATAACGACGGCGTGTTGAAACCTCGGCCAAGACAAATGCGCAGTTTTTCAGCATTTCCGACGCGCCCCGAATTACTTCGATTTCGAAACCTTCGGTATCAATCTTAAGGCCGAAAGGTCCTTTGTAGGTCGAAGCGATCTCGTCAAGTGTTTTCACGGGCACCTGTCTTTCTTCGATTTTCGATATGTGCGCCGTAGCAGAATCATCGAACTCAAGCATAGTCGCGCGCGTTCCAAATGATCGGGCACCGACCGTTGGGATACGCAGCGTTGTCTGCCCGTTTTCCGCCCCAACACCGCAGGCGTGAAAATCAAAATTGATTTTGTCCGCCCATTTTCTTCGTAGCTTTGTTTCATAGTCTGCAATCGGCTCGATCAAAACAAATTTTGAATCCGGAAACGCCGCATACAAATGCGCTGTGCCGCCGGCAACACCAACATCAAATACCGTCTGGACCTGAAAACCGAGACTGCTAATGTATTCGCCCGTTTCCTTGTTTGGCAAAACCTGGTATCCGCGTCGTTTCAAACGTCTGGACAGCCTTTGTACGGTTTCGTCCATTTCAAAGTACTCCTTGTGGGCCAACGCCTGTTTTGTTGGCGGCGGTTTTCTAAAAAGCACTTCTTCGGAAATACTACAACTCGGAATGAACGACTGGTTCTGGGTCGGTGTCTGAGCCGCAGGGGAATTAACCAGACCGTCTTATCGGACGGTTGTTTCAAACTCTGCGCGGTTCAGCAACAGAAGGGAAAATTCGGACAGTTTGCGTTGCGGACAAACGTGGTTCAGAAACCGCAAAATGAAAAAAAGGCCGCCCCGGACGGAGCGGCCTTCTTTGGTTTCTCACCGTGTTGCTCTCGGCAGATTTCCCTGAGGAAAATAGCCTGCCGCAACCAGGCGCGACAAGCGCGCCTTACTCGACGATTTTCGACACGACGCCGGCGCCGACGGTGCGGCCGCCTTCGCGGATGGCAAAACGCAGGCCGTTTT
>NZ_JBXWOV010000005.1:0-392162 GCF_059611065.1 Ruegeria sp. CDSB086 | reverse complement strand
ATGGCGCGGTTGAAGCCAAGGTCAAAGCCGAGGTTGCAGAGCTTTGCGCTAAATTCCCGATCTATCCAAACCTGTAAGACGAAGGATCCCAAAACCATGAGCTTTCACAACATCGACCAAGCCCCCGCACGCCTGAACCGCAGCGAGCTGGCCGTTCCGGGCAGCCAGCCCGGAATGTTCGAAAAGGCAGCGAAATCGGATGTGGACGTTATCTTCCTTGATCTGGAAGACGCTGTCGCGCCTGATGAAAAGGAACAGGCGCGCAAGAACATCATCGAAGCGCTGAACGATATCGACTGGGGCAACAAGACCATGTCGGTGCGGATCAACGGGCTGGACACGCACTACATGTACCGCGATGTGGTGGATGTGGTCGAACAGGCCGGTGATCGCCTGGACCTGATCATGGTCCCCAAGGTTGGAACCGCAGCTGACGTATATGCAGTCGACATGCTGGTGACGCAGATCGAGGACGCCAAAGGTTACAAGAAACGGATCGGATTCGAACACATCATCGAAACCGCGCTTGGCATGCAGAACGTCAGCGAGATTGCGGCCGCATCCAAACGCAACGAAAGCCTGCATTTCGGGGTCGCCGACTATGCGGCATCGACCCGTGCCCGGACCACAATCATCGGCGGTGTAAACCCCGACTATTCCGTTCTGACCGATGCGGATGCAGATGGCGGACGCATGACGCATTGGGGCGATATGTGGCACTATGCGCTAGCCCGCATGGTTGTCGCCGCCCGAGCCAACGGCCTGCGCCCGATCGACGGGCCCTTCGGTGACTTTCAGGATCCAGACGGGTATCGCGCGGCAGCGAAACGCGCGGCCGTACTGGGATGTGAAGGAAAATGGGCTATCCACCCCAGCCAGATTGTCCTGGCCAATGAGGTCATGTCGCCATCAGATGCCGAAGTCACCAAAGCACAGCGCATACTCGTAGCCATGTCCGAGGCTGAATCGGCTGGCAAAGGCGCTGTGTCTCTGGATGGTCGCCTGATCGACTATGCCTCGATCCGTCAGGCCGAAGTACTGGTCGAAAAGGCTAGTCAAATCGCTGCGGCATAAGCATCTGTATTACAAGCATTCCTTGGCGCGGGGTCTTTTGGGCCCCGCGATTGGGTCTTAACGTCTCGTGGTCTACATATTATCGCCGCGACCGGCACCTTGGATTTGCGCGCGGACTTGCACCTTGCTTTCAATCTGATGATCGGTTCAAACTAAGCCCTCGCCAGTTGATTTACAGCTGCCCCAAAGACTGACCGGCTCTTGCAAAAAAGGGCTAACGTGCTGGCAAAGAACAACAAGAACTCATCGAATGTTAGCACCTACAGACAGATCAAAGACTGAACAGCGAATAACATTCGAGATCTTCGTGCAGGCCGAGTTTGCGTATCTTGAGCTGTCATCCATCATTGCAGTTTTGCAGACGGCAAATGATGTTCTCAACCGCGATCTTTTTCGGTGGCAGATTTCGTCGGACACGCCCGGTCTGGTGTCCAGCAGTTCAGACCTGATTGTGCGGGCAACGCCTGCCATCTCTGACCAGTATCTGAGCGATTGCCTGTGTGTTGTGGGCGGTCAGTTGGGAGATGTCAGCACATGGCTGCGACGCGTCCGGGCAATGCAAAAACACAAACGACCAGTTGCCTTGTTTTCGGACGCGGCACGCGAATACATCAAGGCGACAGTGCAACAATCCGGGCCGGTCACGGCACATTGGCGCGACATTGGTTTGCTGCGTGAGATAGGGGATTATCCCATGCTTTCTGAGAGTCTTGTTGCCCGAAATGGAGCAGTGTTGACTTGCGCCGGGCACGGTCATACCGCCGAGGCGATCATCGGCATTCTGGCCGAGGTTCTTGAGCCTCAAGATAGGGCTGAACTGGCCTGTCAATTGATGCTGAACGACGTTCGGGGCCACGCGCAAGAGCAACCCAAAGGTCTGAGCGCGAACCCGAATTTCCTGGAAAAGCGGCTGCAAAACGCGATCCGCATCATGGAAGAAAACACCGAACACCCGTTGCCAACGGCCAGCCTTGCCCGCCGCGTGGGCGTATCTACCCGGCAGTTAGAGCGTCAGTTCATGCTGCACCTGAGCACGTCGCCCGGAAAATTTTATAGAAAGATCAGGTTGAAAAAAGCGTTTACTCTGGTCTCGAACTCGCAAATGCCGATTATTGACATCGCCATAGCCTGCGGTTTTGCGTCAACCTCTACGCTTGCCCAGACATTCAAGGCCGAATACGGCAAAACACCAAAACAACTGCGGCGCACGGAGTGACCATTATACGGCCACTGGAATTCCTGGCAGGTTATGCTGAGGGGCGAAGGGTCTTATCTGCATCGCAAAGGCGGTAGACATTCACTTTCCTTGAACGTCCTTTGACCGTGAATTCGCCGCAGTCGATCAGATGAAAAGCCGGGCTGATCAGGCGCGCTGTGGCATCGCTGATCAAAATTCTGGTTTGCTCGTCACTTGGCAGCTCGCCTACAAGGGTCTCGATCCGGGCGCAGGTGTTCACCGTGTCGCCGATCACCGTGTAATTCATCCTGTCGACGGCCCCGATATTGCCGACAATCAGCGGCCCGGTGTGCACCGCGATTTTGACGCCGTACTCGACGCCAGCCTCAGCCAGAGATCGCTTGATTGCCATTGCAGCCCGGCAGGCGCGTTCGGCATGGTCCGTCTGGTCCTGGGGCGCGCCCCAGAACGCCATCGCGGCGTCGCCGATGTATTTGTCGAGCGTTCCGCCCTCGGCTTCTATACAGCGGTTCAGGATCTCGAAATGCCGGTTCAGCATTGCTGCCGTGGCTTGTGGCGTCATGGCCTCGGATGCGGGTGTGAACCCCACGATGTCGGCAAACATGACGGTCAGTTCGACTTCGCGCGGCAACACAAGGTTAGGGTCTCCGGTCTTTAGCATTTGCCGTACAAGGGTTCGGGGCAAATAAGTTTGAAACCAGCGCAGCCCGTCGAGCATCTTGTTGAAGGCCACAGCCTGAAGGTTCAGTTCAGAGACCCGAGAGGGGGGCAGGTGGTCGATTTGGTTCAGATTCAGCTCGCTGATTTTGATGGCTTCTTCGGTCGACCTGTGAATGGGTGCCGCCAATCGTCTGGCCAACACAAGCGCCGCAATGACCGAAGCGATCAGTAAACCAAGACTGACCAGGGCGGCATCACTCAGCCGGGACCATTGGTTGCTCCAATCGCTCAGTGGAGAATACTGCCCGATCACCCACGGCTCAGATCCGAAGCCGCTGACGATGCTTGTCAAAACCAGGTGTTCTCCGTCCAGCGCCTCGACCACATATCCGACAAATGTTCCATCGTTGCCCTGAAACTCGGGTGGCTGCATCAGCATTTGTGAGATGACCGCGTCATCAAGTGCTGCGACCGAATGCAAGGGGGCGTTTGAACTTAACGTGTTTGCAGACAGGTTCAGCAATTTGGGATGGGCCAGAACGCGGTTGTCACCGTACAGAACAAAACCGGTTGCCCCGTATTTCCCGCTTAACTCGTCGACCAGGCCCGAGAAATGGTGAACGGTAGAAGAAACGAGCACGGCCCCGAGAAAAATACCGTCTTTATAGGCAGGTACAGTCGCTGAGATATGTGTCCGGCCCTGGTCAAAGAAGGGTTCGTTCCAGACCAAACCATCATAGCCTTTAACATCTTTAAGATACTGAAGCGTGCCTGCAGCCGGAGGCTCGTATGACGTTATTAAACGTGGCCCCTCAACATCCGTGATATGTGTTGAAATGAACAGACTGCCGTCAGGATACACGATGGCAAGATCTGTCAGATATGGGACCGAAGCCACCACGCCTTTGAAGTAGGCTTTCAGAAAATCGGTGTCGTGCAGATCGACTTCACCCGTGCTTGCGTCTTCTTGTAGGGATTGCGCCAGTTCCTCGATCGGTGTCGTCAGGCTAAAGATATCGTCTTCGATGGATTCGACGATCATCGCGGCAGACGTATTCAACAGTTCCGTCGTGTTCTGAAAATTGGCATAAGTCGAAACCAACAGAACTGCGCCAGCCGATATTGCCACCAGTCCGCCAATGGTCAGCGCCAGCAGAGTAGAAATCCGGATTTTTAACCTTGTCTGGCGGTTGCTTTGCGCCCGGGCGCTTTTGTCGATCACGCCAGTGTGCTGCGTATGCTTGTCTTCGTTGACCATCTTTGAACGATATTTAGCTTGGCGACCCGTTACAACGTCTCGTTGACGTCTGAGACGGGATCGCCGCTAGCCAAGATACGCACGCAGGCTTGGCGGCGGGTTGTCAAAGAGTTCCGTTGTCTGAACGGGGGCATGCACCGTTTCGTCTGTAACAAGTACGGTTTGGTCGGCAATACGGCGTGCATCCTGCGGATCGTGGCTGACCATCAACAGGGTCGTTTGGGTTTCGGCCACCAGATCGGCCACCAAATCCAGCATTTCGGCTTTCAAGGCTGGCCCAAGGGCGGCAAACGGTTCGTCCAAAAGCAACAGTTCGCGCCGCTGCACAAGTACGCGGGCCAGGGCAACCCGGCTTTGCTGTCCTCCGGACAGTTCCGAGGGTTTGCGCGCGCCCATACCATGCAAAGAAACCCGGCCCAGAGCGGACTGAACCTGTGCACCCTCGTCTGCGGACAACCGACCGTTTGGGCGCAGGCCCAGGGCGATGTTTTGTTCAGCCGTCAGATGCGGAAACAGGTTTCCGTCTTGAAACAGCATCGCCATAGGGCGCTTGCCGGGATGCAAGTTGGAAATCTGCTGACCACCCCAAAAGATCTGACCCTTTTTCAGATCCCGAAATCCAGCGATAGTCTCCAACAATGTGGACTTGCCCGCCCCGGACGGGCCGACAATGGCAATGCTGTTGCCAACCTCGATCTGGATATCGGCGTTTAGGGTGAAATTCCCGTTTTCAATCACGCAGTCGTCAAGCTTCAGCATGCCAGCGCCCTCCTCGGTCCAATAGCCAGAATGCGCCCATGGACAGCAGCAACAGCAGTAATGCCCCGCCGGCAGCAGCCTGCATCTGATAGGCACCCATCAAGCGGTAGATTTGCAAGGGCAGGGTCGCGATCTGCGGATCGGCGAACAGAGCGATCACACCCAGATCACCCATTGACAGAGCCGCCCCAAGACCAGCGGCGAACCCAATCTGCGGACGCATGCGCGGTAGCAAGATGCGCGTGAAAAACGTCCATTTTGTCATATCCAATGAAAGCGCGAGACGTCCGTGCCTGGCGGTTATGTCGCGCGCGGCGGGGACCAGAATGCGTAAAGCAAAGGGCAGGGCCATCGCAGCATTTACCAAAGCAGTGACAGGCAGAGCCAATGTCGTCGGGTTTGCCAAAGGCCGGATTAAGATGAACAGGCCCGTACCGATGACCAATGGTGATGCCGCCAAACCCAAAATGCCACTGAGTTCCACAAGCCCGTACCGGCCGCTCGCGACGGCGGTGGCCATAGGCAAAGCTAGCAATAGTAGGACTGCAGTACTTGCCGCAGCAACAAGGACCGAGATCAGCGCAGCCCGAAAAACGATTGCGGGCAAGTCAAACAACCCGGCAACTCCCGAAATTACGACCGATGCTAAAGGCAGTAGCAAAAAGACGGCCGCTGCGACGATCCAGAATACATCTATCGTCGGCGCACCCCCATCCCAGCGGCGCAAGGCGCGATCGAGACCTGTTCCAAAACCGTCCCCGCGCGAAAACTTCAGCGCCACCAAAGCGGTCGCAGCTGTCAGGGCAAGTTGCAGGGCGGATAACAGGGCGGCGCGACCCAAGTCGAAATCGTAGGTAAAAGCCTGATAGATTGCCAGTTCGATTGTTGTAGCCCGTGGCCCTCCGCCCAAGGTCAGGGCGACGGCGAAGCTGGTCAGGCAGATGGCGAAGATTACCGCCAGAACCCCGGGCAGGGTCCGTTTGAGCATGGGCATCTCGATCAGTCGAAACATGGCCATACCATTGCAGCCCAGTTGTGCGGCCAGGCGAAACCGTTCTGCCGGAATTTCCTGCCAGGCTTGCAACACAAGGCGTGTGGCCAGGGGTAGGTTGAAGAAAACATGCGCCAGTACGACCCCATGCAAGCCGTAGATGCGTATGGGCGGCAGGCCGAAAATGCCAAGGAAGTCCGAGATCCATCCCGACCGGCCAAAGACTTGCAGCAGACCCAGAATGGCAACGATGACCGGCAGGATGAAGGGCGCACCCAAAAGCGCAATTAAAGCCCGTCGGCCGGGGAACCTCCGACGTGCCAAAGCCCGCGCAACCGGCACGGCCAACACCACGCTGAACAATGCGGACAGCGTGGCCTGGGTCAGCGTGAAGCGCAGCGCAGCCCAGTCAGCGGGACTGAACCCGCCGCTGGTTTCAGCACGCAGTGCAACCGCCGTAAGAGTGCCCAGGATTAGCGCGGCGACCAGAGCTGCCGCACCGATACCGGGCCATGGGCTTACTGGCTGAGCGCGTTCTGCCATTCTGCCAGGGCCTGATCCCGCACGGCGGCGGCTTCATCGGGGGAGAACAGCAGCGACTTTGCCGGCACTGTCAGGGTGTCGAACCCTGCAGGCAAACCTTCTGCCGGGGTTACGGCCGGGTACATCCAGTTGGTTGTCGGTATAATTTGCTGGAACGCATCCGAGACCATGAACTGCAAAAACTGATCCGCCAATTCGGCCTGATCCGTCGCGGCCAGCTTTGCCGCAACCTCAACTTGCAGATAGTTGCCCTCGTCAAAAGCGGACGCAGCCTTGCTGCCATCGTCCTCGGCAATCAGGTGATAGGCCGGAGATGTCGTATAGCTGAGAACCATGTCCGACTCGCCCTCAAGGAACAGGCCGTACGCTTCGGACCAGCCTTTTGTGACCGTCACGATATTGTCGGAAAGACCAGTCCAGATTTCGGGTGCATCATCACCATACGCCGCTTTAACCCACATCAGCAGACCCAGACCGGGCGTGGACGAGCGAGGGTCCTGGATGATGATTTTGGTGTCGCTGTCCGCCAGCTCCCGGAAGTTCGCAGGCGCGGTCGCATCCGCTTTGTGAACGAAGGCGAAGTAGCCCCAGTCATACGGTGTGAACGTGTCATCGGTCCATTCGATCGGCAGCGCGAAGTCGGCAGAAACGGAATTGGGCGCAAACAGGCCGGTTTCCCGGGCCGCTGCAATCAGGTTGGTATCCAGACCAAGCACGACGTCGGCGTCAGAGTTTTCACCCTCAAGCCGGACACGCGACAAAAGTGCGGCACCATCTTCGACGCCCACGAGGTTCAGCTCGCAGTCGCAGGTTGCCTCAAAGGCTTCTTTGACCTGCGGGCCGGGGCCCCAGTCGGATACAAAGCTGTCATAAGTGTAAACGGTCAGCTGAGGCTTGTCGGCGGCGATGGCCGTAGTTGCACTCAGAAGTCCCGCAGCAATTAGCAGATGTTTCATGTCATCCTCCATTGCGGCGAGAGGGTAAGGATGGATGAAACCGAAACCCTTCCCTCCGCCGGTTCTAGCCGGTTCAGGTTCTACGGGTTCGCTTGATAAGCATCTCAGCGCGGCATGCCGTGCTCCCCGAGGTGAGGCCGTCACTAGGGGGGATTGGCCAGAAAGACAACCAAATTCGGCGCCTCGGCGCGGCGCGTGTCGTATGTGGGCAAGTAAGCCTGTCCGGAGCCAGACGCCCTTTGAACCTGTAATACGTTTGGTTCAAAGGGCCATAGGGTCAGAAGTAACGCAGCCAAATATAAACGTTTGCGATCATCAAGGTCAGGATCATGATCGGGAATGCAATTTTGGCGAAGGCGATGAAGCCGATGGGCTGCTTGGCCTTTTCCGCAAAAGCAGCCACCGTAAGGTTGGCGCTTGCCCCCAACAGTGTACCGTTGCCGCCCAGACAGGCGCCAAGCGCCAGCGACCACCACAGGGGCTCAATCGCGTCTTCGCCGCCAAATGTATCCGCGGTGGATTCGATCAGAGGGATCATCGTTGCCACAAACGGGATGTTGTCCAGAATGGCCGACAGGATGCCAGAGGCCCAGAAGATGAAGAACGCGGTCCACATCATGTCGCCTTGGGTCAGCTCCAGCACTTTCTCACCGAAGAATGCCAGCAGTCCAACATGTTCGACACCGGCAACAATGACGAACAGCCCACCGAAGAAAAAGATTGTGACCCATTCAACTTCACCAAAGATGTGGTGAACCGACTCCGACTGTTCTTCACCGCTTTGGTGGCCATAGGCCAGCAGCATCAACAGGCCTGCACCGGCTAACGCTGACGTACCCGGCTGAATGCCGTAGCTGTGTCCCAGCGTGAACCCCAGCAAAACCAGAGCCAAAACGGCCAGAGACTTGATCATCAAGACAACATCAGTGACCGCTTCGGATTCGTTGAAACCCATAATCCGATCGCTGGCCGATTTCGGAATGCGGGCCAGTTCCTTGCGGTTCATAAGGTAAATAATGCCGGTCAGGACAACCAGACATATGGCCGAGATAGGCGCCAGGTTCACCACGAAATCGTTGAAGCTCAGCCCTGCGGCCGAGCCAATGATGATGTTGGGCGGGTCACCGATCAGCGTCGCTGTTCCCCCCACATTCGAGGCCAGGATCTCGGCGACAAAGAACGGGAACACACGCGTTTCCAGGGCTTCAGTGATCAGCAGCGTAATCGGGGCGATCAGCAAAACGGTCGTTACGTTGTCCAGCAGGGCCGAGAACACCGCCGTAATCAGCGTCAGCATGATGAGGATGCCGGTTGGATTGGCTTTCACCGCTTTTGCGGCCTTGATCGCTACGTATTGGAACAATCCGCATTTGCTGGTGATCCCCACGATGACCATCATGCCGATAAGCAGTGCCAGAGTGTTGGCGTCCACACCCGCCACGGCCTGTTCCTGATTGATGATGCCAAACAGGACCATCAGGGACGCGCCTAGCATCGTCAAAATGGCGCGGTTGACCTTTTCTGTGATCAGGACCGCATAAACCAAAATCAGAATTCCGGTCGCGATCCAAAGCGGATCAATGCCCAATAGTTGTGGAACAGAGAGAGCGGCCTCTCCGTGTGACGTCGAATGCGTAGCCAAGGTTTTAGTCCGGTTTGTATAGGGTTAGCTGAGTGCGCGATCCAAAAGCGAGTTAGCGCTTACGGTGCCAACGAAACGGTTGGTTTCGGGCTCAACAAGAATCACGTGCCGTTTGTATTTGTAGATCAGGAAGATACCTTCCATCACTGGCGTGTCGGGTGCAGCAACGGGAATGTTCGAAGGCCTCGACATGTTGTCGCGAACCTTTTCGGTCTTCAGCCTCTCCATCTGTTGTTCGAAATCATCCCGCGTCAGGTTCATGAAGCTGAGCGAGTCGATCGCGACGCGCGACGCATCATCATTCAGACCGATTGTCGCCGCCTTCGGCAGAATCAGTTTCAGCAGCGTCGGGGCGGTAAAGACGCCAACATAAGTCCCGTCTTCAGCCACGACAGGCAGAAATCGTGCCCGGCTGCCCCTGATGATGTTGAAGGCCGTGGCGATGCTTTCATCCGGCAGAATGGTCTTTTGTACCTCAGGCGGTACCATCACGTCATAGCAGGTTAGGCCCATGCTTTTCCTCTGACTTCACGCGGCTATCGGGTGAAACGCCATCCAACAGCCACAGGGCACGCCCTATTTCGGCTTGTTAAAGCGTGTCAGGGCGAATCAAAATTTGTTGATGCGCACTGATTCCATTGCCGGGCGGAATTGACCAGCCCGGTAATGAAATTAAGTCGATATCCTTCCGTTATTCGCCATGTAGGCCAATAATGGAAGGTTGGATTCAGCTTGGGCTTGCGTCAGTGGCGTTTTGTGCCTCAGTTTCCGTTTCCGAAATAACTGGGGCTGCCTTCGAAGCGTGGAAAGCCGTAATAGCTCAAGCGCGGGTCAGCTGTAATTCGGTGCGCGTTTTTGCAGTTTGGCCGCAACGCTTTCGGCGAAATCCGGGGATTGTAGCTGCGCGGCAAAAATCTTGATTTCCGCGGCCATGTGTCCGGCCACTTCGTCACGCTGATTGCGGATCAGGGCCTTTGACTGTTTGAGCGCTACCGGGGATGAGGCTGCAATGGCTTTTGCGATCTCCTGGACTTCGTTCATCAACTCACCGTCGGCAAAGACGCGCGCGACCAACCCGTGGTTCAGGGCCTCGGATGCCGTCAGAACCCGCCCGGCCAGCAAGACGTCATTGGCGACAGCCATACCGAGAGACGCAGGCAGCAACATCGAAGAACCGGCCTCGGGCACCAGACCCAGTTGGACAAATGGAGCGCTGAATGTAGCGCTGTTCGCGGAATAGACCAGATCGCAGTGCAGCAGCATGGTCAGGCCAACACCAATTGCAGAACCGTTGACTGCGGCGATCAGGGGTTTCGGACAATCCCGGATCGCATTCAGGAACCGAATAATCGGATTTTCAGCGTCACCCGCCGGAAGACCGCCTGTCATAAAGTCCTGCAGGTCATTCCCGGCCGTGAACATATCGCCTTCACCAGTGATGACCAGCGCCCGGGCTTGATCGGTTTGACCGTATTCTTCGATGGCTTCAGCTATCGCGGAATACATGGCAAAAGTGATCGCGTTTTTCTTGTCTGTGCGAGAAATCGTGACTGTGGTGACGCGATCCTGAGTGCTGACGATGATATGTTCGCTCATGGCGTTATTCCTTGGATGTCCGGCGGAATTTGTGCCGCGTCGGCTGTGGGTTTCCTGCATGTGGGCAAGTTCGTATGCGGGCAAATAGCCTGCGTCAACAAATCAGGGCGGTTACCTCACGTCGCCGGGTGAGTGTGCCAGATTGATCCCCACTGCTGAATTCAGTGGTGCCTTAACTTTGCAGCGCAGTTACGAATTTTTTTACATCTGGTGGAGATCTACGTCTTTTTGCGTAAGCTATCCGGTAACCCTGCCGCAAAGGGATCGGCGACATGCTCATCCTTATGAGGGTCTCCGACTTTAAATCCATCGCCGCCATTTCTACTGAACAAGCGCCCTCAGGAATAGGCGCTTTCCGCCGGGCAATCCGTTTTCGGTCAGAGTTTTTGAATTTCTTATGCTCTCCAAAAAGGCTATCCATTTATAAAACCCTGTTTCAAGCCCTGCTCAGGATAACAGGAAGGGAGGGTCGAAGATGCGTGATGTCTTAAACTTGGATTTGTATCCACTGGACCAGCCGGGCAGCACGGCCTGGCACAGCCTGATCGAACGCTGCAAAGCCGATCTTTCTGAGAATGGACTATTTAACCTGCCTGGCTTTGTTCGCGACAGTGCGCTGGAATCGGCGGTGTCTGAGCTGCAACCGGTTTTTGCCGAAGAGGCTTTTGTCCACGCGCGGCGGCACAACATCTATTTCAGGACGTCTATCGAGGGCCTCGGCAGCGACCATCCGGCCCTGACCCAATTTGAGACGTCTAACAGAACGATTTGTGCCGATCAGTTGGGGCAGGCCATTGTGATCCGCCTCTACGATTGGCCGCCATTTGCGCAGTTTCTGGCTGCGGTCATGAAAAAGCCAAAGCTTTTTGTGATGGATGATCCGCTGGCCCGCGTGAACGTCATGGCTTACTCAGCCGGGCAGGCCCTGAACTGGCATTTCGACAGGTCCGAATTCACCACAACGCTGCTGTTGCAAGCGCCGTCTGCGGGGGGTGAATTTGAGTACGAAAAAGACCTGCGTAGTGATGACAACCCGAATTACGATGGGGTGGCTGAATTGCTGGAAGGCCGGCGCAAGCCCACGCTCATGAAACTGCAGCCGGGGACTTTGAACATCTTCAAAGGCAAAAACACGGCGCACCGCGTCTCGCCTGTTCAAGGCGACCGCGACCGTATGATTGCCGTGTTTTCCTTTTATGATCGGCCAAACGTTCAGTTCACACACGAAGAACGCATCGGGTTTTACGGGCGCGCGTCGTGAGCCGGGATTGCGCATGCCTGACCCGTAACTAGTGTCCGGATCGTTGATCCCGACACCGCTACGGCCTCTGACTGCGTCGTTCTGTTGGGAACTCTAGAAGAAATCTGGCTGAGTTTCCAAACGGGCGAATGCCGCGAGCACCGAAACGAAAAAACCAAGTTTCCGAGAAACCTTTGTGCCCCCGGCGATGTTCAGCCCGCTCTGGATTTCCATGCCAAAACGGGCTGCCCTGTCAGGTCATAGGCATTCCGCCAATGTTTTTGCGATGTTCCGGATCATTTGCGGGTACAGCTTAGCCCCGGGTTCAAGATCAGAACCTAGTGGATCTATCACACCGGTATTCGCTTCGGTTCCGACCAAGACAGTGGCGACGATGCCTGGGTTGAATTGCGGCTCTGACAGAACACAATTGATCCCTTCTTCGCGAATGCGCCCCTGAATCTCAGAAATCCGCGCCGGGCTTGGATCTGACGCGTCACTAAGCGAAATCGCACCCGACGCGGGGAAGTCGAAGGCGTTCTCGAAATAATGATAAGCATCGTGGAAAACGATGAAGTTACTGCCGCGTACAGGTTCCAGAGTGGCACTCACTTCAGCAGAAAGGGATGCCATCTCTTCGCGGGCAGCCGCCGCGTTTGCGAAATATGCACCCGCATTTTCCGGGTCCGCTGCGGAAAGCTGCGCGGCAATCACGTTCAGCCAGGTGTCGGCGTTTTTGGGCGAAAGCCAGGCATGCGGATCATGATCGCCATGCGCGTGGTCATGGTGGTCGTCGTGTTCAGCATGATCCTCGTGATCGTGGTCTTCATCCGCGGCATGCTCTTCGTGGTCATGATCGTCATGGTCTTTGTCGTCGGCATGATCCTCGTGACCATGATCGTCATGGTCCTCCTCTTCAGCGTGATCTTCATCGCCATGATCATGCGCTTCAAACAGCGCGTTCTCGCGGAAATCCAGTAGGACGGTGCCATCCGTTTCGAGCAGGGGGGTGACTGTCGCTCCGTTGGTCAGGTTCTCGACTGCGCCTTCCATCCATGGGGTCAGGTCCTCGCCCATCCAGAATACCAAATCCGCATTCTGCAGGGCAGCCGCCTCGGAAGGGCGGAGGTTGTATTCATGCGGGGACGCGCCGACTTGTACGATCAGGTTCGGTGCGCCAACACCTTCCATCACGCGCGCCACCAATGAGTGCACCGGAGCAATATCAACGGCAACATTTGGGACATCGGCCATCGCTGTGCCCCCCATCAACGCAGCCGTGACCGAAACAGGAAGAAGCTTTCTGGACATCAAACCCTCTATGTGATTTTATAACGTTGCGAGTGGCATATATGATATGGAATAACATGACAAGTGAGATGAGACCTGCACCTGCTGAAGACTCCGCCCTTGTCGGATTCCAAAAGCACGACCACGCGCACTGCGTCGAAAGTAGCCTGACCGTTGCCGAGACCCGGTGCAAAGAAGAAGGTCTGCGGCTGACTCCCGTGCGGCGCAAGGTTTTGGAGATGCTGCTGCAGGAACATCGGGCCTTGGGTGCTTATACAATTCTTGATCGATTGCGCGACGAAGGCTTCGGATCGCAGCCACCAGTGGCTTACCGCGCCCTCGATTTTCTTGTCGAGAACGGGTTTGTCCACAAAATCGAACGGTTGAACGCATTTGTCGCCTGCGCACATCCCGGGGCAACGCATTCTCCGGCCTTCATGATTTGCAGGAAATGTGATGCTGTGGCCGAAACACATTCAACACCCGCGAAGGGAGAGCTGGGCGCAGCCGCGCGGGCAGTGGGTTTCGAGATCGAGCGGACCGTTGTAGAAGCCGAAGGCGTTTGCCCCGACTGCACCGAAAAGGCGTAGAAATGAACCTGATTACCGTAGAAGACCTCAGCGTTAGCTATGGGGCCAATACCGTGTTACGGCACATCAACATGGGTGTCGAACCTGGTGAAATTGTGACCATCGTCGGCCCTAACGGATCGGGTAAGACAAGCCTGCTGCGCGCCATAATCGGTGCAATCAAACCGTCTGCCGGGCAGGTAAAGCGAAAGCTGGGGCTGAGAATTGGCTACGTCCCGCAAAAGCTGCATATCGATCCGACCCTGCCGATCACCGTCGAACGGTTTATGCGGCTGACCCATCGCGCGTCAAAGAAGGATTGCGCGACTGCGCTGGAAACGGCCGGTGTGCCCGATCTGCTCAAGCGCCAGATGTCACAGCTTTCGGGCGGACAATTCCAGCGCGTGCTGCTGGCGCGGGCCTTGATCAACCGACCCGAAATCCTGTTGCTGGATGAGGCCACGCAAGGGTTGGACCAGCCTGGTTCGGCTGCGTTTTATCGCCAGATCGAAGACGTGCGTCAGGAAACAGGGTGCGCTATCATCATGATAAGCCACGAGCTCCACGTGGTGATGAGCGCCTCGGACCGGGTGATCTGCCTGAACGGCCATGTCTGTTGCGAGGGCTCACCTGCGGTTGTGGCCTCGGCCCCCGAATACCGCGCGTTGTTCGGAACCGGAACAGGTGGAGCGCTTGCCCTTTACCGCCATGATCATGATCACAACCACGATCATCATCATGACCATGGAACAGATTCACAGGAAGCCGCAGAATAATGCTTGATGATTTCATGACCCGAGCCACGCTGGCCGGTGTAGGCGTGGCCTTTGCTGCGGCGCCGTTGGGGTGTTTTGTGGTGTGGCGCCGTATGGCCTATTTCGGCGATGCCACAGCGCACGCAGCCATTCTCGGCGTGGCCTTGTCGCTAACGTTTCAGATGTCGGTTTTTACAGGTGCGCTGGCCGTCGCCTTGTTGATGGCGCTGACCGTGACGCTGTTGGCAGGTCGTGGGTACGCAATGGATACGTTGCTGGGTGTCATGGCACATTCCGCTCTGGCTTTTGGCCTTGTGGCGGTTTCATTCCTCTCCGGTGTCCGGATTGATTTGATGGCCTATCTGTTTGGAGATATTCTGGCCGTTTCCCGTTCGGATCTGGCCGTCATCTGGGGCGGCGCTGCACTGGTCGTAATTTTGATTGCCTGGCGTTGGTCCCAGCTGTTGACGGCGACGTTGAACGAGGAACTGGCCTATGCCAGCGGGTTCGATCCCAAGCGCGAACAACTGATATTGACGCTTGCATTGGCCATCACGGTGGCAGTCGCCATCAAAGTTGTGGGTGTTCTGTTGATAGCGGCGATGCTCATCATACCAGCCGCTGCGGCGCGTAATCTGGCGCGGTCACCGGAAACGATGGCCCTGATTGCAGCGGCAATCGGGGCGACGTCGGCTGTGGCAGGGTTGCGGGCTGCTTATGTCTTCGACACGCCGGCCGGGCCCTCGATTGTCTGTGTTGCCGCCATTTTGTTTGCCTGTTTCAGCCTGCTTGGTTGGCAGCGTCATACCAACTCCTGACAGTCGCCTAAGAACGGCAGCTTATGTAAGAGGGGCGTAGAAGTGCCACTTGACTACGCTGTTGATCAAAGAGTGTGGAACAGACGCCCAGGTAACGTTTCGTGACGCGGTAGATTCAGCGCTTTCAGCAATCCATAGACCATCGCTTGATTGGAGGTAATGACGGGTTTGTTCAGCGCGGCCTCAATCCGTTCAATCGCCTCGACCGAGCGCATGTCTGTGCAGCTTAGGACGATCGCCTGCGCGTCCGGGTGATCAGCTCTGCACGCCAGGTCGAACACCTCACCCGGGGTCAGTTCACCTTGCCCATAGTTGCCAAGTTCGCGGCCGACATCGACACATTTGACAGTCTTAATGCCATTGCGGAGCATGAAGTCCATCGCCTGTTCATTGATCTCGCCCAAATAGGGCGATGAAAAACCGACCTTTGTTGCGCTGACTGCTTTGATCCCAGCGATCAACGCCCCTGCAGCGGTCAGCGAAACTGCACCCGAGCCCGCCTTGATCTGCTGGGCCAGCTCTGCATCAAAAGACGGTCCGTGGGTCAGCGTCGCCGAGGTGCAGCCATACAATACCACATCGGGGCGTATGCCCGAGATCATCCGCAGGTCGTGAGTGATATCCGATGCACCCAACCCCGCCATCTGATCCGAGCCGGGGATTTCATCCACGTCATACCCGCCCATACGTTGAAAATGGACTGTAGTGTTGGGCGGCCTCAACAACTCCATATCCGGTTCGAGGTTGGTGTTGGTGAAAGGTACCAGAACACCGATTTTGGCTGCGGTTCGTGTTTCGGTCACTTCAATGCTCCCTTCAGGGCGGTCAGGCACCGATCCATGATCGGCGTCTCGCAGATTGTGGCGCGCAGGCAGTCGGTTAAGCCGTATCCTCCCATGCCGCGCATTAGTAGGTCGTCCGCCCGCAGCGCCGCGTCTGCCCGTTGCGCATCCAGCGTTGAGGCAAAGCGCAATAGCACAAAGTTTGTGTGGCTTTGAGGAACGATTAGGCCCAACGCACGACATTCCGCGGCAAATCGTTCACGGATTTCAGTCGTGCGGGCAACCACATTTTGCATATGCGCCTGATCGCGGATCGCTGCAGTTGCCGCCGCCTGTGAAGCGATGGAAATATTGTTTGGATTAAGCAATTTGCGCAGTTCAGCCGCAATCTCGGGCGGGAAGTATCCCCATCCTACACGCGCGCCTGCCAGGCCATAGGCCTTGGAAAAGGTGCGCATGATCACGGTGTCCCCTCGATCGCTCAGCGCGAATATGTCGGCCGGATCATCTATGTGATCGGAAAACTCAGCATAAGCCTGATCGACGACCAGTAGAACATCGGTGGGCAGTTCATCGCGCAGACGAAGGATTTCGGAATTGGGGATCAGGGTGCCGGTCGGGTTGCCAGGGTTGCAGACAAAGACGATCCGCGTTTCAGGTGTGACCACAGCGATGATATCGTCGACGGATACGGTCAGATCCACTTCACGCGCCTTGACGTAATCGGCCTGAACCTGAGCGGCTGCTGAGGCGACAAACGCATATCCGTAATCCGTGCCAAGGACCCGATCACCGCGCCCGGCATAGGCGCGGATCAAACAGCCGATCAGCTCCATCGAGCCTGCTCCGCACAGCACCCGTGCCGGATCGAGTCCATGCACATCTGCAATTGCTGTGCGCAGTTCCAACCATTCCGGATCAGGATACAATTGCAGATCGGCCAGTGCGTCACGACCCGCCTTGATGGCTGCGGGACTTGCGGGAAAGGCGCTTTCGTTCTGGGCCAACGAGATAGTGTTTTCGCCGCCAAGGTCGGCCAGCGCATAGGCCGCCATTGCACTTATGTGGGGAACCGGGCGGATCATGATGTGCCCCCAAAGGATTTTGCGCCTTTTGCGCTGATCAGCCCGCGCTTGAGGTCTAGGGAGATTGCCTGCGGGTCCCGCTCGGCCGGATCGCCAAAACCACCGCCCCCGGGGGTTTCAAAGACCAGGTAGTCGTCAGCTTCAACGCGCAGTTCTCCTTTGCCCGGGATATCATTTTCGCCATCGCGGAAACGAATACGACCGGGTGCGCCGGGTTTTCCACCCATGCGTCCGAGGGCGGGGAATTTGAGGCGCTCAACCGACAGGAAAACGAGGAAGGGTGCGCCATTGGCCGAGGTCATCTCGATCCGTTGGCCGAGACCGCCGCGATACTTGCCTGCACCTCCTGAATCCTGGCGTAGTTCGCGTTTCCAGATTGTGACCGGGGCCACGCTTTCCGTGATCTCGACCTGAGATCCGAACACGCCCGAAGGGTAGGCTGTGGCAGACAAGCCATCCGCGTGTGGCCGAGCGCCGGTGCCGCCATTATGCACAGGTTCAACCGCGAATTCCCGACCTCCATCACGCGCCACTTCGGGTGCGTGCCGCATCGGCAGATCGAACATGCAGGACGCGCCCTCGGCGGGGACCTGATCTGGCAGGGCCTGATGCAGGCATCCAAGCACCAGATCTGGTGTTACCTGTCCTAGCGTGTGCCGCATTGCCACCGGGGCGGGGCGTTGTGCATTGAGGATGCAGCCTTTTGGGCCGTCCACTGTAAACGGCTCCAACGATCCGGCGTTGTTGGGGATGTCAGACCCGACGATGCAGCGCAGGGCGAAGACTGTATAGGCGGTCGCATAGTTCAGCGGCACATTGATACCCTTGCCCGAACAACCCGACGTTCCCGTGAAATCCACATGCATGCCCGTTTTGCTGACCGTCAAGGTCGCGTGCAGTTCCAGTTCTTTTTCATAACCGTCCATCCTCAGAAGGTTTCTATAGGTGCCTGCGGGCACTTCAGCGATGGCTTCAAGCGTGCCGCGGCGCGAGGTGTCGATGATGTAGCTGCCCAGTTGATCCAGATCGTCGATTCCGAACTCATCCATCATATCGAGCAGGCGGTTCACGCCCGCTTCGCAGCAAGCGACCAGTGCATATATGTCGCCCTCATTAGCAATAGGCTCGCGGCTGTTGGCGCGGACAATGTCCAAAAGCAAGGCGTTCGGGACGCCTTGTTCGACCAGTTTGCAGGGTGGGATCAGCAGGCCCTCATCATAGATATCTGACCCTTCGGGGCCCATTCCAAGGCCGCCCAGATCCACAAGATGCGAAGTGCATGAAGTAAAGCCGACGACTTTGCCGTTTTTGAATGCGGGCATCATCAGCAAAAAGTCGTTGAGGTGTCCCGAAGCCAGCCAAGGATCATTGGTCATGTAGATATCACCGGGCCTCATGTTCTGAACCGGGAAATGACCGCGCAGATGCATCACGGCTTCGGCCATCGTGTTGATGTGTCCGGGCGTTCCGGTAACTGCCTGTGCCAGCATCCGACCCCCGGCGTCAAAAATCCCGGCAGAGATGTCGCCGCATTCGCGCACAATGGGTGAGAATGCGGCGCGGATCAGGGTTTGGCCTTGTTCTTCGACCACCGCAAGCAAGCGGTTCCACATGACTTGCAGGCGGGCGGGGGACTGATCGGCAGTCATCATACACCTCCTTTCTGATCTTGGATAAGGATGAGGTTTCCAATGGCATCTAAATACGCCGAGAAGTCTGATGAGACCAAAGTCGTCGTCTGCGGTTCCGTGATCAGCGCAGGGCCGCAAACCCGGTCGCCCGGGCTCAGGCTGTCGCGTGACACAAAACCAGCCTGCTTTATCTGACCATCTACATCGCAGGAGATGGGGCGGGTCTGGGCTGGTGTGATCGTTGTCAGAGACGGTGTTTCCGGCAAATCTGGAACATCCGCATCTGGGGTTGCGACGCGGACAGCCCAGTTCAGGATCTCGATTTGCATTCCCGGCACGGGACGCGAGAATTGTTTACCGTATTCCGCCTCGAACGCATCAGTCAGCGGCTCTATGTCTTCGAAAGTTAAATTGCGATCGGGCAGAGCAATCTCGATCTCGTGGCCCTGACCATTGTAGCGCATGAAGGCCGTGCGTTGCGTTTCGGTGGGTGCATCACCTGCGCCTTGGGCAACCACACGGCTTGCCCCGTTGATCATGTCGGAAAACAGGGCGTTGACCCGCTCCAGATCCAGGGATTCAAGTAGAGAATAACTTGATCTGACGATCTCAAAACTGACCGGAGCAAACAGAAACCCGACTGCGGATCCGACGCCCGGATCGGGCGGGATCACGATGCGACGGACCCCGGCGGATCGGGCCACACGGCTTGCGTGCAGGGGGCCATTACCGCCAAAGGCGATCATCGTACGGGAACCAAGGTCCTTGCCTGATTCCACCGCATGCATCCGACCCGCGCTGGCCATGCTTTCATCGACGATGCGACTGACGCCGTCCGCCGCCGCTGTGGCGTTCGTGTTCAGACGCGCGGCGATGACCCGGTTCAGCGCAGCTTCAGACGCTGCGGGGTCAATCTTGATAAACCCTTCGGCAAATGTGTCCGGCACGATATAGCCCAGGGTGATGTCGCTGTCAGTCACGGTTGGCTCGGTGCCGCCCCGCCCAAAGGCCGCCGGACCGGGTTCTGACCCGGCCGATTTTGGACCCACGGTCAACCGTCCCAGACGGTCAACCCCGGCGATTGAGCCGCCGCCTGCGCCGATTTCGATCATTTCGACCACTGGGATACGTACTGGCATGCCCGATCCCTTGATGAACCGCGCGGCCCGCGCGATTTCGAATTGGCGCGAGGTTTGCGGCCGTGCATTGTCAATCAGGCAGAGCTTCGCAGTCGTCCCGCCCATGTCGAAAGATAGAACCTCGTCAATCCCGGCCCGCGCTGCGATCCGTGCGGCCAAAATTGCTCCGCCCGCGGGGCCGCTTTCGACCAGCCGGATCGGAAAGCGTGAGGCGGTTTGAACGGTGCACATGCCGCCACTGGCCGTCATCATCAGGATCGGACATTTCACGCCTTCTGCCTGAAACCGGGTGGCAAACCGCGCCAGGTATCTTTCCATCAACGGTTGGATGTAGGCATTGGCGACCGTAGTGCAAAGCCGGTCAAACTCTCGCGCCTCTGGGCTTACATCAGAGGAAATTGAAACTGTCAGGCTGGGGCGTTTTTCCGCCAGAATGTCGCGCAGCCTGCGTTCGTGCGACGGGTTGGCATAGGCATGCATCAAACAGATAGCGACCGCTTCCGCACCGGTGGCATCCAGTTCGGCCAACAGCGCGTCAATCGAACTGGCGTCCAGCGGGATCAGCACATTCCCATCGGCAGCCATTCTTTCGCGAATGGTCAGCGCCCGTTCGCGTTGGACCAGCAGGTCCGGCTTTTCCAGGTTGATGTCATATTGCGCGTATCGCCGCTCATTCGCGATTTCCAGAATGTCGCGAAACCCTTCGGTCGTCACAGTTGCCACAACAGCGCCTTGACGTTCGATCAATGCATTGGTCGCCAACGTCGTTCCGTGGATGAAACCTGTCACTTCATTCAACGACCGGCTCGATTCCGCCATGACACGTTTTGCGCCTTCCATCGCGCCATCTGCAGGATTTTGGTGCGTCGTGAGCGTCTTGGTCGAAGCCAATATGGTCTCATCGTCTGAGACGAGTACCGTATCGGTAAAGGTGCCGCCGATATCAATGGCCAGGCGTAAGGTCTGAGATGTCATGAGGGTGTCCGAATTGTCCGTTGTCTGGGCAGGTGGCAAAGGGCGCAGAGCGCCTGCCATCATCCACTTACGACGAGGTCACAACCGGTTGCGCGGCGATCCAGAGGGTTTGGACTAGAGAGCGGTGTCATATACGCAGTTTGACACGCCCAAGATGTGTCGCAAGTTGGTTTGCGACCAAATTGCCCGGAAGCGACAGAGATGTGCGACTTGATTGCCTAAGCGTTGGTGCATCACCAGTCCTGAGCGGTCGATGGTCGCTCAGGATTTTTTGGAGAGATCAGCCCTGACCAAAACGCCATCCATGATAAGCGCCTTCAGGCTGGTCCGGATTTCACTTTCCGGGAACTTTCCGATGCTCCAATGCCGGAGTGACCAGACATTACAAAGGAAATACAGATAATTGGCCATAAGTTCTGTGTTCATGGGGCGGAACACTTTCTGCTCGACCCCTTTATCCAGAATGCCTTTCCAGCGGCCCATGAATTCACGCTCCATATCAAATACACGCGCGCGGTTCTCGGCAGACATGGACCGTGTTTCCGAATAGACCAGATTGATGTAGCGGCGGTTTTCACCAATGTAGTCGATGTACCGGTCAACCGCTTTTTCAAGGTTTTGATCGGCGGGGCCGGTGAACAGTTCTCCGGTATCGAAAAAGTCGATGATGTCCTGCATGCACATCGTGGTGATCAGGTGAAGTATGTCATCCTTGTCCTTGATGTACTTGTACATCAGCGGAACCGACAGCCCGGATGTTTTGGCAATCTCGCGCATCGAAGCATTGCCGAACCCATGCTTGGCTATCACCTTGCACGCGCCTTCAAAGATCTGTCGCCGCCGTTCCTCGGCGGTGTCGGACAGGGCGCGGGGCGGCTTTTCTGCCTGAGTGGATTTTGGCGTTTCCGCCAGTTGCGCTTCGACTGAGAACGTGCAGGTCACTTCCATCAGCGTGGCGGCTTCACCGGGATTGTGCCCGGCCTGAACGATCGAGACACGGTATGAGGTCAGCAGCGAATCTTCAGGCGACATGCGCATGGCCTGGGCCTCGATTTGCCCCTGTCCCGGGGTTGCCAGATTCGTGGCCGAGGTGTTGACCAGTGTTGGATGCAAAGTGTCGCCGAGGCGTCTGAGTTCCTCGCGCGCAGCATCAATCGCCAGCGCAACGCACACGCCATCTAGCTGCGATTTATTAATAAATTCATCAACTTGCGCAGCGGAATACAAAAACACGTGGCTTGCCTCCATAGGACCCTACCTGAGGGCAACATGTTGAAATCCCTATGTGTTGTCCAGTTGGAAATCGTCGCAGTGTCGTTGCGACGTAGGGAAAAACAATTCGGGGCTTGACGAAATTGCCGGCCGTATGGGAGGGTTAGTGAACGTTCAATTACACGCCAGGGGACGCCTGCATGAAGTTCAAGATTCTCGCCATTCCATTCGCACGCCAGCATGGCGAGGACACTCAGCTTGCTGGACGTGACCCTGCGCGGTTCAACAAGATGATGCACACGATGCGTGATCAGATGGTCCTTGCTGAGGAGCTTGGTTATGACGGCTTCTGCCTGACTGAGCACCACATGCAGGTCGAAGGCGTTGAATGCACCACGAACCCGCTGTTCTGGAACATGTACATCGCCCAGCACACCAAGAACTTCAAAGTTGGTCAGTTGGGGATGAACCTGACCGCGATGAACCCGATCAAGACTGCCGAAGACATCGCCATGCTGGACCACATGACCGGCGGCCGCGTCTTCGCAGGGTTCTCGCGCGGGAACACGCCGCGCTGGACAGCGACCATGGGGCAGCACCTGGACATCACCTCGGCTGAATCCGACAAGTCCGAGGCCGACCAGCGTAACCGTCGCGCGCTGTACGAAAACTGGCGTCTGATCAAATCGCTGTGGACCGATGACCTGACCGAACATCAGGGCGAGTTCTGGAGCTTCCCGTCGAATGTCGAGTGGGAGTTCAATCCGACCAAACTCTGGGGCGGTGACAGCCCGGTTGATAGCAACAAGATCCTGCGCAAATCGGGCATCGTTCCCCGGCCGCTGCAAAAGCCGCACCCAAAAGTATATGCGCCGTTCTCGTATTCGATGGAAACTGCCAAGTTCTGGGCGTCGGAAGGGGCCAAGATGGTGTCCTTCGTGACCGCCGACAAAGAAGAATTCATGCCGGTGATTCTTGAGAACTGCCTGAAGGCCGCGCATGAAAACGGGCTGCCTCAAACCACCAACAACGACGTTCTGGCTCTGGGTGCGCATCTGATGATGGGCAAGACACCGGCCAAAACCAAACAGTACCGCGAAATGTTCGACAACCTGTGGTTCTCGGCCTACGACGCGCCGCCCTATCACGTCCCATTGGGCCGCGTCTGGGACGGCTCGCGTCAACAGGTTCTGGACCAGGTCGGTGAACTGGCCGAGCGCTATCAGATCGACGAATTCTTTGTCTGGCACCACGTGAACTACTTTGGCGACGAGATCGAGCAGGAAGCTCTGATCGAATTTGCCGAAGGCGTCATCAAGCCTCTGAACGGATAACGGGAAGACCGTGTTCGATCTGCATGAAGTTTATCAGCTGTCACCCATCGAAGAGATCATTACGGATTGCGAACAAGGCCGTATGGTAATTCTTGTCGACGATGAAAACCGCGAGAACGAGGGCGATCTGGTGATCCCAGCGGCCTGCGCGGATGCGGCCGCGGTGAATTTCATGGCACGCTTTGGTCGGGGCTTGATCTGCATGGCCATTCCGCCCGAGCGGGCCGAGCAGTTCAGCCTTGGTCCCATGACAGCGTTGAACACGGATCCACATCATACGGCGTTCACCATTTCAGTGGACGCAAAAGAAGGCGCGACCACCGGCATTTCCGCCAGCGACCGGGCGCGGACCGTCGCACTTTTGGCTTCCGACAGCGGCTCTTCGGCAGATCTGGTTTCGCCCGGGCATCTGTTCCCATTGGTGGCGAAACCGCACGGCGTGCTGGAACGCGAAGGTCACACCGAAGCCGCTGTTGATCTGGCCCGCCTGTCCGGGCGGGGGGATTCCGGCGTGATCTGCGAAATCATGAATGATGATGGTGAAATGGCGCGCCTGCCGGATCTGCTGGAATTTGGGGCCCGGCACGGCCTTAAGGTCGGCACGATCGAAGACCTCAAACGGTTTCGCCAGGACCTGCTTTCCAACAAGGCCGCCTGACAGCCAATACCACCTGCGTTTCAAGACACTCATGACCGAGGATATCCTATGACCGCATTTGCCGAGATCGAAACCCTGATGCAGGCGTATATCGAAAACCTGCATGACGGAGACATCAGCAAGACCGACCAGATGTTTCTGCCTGAATGTGATCTTTGCTGCGCCAACGAGGATGGCAGCTATATCCACATGACGCTGGAGAAATACAAAGAGGTCATCGGCGGTCGCGAAAGCCCGAAATCCAAAGGCTATCCTGTCTACGGGCACACAATCTCGATCGATCAATCAGGGCCGAATACAGCCTTTGTCAAGATCGACTGCGCCGTGCAACCCCGATACTTCATCGACTACCTGTCGCTGGTCCGCACAGGCGAGGGCTGGAAGATTGCGGCCAAGGTCTATTACGTCCAGCGCAACCAAGACTGATCCCCTTTATCTGATCGAGTCCCCGAATGACCGCCCCAAATTCCCAACTTTCGGCGCGTGCCATGGTGCAAGCCTTTGCCCGGCTAGAGCTGTCTCCGGTCGAGGTCACGCAGGCTGCGCTGGCCCGTATTGAGTCGGTAAATCCTAGGATCAATGCGATTTACCACGTGGATGCCGAGGGCGCGCTTGAAGCGGCCCGGGCGTCCGAGAAACGTTGGCACGACAACATACCAATGGGTCCGCTGGATGGCGTGCCGACAACAGTCAAGGACGCAATGGATTGCATCGGTATGCCCGCCTATCGCGGCTCGGCGGCAGGTGAGGCATCGGTCAGCACAACCGATCATCCCACAGTCGCACGCATGCGCGAGGCCGGTTCCGTGATCCTGGGCAAAAATACTATGTGCGATTATGGCATTCTTGCAGGCGGAGTGAGCTCAAAGCACGGGGTTACCCGCAATCCATGGGATGTATCGCGCACGACAGGCGCATCATCTTCGGGCGCGTCGGCTAGTGTTGCCGCCGGGATCGAGCCGGTTTCGATCGGCACCGACATCGTGGGATCCATCCGTCTGCCAGCCTCGTATTGCGGCCTGGCCGGGCTGAAGCCCAGCCAGGGGCGAGTGCCCTATTACGTCTGCAACAGCCCGGCGATCACGGCAGGGCCGTTGGCCCGCAATTTTGGCGACGTCGCGCTGCATATGAATGTTCTGACCGGAAAGGATACGCGCGATTTCGCGGCTTTGGCACGGGACGGTGTGAACTATGTCTCGCGCCTGACGCGCGGCGACCGCAAAGGCATGTCGGTACTGGTTATCCCCGAGCTGGGCTTGGGCGAACCGGTGGCGGAAGATGTTGAGGCAGCGCTGGAACGGACGGCACAGGTTTTGCGGGATATGGGCGTTCAGGTCACCTATCTTGAAACCGCACCGTTCAGTCGAGCGGACTGGGGACCCGCCGAGGCGTTCTACAAAATACGTACCCTGTCCGAACTGATGCGCCAACCCGTGGCCGAACAGGCGAAAACGCCCTATATCCGCGACTGGACCAACAATGCACGCGCATTGTCCGCTGTTGAGCATCAGCGGAACTTCGATCACACGCAGGCGTTACGCGAACGTGCGTTGGCGCTGATTGACGGCCATGATTTTGTCCTGCTGCCATCGACACCGGACACCGCCTTTGCTGCCGACCTGCCGGGGTCTGACCCCGATAAGCCGTTCGAAAGCTGGGCCAATACCTTCCTGTTCAACCTCACTGAGCAACCGGCATCCAGCATTCCGGTCGGACTAGACCGCAACGGGTTGCCGATCGGTATTCAACTGGTCGGACGCCGCTTTGACGATCTGGGCGTTTTGCAAATGTCGTGGCGGATCGAACTGGACATCGGAGAAATGCCGCCTGCGCCTCTGTGACGGGCGCAGATGCAGAAAAACACATTAAGAGGCAAAAAATGAGCGCAGAAAAAACGACGATTCCCGGTCAGATCATGACGATGCCACTGACGGTGACTAGCATTTTCCGTCATGGCATGCGTGCGCACCCCGAGGCGGAGATTGTCTGGCGCAACTCGGACATGACGATTGATCGCTACAGCTTTGCGGATATGGGGCGACGCACCCAGCAACTGGCCCACGCTTTGACCGAACTGGGTGTGGGGCCGGGTGACCGCGTCGCGACGCTGGCCTGGAACAACAATCGGCATCTGGAACTCTATTATGCATTGGCTTGCATCGGTGCGATTTGCCACACGATCAATCCGCGCCTGCATCCCGATCAGATCGCGTTCATTATCAACGACGCCGAAGACACGCATATGTTCTTCGACACGACTTTTGCGCCGCTGATCAATGCTGTCTCGGCCCGCTGCCCCAGCGTCCAGGCCTGGTTCAGCCTGACTGGCCCGGATCAGGTGCCGCAAATGAAGACTCCCGTCAGTGACTACGAATCTCTGATCGCTGGCAAGCCCGAGGTTTATGACTGGCCCGAACTGGATGAGAGCGCGGCCATGGCGCTGTGTTACACATCTGGTACAACTGGCAATCCCAAAGGCGTTTTGTATTCCCATCGTGGGACCGTGCTGCACGCCATGGGCGTGTCCGGCGGCGACTGGCTGGCGCTCAGCTCGCGTGACGCCACTTTGCCCGTGGTGCCGATGTTCCACGCCTGTGCCTGGGGTATTCCGTATGCGGCCCTGATGAACGGCACCAAACTGGTTATGCCTGGACCGGGCATGGATCCGGCCCCGCTGCGCGAACTTATGGACGACGAAGAGGTCACGATGATCTCGGGTGTGCCGACTGTCTGGCTAGGTTTGTTCGAATATCTGGATCAGCAGGGCGCCACGCTAAAAACGGTCAAACGCGCTATGATGGGAGGTTCCGCTGCGCCACTGTCTCTGATCGAGCAGATCGAAAAAGGCCACGGGATCGACGTGGTGCATGGCTGGGGCATGACCGAGCTGAGCCCGGTCGGGACGCTTTCGGTGCCCAAATGGGGCGAGGATAAACTGCCAATCGACGACCGCCTTGCGCTGAAAACCAAACAGGGCCGTGCGCTTTATGGGGTCGAGATGCGCATCGTTAATGACGAAGGTGAGTTGTTGCCGCATGACGGCGTCGCCTCTGGCATGTTGCAGGTTCGCGGTCACTGGGTTGCTGAAAGCTATTGGGGCGGGGCCGGTGCTGATGCCTTTACCGAGGACGGTTGGTTCATCACCGGAGATGTCGCGGCGATCGACCCGAAAGGCTATCTGCGCCTGACCGACCGAACCAAGGATGTCGTCAAATCGGGCGGCGAGTGGATTTCCTCGATCGATCTGGAGAACATCGCCATGAGCCACCCGGATATTCTGGAGGCTGCCTGTATCGCCGCCAAACACCGTAAATGGGATGAACGCCCGTTGATCGTTGCTGTCAAGCGTGAGGGATCGGATGTCAGCCGCGAGGACATTCTGGCGCTGTATGACGGCCAGATCGCCAAATGGTGGACGCCCGACGACGTGGTGTTCCACGCCGAGCTTCCGCACACCGCGACCGGCAAAATTTCAAAGCTGCATCTGCGTGAGCAATACGCCGACTACAAGCTGCCCACTGACATTTAAAATTTCCTTCAAGGATCAATCTAATGCGTTCTGCTGTAATCGTCTCGACCGCCCGTACTGCAATTGGCAAAGCCTTTCGTGGTGCTTTCAACGACACTCACCCCGCCGTTTATGGTGGCCATGCCGTCGCCGAGGCGGTCAAACGCGCCGGTGTTGACCCGTCTGAAATTGAGGACGTGATCATCGGCAATGCCGTCCCCGAAGGTGCAAACGGCGGAAATCTGGGTCGTCAGGTCGCCATGCGCGCCGGTCTGCCCGTGACCGCATCGGGCCAGACCATCAATCGGTTCTGCTCGTCCGGTCTTGAGGCCCTGACGCGCGCCTGTTCTCGGGTCATGGTGGACGGCTGTGACGTTGTCGTTGGCGGCGGAGTAGAAAGCATTTCGCTGGTGATGGGTCGCGATAACACCTATCGCCTGAAAGAGGACTGGATCGCGCAGAACATTCGTGGGTTCTACGATCCGATGATCCAGACCGCCGATACTGTGGCCGAACGCTATGGTATCAGCCGCGAAGCGCAGGATGCGTTTGCCCTGCAATCGCAGCAGCGCACCGCCGCGGCGCAGGCTGCGGGCAAGTTTGATGACGAGATCGTGCCAATCACGGTCACCAAGGCAAACAAGAACAAGGAAACTGGCGAGATCACCTATGAAGAGGTCACGCTGACGCAGGACGAGTGCAACCGTCCTTCGACCACGCTGGAAAGCCTGCAGGGTCTTACCCCAGTGATGGGTGAGGACAAATGGATCACGGCTGGCAACGCCTCGCAATTGTCCGACGGTGGCTCGGCGCAGGTCGTGGTGGAAGAGAAACTGGCTGAAAAGCGCGGGCTCGAGCCGTTGGGTCGCTACATGGGCTATGTCGTCGCGGGTTGTGAGCCCGATGAGATGGGTATCGGCCCGGTGTTTGCAGTGCCGACATTGCTGGAACGTAATGGCCTCAAGATGGACGATATCGGCCTTTGGGAATTGAACGAGGCCTTTGCATCGCAAGCCCTGTATTGCCGTGACAAGCTGGGCATCCCGAATGAGATCCTGAACGTCGATGGCGGCGCGATTTCCGTGGGCCACCCCTATGGTATGTCGGGCACGCGTATGGTCGGTCACGCGCTGATCGAGGGCAAGAAACGCGGCGCGAAGTACATCGTTGCCACTATGTGCATCGGCGGCGGCATGGGTGCTGCTGGTCTGTTCGAGGTTCTCTAAATGACTGCGATCAACAAAGTTGCTGTCATCGGCTCGGGCGTGATGGGGGCAGGCATTGCCGCCCATTTCGCCAATGCCGGTGCCGAAGTCGTTTTGCTGGACATCGTCCCAAAGGATGCCGAAGACCGCTCGATGTTGGCCAAAGGTGCCGTTGCACGCATGACCAAGGGCCGCGCGCCGCAACTGGCCGACCCGGCCTATGCGGCCCGGCTGACAGCGGGCAATCTGGATGATGATCTGGATCAGCTTTCGACCTGTGATTGGGTGGTCGAGGTCGTTCTGGAAGACCTCACCATCAAACACGCGCTCTATGCGAAAATTGCGCCTTTCCTTCGCGACGATGCACTACTGAGCTCGAACACCTCGACCATTCCGTTGGCCGATTTGGTCAGCCAGATGGATAACAGCCTGCGCAAGCGGTTCATCATTGTGCATTTCTTCAACCCGCCGCGCTTTATGCGCCTGATTGAACTTGTGACCGGACCGGACACAGATCCGGTTGCTGCGGAACGTGCACGTGCGTTCAGCGATGAACGCCTCGGCAAAACTGTCGTTCCCTGTAACGACCGCCCCGGGTTCATCGCTAATCGTCTGGGCGGACTGTGGATGAACGCCGCCGCCCGCGAGGCCGTGGCGCGTGGCATCACTATCGAAGAGGCTGATACAGAGCTGGCCCGTCCCTTCGGCGTGCCCGGAACGGGTGTATTCGCGTTGATGGACCTGATCGGCATCGACCTGATGGGCAAATCGCGCCTGTCTATGCGCAATCTGCTTGAGGCTGATGATCCGCAGCAATTCCATACCGACGGTCTGGAGTTGTTCGATCAGATGGCTGCCAAGGGTTTGGCCGGTCGTAAGGTTGGTGCGGGTTTCTATCGCAGATCCAAGGACAAAAATGGCAAACCAGTCGCCGAAACCGTTGATCTGGCAACGCTAGAGTATCGTGCGCAGGCTAAGGGTCCGGAATTGGCCAAAAGCTTTGGTGTCGACTTCATTGATCAGGCCGGTGATCGGTTGGCTGATTATGCCTGGGCTGTAATGGGGCCGACTTTGTCTTACGCAGTTTACTGCGTGCCCGAGATTACCGCCAACCCGGCGGATATCGATGCAGCGATGGAGCTGGGATACAATTGGCGCATGGGCCCATTCAAGTTGATCGACAAGATTGGTGCGGACAAGATTGTGGCTCGCTTGAAGGCCGAGGGTCAGGATGTGCCGCCCTTGCTGGCGCTGGCCGCTGAACGCGGCGGGATTTATTCAGGTCAGGGCCGTGACCGTAAGGTGCTGTTGCCTTCGGGCGAACAGGCAGATGTGCCGCGTGGGCCCGGGGTGATCTTTGCATCTGATCTGACGGTTGCTCCTGTGTTCCAGGCCGATGCTGTTGTGCTGCGCGATATGGGTGATGGTGTCGCTCTGCTGACGATCACCGCACCTAATGCGGCTTTGGACGATCAGGTGATGACAGGTGTGAGCGAAGCACTGGACGTCGTGGCCCGAGATTTCAAAGCGATGGTCATCGGGTCGGACGGCAACCACTTTTCGGTGGGCGCAAACCTGAAAAAAGCGCTGGATCGTGCTGATGCGGGGGAATTGGTTCTAGTCGAAGAGCAATTGGCCATCGGTCAGGCCACGATGCGCAAGATCAAGTACGCGCCGTTCCCGGTTGTCTCGGCCGCCTGTGGGCTTGCCCTTGGCGGCGGCTGCGAAATCCTAATGCATTCGGATCGGGTTATGGCCGCTTTGGAAAGCAATATCGGATTGGTCGAGGCCAATGTTGGTCTGCTGCCCGCATGGGGCGGAACAACCGCGCTGTTGCTGCTCAAGGCTGCGGAACTTGGTGATGCCGTCCAAGGGGCCGAGGCTGCGTTCGACGTGATTTCAGTCGCTTTGATGGCCGGCTCTGCCCCTATGGCGCAGCATGCGGGTTACTTGCGGAAAACCGATGGCGTGGTGATGAACCGCGACCGCCTTTTGGCCGAAGCCAAGGTGGCGGCTCTGGCGTTGGTCGACGGGTACAAACCCGCGCCCAAGGCTGAGATCACACTGGATGCCGCAGCTATCAACGCCGCGTTGGAGCCAAAGCTGGCCGCACTGGCCGAGGCTATGCCAGACGCGCCCTACACGGTCGAGATTGCGTGTGAAACGGCGCACGTACTGGCCGGGGGTGAGGGCGGCGTTCTGGATGAAGAAGCGCTGCACAGGCTGGAAGCCGAAGGCATGATGCGCTTGATCCGACAGGATAAGACACTCGAACGGATGCGCCACACCATGACGACCGGCAAGCCGCTTAAAAACTGAGGGACCATAGGTATGGACTATCAACTCCCGCAGCGGGACATTACTTTTCTGTTGGACGAGGTTCTTGACCTCGACAAGACGCTGGCACTGCCTGGGTATGAGCATTGCGACAAAGATACGTTCTTTGCGGTCGTTGACGCGATCAACGGCTTTGTGCGCGACAATCTGGCAACGTGCAATGAGGCGGGCGACAGCCCGGGCGCACGGCTTGAAGATGGTAAAGTCTATGCCGCGCCCGGTTTTGGCGATGCCTACAAGGTATTCTGCGAAGACGGCTGGAACGCGCTGGCGCTGGAAGAAGAATATGGCGGCCAACAACTGCCCTTCGTCCTGCATGCTGCCCTGCGTGAAGGGATGGCCGGAACCAATCTGGCTTTTGCCCTGATCCACGAACTGAACTTTGGCGTTGTCGAAGCTTTGATGGCCTATGGCTCGGACGAACAAAAGGCGGTCTACTGCCCTCAGCTGACGTCCGGCAACTGGGCCGGGACCATGAACCTGACCGAGCCGCATTGCGGCACCGATCTGGGCCTGATCCGCACCAAGGCCGTTCGAAATGATGACGGATCTTATGCCATCACCGGCAACAAGATCTTCATCACCTGGGGCGACCATGACATGTCGGAAAATGTCGCCCATCTGATCCTCGCACGGGTCGAGGGCGCTGAGCCTGGACCGCGTGGACTGTCCCTGTTTTTGGCGCCGAAATACATGCTGGATACAGATAACAACACGACGGACGAGCAGAACACGATCACCATTGCCGGGATCGAGAACAAGATGGGTATCCACGGCTCACCCACCTGCGCCATTTCGTTCGAGGACACCAAGGCCTGGATCGTCGGCGACGAGGGTAAAGGTCTGGCCGCAATGTTCGTAATGATGAACGCCGCGCGCCTGTCGGTCGGCCTGCAAGGGTTGGGCGTAGCTGAGGCCGCTGTACAAACCGCGTCGGCATATGCCCACGAACGCCGTCAGGGTCGCGCAGACGGGGAACCTTTGAACCCGAACGGTCCTGCGGATCCGCTGATTGCCCATGCGGACGTACGCCGCCGCCTGCTGACCGCCCAGGGCGAAATGGACGCTGCCCGTGCGCTGGCTTATTTCGGAGCGGGCCTGTTGGATGAAGTTCATCGTGCCGCAACGCCCGAGCAGCGCAAAGTTGCAGACGCGCGCCTTTCGCTACTGACGCCGGTCATCAAGTCCTACCTTTCGGACATGGGATCGCGAATGGCGAATGAGGCTGTGCAGATGCATGGCGGGCATGGCTTCATCAAAGATTATGGCATCGAACAGTTGGTGCGTGATGTGCGGATCACCGAAATCTACGAAGGTACCAATGCCGTTCAGGCCCGCGATCTGGTTATGCGCAAGGTGCGCGGCGACAATGGTGCCGTCATCAAGGGTCTGGTGGCCGATATGCTGGACGAGGCGGGCAAATTGGGCAACGACCTCTCTGACTTAGAGAAAAGCTTGCGCGATGCGGCATCCCGGCTTGGACGTTCGACGGATTGGGTGCTGGGCACAGCGCAAGGTGACGTGCTGTCCGGGGCCTGTGACTATCTTGAAATTGTAGCCCTCAGTGTATCGGCCTGGATGTCTGCACGGATTGCACGGGTGGCCAAGGCTGCAGCGGGCGCTCAATCGCCAGAGTACTATGCGGATCGGGTGGATGCAGCGCGCGCCTTTATGGCGCGGGCATTGCCCCGTGCTGTCAGCAACGAATTGATCATGCAGGCCGGTGAACCCAGCGTTGTATGTCGGGCTGATCGCTGTCTGTAACCCCTCCTTTTTCACAGACAGCGGTGCTAAAGGGCGTTCTGGAAACAGGGCGCCCTTTTTGCGTTTCTTGACCCAAATCGAGCTCCGTTGAGCGGTCAGCAGTAGAATTTCGGGAACGGGCACTAAAGGCAGGTATAGTCTTGAAAACCCACAACCTTGTACAACTTTATATGCATTCAAAGGGCGAAGATGTCGTTCTGCCCGGCTCGGACCCGGATCGGTATGAAACGCTGTTAGAACGGACAACCGAGTAGATGAGATTTGCCGACGAAAACGGGTATGCCGGGTTTTGCATGACCGAGCATCATTTTCAGATGGAAGGGATCGAAACCACGACCAATCCGCCTTTGTGGAATATGCACATCGCTGCAAACACCAAAAACCCGATGGTGGGGCAGGTGGGTATGGCGCTGACGGCGCATCACCCGATGCGTCTGGCCGAGGATCTGGCAACGATCGATCACGTGCCCGGTGGCCGACTGTTCTGTGGTTTTGGTTGGGACAACACGCCGCGCTGGCTGAATACACTGGCGTGGCATCTTTATATCATCACAATCCAATCTTACCATCGGATCGACCGAAGCGCAGGCCGGGCAGCACTACCGCGTTTTTGAGGAATTGTTCATTTTCGCCCCTAACGCCCCGCCATATTATGTGCCGATGTGGCGGGTCTGGAAAGGCGCCGTGTACCAGGTGATCGATCAGGTTGGTGCGTTGAAAGAGAAACACGGGACCAAGGAATTCGTCGTCTGGCATCACGTCGGTTACTTCACGCAGGATGAAGATCTTGAGATCATGAACAACTACGCCAAAGTCATCACGGCGTTTTCCTGACCCGCGGCAATAGGGGCAACAACGCCCAAGCCGCGGTACTAGTCGGTGGCTTGCCGAATGCAGGTTTCTTACTAACAGGCGAGGATTGGTCGGCTCTGGTCAATCAGCCGCTCAAGGGTAGCCAATCCCGGCGTAGTGCCAGTTAGAAGGTCTTGACACAGGCGTTCTAATATCGCTTGTATACTAATGAAAATGGATGAAGAAAGCACGACGGCCGAACGATTTCTTGGCGTGCTTTTTTGATCCAAATATGAACCGGAAATCACACGCTAAATGGGGGATCAGATGGCTGACGCACCAAAAGACACACCGGAACAGGGTCGCACACTAATCCGTAACATCGGTCTGCTTCTGACCGGTGATCTGGAATCGCCTATTGCCGACAGTGATTGCCTTCTCATCGAAGACGGAGTGATTGTGGGCCTTGAGGCCGGCGACGCGGATCGCGTCATTGACGCCTCTGGTTGTGCGGTCGCACCGGGCCTGATTGATGGCCATTGCCACCCGGTTTTCGGCGATTGGACCCCGCGCCAAAGCCAGATTGGCTGGATCGAAATGAATGTTAACGGCGGCGTCACAAGCTTTGTTTCCGCCGGCGAAGTACATCTGCCTGGTCGCCCCAAGGATGCCGAAGGCGTCAAGGCTTTGGCGATGGTGGCACAACGTTGCTATTCAAATTTCCGCCCGTCCGGTGCCAAGGTTTTGGCAGGAGCGCCAGTGCCCGAACTTGATTTTGATCGCGATTTCTATGCGGCAATAAAGGCGGCCGGTATCCGGCATATTGGAGAGATCGGCCTTGGGACAGTTGCCAAAGGTCCCGACGCGGCCCGCGTCACCGGCTGGTGTCGGGAATTGGGAATAGAAACCATTATGCATACTGGCGGCCCTTCGATTGCGGGCTCTCACGATGTTCGAGCAGCAGATGTGCTAGAGGCGCAACCGGACGTAGTCAGTCATATCAATGGCGGACCAACCTCAATTTCTCAGGATGAAATCCGAGAGCTTTGCCGTCACGCGAAAGGAGCGCTTGAAGCGGTACACAATGGCAACGAGAAATCGGTACTTGTGACACTGGAAGGCGCTCTGGCCGAAGGTCGCCTTGCCGATTTTCTGATTGGAACAGATGCCCCAGCGGGGTCCGGCGTACAGCCGAACGGAATGCTGCGAATGGCAACTCTGCTGGCCAGTATTGGCGGATTGCCTGCCGAACAGGCGTGGTGCTGTGGCACCGGAAACGTGGCAAAGAGACGGGATCTTGCACAAGGGATCGTCGCACCAGGCCGCCCAGCCGATTTGGTGTTCATGGACCGCCCTGAAGGATCGGACGGTAAGAACGTTTTGGAAGGCATGGCCGTCGGTAACATCCCCGGAGTTGGGGCTGTTATGATCGATGGTAAGATGCGTACCGGACGGTCGCGCTCGACCCCTCCTGCAGCGCGCGTACCTGTACTTTAAAGGCACGGGAAACGTAGGTTTGAAGCCTAAGCCCGGCCGCCAGATTGGCGGTCGGGCTTAGGGCTTTACCAACAGTACGAACTTGGATTGTCTGCTACTGACGCTAAATGCCCCTTGCCGAGGGTACGTCTACGGCAGGTTGCGTTTTATCGTTTTGGCAAAATCACAAGTTTTGGGGGGGCGGATTTGGCCCCCCCCCCTTGATCGTTTAAAGCGCCGCTTCGCTGCCCAGAACGGTCGTGAACTCGTTCGAGAACGTGCCGCCGTTGCCATGGGCAATCGCAATATTAACATCATCGATCTGACGATTGCCGCCGTCGCCCCGTATCTGGGTAGCCGCCTCGATCAAGCAGAACAGGCCGTACATGCCGGGGTGAACACAGCTTAGCCCACCGCCATTGGTGTTAACCGGCAGCGAGCCGCCCGGCGCGATGTTGCCATCGGCCACAAAGGCCCCGGCCTCACCTTTCTTCACAAAGCCCATGTCTTCGAGGAACAGCAGCGTGTTAATCGTGAAGGCGTCATAAAGCTCGACGACGTCAACGTCTTTGGTAGTGACGCCGGCCATCTCGAACGCACGTTTCGAACTTTCGGTGGCACAGGTTGTGGTCAGCGTTGCCGCCTGACTGATCTCACGGTGGGAAATGGCATTGCCGCCGCCCAGGAAATAGGCGGGTTTTTCCTGATAATCCTTTGCGCGGTCGGCTGAGGTCACGATTATCGCGGCACCGCCATCCGACATCAGGCAGCAATCCAGAACGGCCAGTGGATCGGCAACCATGGGCGAGTTCAGATACTCCTCCATCGTCAGGTCATCCTGCATTGTCGCATCGGGGTTCAGCTGGGCCCATTTCCGGGCCGAGATGGCGACATGCCCGAAATGCTCTTTGGGGACGTTGAACTCGTGCATATAGCGTTGCGCGGTGAAGGCATATCCCGGCACCGGCACCATTGGTTCATAGGCGCGTTCCCATTGCGGGGTTTCGATCAACCCGTTGAGATCGCGCGCGGATTTCGCGTTCGAGCCGTAGCAGATCAGCACGTTCTTACACAAGCCCGCCTGAATCGCCATGGTCGCTTCGACCAGATAGGACATGAAGGACGATCCGCCCACCATGTCCGAGTTCGCCCAGGTTGGCTTGATGCCCAGATACTCGGCGATCGAAAGGGTGGGGAAGAAGTGGTAGAAGGTGCCGCCACAGACGCCGTCGATCTCGGACAGGTCCATGCCTGCATCGGTCAGCGCGTTCTGCGTTGCTTTGGCAATCAGTTCCATTGGTGAGGTGTTTGGCGTTTTGCCCAGGCCCCAATAGCCTTTGCCAACGATTGCGGATTTGCCGCGAAGTGCATGTGCCATGATTGAATTCCTTATTCCGCGGGCTTGAAGAACACGGCGGCTTCGCCGGATTTTGCGTTGGGTCCGAAGTCGGGGGTCATGACAACGGCCTGCACTTTCATACCGATGTTGATCGCTTCGTTGTCCACGTCCAACAGGCGGCTGAACATGCGAGGACCTTCGTCTAAATCAATTAGTACGTTGTTGATGTCACCACCGTATTTTGCCGGACGCCGGATGATGGTCGAGGCAAAGACAGTGCCGCGGCCCGAGGCTTCGACCCACTCCAGATCGTCTGCTCCGGTACTAGGGGACAGAGCGCGTGGGTAGAAGTTGTATTCACCGGTAGTTTTTGAGCGCTGGATCAGAAATTTTCCAGCGGCCAGACCGGATCGGAATGCCGCGTCGGCCTGTGGGCTGGCTTCGGGAAGAGTAAAGTCAGTCATGTGTCGTCCTTGATGTTCACGCGGCAAAGATCGCCGCAGAATGCGTGGGTTCTGGATTAAGGATGCGGTGCTGCAGCAAACCGGCTTCGGGCAGGATGCGCGCCCGGACATGGGCCGCAGTGGCGCGCAACAATTCGGGTTCCGGGGCGTTGTCCGAGGCGGCCTCGAGATCCGCCCAGACGCGACCAAAATATACCAGCCCGGTCAGCCGCATATAGTCCGAGACCGACGGACCGATATCCATATAGCTTTGCATGGCTTGGGTTGCGGATTTCCAGGCGTCGATCGCATCGGCCAGCTCGACCGAGCTGGGGCCCGTTGAGGCCAAATCGGCAAAAGCCTGCGCCGCCGCACCGCCATTTGCGCGGATCGCGCGGCGGGCAACTCCGGTCGCCAGAACGCCGTTGGTGCCTTCGTAAATCGCCATGATGCGGCTGTCGCGCATGATCTGTTCAACGCGGTATTCCTTGCAGAATCCATAGCCGCCGTGGATTTGCACTGCCTGGCTTGAGGCCGCGTTGACTGCGTCGGTCGCGAATGCCTTGCAGGTCGGAGTAAGGATATCCAGCAACCCCTGATCAATGCCCAAATCCATATCCACAAAAGTGCGATAGACCATCGCTCGGCATCCCAGCGTGTAGGCGTAGATATCCAGCAACATCCGCTGAACGTCACCGTGTTTGATGATCAGCGCCGAGCCTTCTGATGTTGTGCCCTGGCGCCGACCTGCGGCATGCAAACGCGACCGCTGAAAAGCCACGTCCATTTGGCCCACGGCCTGCAGGGCCACATCCAGACGCTCGGCATTCATCATAGTGAACATGGCGGCCAGCCCCTGGCCTAACTGGCCCAACAATTCGGCCTTTGCGCCGTCGAACGCCATCTGACAGGTGGGTGAGGCATGCATCCCCATCTTTTCTTCGATCCGTACGGTCTGAACCCGGTTACGTGTCCCATCGGGTAACACGGCAGGGCAGGCGAACAGGCTGAGACCCCTGACCCCCGGTGCCGTGTCCGGAGTGCGCGCGAGCACCAGATGCAATACGTTGTCGGTATAGTCGTGATCACCGCCCGAGATGAAGATTTTGGTACCGCTGAGCACATAGCTATCACCATCCGGCGTAGCGGTCGTTTTGATCCGACCCAGATCTGACCCCGCATCCGGCTCGGTCAGGCACATCGATGCCATCCATTCGCCGGACACCAGCGACGGCAGCAGTCGCGCCTTTTGATCGTCATTGCCTGAGGCATTCAGAGTTCGAATGCAGCCTTGCGCCAGACTCAGCACCATCTCATAGGAAATACACGCGCCAGCCAGCATGTCCGCCAGAACCGCACCCAGAATGTGTGGCAATTCCTGCCCGCCATATTCTTCAGGTGCGCACAAGCCCGGCCAACCGGCATCGGCATAGCGCTTATAGGCGGCAACCATGCCCGGTGGCATCCGTACACGGCCATTTTCCAGACGCGTGCCGTGTGCCTCGCCGATCATGTCCAAAGGGGCAATTTCGGTGTTGATGAAGCGGCCTAAGGCTGGGATTACAGCCTCGGCCAGATCGTCGCTCCAACCGGGCAGCCGCTCGGGCCGACCGATATGCTTGAGGACGAATGCAATCTCGGCTTCAGAGGCGGTGTAGTCGATCATGTGGTAGCCTTTCCTGATACGATCACATCCTCGGACCCTTCATACAATCCAGTGACCGCGTCGGCCCGAAGTTCTAGCGCAAAGCGTTGATTTATATAGCCTTTATCCGTGACTTCATTCTTTTCAACCGACGGGGCGTCGTGTTCGATGCGAACGCGTTTCACGCGTGTGGCGCTGCCGGTTTGGTCGGCATTGTATGCAGCCAAACGTTCGGCAATGAAGGCGCGCACAGTCGGATCATCAGCGTAACCTGCCAATGTGTCGCCCCGTCCGGCCAGGGTTTTGCATTCATCTATGTTTAGGAACAGAAGCGCACCAATTTCGGTCCGGTTATGGCCGGTAATGACCGCATCCGAGGCAATCGGGCTAAGCGCCTGCAGTAACGCAACACGTAAGTTGCCGACGGCGACCCAAGTGCCGGTCATCAGTTTGAAGTTCTCAGAGATGCGGCCATCGAATACGATGCCCTTCGACGGGTCATCTGGATCTTGCAAACGTCCCGCGTCGCCAGTCAGGAAGTACCCTTCGTCATCAAACGCCTCGGCGGTTTTTTCGGCGTTGTTCAGATAACCTGTTGTCACATGCGGTCCGCGGACCCGCATTTCCAGCTTGCCACCATTGGGCAGAAACTTCAGCTCGGATCCCGGACCCGGGACCCCGATGACGCCAGCCTTGTCGATGGGGAAGTGCACACAGGTGGCCATCATCGCCTCAGTCAGGCCCCAGGCGCTTACAAACGGGATTTTCTCGCCACGTTCCTGCACGCCCAATTGTTCCAGACCTTCCCAAAGATGGTCGGGTAGCCCCGCACCAGAGTAAAAGATCAGATCAAGCCGCTTGAAAAAGGCGCTGCGAAAGGCTGCGTCCTCGCGCAGGACCGGCAAAAGCATGTCAAAGCCGCGTGGGACGTTGAAGAACAGAGTGGGTGATACGTCGCGTACGTTGCGAATTGTCTTTTCGATTTCACCCGGCACGGGCTTGCCATCATCGACATAGAAGCTGCCGCCGTTGCGCAGCATCATGTTGAAGTTGAAATTGCCGCCGAATGTATGGTTCCAGGGCAGCCAATCAACCACGACAGGTGGGGCGCTTTCCAGAAACGGCCAAATCTGCACCACGGCTTCTTGAGTGGCCAACATCATGCGCTGCGTAACGATCACACCCTTGGGCAACCCGGTTGAGCCAGAAGTGAACAGGATCTTGGCCGGCGTGTCATGGTCAATCGTGGCACGCGCTTGGGCAACCGGTTCGCCAGCTGTGGCTTCTAGGGCGTGCTCAAAGGTCAGTGCGCCATTGTCCGACAGCTGTTCGATGCCTTCCGAGGCGAGAAACTCAAAAGCATGGGCAAAGCCCTTGGCATCATCGGCATAGGCCATACCGGGATTTGTGGTCCTGACGATATGGCGCAGTTTGGCCAGCGACTCGTCGACCAGAGAGTAAGGAACAGAAACCGGCACCACCGGAATGCCCACATGCATAGCAGCCAGCATCAGCAGACCGTGCCGGACCGAATTGCCTGACAGAATCAAAAGTGGGCGGTCTTGAGCCAGCCCCATGCTCAGAAGAAACGCAGCCAGTGAGCGGGTTTGCGCCAAAGCCTCGGAATAGGTGACGCTGATCCATTCACCGTCTGGCCCACGTTCTGCCAGAAAAAGGCGATCAGGTGCTTCTTCGGCCCAGCGTTCCAAATATTCGGAAACACATTTTACGTCCATATCCAGCAGGTAGGGGCTGCGTAAAACAAAAGCGCCATCGCCCAGATCTTCTCGTAACACCTGTGAAGGGGCGAATTTTTTGAGATGCCCCAAGTCGTGTTCTTTTTGCCGGGCTGAAATGCTCATTTTTCCTCTCCCTGTCATCGGGTCGCACTGGGCGCGACATGATGCATATTTTGAAAATCAGGCTATCCAAAAAATTGTTAGTATGCAAATGTAATATTGATCGTTCACTAAATACCAATTCAACGGGTATGACGCATTAGGAAATCGCGCAAGACCGAAGCCTGATTTCGTTGCGTCATGGCGTTCGGGGCGCACAGGGAGACATGTAATGAAAATCGAAAACGCATCCGCAATCGTGACTGGCGGTGCCTCGGGGTTGGGGTTTGCGACGGCCGAGTATCTTGCATCATGCGGGGCGAAAGTGACCCTGTTCGACTTGCCCGGCGACAAGCTGGACGAGGCCGTAATGCGACTGGGGGCAATTGCCGCGCCTTGCGACGTCACCAATGAAGCCCAGGTTTCTGCGGCGCTGGACACGGCAATTGCGGCCAATGGTTTACCCCGTGTTGTCGTCAATTGCGCCGGCGTCACACATGGCGAACGGATCGTAGGGCGCAACGGCCCGGCGGCGCTGGACGGGTTCGCCAGAACGGTCCAGATCAACCTGATCGGCACCTTTAATGTCATGCGCCTGGCGGCTGAGCGGATCATGCAAAATGAACCGCTTGAGGATAACGAGCGGGGGATTATCATCAACACCGCGTCGGCGGCGGCTTTTGAGGGGCAGATCGGACAAGCGGCCTATTCTGCCTCGAAAGGTGGGGTCGCCAGCTTGACCTTGCCTGCGGCGCGGGAATTTGCGCGCTCGGGCGTTCGGGTCATGGCGATTGCACCGGGTATCTTCTCGACTCCGATGATGGATTTGCTGCCGCAAGAGATTCAGGACAGTCTGGGGGCCAAGGTTCCCTTCCCGTCGCGTCTTGGACGGCCGGCTGAGTTTGCGCGCTTGGCAGGGCACATGATCAAAAACACCATGCTGAACGGTGAATGCGTGCGTCTGGACGGCGCGATCCGTCTGGAACCCAAGTAAGGCTTTGCAATGGAATATACACATATCACCCCAGAGACAGACGGCCCGGTCGGTATCCTGACGCTGGACCGACCTGCCAAGTTCAATGCGATCAATCACGGGCTGCTGTTCGAGATCGAGCACTATTTCGACACCCTTCCCGATGAGATCGGCGCCGTTGTGATCCGCAGTTCCAGTCAGCATTTCTGTGCCGGGCTGGACCTGTTGGAACATTCGATGCGCGACGCCGCAGGGGCGATGCATGAATGTCGCCTGTGGCACCGGATTTTCGACAAGATCGAATGCGGCCGGGTTCCGGTTGTGGCCGCAATGAACGGCGGTGTGCTGGGCGGCGGGATGGAACTGGCAATGACCGCGCATATCCGCGTCTCGCAGCAGGACACATTCTATGAGCTGCCCGAAGGACGCCGCGCGATCTTTGTGGGTGGCGGCGCAACGGTACGTGTTGGCCGGATTCTCGGGGCCAGCCGGATGATGGAGATGATGCTGACCGGTCGCCGCTATGGCTCGGACGAAGGGTTGCAACTGGGGCTGGCGCATTATGTTGAACCGGACGGATCCGTGTTTGACAAAGCGATGGAGCTGGCCTGGCGTGTGACCGAGAATGCGCCACTGTCAAATTACATGATGATGCAGGCGATCACGCGCATCAATGACATGTCGGCCAGTGATGGCTTCTTTACCGAAAGCCTGGCTGCTGCGATTGCCCAATCCTCACCCGAAGCGCGGGCCGGGATGGAGGCGTTTCTGAACAAGACAGGAAAGCGGGACAATCAGTAAGTCCCGAGACACGCGGGATCTGGTGTGAGAGCGTTTCACCAGATCCCGGTGTAGGGCGGGGCAGAGCCCCGGTTGGTCAATCGACAAAGGCGCGTTCGACCACAAAAGTTGCAGGTTTGTTGTTCGCGCCCTCTTCCAGGCCGAACCCTTCCAGCGCGGCCTTGGTATCCTGCAGCATCGCCATCGAGCCGCAGATCATTCCGCGATCTGTTTCTGGTGAGATTAGCGGCAGGTCCAAATCATTGAACACTTTGCCCGATGCCATAAGATCGGTGATCCGACCTTTGAACGGATAGTCCTCACGCGTGAGGGTGCAATAGTGCCGCAAATTCTGTGCCATCTCGCCAACCAGCGGATCGGATTTGAGCTCCGCGACCAGATCCTTGCCATAGTCCAGTTCACCCTGTTCCCGGCAGGTATGGGTCAGGATCACTTCGTCGAACTTCTCATAGGTTTCGGGGTCGCGGATCAGCGATGCAAAAGGCGCGATGCCGGTGCCGGTCGAGAACATCCAAAGCCGTTTGCCCGGCAATAGCGCGTCATTGACCAGCGTGCCTGTGGGCTTTTTGCGCATCAAAACCGTATCACCTTCGCGAATCTTCTGCAGGTGTTCGGTCAGCGGGCCATCGGGGACTTTGATGGAATAGAACTCGATCTCTTCGTCCCAGCTGGGTGATGCGATGGAATAGGCGCGGTACACGGGTTTTTCCGCGTTCGGCAAACCAATCATCACAAACTCACCTGACCGAAACCGGAATGAAGCCGGGCGCGTGATGCGGAATTTGAACAAGCGATCAGTGTAGTGTTTCACCTCGGTCACGGTTTCGGCGAACACGCCCGCCGGAATGGGGAATTCGGTTTTGGTCATGGAATCCAGCGACATCTTGATCTCCTATTCTGCCGGGGCTTCGGACAGAAGCTCCAGTTTGCCGTCCTTGCCGTTCCAATCGTCTGCGTCAGGCATCGGGTTTTTCTTTTCGGTGATGACGGGCCACGCCTCTGCGTATTTCCCGTTTAGTTCGACCCACGTCTCCATCCCGTCCTCAGTGTCCGGGCGGATTGCGTCGGCGGGGCATTCCGGTTCACACACACCGCAGTCGATACATTCGTCGGGATGGATGACCAGTGTATTTTCCCCTTCGTAGAAACAATCTACTGGGCAAACCTCCACGCAATCGGTGAATTTGCAGTTGATGCAGTTTTCGGTGACGACGTAAGTCATGGAATGCCTATTCGTTAGTGTACGAATGAGTATTGTGAGAAGTGCGTGCCTGTCAATACGTTTCTGTACGAATGAAATTTTCCTGAGTCGGGCTCTTGACCCAAATGTGAAAAAAGTTAGTGTACTAACGAAAATGCTGCGCTTCGGCAGGGTGGCATGACTGACAAGCGGGTTGTCGAAACATCGGACTTATGCTGTTGGGGAGATGCAGGATTCGATCCCGGACACAAGTTGGCCGATCGCAGCAGAGTTTTGAAAGGTTCAACCCATGAGCACCCCCTTGCACGGACTGAAAGTGATCGAACTTGCCCGCATTCTGGCCGGGCCCTGGATCGGGCAGACATTGGCCGATCTGGGGGCGGATGTGCTCAAGGTCGAAAGCCCCGAGGGGGATGATACCCGAAAATGGGGCCCTCCGTTTATCGAACGCGATGGCGATAAGACAGCCGCTTATTTCCACGCGGCCAATCGGGGCAAGGACAGTATCGCATTGGATTTCCGGGATGCGGGTGATCGGGCCAAGTTGCTGGATCTGATCCGCGATGCGGATGTGCTGATCGAAAACTTCAAGGTCGGCGGGTTGAAGAAATTCGGCCTGGATTATGATAGCGTCAAACAGATCAACCCCGGACTTGTTTACGCATCCGTCACTGGGTTCGGTCAGGATGGGCCCTATGCCCATCGGGCGGGGTACGATTTTCTTATCCAGGGTATGAGCGGGATCATGGACCTGACAGGCGACCCCGAGGGAGAGCCGCAAAAGATCGGCGTCGCCTTTGCAGATATCTTCACGGGCCTCTACGGGGTAATCGGCATTCAGGCTGCACTTGCTGAACGAGAGCGTTCGGGGCAGGGACAACACGTGGATCTGAGCCTGCTGGATTGCATGACGGGCGTTCTGGCCAATCAGGCGATGAATTATCTGGCCTCGGGTGTGTGCCCAACGCGACTGGGTAACGCCCATCCCAATATCGTGCCTTATCAAGTGTTTCCGGTGGCGGATGGGCACATCATCATCGCCTGTGGAAACGACCGGCAATATGCAAGCCTGTGCGAAATACTGGGCCTGTCGGGGTTGATCGACGATACCCGATTCATGTCCAATGCGGACCGTGTGGAAAATCGCGCTGCGTTGACTGAATTGCTGACGAGTTCCTGTCTGAAATGGACCAAGGTCGATCTGTTGGCGGCCCTTGAACAACATGGCGTGCCCGGTGGCCCGATCAATTCAGTGCACGAGGCACTAAGCGACCCGCAGATTCAGCATCGCGAGATGCAGATTAACCCGGAGGGCGTGCCCGGTCTGCGCACTCCGATCCGGTTTTCCCGGTCTGAATTGCAGTTGGATAAGGCGTCTGCCAAACGGCCCTTCAAATCATGAGATTTTGCGCAAAATCCGAATCAGGTTGCGCTGTTCGGCGGCCGTCAGCGGCTTGAGCGTTTCGTTGGTGATCTGCTGACCAACATCCTTCATGCGCGCGACCATGGCCTCGCCTTCGGGGGATAGCGAAATCAGTGTGCGTCGCTTGTCGTCCGGATCGGGCTCGACAACCGCAAATCCCTTTTGACGCAAGCGATCAACGACCCCTTTGATCGTCGCAACATCCATTGCCGCCAGCCGCCCCAACCGGTTTTGAGAGCACTTGCCCAAATCGGCAATACGGATCAGCGCAGCAAACTGCGTGGGCGTCAGGCCGTCCAATGTGTGTGACTGGAAAATCGACGCGTGGCGCTGATTGGCCAGCCTCAAAAGGTAGCCGACCTGCTCGTCAAGCGCATAGCTTTCAATGGATTCCGTCATGACGGCTCCTGCCTGATTCAATTGTTTGTACTATAATAAACAAAGCCTAGTCCTTCCCACAAGACTAAGGTATTAGACGGCAAGATAGGTGTTTGAAATTTCTGGGTTTTCGTCGAGGTCAGCAAAGCTACCTTCAAACCGCATTTCGCCTTTTTCGATGATATAAGCCCTGTCTGACACGATGCGCGCAAAGTGCAGGTTCTGTTCACTGATCAGCACCGACAGCCCTTCTCGTTTCAGTTCTGCAATCACGCGGGCCATTTGTTCAACAATGACCGGGGCAATCCCTTCTGATGGCTCATCCAATAGGACCAGCTTGGGATTGCCCATCAACGTACGGGCGATGGTCAACATCTGTTGTTCCCCACCCGAAAGTTGCTTGCCCAGGTTCTTGCGACGCTCAGCCAGATTTGGGAACAACTCGAACAAGTGTTCCTGTGTCCATTGGGGTGCATCTGGACGTGGTTCGCGGCGTCCGACTTCGAGGTTTTCTTCGATGGTCAGATCTCCGAAAATACGACGGTCTTCGGGGACATAACCCATGCCAAGGCGACAGATCGCATGAGGGGTATTCCCCTGAACCTCGCGTTCGGCATAGCGGATGGTGCCATCAATGTGACGCACCAATCCCATGATGGACTTCATGGTGGTTGATTTGCCGGCACCATTCCGGCCCATCAGCGCAACCACCTCGTTTTCGCCGACGCTCAGCGAAACACCATTGAGGATTTGGGCACGGCCGTACCAGGCGCCAAGGTTTTTGACATCAAGCATGGGCGCTCTCCGCTTCAAAGACTGAGCCACCGCCCAGATACACCTCTTGGACCAACGGGTTGGTGCGGATTTCAGACCCTGTGCCTTCGGCGATCAACTCACCCCGGTTCAGGACCAGAATACGATGGGCATGGGCAAAAACGACATCCATGTCATGTTCGGTGAACACCACGCTTACGCCGCCTTTGGCCACGATTTCGGCAGTCAGCGCCATCAGGGCTAGCCGCTCGGATGGTGCCATGCCCGCCGTCGGTTCGTCCATCAATAGAAGGGCGGGCTCATGCGCCAGGGCAATCGCCAGTTCCAGCCTTTTCAGATCGCCATAAGCCAGTTCCGAACATGCCCGCTCGGCCTGATCCTGCATCGAGACCAGTTCCAGCAGCGCCATTGCCTCGTCCACATACATCCGCGTTGCGCGTGAAAACAGGTCAAACACCCAGCGGTGATACGAGATCAGCGCCATCTGGACATTTTCCACAACGGTCATCGACAGGAAGGTTGCCGTAATCTGGAACGTTCGACCGACACCCATACGCCATATCTTGCGCGGCGGGTGGCCGATCAGGGCCTGGCCGCGCAAGGATACGGAACCTGTATTCGGTTTTAGGTAGCCATTCAGCATGTTGAAACATGTGGTTTTGCCCGCGCCGTTGGGACCGATCAGGGCAAGGAATTCCCCTTCCTTCAGATCGAAATTCACATCCTTCACGGCCTGCACGCCGCCAAAGGATTTGGACAGGTTACGGACTTCGAGAACGTTGGTCATGCCCGGCCTCCTTTCAAGCCGCGCAGCAGGCGCTGGACACCGCCCGCAATCCCGTCAGGTGCCACTAGGACAACGATTAGAATGATGGCCCCGAAGATAAAGCGCCAGTAGTCTAACCGCGTGACCCAATCTTCGATCAGGACAAAGGCACCGGCCCCAAGGATCGGACCCGCCAGCGCGTGAATGCCACCCAGAAGAACCATGATCAGACCGTCGATGCTCAGCGCGATGCCGAGGCTGTCAGGAAAGACGCTGCCCTTTGAAAATGCAAAGACGACCCCGGCCAAACCGGCAAAGCCACCCGCCAGCACAAAGCCCATCCATTGATGAAACCGGGTATCGATGCCGATCGATTCAGCCCGGGTCTGGCTGTCGCGTATGCCGCGCAGGATATAGCCGAATGGAGAGAAGGCCACACGACGCAAAGCCCATATCCCGCCGATACATAGGACGAAGGCGATGTAGAAATAAACCTTGTCGGAGCTGGCCCATTTGGCAGGCCATACGCCAAGGATGCCATCATCCCCGCCGGTGAATTCCTGCCATTGGAACGTGACACCCCATAGGATCTGGGCTGCGGCCAAGGTCAACATGGCGAGGTAAACGCCCGACAGCCGGACACAGAACCAGCCGAAGAACAGCGCTGCTATGGCCGCGCAAACCGGGCCGAAAAGCATAGCCGAGATCATGCCGAGGCCAAGGAATTTGACCGCCATCGCCGCGCCATAGGCGCCAACGCCGAAATAAGCGGCGTGCCCAAAGCTGACCATGCCGCCAACACCCATCATAAAATGCAGCGATACGGCAAATAACGTCGCGACCATCACATCGACCATCAGGACCGAAGTGAAATCAGCAGTGAACAAGGGGCTAAGCGCCAGCACCAGCAGCGCGGCCATCAGCACCATTGCTGATTTCTGATCCATCAGCGCCAGTGGTTGGTCCGGTTCTTCCGGCGCGCCCTTTTCGCTGCCGGGTTTGCCGAACAAGCCATGGGGCCGGAAGATCAGGACAATCGCCATAATGACGAAGGGTAAAACGATTGAGATTTGCGGGAAGATCAGGATTGCAAAAGCGTTCAGGACCGAGATCAGAACCGCCGCTACAAACGCGCCGGACACGCTGCCCATACCGCCAATGACAACCACGACGAAAGCCTCACCGATGATGGACAGATCCATCTGCAGCGATACCGCCTCGCGCGGGATTTGCAGTGCGCCACCCAATCCAGCCAAGAACGAGCCCAATACGAATGCTGCCGAAAACAACCAGGCTTGGTTGACGCCTAGCGCCCCGACCATCTCGCGGTCTTGGGTCGCGGCACGCACCAGAACACCCCATCGCGTTTTGTGAAACAGCAGCCAGATGGCCAGCAATACGACCGGCCCGATAGCGATCAAGGCGAGGTCATATTCGGGAATTGGTTCACCCATGATGCGAACTGCGCTATCCAATCCCGGCGCGCGCGGGCCCAAAAGGTCCTCTGCGCCCCAGATCGCCAGCGTGCCATCCTGAAAGATCAATACGACGCCAAACGTTGCGACCAGTTGGAACAGCTCGGGGGCGTGGTAAATGCGGCGCAGGATAGTGAGTTCGATGATCAGGCCGATCACTCCGACGATCATAGCGGCCAAAATGACGCTGACCCAAAAGCCAAGGATGCTGCCGCTCCAGAGTGTGACCAGCGTGTAAGCGAGATAGGCGCCGACCATGTAGAACGAGCCATGCGCAAAGTTCACGATCCGCGTGACGCCGAAGATGATCGAAAGCCCGGATGCGATCAGGAAAAGCGAGGAAGCGTTCGCCAATCCAGTCAGTAGCTGTGCAAAATAGAACCCCATCGGGCCACCGTCCCTTGTTCGTGTTCTTTTTGTGGGGCGGGGCAGCTATTGCCCCGCCTAATTCGGCTTATTCCGCCGGACGCAAGGCTGCTGCGTCGTCTTCGCTGGGCAAGTAATCAGCCCCGTCGGCATAGGACCAATCGACCATAGTCGGTTTGCCGTCGACTGTTCCCGTCTTGCCGACATAGGCGCCCATCGTGGACTGATGGTCAGCCGCACGGAAGGTGAAAGGGCCGGTCGGGCTGCTGTCGACGGTCAGGCCCTCCATCGCGGCCAGCAGGGCGTCAGTGTCTGTGGAATCGGCCTTTTCTAGTGCTGCGGCGATGGCGAGGATCGAGTTATATCCAACGATAGAGCCGGTTTTGGGCGCTTCGCCGAACTTCTCGATATAGGCTTCAGCAAAGGCCTGGTGCTCGTCCGTTGCGATGTCGGTCGAGGGGTATCCGGTGACGATCCAACCCTCAGGAGCCTCAGCCCCCAGCGGGTCGAGGTATTCCGGTTCTCCGGTCAGCAATGATGCCACGTCGCGATCCTCGAACAGGAACCGCAGCGAACCTTCGCGAACAAATTTGGCCAGATCGCCGCCGAAGGTCACGTTGTAAATCGCATCCGGTTTCGAGGCCTCAAGTGCGCGTACGGTGGAACCCGCGTCGATCTTGAACAGCGGTGGCCATTGTTCTTCGACAAATTCTACATCGGGGCGCAATTTGGTCAGTTCGGATTTGAAGGCCTTCACCGCATCCTGCCCATAGGCGTAGTTCGGCGCGACAGTCGCCCATTTCACGGCGTCGAGCTTGGCGGCCTGTTCGGCCAGCATCGCGGCCTGCATGTGGGTCGAGGGGCGCAGACGATAGGTGTATTTGTTGCCTTTGGACCAGACAATCGCGTCGGACAGGGGCTCGGACGCGATGAACAGGACTTCTTTCTGTTTGGCAAAATCGGAAACGGCCAGACCGATATTGGACAGGAAGGTGCCAAAGATTAGAACTGCACCGTCTTTTGAGACCAGTTCCTCGGCGATCCGGATTGCGGTGGCTGGATCACCGGTATCATCCCGGCTGATCACTTCCAGTTGCTTGCCGTCGATCCCGCCTGCGGCGTTGATCTGTTCGACCGCCAGTTGCCAACCTTTCTTGTAGGGCTCGGTAAAGGCGGGCAGACGGGTATAGCTGTTTACTTCACCCAAAACGATTGTGTCCTGGGCCAGACTGACCCCAGCCGTCAAACCGGTGAAGGGCAACGCCGCAAGCGCGCCCAGTACCGTGCGTCTGATCAGATTCATTTCAAATTCCTCCCAATGATCATTGTTCACGGCCAGTTATCCCGGCTTCTTAATGTGTTGTCAGCCCTAAAGAGCGCAGCTGCTACATTCAGCGCAGCCCGTCTTTGCCTTCTGCCTCCTCATTCGTCAGTCCGCCTACACGCGGCAGCGGTCGTCCGCTGTCGGTGACCGCAACTGCCACCATAATCTCATTCGCGCGGGGCGCGTCGTTCAACTGCACTTCGATGCCGTCAAAATGGCTGCGCACATAGGCCGCGTCCTTGTGACCAAGCGGTACGTCCAGTACCTGCCCAGGACTGCCCATCTTCTTCGAAGAAGGCACCAAGGCAGCGCCCTTTTCGACCTCTTTGCGCAGTGGCGCGCCCAACTTGGGGTGCAGGATGGCGGCGGCATGTTCCAGCTCGCCATTCTCACCGACCATCGCCGATTTGCCGTAGCTTTCGGCCTGTTCCGGTGTGATGTTAAGGGCCTCGACGCAGCGGCGGCCCAGCAAAGCGCCCAACTCAGCACCAGTTTCCATCAGCGGTGTCAGATCCTCGACATATTGCCCGGCAAAGGGGTTTTCGATCACGGCCATTGCCACCGCCTTGCGTGTGGCGGGCGAGATCGGGCGCCCTGCCTCGATATGGGTTTCTTCAACGTTGACTGCGATTTTGCGGATCTTTGTCATCTTAGGCCGTCCTCTCCTTTGATGTCCCACGCCTCAAGCCCGCCCGAGCGCGAATGCACCCGCGGCCCGGTTGTCATGACCAGCGAGAAAGCCAGCTCGCCTGCGCGCGGGGCGTCATTGCAACCCACCTCCATGCTGTCGAAATGGCTGCGCACATATGAGGCGTTGATATGCGTGATCGGCACATCCAGCCGCGCACCCACGCCACCGACTTTTTTGGATGAGGGCACAATCGCGTTTGCCGTGCCTAGCAACTGGCGCATCGCATAGCCGCCGGGGGCGTGCCACAGTGCGCCGTGTTCCAGCTCGCCGCCTTCACCAACCAAAGAACCTTTGCCATAGCCTTGGACGTTTTCCGGACCGCCCAGCATGTCGATCAGGGCTTGTGCCATTTCCAGACCCAGAGGTTTGAGGTCTTCCATAAAGCCCTGAATTTCGGGTTCGTACCGCCCTGCAAACGGGTTGGCGATAACGGCCATTGCAGCCACCCGCACCAGCGGCGCGTCGGACATCGGTCCGCCTTCGTGATAAATTTCTTCAAGCGAAAACAGCTTTTTTCGCAGTTGAACGTCAGGCATATTGTGGAACCTTTTGAGTGGTTGAGATCACCAGTCGAGACGCGCCCGTCTGGCGGGAGTGGGAGCCAAGAGACAGATGGGCGGCAGAGATCAAACCGCGTCCAAGCAAGGTCTCGGCAGTATTCAGGCCGTGTGACAGGGCATCTTGAATATCTTGGGCAGAGAGTTGGCCGACAGAAACCGGAACGGGCAGGTCGCCCAAATCGCTGTCATCGCGTAGTTGATTGGCCGGAAGGCGCCGGATGGCCGGATGCCCGGGCAGATCAACCGCATTGGCGATCAGCGTCGCTGCCACATCGGCCATTGCTGCGTTGCTGGCCAACACTGTAACGCTGTCGGCGATGCCAAGGCTCAAGCTGCGCCCGCCGCGACCCGACGTGGCAATGCCGCCAATCTTGTCGCTTGCACGGATAGCAATGCGGCCCAGATCGCATCCGTTAAGCCCGCTCATTGCGATGCGATAGTCCTGACCCGAGCCCAGATAAACAGCAATATCTCCGCCATTGTTGACCAACGCGCGATCCAGAGGTGTGGCGTGAAGCATGGCCGCCAGTACTTCGTCCGCGACAGCTCCGGCAACGGCGGCCATGCGTGTAACAAACACGTTGGAATGAGGGCGCGCAGCCTCATCCATGCGGCGCGCTACCCGTCCTTGAGGGCGGGCGCATTCAGCGGTCATGGGCATTTTCAGCAACCCCAGTTCATCCACCAAGCCCTGCAGCAAGGATTGGAACCGGAACTGGGCAGCTTCGAATGCGATATCTTGCGCGCCATCTGCCTCGACGATCAGGTCGATCGGTCCGTGTTGCAGATGCAATCTGCGGCCGCAGGGCAATATGGCAGAGGTGGGGTGCATCCGGCCTTATGCTCCTTTCGCCCAGCGATAATTTTTCGAAGACATCGGGTCGGGTTGGTTTTCGAACTGATCCACCTTGCGGGTTTCGTCCGAGACAACCTCGGAAACCGGCTTGATCTCATCCATGTGTCCGCCCAGCGTGCCATAGTCGCTGACACGCATCGTGAACTCGATGGGGGCGACCAGCGCTGGTGTTGGCACGTACCCGAACGATCCGGTGGGCATGCCCAGAACGTCGACCATCACGGTGATGCCGCCGCCAGGCCAAACGTAAGCCTCGGCCCCGCCGCAGGATACAAAGGTCAGCGAGTCCTTGACCGATTTTGTCAGCCGCACCGGGTTTTCCGTGACACCTGCCCGCAGGCTGCCGCCTGCGCCGCCCATGAACAGAACCGAGCAGACCGAAGGTTCGCAGTTTTCGGCAATCAGCTCAGCAGACGCCTTCAGCGCCGGGGGAATCTCGACGAGCTGAGGTTTCAGCTCGGCATCCAGTTCAAAATAGCCATATTGCTCACCAGTGGTGGATACCATCAACAGGCTCATACCTTTACGCGCGAATTTTGGATTGAAGTCGCCCAGAATTTTTAGCGGATCCTCGATATCCGTACCGCCCCAGCCGGTGCCAGGCTCTGCGACCTGAAAATAGCGACCCGGGGTGGAACGACGACCATTGATCTTGATGCCCGTTGGTTCGACATCCAGCAGTTTGCCTGCCTGATGCTCGGACAGAACGCCGGTAATGTGGTCGTCGACCACCACCACGTCATCCACATGTTCAATCCACTGCTTGGCGAACATTCCGATCGTTGCCGAGCCGCAGCCCACCCGCATCAGTTTCTCTTCGACCCCATTAATGATGGGCGCTTTACCGGCCTGAACCACAATCGTCGTTTCGTGCCCCTCATCGCCGATCACCATTTCAACGGCCTCGCGATTGCACAGCCGCAGTAGGGCGTCGCAAGTGATCCGCCCCTCTTTCTTTGAACCGCCGGTCAGATGCTCGACCCCACCCAGCGACAACATCTTGGACCCGTATTCCGAGGTCATCACATGCCCGACGGGCTCACCGTCCACGCGGACGACATCGCGCTCGTGACCAATATGGCGATCGGTGTCGATCTTCACTTTGACACCGCAATACGAGAAAATCCCCTCGGTCACGACAGTAACCATATCCACGCCTTCCACGTCCTGGCTGACGATAAAGGGCGCAGGTTTGTAGTCGGGGTAGGTCGTGCCCGCACCGACGGCGGTCACAAAGGGCCGCTTGCCTTGCACGATGTCGCCGTCCCAGTCTTCGGGGTCTTTACCGTCTTTCAGGAACGGGACAAGGCGCGTGTCCTCAGTGCTTTCGATGATCGTCAACGCATCCAAACGGACTAGGTCGCCACCATGATTGGCATAGCGGTCGCAGGCCCCGATTTTACCGTCCGCGATGTAGCACATCACCGGGCAGGCATCGCAGCGAATTTTCTCTGGTGTGGCGCGTTCAGTTGCCATCTTTCAGTTCCTTGATTGCTGCGCGCATCTTTGCAGGCGTGGCAGGACCTTGCGTCAGCCGAACGCCGCAGGCGCGATTGATTGCATTGAAAAGGGCCGGGGCCGTCGGGATCAGAACGTGCTCTCCCAGTCCCTTGGCACCGTAGGGGCCGTGGGCATCCTCTTCCTCGATGATGAGGGTTTCGATCGGGGGGATGTCTCCAATGGTCGGGATCAGATAGTCGTGCAGGTTCTCGGTAAGGCCGGGCAGGTATTCTTCCATCAGTGCCATGCCAAGACCCTGCGCGATACCGCCCTGCACCTGACCCTCGACCAGCATCGGGTTAATCGCTTTGCCGACGTCATGGGCGGCCACGAATTTGATCGGTTTCACCGTGCCAAGTTTTGTGTCCACCTCGACAACAGCCAGATGCGCAGCATAACCAAACTGAGCATAAGGTATCCCTTGACCGTTTTCGTCCAACGGTTTTGTGGGCGGGTCATAGGTTTCTTCGGAACGCAGAACATACCCTTCGGCGTCCGGTTCCAGCGTGGTCAGGTCGATCGTGTGCTGCTGTCCGTTATCATCCACAGCAATTGCGCCTGCGTTCAGGGTGATCACAGCATCAGGCCCGGCGTTCACGCGGGACAGAATCTGCGCCCGCATCGCTTCGCCCGACAGACGTGAAGCGCTGCCAGAGACATAGGTCTGACGTGAGGCCGAAGTTTTGCCCGCGTCTGGCGTGACATCCGTATCGGCCCCGATGATTTCGATCTGCGCAACCGGGACACCAAGCGCCGTGGCAAAGATCTGCGTGATGACGGTGTTTGCCCCTTGGCCGATATCCATCGCTCCTTGGTGCAGGACCACACTGCCATCTGACCGGATACCCGATTTGATCGTCGACGGGTTGGGCAACGAAGTGTTGCCGCACCCGTACCAGCCTGCCGCCAGCCCAACGCCGCGCATCAAGGTATTGTTTTGTTCGTTGTGTGCCTGAGCTGCTTTGTTTTCTTCAGCCCACGCGGGACGCAGCGCTTCGAGGCAGGCGCGAATGCCAACACTCTGATCGAAGACCTGCCCGCAAACGGTGGGGACCCCATTCTCCAGCGCATTGTTGATGCGGAAATCAAGCGCGTCGATGCCTAGCTTGTCCGCCAACTCGTCGAACAGGCATTCCTGCGCGATGGCTGATTGTGGAACGCCAAAGCCGCGGAATGCGCCCGATGGCGGGCAATGCGTATGGATGCCTTTGGCTTCGGCGCGGTAGTCGGTGATTTTGTACGGCCCCGAGGCATGAACAGGAACCCGGTTGGCCACGGTCGGACCCCAGCTGGCATAGGCGCCTGTGTTGAACAGCCCATCAAAAGTCATCCCACTGATACGACCGTCTTTGGTTGCCCCGATCTTGACCTGCAGGTCGGAAGGGTGGCGTTTGGTGGTGGACTGCATCGACTCGGTTCGGGAATAGGTCAGTCGCACCGGCTTGCCGGTTTTGAGCGCGGCAAGTGCCAGATAAGGCTGCACCGAGATATCGAGTTTTGAACCGAACCCGCCGCCGACCCCGGTCGGGGCAATACGGATCTGATCGCGCGGCATCCCCAGAATGATCTCCAGCGCGTCCAGATCCATCACCGGGGCTTGCGTGCAGGCATGGACTTCGACCCGCCCGTTCACGATCTCGGCGAACCCGGCCTCAGGCTCGATATACCCATGTTCGACAAAGCCCGAGCGGAAATGGCCTTCGACCACAACATCTGCGTTATCCAACGCGGTTTCTGGTGTTCCGCATTTCACGAAACCGGCACACATAACGTTGCCGTCGCGATCTGGGTGTAGCTGCGCGGCTAGGGGTGTCATGGCGTCCGGTGAATCCAGCGCTGCGGGTCTTTCTTCCCACGTTACTGGAAAATCTGCTGGATCGAATGTTGCCAGAATCTCGGGCAGACCAATGATGGCGGCGACAGCCTCGCCACGGAACCGAGCCTCGGTCTCCGCGAATACAGGTTGGTCGGCAAAGTCGGGAATAACGCCAAAGTTGTTGCGCCCGGGAATGTCGGCCGCAGTCAGGACTGCTTCGATCCCAGGGGTCTTATTGGCCCAAGTGTCCAGATCGCCAAGTGTAAACCTGGCACGGTGGTAAGGGGAACGGATGACATAGATTTCCAATGTACCTGCCGGGGCAACATCATCGCCAAAAAGCTCTGTGCCTGTGACCTTGTCGTGCCCATCCACGCGCCAGATGGCTTCGCCCGCGTGTCCCAATGATGCTTCGGGCAAAGCAGGCGCACCAGCGGCAACAACGGCATCGATAATCTTGCGATACCCGGTGCAGCGGCACAAAACGCCGCCTAGGGCATCCTGGACCTGCTCATTGTTTGGCTCAGGAGTCTCGCGCAGCAATGCGACGGCAGCGGTCATCATGCCCGGCGTGCAGATACCGCACTGCGCCGCACCGTGGTTTTGAAAGCTTTCTGCCAGACGTTTGGCAATCTGGTCATCTTGCGTCAGCCCGGACACCGTTTCCACAGACCGCCCAGCAGCCTGTTGCGCCGGAACCAGGCAGGCACAGACCGGATCACCATCGACCAGAACGGTGCAAGCACCGCAGTCGCCGGCATTGCATCCGATCTTGACGTCGCGTGCTGACAGCCGCTCGCGCAGCATTTCCGACAGGCGCTCACCCACGCGCGGCACCGCGCTGACGGGGTGGCCATTCAGGGTGAATTCGGTCGTGATTTCATCAGCGCGTTTATCCATGATGTTGTCCCGCCTCTGCGATTGCCCGGACACATTGTTCTGCCACCGCGTCCAGTCGGAATGCGGCGTCCCCGCGGACGTCATCAATGGGGCTAAGCGGTGCCAAATGCTCTGATGAAACTTCAACCGTTTCAGGGGATTTCCCGATCAAATCGGCTTCGAGCTGTACCAGCCTTTGTGCCACGGCTGACGCAGCCCCCACGGCGACGCGCGCATAGTTGATCCGGCGGTTTTCATCGAGGCCGATGATGACAGAAGTCATCGTGATCGAGATCACAAGGTATCGTCGCGCGCCGAGTTTTTCGAAATGTCCAACAGTCCCTTTGGGCGGGTCGGGCAGGTAGATCGCCGTCACAATCTCATCGCCGGACAGCGCCGTTTTGCGCACGCCAGTGATGAACTTTGACAGCGGAACCTCGCGAAAGCCACGGGCCGAGCCAAGCTCAACGCTAGCCTCCAGCGTCAGCAGCGGTGGCACGCCGTCAGCGGCAGGCGAGGCATTGCACAGGTTCCCTGCAATCGTGCCGCTGTTCTGGATCTGCAGGCTACCGACTTCCCGCGCTGCCATTTGCAGGCCCTTAAATGCTACGGGCAGATTGGCCCGGGCAATGTCTGTCCAGCTTGTTGTGGCTCCGATTCTCCAACGGTCATCCACAAGTTGGATGCCCGAAAGACCATTGATGCGTGTGACGTCCAATATGTCGGTGTGCAGCTCATGACGCTGCCGGGATGGGAAAAAGTCAGTGCCGCCAGCGACAACCGTCAGATCATTGCTGGTCAGCAAGTCAAATGCATCATCGAGCGTGTTGGGAGAAAGATACCGCAAAGTGTCTATCCTGATGAGAAATTTCTCGTTAGTACACAAATGATATTACGCGAACAAAAAAAATGTCAACGATTTGTTTGGGCCAGTTTTGTTTATCATGAGCGCGGGCAGAAGATTGGATCACGGATATTCAGTCGATTGATCATTCCCCTTATTTTCAAAGCTAATTGAGGAGCAGCCACTCTAGTCGCGATAAAATTGGGCGATGTGACGGCGCAATGCCGATTTTGTTTCACGAATGTCCAGAAGTTCCAAATTCGGTCAGTAATTCGTTGACACACTAACAAACAGTCATAAATATAGTGATCGATCACTCACCCATGTGTGGATCTTACAGCGGGCTGAAACCTACCGCCTGGTGTCAATAGGGAGGAAGAGATGAACAAGTTCAATTTGATGATGGCGACCGCACTTGCTGCTGGTCTTGTTGCAGGGGCCGCTGCGGCACAGGAAAAAGTACGAATCGCTTTCATTGATCCGCTATCCGGGCCATTTGCGACGACGGGCACACAAGGCCTGGCGATCTATCGCCACAGCGTCAAAGAGCTGGTGAACGAACCTGGCGGGCTGTTGGATGGGAATGCCGAATTCGAGATGGTGCCTTTCGACAATAAGATCAGCGCAAAGGAATCTCTCATCCAGTTGCAGGTTGCCATGGATCAGGGCATTCGCATCATCGCTCAGGGCGCATCATCCGGTGTGGCGAACGCGCTGACCGAAGCCGTTGCCAAGCACAATCGTCGCAATCCTGATGATCCGGTTATCTTCCTCAACCACTCGGCCGTTGACCCGGCGTTGACCAATGACAAGTGCCAGTTCTGGCATTTCCGCTTTGACGCCAATGCTGACATCAAAATGGACGCGTTGACCGATGACATTGCAGCCAACCCGGATATCAAAAAAGTCTATGTGATCGGTCAGGACTATTCGTTCGGTAAGGCTGTTGCTGCGGCCGCTCAGCGGTTCCTTCAGGAAAAGCGCCCCGATATTGAGATTGTCGGGAACGAGTTGCACCCGATCGGCAAAGTCAAAGACTTCACGCCCTACGCGCGCAAGATTGTTGGTTCGGGCGCAGATGCCGTGATCACCGGTAACTGGGGTGGCGATATGGTCGGCCTGGGAAAAGCGGTCATGGGTGCCGGTTTCGACAAGCCGATCTACACCTACTATGGCGCGACCTCAGGCATCACCGCGGCCTTTGGTGAAGAAGGCGACGGAATCGTCAAGCTGGTCGGTGCAGGTCAGGTAAATCCGGCCCCGACACCAGAAGCGCAGGAGTTCATCGAGGCCTTCTATGTAAGCTTCCCGGATCTGGACTTTGGTCAACCTCAGATGGCGAATGTCGCACCGATGCTGGCAGCCGCGATCAACGAAGTTGGCAACGCCACGGATATCAAGGCGATCGCCTACGCGCTGGAAGGCATGGAATACGACAGTATTGTCACTGGCAAGACCGTGATGCGTGAAAGCGATCACCAGACGATCCAAACCGTGACCGTGCAGGGCCAGACACCCGAGGTCGTTTTTGAATACGACAAGTCTGGCCGCGGTATGGTTGCAGAAACTGTTGTCGAACTGGCGTCCAATGACTCGTCCACCACATGCGAGATGAAGCGCCCATAAGCCTCTAACCACTCTGGTGGTCCGTCTGAAATTCGGGCGGGCCACCAGGCTGCCACTCAATAATATGCAGGGAGACACGTAATGGCGCTGTTCCTCGTGAACGTGTTGGATGGATTTGTGACTGGTTTGTTGCTGTTCATGCTATGCAGCGGTTTGACACTGATCTTTTCCATGATGGGCGTTCTGAACTTTGCTCATGCCAGTTTTTACATGCTGGGTGCTTATTTCGCCTATCAGATCAGCCTCGTCACCGGGTTCTGGATCGGCTTGCTTGTCGCGCCATTGATTGTCGGTTTGATCGGGGCTCTGATCGAGCGATACGGGTTAAGGCGAGTTCACAAATACGGGCATGTGCCAGAACTGATCTTTACCTTTGGTCTTGCGCTGCTGATTGAAGAAACGATTCAATTCTTCTGGGGCAAAAGTCAGCTTCCATTCTCGGAACCTGCCGCGCTGGATTTTGCAGCTTTCGCTATCGCTGGAAATGCTTTTCCTGCCTACAAGGTTTTCATGATCGCCGTTGCGATGGGGATCTTCCTGACGCTGCTATACATTCTGACCAAAACCCGTATCGGCATGACCATTCAGGCCGCGCTCAGCTATCCCGAAACCGTGCAGAATCTGGGTCACAACGTACCGCTGGTCTTTATGTGCGTGTTTGGCGTGGGAACCGCGATGGCCGGTCTGGCTGGCGTCATCGCCGGTCCGGTTCTGGGCGTTTTCCCAGGCATGGCCTTGCAGCTTGGTTCGATCGTTTTTGTGACCATTGTGATCGGCGGTCTGGGTTCGCTTTGGGGCGCCTTGGTTGCATCCCTGATTATTGGCTGGCTTCAGACCTTTGCCACCGCCTATGACGTCACGGCCGAACAAGTGCTGACCGCGATCGGCTTTACCAAGCCAGAGATGATCTGGGATCATCCGCTGCAGGACCTGTGGACACTGACGCTGCCTCAGCTTGGCCCGATCTTGCCATACCTGCTGATGATCATCGTTCTTGTTCTGCGCCCGCAAGGTCTCATGGGGAACCGTGAATCATGAGTATCGCCAGTAAGACACCCTTAACTGCGGGGACTACCCGGCTGATATCGCTATCGAACATGATGCCTTGGGCTTTTGCCGCTCTGTTCCTGTTGTGCCTGCCATTTGTGTTCCAGTCCAGTTCGGCGCTGACGATCATGAACCAGATGGCGATCACCATCGTCTTCGCGCTGAGCTACAACATGTTGCTGGGGCAGGGTGGTATGCTGTCCTTTGGTCATGCGGTCTATATGGGTCTTGGCGGGTTCTTCGCCATGCACGTGATGAACATGGTCGAGGACGGGCTGTGGTTGCCTTTGCCGTTTCTTCCGATAGTCGGAGGCTTGTTCGGCATGGTCTTCGCCTTCCTGATCGGTAGTTTTTCGACCCGTCGGGCAGGCACTGTATTCGCTATGATCTCGCTTGGTGTCGGAGAGCTGATCGCCGCCTGTTCCGTCATCATCGTCGTGTTCTTTGGCGGCGAAGAAGGCATCTCGGGCGACCGGACCATGGGTCCGCCAGTGTTCGGGTATGAATTCCTTACACAGCAAGAGGTTTATTACCTTACGGTCGTGTGGCTGTTGGTGGCAGCGCTGCTGATGTATCTGTTCTCGCGCACGCCGATCGGGCGGATTGCCAACGCTGTGCGCGACAACGAAGAACGCGCCGAGTTTCTGGGGTATTCCCAGCGCAACGTTCGCTGGATTTCCTTCTGTGCTTCGGGCTTTTTTGCCGGTGTTGCCGGGTCGTTGTTCGCGATCAACTTTGAGATTCTGACCGAGGAAAACCTGAACCTTGCGACGTCCGGCTCGATCCTGCTGATCACCTTCATTGGTGGTGCTGGCTTCTTTGTCGGGCCGATTATCGGGGCGGTCGTGTTCACCTTGCTGCAAACGGTTCTTGGCCTGCATACCGAATTATGGGCGTTGTATCTGGGCATTTTGTTCGTGGCCTGTGTGATGTTCTTCCCGTCTGGTTTTGCCGGGTTGATCGCGATGCATCGACGCCCGCTCGCCTTGGGTAAACTGAAATTGCTGATCAAGCCGTATCTCAAAGTGGCAATCCCTACGATCACGAGTGTCTTGTCCCTGGCCGCCATTTTGGAAATCCTTTTCCACAAGCGCCACGGATACGGTGGCGATCACGAGATGCATCTCTATGGCATTGCCTTTGATAGTGGCGGCTATCAGGCCGTAGCGTTTGCAACAATCATCGCCGCAATCTCCCTCTTCCTAGTGTCGCGCGTTTTGCCGGAAACCCGTGAAGCCTGGGACAATGCGAACCATGCGGAGGATCGGGCATGAGCGCTCCTGCTATTGAGCTAAAAAACCTCGAGAAGAGCTTTGGTCTGGCCAAGATTATCCAAGGCGTGAACCTGCAGATCGCCAAGGGTGAACGCCACGCGGTCATCGGGCCGAACGGGGCCGGGAAATCGACCCTGTTCAACCTGATCACCGGGCGGTTCGCGCCGACCTCGGGCGGAGTGTTTCTGCACGGCGAAGATGTCACCGGATTGAAGCCCTTCGAGATCAACCGCCGCGGCCTCAGCCGATCTTTCCAGATCACCAACATATTTCCCAACATGACCGTGTTCGAAAACATTCGGTGTGGGTTGTTGTGGACAATGGGGTATCGGTATTCTTTTTGGCACATGATTGGCCGCCAGCTGGACGTTACCGAAAAGGCTGACGGTATTCTGACGCAGATCAATCTGAGTTCGCGCCGGAATGAACTGGCTGGCACGCTGGCATATGCCGAGCAGCGCGCGCTTGAGATCGGGATCACGATCGCAGGCGGGGCGGATATCATACTGCTGGACGAACCCTGCGCCGGGATGAGCCATTCGGAAACCGACCTGATCGTCGACCTGATCCGCAACGTGACCGAGGACAAGACGCTTTTGATTGTCGAGCACGACATGGGCGTGATTTTTGATTTGGCGGACAAGATCTCGGTCCTTGTTTATGGCGAAGTGATCGAATCCGACACGCCGGATGTTGTACGCGCATCGGCGAAAGTGAAAGAAGCCTATCTGGGCGCAAGTTTGGAAGAGGAGGCTGTGTAATGCTTCAGGTCACCGACTTGCACGCCTATTACGGCAAGAGCCACATTCTTCAGGGTGTTAACCTTAAGGTGGGCGAGGGCGAAATCGTATCGCTGTTGGGGCGGAACGGGGTTGGGCGGTCTACCACCTGCAAGGCCATCATGGGCGAGGTCGCCCCGCACGGGTCGATCCAGTTCCGCGGCCAGGAGATCGCTGACCGCAAGAGCTTTGAGATTGCCAAGGCCGGGATTGGTTATGTGCCTGAAAATCGGGATATCTTTCCCGGTCTCACAACTCGCCAGAACCTGATGCTGGGGCTGAAACCCGGCCAAAAGGACGGCGATGGCCGCTGGCGTATCGAGGACATGTTCGAGATGTTTCCGAACCTGCGCAATCGTGCGGATGTGGATGCCTCGGTCATGTCGGGCGGCGAAAAGCAAATGCTGACCATCTGCCGCGCTTTGATGGGCAACCCCGATTTCATCATGATCGACGAGCCGACCGAAGGTCTGGCCCCGAAGATTGTTGAGCAAGTGGGGGATCTGCTGCTGCAGATTGCCGAGCGTGGCGTCTCGATCCTGTTGGTCGAGCAAAAGCTGACCATCGCTTTGCGTGTGACCAACCGGGTTTACGTCATGGGTCACGGGCACATGGTTTACGAAGGCACCCCGCAGGCATTGCGCGAAAATGACGAAATCCGGAAGGAATGGCTGGAGGTCTGAGGTATCGCCGCAGGCATCTTGCTTATAACAAGCCGCGCTGCCGGCATTACCGCAAAACGACTGACGGGAACTCCGCAAATGCAGAGCTCCCTTCTTTTTTGGTGCACCAGATTATTTTTTCAGGAACGGCGCCATTGTCTTAAAGAACTTCTCGCCATAGGGCGGGCGAAGAGCCTTGAAGACGCCATCCATATTGATCTGCTTGAAAATAGCTTTTGCGTGGCTGAACCGTTGGAAGCCATGCAGGCCGTGATAAGCGCCCATGCCACTGTTTCCGACACCGCCAAAGGGCAGGGTGTTCTGGGTCGAATGCATGATGGTCTCGTTGATGCACGCTCCGCCGGAAATGGTGCTTTCCATCACCTGTTCCTGCTCGCCCGCGTCCTTGGCAAACACGTAAGCCGCCAGAGGGCGCGGACGGGTGTTGGCAAAGCTAATGGCCTGATCCAGCGAGTCGTAAGGCAGGATTGGCAGGATCGGCCCGAAGATTTCATCTTGCATGACGTCCAGCGCCGGATCGGCGCCGACGATCAGTGTCGGGGGCAGAATTTTCTCATTTGTGGCTGAGAGATCTTCGTTTGCGGGATTGACCTGAACGACCCGCGCCCCTGCCGAGCGTGCCTGCTCCACAAGGCCCTTGAGCCGGTCGAATTGGCGATCGGTCACGATATGTGTTACATCCGGGTTGCCGGACAGGGTCGGGAAGGCCTCGGCAAGTTTTGCCGCAAGCTGGGTGGCGAATTCTTCCATCTTTGCGCGTGGGACCAAGACATAGTCCGGTGCCAGGCAAACCTGACCCGCATTGAACCCTTTGCCCGCAGCGATCCGGGCGACCGCAAGATTCATATCTGCACTGGGGGCGATGATGGCGGGGTTCTTGCCTCCAAGTTCCAGTGTTGTGGGCACCATATGTTCTGCTGCTGCACGAAGGACGTGCGGGCCAATGGTGCTGGCGCCGGTAAACAGCAGGTGGTCAAAAGGAAGGGCAGTGAACGCCTGTGCGACGTCGACGCCACCGGTCACAACCACGGCTTCGTGCGGGGCGAAGTCTGCTTCTATCAGCGACTTCAAAAGGTCGGATGTGCGGGGTGTGAACTCTGACGGCTTCAGCATAACCGAGTTGCCTGCCGCAAAGGCTTCGGCCATTGGGCCGATGGCCAGATAGATCGGAAAGTTCCAGGGGCTGACAATTCCAATGACACCCAGGGGTTGATAATGGATGCGACCGCGCGCGCCCAGCAATCCCAGGGGAAACTCGACTTTTGCCTTCTCAGGGCGCATCCAACGATCAAGGTTGTCCCGCGCGAATTTTACCTGTTTTACCGTGCCAACGATGTCGGCCGCGATCGTTTCATGTTGTGACCGATTGCCAAAATCGGACGAGATCGCGTCAATCATGGCATCGCGATTATCCAGTACTAGGTCGATTAACCGCGTGATGCGATCCTTGCGTTCAGCCGCGTTTGGCACGCCATGTTCGGCCTGGTGGGCTTTTTGTGTCTCCAAAAGCGTCGCGAGGCTCTCGGCGGGGTTGGGGCTATGCTGGTTCAATACGCGTCTCCTGCGGTTGGCTTTGCGGTGTGCAACCGCCTTCCTGTTGGTCTGTGTGCCCGTTCTGTCCCCTTGGTCACAAGGGTCGGGTTTCGTTTCTTTGCCGCCGGGCTGCGAAGTCTGCGTTGACATTTATCCGGCGATGTGGAAGGTAAGTGATCGTTCACTAATTAGCAAGAGCGCAGTATGACCCTGACCACAGAAGACAGGTTCAAGACCGGCATGCAGTTGCTGGCGGCCTCAACGACCATCATCACTTCAGAATTCGAAGATTCGCGTGCTGGAATGGCGGCGACAGCGGTATGTTCGCTAACGGCCGATCCGCCAGCTTTGTTGGTTTGCATCAACCGAACAGCGCGAACATATGGCGTCGTCATGGACAGCCGAAAGTTTGCCGTAAACCTCATACCTGATGACATGACCGAGGTTGTCGGTGCCTTTTCGTCGAAAATGGACAAGGAACAACAGTTCCAGGCAGCCGGGACATGGATCAAAGGAGATCTGGGTCTGCCTGTTTTGAAAGAGTCCGTCGTGTCCTTTGAATGCGTGGTCGACAACTGGGCAAACACGAAGACACATGCGGTGTTCTTCGGTATGGTGAAAGAAGTTCACCTGAACCCGGAAAAGTCGGCGCTTATTTATGGGCGCAAGGGATTTCACAAACTCACACCGCTGGAAGGCTGATGTAGGGTCAAAGTGAATTTTCACCTGACCTCGCACGCCCCACACCACCAAAAACGACAATCACGTAACTTAAGAATTGCCGTGATGCCCGGGAGGAGACACCAATGCCGACGCTTGGACAGCTGATCGACCGAAACGCAGACCGCTTTGGGGATCAAGATGCTTATGTGGAACTGGACCGCCGTTGCAGTTGGCGCGAGTTAGGCCAGCGAACAGATGCGCTGGCGCATGCGTTGCGGCCGCTGGATGTCCGCAAGGGTGACAGGGTCGGGGTGATCCTGCCTGACTGCATCGAGGTTGCGGAAACCATAGGCGCTTGCGCCAAGGCCGGTGCGATTCGAGTGGGTCTGAACTATCGCCTTGCCCCGCGCGAGATTGGCGCGCTGATTGACGACGCAGGCTTGGATGTTCTGATCGTGCAGGACACGAAAGTTGCAATCGCCCAAGAGGCACTGACCTTCAGCAAACGCCAGCCGGTGCTGGTGGGAGTTGGTGCGCAGCATACGCTGGAGCGGGATTATGAAACCCTGATCGCATCAGCATCTGATCGCGGAGCCTTCATCCATACCCCGTATGAGCAATTGATGATCTGCTACACCACCGGTTCAACCGGTTTGCCGAAAGGTGCGATCTATCCTCACGCGTTGATGATCGAGTCGATGGGTGTAATCGCTCTGACGGAAGGTGCGGGTCCGGATGATGTCTGGCTGCACGCGATGCCGGCATCGGGCGTTCCGATCATTCACCTGCTGCGTAACATGTTCCACGGCACCAAATGCGCTATTGTCGGCGAATGGAATGCCGAAACGGCGCTTAAGCTTATTGACCGCGAGCAGGCGACGATCTGCGTTCTGGTGCCAACGATGCTGAATGACCTGCTGTCTTCCGGGCTGATCACGCGATACAATTGCTCGTCGATCCGGCAGTTGGGGTATGGGTCGGCGCCAATTCCACCTGCGACGGTGCGGGATGCGCTCAAGGCTTTCGGGTGCAAATTCCTGCAGATGTTTGGCACGACCGAGCTGATGGGCATGGGTATGATGCTGACAGCAACCGATCACGAACGCGCCTTGAAAGACGGGCACAACTGTCTGGAAAGCGCGGGTCGACCACTTTACTACGTGGACGTCCGTGTTGTGGATGAGCAGGGCGATGATCTTCCCAGCGGTGAGGCGGGTGAGCTGCTGATACACTCGCCCTATGTGATACCTGGCTATTGGAACCAAGCGGTGGAGTATTCGGAAACTGTCCGCGATGGTTGGTTGCATACCGGGGATATCGCAGTGATCGATGCAGAGGGTTACGTGCATCTCAAGGACCGGGCAAAGTTCCGTATCAAGTCCGGCGGCTATAACGTGTTCCCGATCGAGGTCGAAAACTGTCTGGCTGAACATGATGCAATCGACGAAGTCAGTGTGTTCGGCTTGCCCGATCCAAAATGGGGGGATCGGATTCATGCCGTTGTCACCCTGAACTCGGATACCGCTGTTAGCGGCGCGGCACTGCGTGAGTACTGCCGGGGTAAGATTGCCAACTTCAAGATCCCGAAAGATATCGAGATTTGGGATGCATTGCCCAAAGGCCCGACAGGTAAAATTCAAAAACGCGAGATCATCGAGATTTGCAGTCGCGACGACCAAAGCGGTGCGGCATAAGCACCGTTCCTGACCGAATGCTCTTGGTCAGGAAATGAAAGTTCGAAAAACAGTGTGAGGCTTGATCGTTGAAATGCGGTCAAGCCTCGTCGTTTCAATGGCCCACCTCAAATGAAGCAGGCCATCCGGTTGAGAAAGTGACCCAGTGAAATCTCTGTCGCTTGCCGCGTGTACCTACGCTTCCATGTGGCGCAGAACCGATCTCTGAAAGTAGGTCAGCGGAGATTCAGCACCCGGACCAGAGGCCATTTTGCCGACCGTGTATTTGGGCGACATCATCGCACGCTGCATTTTCTCGACGACATATACATCCTCGGTCTGGAAGTCCTGCGTTTCCAGCGGATGCACTTTCCAGTGCGAGCTTTTGATCATGCCGGATACTTTGTCATAGCCGGGGATATCCTTGACGGAACCGCGGCTCGACATCCATGATTTTGCGGCCCAGACATAAGCATGCAACCGTGTCACACCGGCGCTTACAGGTTCCATCACGGATATCGAGTAGGACCACGGGCTTGCCACGATCAGGGTTGTCGGGAACAACATGTAGACGCCGCCATAGCCTTCTTTCTCAGCATGCGGGATTTTCTTCGCGTTCCATTTGTCCATTCGCGTTGACACGAAATTCGGAACACGCGAACGCACGGTTTCGTTTTCAGTCGAGTACCAAACCTGATTGTCGCCATAAGGGTCCCAGATGTTCTTGTCCTGAGTTGGGCCGCCCAGTGTGTTCTTGTGCAGATAGGCCAGGTGGTATCCGTCGATGGCGTTCTCGAAGAACACTTTCCAGTTGCACTGCATTTCATAGGTTACAAGTTCACCGTAAGATATCAGTTCAGGGCTGGTGATGTCGTGCGGCCAGACGACATCTTCCAATCCGCTGAGCCATTCTGACAAGTCCTGATCGGGTTCGGGATTGACAAAGACAATGCCCTTGAAGACCGCGACCGAAGCCCTGTGCAGGCCGTTTTCTTTTTTGTTAATGTCAGGGAAACAGGCTTGCTGGTCGGGGATACCACGCAACGCGCCATCCAGGCCAAAAGTCCACGAGTGATAGGGGCACACGATCGTCTTGCCCGCATTGCCGCAGCCGTGGTCCAACAGTTCGGTTCCGCGATGTCGGCAAATGTTGTGGAACGCACGCAGTTCGCCGTCGTTTCCGCGGATTACGACCAGGGTAAAGTGCCCTGCCTTGGTCGTCATGTAATCGCCCGCATTGGCAACTTTTGACTCGACGCCAGCAAACACCCAGCTGCGCGAAAACAGCTTCTTGTTTTCCTGCGCCAGCCATTCATCTGATGTGTAGGCTTCGGGTGGCAATTCCTGGGTAGCGACCTCTGGCATTTGGTTTGGCTGTTGCATGAAGGATCTCACAAATGGCTGCTAAGTTTTCATTATTGTCAACGTTGACAGGTAACCTGGAGCGCGGCATAAGTCAATGCAAAGTGATCGTTCACTAATTTTGACGATTTGGAAGAAATTGGCCGCAAAAACTGCGGATAATCACGATTTCAAGGGCTCTTGTCCTGAGCCTGATGAAGAGACTGGAAACGCTATGCCGCGCCCGAGCTTAAAACCGCAACGGTCAGAAGAAATCCTTGATGCCTATATGACCTGCGTGGCCCGGTACGGGCTTGATGGCGCCACTCAAGAGCGTGTCGCGGCCCAGGCGGGTGTGAAGCGACCTTTGTTACGGCACTACCTTGGCAATCGTGACCAGATGATTGGTGCGCTAAATCAGCATGTCGCAGACGCGTTCAACAATCTGACATTGGAGTTGGATTGTCATCTTACACAGATCGAAACAGGCGATCAGTTCTTGGAAATCCTATTTGCCGAAGATGAAGAGATCGATCCGCGGCTTGCTGCTGCGTGGCAGGGGTTATCGGCATCAGTCGGGGATCATCCCGGACTCGCGGAGGCGTTGCTGGAAGTCCTGGCACGTTTTGTGGCGGTTCTTGAGAAGTTCCTTGCTCGCGTGTCGCCCGACGCCACACCAGAACGGGTGAAGGCCGTGGCGCAGGGCATTTCAACGATCTTCCTGTCCCTCGATTCACTGGCCGCACTTGATGCGCCGTCAAATTGGCGCACCGAATTGAGGCGGGCGGCTTCATTGCTGACGGAAACTTTGTGATTGCCAAGTCGGGTCGCATCCGACGACGTCAGCGCGGCAGGCCCTCTTCGGTTTGGGCCTGCGTGGACAGCCAGTGACGAAAGCTGCGCAGCGACGGGTCGTCCGACTTGGTTTTCGGCCAAACAAGATAGTAGGCGCCCATCATCTCAACCGCGTCCGGGAAGGCTGCGATCAGTTTGCCTGTCGCGAGGTCCTGTTCGATCAAATAATTGGGCAATAACGCAACGCCAAGACCGTGAACCGCCGCCTGATTGATCGTTGTGTATTGATCGTAAATCGTTCCGGGCAATGCGTCGGGATGGCTTGTCCCCATATGACTGAACCATTCTTGCCAGGCGTGGGGCCGGGTCTGGATGTGCAGCAATGGTAGTTTCAGCAGATCTCGCGGTGATGGCGGCGCGCCTTTGGGCAGCAGGGATGGCGCGCAAACCGGCAATACACTTTCCACACGCAGCAACAGCCGATCCGTGCCGGGCCAATCGGGTTCTCCAAAATGCAGCGCCGCGTCGAAGGGTTCAGCGGTGAAACTGAACGGACGCAGGCGGGTCGACATGTTGATGGTTATTTCCGGGTGCATTCGGGCAAATTCGGGTAATCTGGGCACTAGCCACCGCATTCCGAACGTCGGCAAAATCGCAAGGTTCAAGGTGCCACCAATAGGAGCCATGTGCAGCTTTAGCGAGGCCTGAGCGATCTGGTTCAGGCCTTGCCGAACCTCGGCAACATATTCCTGCGCAACTGGCGTCAGCAGCAGGCGTTTGCGATCCCGACGGATCAGATCGACACCTAGCTGGGCTTCCAATGTTTGCAATTGCCGGCTGACGGCACTTTGGGTCAGGACAAGCTCATCAGCGACCGCAGAAGCCGAGCCTAAGCGATCCAGCGCTTCAAGGGCGCGGAGTGATGAAATTGAGGGGAAGAGGCGGCGTGGCGTTACCATCTATGCGATCTGCTCATGAATTGCCCCGTTATCTTGCAGTTATTTGCGCTTTGTTCAAACATCTTGTTGATTGTCTGCTTCAGTAATTGGCCGGGCCTTAAGTCCTCGTCACTGCCACTGCTGCGCATCATAGATCCACCCTTCCTTATGCTGTCCGGCCCAATAACCGATCGCAAACAGTTCGGTCATGTATTCGGGGTCGAAGGGTTCCTGCGGCTTTCTTTGAAGTTCCTTGGGGATATAGGTGATATTGGCTTGAAACCCGTCCCGGTTCGCGAGGGTCAGGATGCTTTCGATATTGCCAAGGCTTTGCGAACGGATCAGCATCTCGAACGCGCGGTTAGCCACTGCGGTTGCATTTCCGGGCAAGGGATCGAAACTCGGTTCCAGCGTTTTGTTGTGGATTAACCAAATGCGGTTTTTTTGGTTGCTCAGCCCAGCGTCCCGCAATAGCTGACGCATCTGCAAGTCGTATGGGTAGGCAAAAATCTCGCGGGTCAGACCGCCATCCACATGCAGTTCTTCGCGTTGAACTTCGCCATTGGTCACCTTGATTGTAACTGGTTGGAATACGACAGGTATCGAGACCGAGGCCAAAATTACATCCCGGATCAGCTCCCGTGCGCCCGGTGTGTCGGTTTGGGCCATAGCTCCGATGTTCCACAGCACCGGACGTTCCGCGTCGATGTTGGTGGTGCCGATCAAAAGCTGGCGGCCCAATCTGTGCTGCTCCGCGATCTCGCGGATCAGATCGTCGGTCAGTTCTTGCTTGATTGCCGCTTTCAGTGGCGTTGCTTTGGTCAGAAAACCGCGCCCAAAGACGGTACCCGAAACGTCTAATCGCACGACATCCCGGGTCGCGGTTTCGGTGTAGAACCGCTTCAGGCGGCTGTCATAATCCGGGCCGAGGAATGCGAAGGGCGCAATTAGCGCGCCGGTGGAGATTCCGGTGACCGCACCAAAGGAAGGGCGGGTGCCCTTGTCGGTCCAACCATTTAGAACGCCGGCTCCAAAAGCGCCGTGCTGGCCGCCGCCTGACAGCGCAAGAATGTTCAGACCTTGCCCCCTTGGAACCTGTGCTAGCGTCTTGCGCATTTCCGCATTGAGAGTTGCCAGAGGGTCGCGGCTATCATCCTCGAAATACTGGCTGTCCGGGGTTATTCCAACCGGCAGAAAGGTCTCGTAATTCTCGGGCGTCGGCGTAAGTGCTGTCCGATCATAGCTGCCGGCACATGCGGTTAGCATCAGCGCGAGGGCGAAATTGACACAAATCTTGAATGAGGGCATCGGTGAATTGTCTGTTTTGAAAGTGGTGCCGTTCTGTATATTGCCAAGCATATTTTGTTGAGTGCCAAATCTCTGCAGGCGCCTTAATCCAATTGTATCGTTAGGTAATATGCGAGATGACACCGATCGAAACAGCGGACATCGCAAAAAATTGCTTACATGTTTCGGCTGATTTCATTCTTTAAATTGTCACCATTGACAGTTGTTTGCTGTTTGCCTATCTCGTTTCAAAGCACCGTAAGATCGGGCATGTGTTAACCACTGTTGCTGAGGTCAAAACGTTTAGCTTGCCAACCGTGAAGACGACGGCCCTAGGAGGGGACAGCATGCCGCAAATGTACCATGAGTTACCTGCAGAGGCGTATACATCGCAGGAGTGGTTCGACCGAGAACAGCGAGAGATATTCTCAAAAACATGGCGTTTTGCTGGTTTTATGGAAGATTTGCCCGAGCCAGGCCATTATCTTTCGGTTCAGGCGGGATTGAACAACTTGTTCATCGTCATGGGGAGGGATCGCAGGCTGCGGGCCTTCCACAATATCTGCAGACATCGGGGCACCCAATTGATCCGCGCTGTGGGAAAGACCCAAAAAGCGCTGACCTGCCCCTATCACGACTGGACCTATGATCTTGAGGGCAACCTGATCTCGGTCCCGGATGAGCATCGCGAATATAAGTCCGTCGACAAATCCTGCCTTGGCCTGAAACCTGCTTCGGTCGATATCTGGAAGGGTATGTTGTTTGTGCATCCCGACCCGAACGCAGGGTCGATCATGAAATGGTTTGGCGACGTGGACGATAAGGTTGGACCACACGTGCCAGAAGAGCTGGTGGAACACGAGGACACCTCGAACACCTATGAAATCAAAGCCAATTGGAAGATCGTTGTCGAGAATTACATCGACGTCTACCATCTGAGCCACCTTCATTCGAACACCCTACAAATGTATGACCACGCCAATGCGCAATATGGTTGGTACGGGCCGCACTACATCTTTTGGGAACCGCCGGTCGAAGAGTTCGCCAAAGATCAGAACAAAAAGCTTCAGATGCCTCGGGTCGTTCCTGAAGATCAGAATGGTGCATGGGTGCCGATGCTGTTTCCAGGGGTTGGAATTGGCGCGTCTGAGGACGTGTGGAACGTCTTTATCATTACCCCGCTTGCTCCGGACAGGACGCGGATTCTGAACCGGACGCGTGTTGCCAATGCCTCGGGCTGGGAGTTTTCGAAACAGGCCACCCGGTCGGCGTCTTTCTGGAACAATTTTGGTATCAAAGGCAAATATGACGGTGATGATGCGTATGATGAAAACGATCCGATGGCCTCGGGCGATTTCACGCAAGAGGACATCTATGCCTGTGAACAGCAACAGAAATCCCTGACATCGCCCTATTTTGAGGTCGGTCCAGCCGCCGTTGGGGAAAGCCCCGTGGTTCAACACCAAAGGGTCGTTCGCGATTGGTTGCAAGAAGAATGATCAACTCCGACGACCGGTTGTCGATTGCGACCTTGCTGCGGGTCTTCCGCACAAAGATCGCAACGACCTGGGGTCTGACCTTGGTTGCAACGGGGTTGTTTATCTTCCTTCCCCTGTTGATCGGCTATTCGATCGACGGCCTGTCGAATGGGGACTACACGTCGTTCATCCATTTCGGTGTTGCGATGGCAGCGCTGCTGGTTGTGTCGACGTTGCGGCGTGTTTACGACACGCGGGCCTATGGTACGATCCGCGTCGAATTGGGCAAGGCGCAGGCCGAACGGGATGCGGGGCGCGAAGTCTCGGTGCTGAATGCGCGTGTTCTGATGGCCCGCGAGTTGGTTGATTTTCTGGAAAATGAGGCCCCTGAATCGATGGGTGCAGTTGTGCAGGTTCTGGTCTCGGTCGGTATTCTGATGTCCTTTCACGGGGCACTTGCCACCGCCGCAGGGACCGCTGCTGTGATTATCCTGATCATCTTTACCCTGTTTTCGCGTCGCTTCTTCCGCCTGAATGGGCTGTTGAACCACCAGTCAGAAAGACAGGTGACTGCGTTGCAAAGCATGGATCTGAAAAAGATCGGCCAACACTTGTTTCGATTGCGCACGCATGAGGTTCGGTTGTCGGATTCCGAGGCACTTGTCTACGCTGCGATTTTTGCTGTCTTGCTCAGTATGCTGGCCTTCAATCTGTGGTTTGCGGCGACGCAAAGCGGGGCGACGGCAGGGCAGATATTCTCGGTTGTCACCTATTCGTTCGAGTTTGTGCAATCGGTCGTGGTTTTGCCGATGGTCCTGCAAAGCCTCGCGCGCTTGTCCGAGATTACCGAGCGGATCAACGCGCCAGCATCAAAACAGGGTGCCAATGCCTAAACCGTTCAATTCAAACACCCGGCCCATTTCGGGTATCATCACACATCCCGCCCATTCGCTTGGCACGAATTTCGGAGGCTTAAATGACCAGAGATTTTCACCCGCTTGAGGTGCTTGAAACGCGCAACGAGATCGGCGGGCAGGCCAAATCCGTCATGTTCGACGTGCCGCCACATCTGGCCCAAGACTTTGCCTGGCGTGCCGGTCAGCACCTGACCCTTCGCTTTTGGATTAAAGGTGAAGAGGTGCGCAGAAGTTATTCGATCTCGTCTTCGCCCGTCTCAGGGGATCCGCTGCGTATCACCGTCAAACGGGTGAAAAAGGGACTCGTCAGCAACCATATCAACGATACGGTTCAAAAGGGTGATGTGATCGACGTCATGCCGCCATTTGGCTGTTTTTGTCTGGATACAGACCCGGAGGAACGGCGCACACACTACTTCTTTGGGGCTGGCAGTGGCATCACCCCGTTGCATTCCATGCTTCAGTCCGTGCTTTTGGCCGAACCTTGGTCGGTTGCACATCTGGCTTATGGTAATGCGAACGCAGACAGTATCCTGTTCAAAGATGAGTTTGCCGCATACCAGCAGGCTTTTTCTGAACGCCTGACGGTGCATCACCTTTTGTCCAAACCCTCAATGTGGTCCAGTTTCGCTTATTGGCGCCGGGGTGTCATCGACAAGGATGCGATCGAGGCGCTGACCACAGAAAATCCGCCTTATGCCCAGAATGCCCAGTACTACATCTGTGGTCCCGGCGGGATGAACAAAGCGGTTCGAGACGCGCTTATGTCTTTGGATGTGCCTGCCAATCGGATTCACATGGAAAGCTACGGCGGCGTTCAAGAGACCGATGACAGTATCAAGGGCGTTGATGCTGTTGTGGACATAACGCTGAACGGTCAGCGACAATCGGTTAAGATGGCATCCGGTCAGACGATCTTACAAGCTGCTCAACAGGCGGGGTTGGAGCCGCCATATTCCTGCCAGTCTGGGGTCTGCGGCGCGTGCCGGTGTCAGGTGAAAAAGGGCGCAGTTCATATGCGGGCGCGAACCGCTTTGGATGATAATGAGATCGCGAAAGGTGCGGTCCTGTCTTGCCAGGCGGTTGCCACGACGGACAAGCTTGCGGTTAGTTATGATTAACCCGGCCGTTGGCCTGGCCGTCGCCGTCAGGTTTTTTCTTCCAATGTTTCAGCCAGTTTCAGCGCGGCGAAGTAGGACGAATAACCCCATGTTTTTGGCGGTTTAAGCGGAACGAAAGCATCCGTGGTGATAAAAAGGTTTATGATTCCGTGTGCGACGATCTCGCAGGCTTGTTTGTCGGCTTTTGGGTGTGAGGCAAGAACAATATCTATCGCGACCTTGTAAAAAGCCTCCATCGATTCCAGCAACGGTTTGCGAAGCTCCGGGTAGATCTCAATCGAGTTGACGAGTGCCTGGTAACAAATGTTTATCCGGGGATCCATCTCACCGTCAGAGTTGAACAGGGCCTCGATCAGATTGCGGACATCGGGATGTTCGTCCAGCGCAACGCGCAATGTTTCGGTCTGTTTGCTGAACGTTTCGACGACATGCTCACCTAGCGCCAGAACCATGGCTTTGCGGTTGCCAAGGTGATGGCGGATCAGTGGGCGCTTCAGCCCGGCTTGTGCCGCGATATGTTCAAGTGTGGCCCCTTCGACGCCGTAGCGAACGACGCACGACATAAAGGCATCGAGGACTTCTTTTTTACGTTGATCTTGTACCGAGGGGCGACCCATGCGATTACCCTTACACAGAAACGGAATTTTAGAGATATCTTAGTTGAAATTGACTGTCAATACTGACAGTCAATTTAAGTTTAGAGTGTCTACCACTCTTCAGCGCTTTCTACATTAGTGCCCATCGTTCCAGACGATAATCAAACGCAAGCAGTGTTCAAGCTTCCCGGTTGGGCGACCTGTTTGGGGCGGTGGGTCTAGGCGAAAAGCCCAAGCCTTTCTCCGCCCGCCGCATCCGCAAATCTGTTGAGATTTGGGAACAGAGTGTTCAATGCCGAAGGTTGCACACCAAACCAAAGAGACAGGTCAGCATAAAGTTGATCGGTCGAGGTCGTTGGAATCAAAACGCCGTCGCCTACATCAAGCGCGTTGTCGCTGGCTAGGCCAAGTTCGGGGTAGTCCCCCAGAATCTGCCCACCTTTGACAGAATTTCCCATAACGAGGGTATTGCCCCCCCAACCATGATCCGTACCGTTGCCATTCGACGTCAGCGTCCGGCCGAAATCTGATCCCGTGAACGTCACAACACGATCCGCCAAGCCCATATCGTCAAGCGTTGCCTGAAACGCTCCCAACGCTTCGGACAAAACGCGCAGCATACGGGCATGGTTCGCCAACAGTTCATCATGATGGTCCCAGCCGATATAGCGCACAAAAAACGTTTGCTGCTCGTGACCCAGCCGGTCCGAGGCAGCAATCGTTTTGGCGACCATGCGCAATTGCTGTGCAAGGTCCGAAGACGGGAAGGACCGGGGTATCTTGATCCCGCGGGTCGCTGATTTGAACGTCTCGTGTTTGGACTGCGCGTCGCGGGTCAGGTTCAGATATGTCGCGCGGAAGGGATCGCCGTTTTGATCGGCGTTCATCATTCGGTTGAAACTGTCCAAAAGCAGATCGTTGAGTGGGCTCTTCTCTTCTTTCACATACAGACCGACGCTGCCTTTGTCTGTGATTGAATATGGCAAGTCGATCTTGCCGTTTTGCGCAATGTTGTTTCCGGCCAATGAGATGTTCATTCCGATCTCGTGCGCCGACTTTGAGGGCTGCAGGTCGTCGGCAAAGAACCCGAACCATCCGACATTCACACGCAGATCCGGGCGCGAGGTTTGCCAATGTTTGAACTGGTCTGCGTGGCTCAACAGTCCTAGGGGGAGTGCGGCCGAGCCGTCATAGAACTGCTCTTTCCGGACCTGTTCGACCAAGGGCCCAACATTGGCGACAAAAGAGAGGCGCCTTTGATCGAACAGCTCGGCCATTTCGGGCATCGACGGGTGCAGGCCAAAGCTGCGGCCCAGCCGATCTTTGGGCGTATCCAAGTCCAGCAGCTCACCTCGCGAAAGGGCAAGATTCGCCCGCGTTTCCGAGTATTGGCCATGCGCGATTTTGTCCTTTGGTACCAGCATGTTGAAGCTGTCATTGCCGCCATCCAGCATAACAAAAACAAGCGCCCTGCGGGCGGGCTTGATCATTCCCGTCCCAGCTTGCGCCAAGCCGGGCAGGGCGGCACCCATCAATGCGCCAGTTGCGGCAACACCGGTCGAGGCCAAAAACTGCCGGCGCGTAAAGGATTTGGTCAGCATGGGCTCAGGTCTCCTGCACGGTGAATTCTGGGGAAACGGCAATCATGAAGGCGATGGTCTGCACCACCCATTCGGGATTGTCCGCATACTGCACATAGGCTTGCTTGATCCGTTTGCGCACTACGGCATCAGTCCGACCGGTCAATAGGACCGAAATCCGATCTATCAGCTCATCATGACGGCCTCGGTTCTTTGCTATTTTGATCTCTTCGCTCAGATCGAAGCTCAGCGCGTTCTTGGAATTGGCCCATAGCGTATCGGGGTCAAACTCCATCACCATCATCTGCTCGGGACCCGCGCCGATCTGGGTCGAAACCAGCGGGAGATAGCCGCCAAAGAACCAGTAGTAGATGTTGTTGACATAAGCGACCGAGGTTGCGGCCGTGTGCAGCTCAAACTCGGGAGCGCGAAGGCCCATCTTCTGCAATGCGCCATGAGGGGTGAAATCGGGTTTGTAGAAATTGAACACAGTGGGCGCGGACAGTGGATGCATCTGCAGCGCCTCTTGAATGTCATCACCCAGCAGCCACAGCTTGCCGGTCTGGTTATGCGCTCCAAACGCAATCAGAACCTGCGTGACGCGATGCAGGGGCGATTTCAGCTTTTGGGACTGTACTATTTTTGTCGGGGATTTGTATGCCGACGGCAGACGTTTAGCGGCAACCTCATTGGTCAATGGGTAGGTCAGGATTGTGCGAACTGCGCTTTTCAGATCTCCGTTTGGGCCAAATGCCTGCGACACCGCTTCGACATAGGCGGGCGAGGGATTGGAGGTGACCAGCCGGTTGATCAGATGGGTTGCGATGAACGGCGCGGTCGAAGGGTGGGCAACCAGTTGGTCGATGGTCGAACGGATTTCTTTTGGGCCGGACTGATCGCCGGGCAAGGTCAGACGACCGTTCAGCAGGGATTTTGCGCCACGGTCGTGAAAGGCTTCTTCCACGATCATCGGTTTGGTCGCGTCAATGAAGGGCACTGTCTTATAGGCCTTTTCGACCCCATCATCGAACTGAACTGGATAACCATTATAGCTGTCTTCCCAGAACGATGTGTTCCACTCGTATTCATAGGCCGCGGGCAGCAAGCCGGTGAAGACCCGAGCCAGTTCCTTGATGTCGCGATTGTCATAGGTCGGGATCGGATCCCCACTGGCATCCAGTTTTTCCGTGCCATCGGGGTTCAGTTCGAACAAGCCAATGGAAAACAGCTGCATGATCTCACGCGCATAGTTTTCATCCGGATGGATGTTCTTGGCCTCGTTCGCCTTTTGATTGGTCATATGCGACAGGTAGATACCCATCATCGGGTGCATCGACACATCGTACAGAAGGTCTGAATAACTGCCGAACGCGTGCTTATAGAGCAGGTCATAGTAATTCGCCATCCCGATGGCATCCAGCTCCAGCGAAGATGCGTCCGAAATAACCAGAATCTCGGACAGCGCCTGCGCAACACGCTGACGCAATAGGTCGTCGCGCTGCGTCAGCGTGTGGTTCCACCAGGCCATGTGGAAATACCATTTATAGGGTAGGGCGGGGTTGTTGCCGTCGCCGTTGATCGCCCATTCGCCATGCGCGCGTTTTAGGCGCTTTCGGAAGCTCTTCCAAATCTTGCGAGTGGACTTTTCGAACGGCCCATTGTTACCGATCGAGGCGTTTAGCTGATCATCCAACCAGCGTTCCGGGCCGGTCTTGCTGACCTGATGCAGTAATCTCTGATCGGCCCCAAGCGTGGCCTGCATCAAGAATTGACTGGTGTCTTCCAAGGATGACTTCATGGTGGATGGCGGTCCTTTAGATCTTACGACAGTAACTGGGATTGGCATAAATTGTCATTTGAGACAAAATAAAACTTAGCCCCGCCGTTTCAACTCGAAGAATTCGAAATCCGCAAAAAAAATGCCCCGTTTCCGGGGCAGTTGGGGTCAAATTTGAAAGGTAGCTTTAGTTTGCGTAATTCATTTTCAAACCAAGCGATGAGGTATTGCCATCGTATTCAATCGCTGCGTCTTCGAACGCCGGCAACGATCTGACGCCTGCGCCCTTGGAATATGCCCAACCTTCTTGCGGGATCGGCCCTTTCATCTCGAACTGGCCGTTGTCGTTCTGGTCATGATGTATCATGATCGCAAGCTGTCCGGGTTTCTGGTTCTCGAGCGTTCCGGAAACTGTGCTACCTGAGGCGGGGATCTTCGCGTAGCCTACGATTTTCGCCATCTGGCTTTGGTCGAACGCGGTCTTATCGTCAAAGGCCAGGATGTGAAGGACGCCTCCGCGTCTAGAATCGACACCAGAGATATCGATCTGTATATCCCCGGCCGCCGCCTGAGATGCTGCAAGAGCCATAAGGCCAGCGATGAATGCAGTTTTGGTCATTGAGTTTCTCCTGAACAGTTAACCGATGTAAATTCCAAACAGACGCCATGCGAGATCCTGCACGACGTAAAGCAGCCCGAAGGTGAACCACATGATCGTGATGGCGTAGAAAAGCGGCGGGTTTTCTCGGCTGTCGATTGTTTCAATCAAAAAGGCCTGGCCGGTCATGAAGGATGAGGCGGCCCACCACATGAACAGCAACCCCCAGATCGCGTAGACCTGAAACCATGTGGCCAACAGCAAACATAAGAAGATGATCCAAGAAAGGGGGTGGGATTTGAGGTATTGCATTGAACTTCTCTATCTATTTTCGGGGTTTGTGCCCGCATCAAAGTGGGCACGACGATGGGTTACCTATGCCTCAAAAAACTGCGTGGCTTTGAAGAGGCTGTGTAATATTCTGGCTTGCCGCCATTGCTGATCAGTTGAAGTTCCGTCCACGCGGGCGACCTGCCAGCTGTTTAGTCATGGATTGCCTGAAGCTGGTCGAACTGCGCCTTGTCCAACCGGTAGAACATCAGGGCAACAATCGAGGCCATGTATATGACGAGGCTAAGGCAGGCATAGTTCCATCCCAGTGCACGGGTGACCTCGGGGGTAAGGTTCGATTGGTCTGGCGCTTCCGGAAAGCCTACATATGCCAGAAACATTCCTGAGATCGCTAACCCGCCAGCCGTGCCCGCCTTTAGCACGAATGTGATGACCGATGTGATGATCCCTTCGTTCTGGAAACCGTTCTGGCTGATACCCAATTCAACGACGTCCGCGGTCATCGACGTCAGCAGAGATGTGGTCCAGACAATCAGGATGATTTGCAGAATGCCGTGAACAAACAGCAACCAGATCAGAAGTTCGGTGCCATTTGCAGGGAAGAACCCGATTTCACGCAGCACGTAAGGGGCGACACCGACAATTGCCGAGAGGATCGACAAGTATATGGCGCTCGATTTTTTGTCGCCGGATCCTGCGATAGGTTTCAGGGTTACGCCCGCTATCAAAGCACCGATCAGGTTGGCCATCAGGATCAGAGCTATTTGGTCATTGTTCAGCTCCCAAAAGAACGAGGTCAGGTAGGTCCACAAAGCTGCTCCGATCCCAGCGCCCACCGCGAAAACCGCCGAGCTGACAAAGATGGCAAGTAATGCAGGCAGCTTGAACGCCGCGAAAAACTGTCTGAAAAACCCAGAGATGCTGTAGGTCGCCACATGCGAAATATCCAGCATTCTATTCTGCCATTTGCGCGTGCCCAAGGCGGTGACAGTGATAGCCAGCGCTATGAGGATTGCACCGACAAGGCCTGCTTCCTGATAGCCGGCCTGGTTGAGGATGCCGTAAGGCATCGTTTCGGTCGGAACCAACCAGATCACATACATCGCGATGACCATGATCTGACCGGCAATCCAGGTGACCGAGACCTTGAGGCCAGACAACATGGTTCTTCCGCCATAGTCCTTGGTCAACTCTGGCACCATCGCGTTGTGTGGAACGTCAAACAACGTCATCGCCGTCCGCAGAAGGATCGTTGTGATCAGCAGGAACCAGAACAGCTGGGTCTCTGAGGTCAGTGCTGCAGGTGGGTTCCAAATTAACCAGAAAAGGAGCGCGACAGGTATTATCGCCGCGTAGATGAACGGGTGGCGCTTGCCGGCCCGAGAGCGCGTGTTATCCGACAAGTAACCGACAACAGGATCGGACACAGCGTCGAACATCAGAGCAATGAAAAGCGCAAACCCCACCGTCTCGGCCGGAAGGCCGATGACCAGATTGTAGTAGATAAGCAGGAAAAAGCTCAGCCCGTTCGACAAGATGCCGTTGGCTATGCCGCCCGCCCCGTAAAACAGTTGCATGCTGACCGGTGGGCTTTCAGTACTGGTGTTCATTTTCTCCTCCGGATCTTCTTGCAGCAAAACGGTGAGTGATCGATCACTCAAAGCAGATCACAAGGATCGTTTTTTGTCAAAGGTGTTAGAAAAGGTGCCTAACGACCGCGTTTGAGAAGCAAATGACCGCCGATTCAACAGGCAACAAGCAGGGGCCATTCGCGTAGTGGAGTGCAAGTCCCGACCGCGTTCGCAGTCGGGTGCTTGATCAGAAGTTATGCGACAGGCTCACACGTACAGCGGTGCCGGAAACATCCCGGATCTGCAGGCCCGCGTCAGGTTCGTTCACATCGCCAAGCGTGCCATACGTGACATCAACCAGAATTCGGGTCTGACCAATCGAGTGCACGGCACCCAGTGTGATACCTTTGCCGCCGCCTTCATAGTCAAAGCCAACAAAACCGCCTTCAGGTTCAGAGCGGGACAGAATGCCGTAGAAGTACCATTTCGGGTTCAGCAGGTAGCCGACGCCAATTTGGTAGTCGACCGAGTTTTCCGCAAATTCCGCAAGCGGACCGCCAAGAACCGGAGATTCTACGGCGACATCATCCCAGTTCCTCCAACGGATCGATCCAAAGGCACCCCAAGGGCCCCTGATCGCACTTTGCACGTTCAGTGCGACTGTCTGAGGGGTGCTCAATTGCGTCGTCACGTCAGATGGCGAAAGGGGTTGCAGTTGTTCGACACCATCCAGATCGTGATCGATTTCCGAGTAGTATGTCAGGTCGGCGCGAAACGCGATCGCCGGGATCTCATACGCGGCACCCACAAGGAAGCCGGGGTTGAAGTCACCCTCGGAATCCAGCGAGTAGCTGAGAGAAGGATTGATCAGTGCACCGCTGAAATCGTTAATCTTTTCGAACCGTACCCCGGCGAAGGCACTAAAATTTTCATTGAACTTGTACCGCGCCATCAGGGCGACTTCAGTGCCGCGATACCGGACGTTGGTGCCAGCTGACGGAGCGCCGGTACCGGTTGGGTACAGTAGCTTATAGTTGACCGAGTTGAAGCCGTGGATTGCGACTGCCCATTTGTCGCCTACATCCTGTTTGTAAGCCAGGGACAGGCCGCTAATGCTGGGGGTGACGTTACCTGTTGGCTGTCCAAACTCAGTGCCTTCGGTTTTTGAATCGGCCCATCCTCCGGTGATTTCGACATAACGGCCCTGCTCAAAAAGGAACCGGTTTACCGATGGAAACCCCTCGATTCCGCCGGCAAATGCTGGGCTTGAAATCAAGCCCGCGCCCAATGCCAATGTTGCAATTTTATTCATTCTTCCCTCCCTTTCCTCGGCTTTGTGTCTTTGATTGTGCCGAGGGAACCTGATGTGACCGTGGCGCTAGGGCGCGGCGGCATGTTGAAAGCGCCGTGGTTTGCGCATGGTCGTGCAACCATCGAATGACGTGTCTTCAAATGATTGCGCTTCCGGCCTGTGAAACTGTTTGTGGTGCAGCAGGGAGGCGCGCAGCGTGAGGCCGTCGCAATTAGGTGCGATGGCGGAACGTTGTTTTCCGTTGAATGCAATGCCTCGACCCTGATGTGGGCCGCTTTGCAGCAGGCAATACCAATTGGTTCGGCAAACAAGCCGATTGCGCGATTTTTCATAGTCCCTGTCGTTTATTGCAGCCCAGTCTTAGGCCGGGTTTTGATCTGATTATTGCGGTGCGAGTATCCCCGGGCTGACACCTCCTCGTTGTTTAGATGTTTTGATTGGCACGCTCCTCTTGGGTCTGCGCCGCGTTACGGAACAACTGTTCTGCGCGAACCCTACCAACGACCCGAACGTATTCTGGATAGGTCACGGATTTGCTCCTGTTGCTTGCCTGTTGGTTATTTGTTTGTCGATTATGACAGTTATTTGTTGCACATAGCTGACACCTTTTCAATACGTTTGTATTGAACGTTTGAATTGAAATATTATTTCGTGGTAAACGTTGTATTTTCAGGGCTTTGATCCAGTTCCCGCAAACACCAGGGTTCCGCTCAAACTTTTGCGGGATTTGCGCTAGGAAAGGCGGATGACGCAAAATTTGAAAGAGAATCGGGCCAAACAGCGCGACAGGAACCGAGAACAGAAGCGACGCGATCTTGCCGAGAACGCGATTGCGACAATTGCGCGGGCTGGATACGCCAACACCACCTTGCGGGATATCGCGGCCTCGACAGGCGTGTCGCTGGGCAAAATACAGTATTATTTTCCCGAAAAAGAGGGATTGCTGTTATATTGCGTAGATCTGTCGGTCGACCGTTTCACGTCACAGCTGAACGAGATTCTAGATGCAGAACTCAGCCCGCGCGAGGCGCGCAGCGCCTATATCGATCTGTTTGCCCATTCGATCATCAACTATGCGCATCTGCACAGGCTTTGGTATGATATCCGCAATCAGGCTATGTTCGATGGTTTGCTCTGGCCGCGAGTTGCTGACGTCGAGGCCCGGTATATCGCAATTTGTGACGAGCTTGGAAAGAAGTTTGCGATCAATGATGTGCGTGGTGTGGACATCTATGTGATGCTGGATGGCGCCTATCGGTATTACATCCAGCAAAGCATTGCCGGGATGCCAATCACCGCCGAGGACATCGCGCAGCACCTAAAAAGCATCATAGGCTACCTGACGGGTGAAAATTAAGTTGCGGACCAATACTCCGCCATCTCGCTATTCGCTTGCCGGGGTTTATTTTCGTTCTGTTTCCGCTCGGGTTACAAACAAGGATTCCCGCCGATTATCTGGGGCTGACGGAGCTCTTGCATGCAGTATATTGTCATGCCAGAAAATAAAGTAAACGAGGCGGCATCGGCTTTTGAAAATGCTGTATCAACCGCGTTTGCTGTGCTTCCTGCTACTTCAGTTTGGCCCGATGACGTGGCCTAGGTATTAGGCTTTCTTTCTGCGTCGAGTTGATAAAATGCGAATGATCAGGCGCCCCTTTTTCAATGGGCGGACTTAGTTGTTTTCAGGATCGCTATCGGATCGAGGGTCCTTATATCGGTTCAGGTCCAGCACGCCTGCCTGAATAGGGTCGCTTGCCTGAAACATGGTCATCACCTGATCGCTGGTTTCCCAGAACCCCGGGTTTGTCCTGCGCAGCCCATAAGTGGCTACGAAATCGATCCATTCGGCCTGCGACCGCACTGATTTGAGGTCGGTTACAAAAGACGCCAGCTGGGTTTCCTGAATTCGAAAGTAGAAGTTAGTATAGCTTCCGATCACTCCGGGCAGGATGGTCAGCACGTCGGCTTGCGGATTCCTGCGATCTTTTTCTTCAAACAAGAACGCCACATTGTAATGGGCCTTGTCGTGGAGCAGCGAATAGAGAGATGTGGAACCATCTTCGTTGTCCACCAAAAGCAGGGAAACATCTGACAGATACCTGACCCAATCGCCGGTTTGAACCGCGAGCGCCCGCAAGTTGTCCACAACATCTGAATTGCCATTCGAGCAGACGGCCCCTTTGCATCTGTTGATCGTGTCCTCGACAGCCCAAAGTCCGTTGCCGCGATTTAGAAGTTCCAGAAGGAACTCTTGCTTTGGCGTGCCCGATCCAAAATCTATGCCAGTCGGAAAACTGTCATCGACACGACGCCGGTGCCAATAGGTGTGTAGCTCGGCCAGTGCCCCCTGGTACCAGGTTTTGTGTATCCTTTGCCTGTCACCGCGCGGCATGAAGTTCAGGAAGTTATCCTCACTCTCCATCCGCAGTTCGTCCATGTATAACCGGGTTGAAAGCTGGTGTTCGAGCCGACCGAAAACATCAAAGCCTGCGACCAAGTCGTAATAAATGCGTTCGAACACCGGATAATCGATAACCCATGCGGTTTCGGGGATGCCGCCGTGGAACCCGGTCATAGCAGAGGCATTATCGAAATGCCGAAACACGGTAATCAGCGCCTGGGGATTGGTGCCCTCGCCATCCCAGATTGCGTCATATCCAAACCCGTTTTTGTGCGCCGCGCTGTTGCGATATCGGGCATCCCTAAACTCAAGGTACTTGATCTGGTTTTCGTGGGACATTCCGTGAAGGTCACCCAAGAACCCTATATCTGCAGTACTCACTGGCAATTCCAGAAAGGCCGCCCCGTCCGCCAAAAAGCTGGGGTCTGTGACGGACAGATCCGCATCCGGATCAAGGAAACTGACCCAGAACCGATCTTCAATCACATCAACAGCGGTTTCGCCGTGACAGACCGGTCCGCGGATGAAGCTGCGCACATAAAACAATGCGTCGTCCAAAAGAAACTGATAACGGCTGCGGGCCGGTATGTTGGCAAAGGTGCTGAACGGGTTGCCGCCTTCGTCTTCTCCGTACGCAGGCAACTCGGTGACGGACCACGCCGGATCAAGGAATAGCTGCTGGTATCGCGCCAGACGATCCGGACCAAAACTATAGACCAGATGATCTTTGTGCACGATCGTTTCGTCGAATGCCTGCAGGCGATAGTAGAACGGCCTTGGGCCGGGACTATCGAAGGGACGGCGTGTCGCGATGATTTCAATCTTTGATCCTGGCGGGCTGGCGGACCGCACCAGCTGAAAAAACTGTCTTGGATTGTCGGATGGAAAATGGAGACGCGCCAGAAACAGATGTTCGTATACATATCTGCTCATCAATTGATGGCGCAGGTCGGGCACGTTCAGAAAGGCCTCCCAATTTGTGATCTGATCCTGAATGTCCTGAGGGATTTGTGGAGTGGCCGATGGCAAGGGCGCACCATTTTTAAGCCATGACATGAGGGTTTGGTATTCTTGCTCACTCAGTGGGGCTGTGGCGTAGGGCATTCCCGCCCTTGGGTTTGCCGTGCTGAAGGCGTCGAATTCCTGCGTTGTAGGGCAGGTCAAGGGGCGATCAATCGACAAACCAAGTTGGGTTGGGACAGGTGCGTTAGCCGTCAAACGGGCTTGCCTGCCGAGGTTAAGAGAGAGCTCTAACACCGACCCGCCCGTGCCGGTCACCTCGGATGACGGAAGAACGGGAAAAAAACCAAGATCCCGCCACCCGGGAATTGTGTGCGCGTCGATGCCAAGCCGTGTTGGTTGCGCATCTTTTAGTCGTTCGGAGTGGTAGACCGCCTCTTTACTGGCGCCACGCAAAAGGCCGGCAGGGGATGTCAGCTTGAGTTGGCAGGGTGCGTCGTAGCAGCTGTGGCACACCACGCAGCGGTGGTTCAGGATATCCTGCACGTTAGCCCAGTCCGCATTTTCCAGCTTGTCGTCAATGGTCGCGCCGGGTGCTTCTGCGTTTGACTGGGCCAAACCCTGATCAGCAAGCAAAAATGCAATCGAAGCCGCTAAAACACGGGTGAAAAAACACCAATCTTGTAATGTTCGCAGCATAGATGCCCCCGTCTGAATGGTTTGTTTTCATTGACCATCACGCCAAGCCCAAAGGCTTTAACAGGGTTATACTACTGAATTGATATCGTTTGTCGCGTTTCCTGAACTTTTACGTTGAGGCATCGTTGGGCGTGTTTGCCGCAATTTCACATGCGGCAAAGTAAATTTATTAGGAGCTTAGTTCGCCAATAATGTCAGACCGTTGCACCCTTGATGCGTATGGCCGATCCCACGCTACCAGCGCAAAGGCCAATGCCAATTGCGACCAACAGCTCAAATGTATCGACCGTGGCAAATGAACCATGAGCGAATACGAAGGTTGCCAACACCCCGACAATGCCCCCCATCAATGCGCCCAGCCAAACGCGGCGAGTCATCATTCCCAGGGCCAGCCCAAGGATACCCGGCAGACTGATGACGTTGGCCCCGATTGTTCCCAGAATTTCCAGCATGTCGTGTCCCTTTTCAGTCTGCCCGAGTACTCAGGAATGACTTGATGTCATCGCCGTCAGCTGCGGCCTGTTGTTGCAACGAACCCTGCGCTTTGCTGGCCAGAGTTTCGGTCACTTCCTGATACCGCTCCTGATAGCCGGGTGGCAGGCTATGGGCGATGCCCTGGTGGCAATCGATACAGGTCATGCTTTCATCAATGGCGCGTTGGTGCTCAGAGGCAGCGCGCGTTTCCTGCAACGTGAAATCCATATAGTCGAAGTTGTGGCAATTCCGGCATTCGCGACTGTCGGAGGCCTTCATCTTCTTCCAGACGGCGGTCGCCATGCTCAGACGATGCTCTTCGTATTTCTCGGGCGTACTGATCGTGCCTGCCAGCTCGTGATAGACGTCCTTGACCGCCATGATCTTGGCTTTGATCTTGTGGTTCCATTCATGCGGCACATGGCAATCGGAACAGATGGCCCGCACACCGGAGTGGTTGTTGTAGTGGATCGTCTCACGATACTCGCCCAGATTAGTCTCCATCGTATGGCATGAGGTACAGAACTCCTCGGTATTCGTCAGCTCAAGCGTCCAGTGGAAGCCGCCCCAGAACAGGATCCCAGCCAGAAAACCCGCAAGGATCAGAAAGCCCGAGCTAAAGGCAACCGCCGGGGTCCAGATCCAGTTCCAGATGCGGCCAATCCACCCGCGTTTTTCAGGAGAGTCTGCCATGTTGGTGCTCCTTTCATTCTTGCGTTGGATTAATTGCCCGAGGACGGTTGAAAGACGTTGTCAACCAATGGCGGCGCGTCTGCTTGCGGTACGTGGCATTGGTTGCAGAAATAACGTGTGCCTGCGATGTGATCCAACTCGTTGCCGTCGCGATCCAGATAGTGTGTCATCGACAATGTCGGGGCGTTGCGTTCGCCGGCTTTGGTCCAGTCGTGGCAGGACAAGCACTGATTTGTGCGCGTGTCGATCTGGTATTGCTCGACCGAGTGCGGGATCAGCGGCGGTTGTTGGCGATAGTTGCGCTGCATGCGCCCTTCGACGTTCTTGTGGATCTGTTCCAGAGGGATCAGTTCATCCACATCGGCACCCCGCAGGGATTCTACCTGAGCTGATTGCGCAAGGGCGAATCCGCCCAAGAGTAAAACGGGGATAAGGGCTATAAGGCCTGTTCGGGTTGGCTTGTTCATCTTGGCACTCCCTCAGATAGGTCTGGCTGCGCGCGGATCGGGCGCGGGAACTGGATCAGTAGGTGCGGCGACCTTGTCGTCGAACCGGTGAGTAAATTTGAAGACGTCGACGGCGCACACGTCGATGCAACGACCGCAGGTGGTGCAGTCAGGGGAAAGGATCAGTGGTGTGGAACCCGACTTACCCTTCAGCGCAGGAGATATGACCTGATTTTCTGGGCAAACGGCATAGCAATCCATGCAATCATCGCAGGCTGCGCGATTTGAGGCGCTGACCCGCAGCAAACCTTTGGCACCAATCAGGCCGTAAAATGCGCCAACCGGACAGATGTGACCGCACCAGCCGTGGCGCGAAACGAACAGGTCGAACACGAAGATGGCAATGATCATGGCCCACACGAACCCCGCGCCAAAAATCAGCCCGCGATGCAGCATGGTGATCGGGTTGACCAGCTCCCATGCGATCATGCCTGTAGCGCCCGAGACGATTAGGACGGTAGCCAATATCCAAAGGCGGGTGCTGCGCTTGGGCTGCCAGCCTTTCGGCAGGTCCAAACGTCTGTGCAACCAGTTGGCTGCGTCGGTGACTGGGTTGATCGGACAAACCCATGAACAATAGACGCGCCCACCAATCAGAGCGTAAGCGGCGAGAACGATCACTCCGCCGATCAGGGCCGTCAATTCCGGCCAATGCCCGGCGATCGCGCTTTGCAGTAAGATAAATGGGTCGGTCAGCGGTAGCACGCCCAGCGTCAAAGAACCCGCGAGCGTGCCTTGCACGATCCAGATGCCGAACCACGGTCCCAGAAGAAACACAGCCAGAAAGAGCAACTGGCTTGCGCGGCGCAGCAGCAGGTATTTGTGGGCGCGCACCCAACCTTTTTCTTCGATGGCCTCCATTCCGGCCGGCATATGTGTGCGTGCACTCATTGTCCGACCCCCGGCAAATCGTATGCTGGTGCGAACCCGCCCGGTGCGGCAAGGTTGTCGGTGCCCGGTCCGGGCAGTCGGTCCGGCAGATCGATGAGGCCTTCAACAAGGGGACCGCCTTTGGCCTCTTTCTCTTCCCAGCCTTTGCGGTAGTGATCGGCACTGCTGCCGCGGGCCAAGCGCGCAGGCAGGACCTTGATCGCAGCCTCGGGCAGAACACAGCTTTTCTCGCACATGCCGCAGCCTGTGCAGTGGTCCGCATGAACTGTCGGGATGAACAGTGCGTGGTGGCCTGAACGTTCGTTATGGGCCGTTTCCAGCGTGATTGCCTCATCAATCACGGGGCAGACGCGATAGCAGACATCGCAGCGCAGGCCAAGGAAGTTCAGGCAGTTCTCCTGATCGACAAGGACGGCAACGCCCATCTTGGCATCATCAATATTGTCGAGGGCTGGATCCAATGCACCGGTGGGGCAGGCGGCCACGCAAGGGATGTCGTCACACATTTCACAAGGCACATCCCGCGCTGTGAAATAGGGCGTCCCAGTAGCAACCGCATCCACGCCCAATTCTGCCAGTTTCAATGTGTCGTAAGGGCAATCCCGCACGCAAAGCCCGCAGCGAATGCAAGCGGACAGAAACGCCTCTTCCGGTAGCGCGCCGGGGGGGCGCAACGCTTCGGCCGGCAACGCGCGGGCATCGCGGGCAAGCCATGCCAACAATGACCCGGCGACCACACAGCCGCCCGACGCACGCGCCGCATCCTGCAGGAAGCGACGCCGTTGCGGCGAAAGAGGTTTACCTTCAAAGGGCATGGGGACGGCCTTTGCCTCGCTTGTCCGTTACGCGCGCTCGACCTTACAGGCGCATTTCTTGTAGTCGGTCTCTTTCGACAGCGGGCAAGTTGCGTCCAGCGTCAGCTTGTTGGTCAGCTGATGCTCGTCGAACCATGGCATAAAGACCAATCCGCGTGGCACCTTGTTGCGGCCGCGCGTTTCAACCCGGCTGGTCACCTCGCCCCTGCGGGTGGAGAGTACGATCTCTTGCCCACGGCGCAGACCGCGATCCTTGGCGTCCTCCGGGTGCATGTAGACAACGGCTGACGGAAACGCGCGATGCAGTTCGGGCACGCGGCGGGTCATCGAACCCGAATGCCAGTGTTCCAGCACACGACCGGTGGATAGCCATAGATCGAATTCCTCATCCGGTTCCTCGGCGGCGGGCTCATAGGGGGCAAAGATGATCTTGGCCTTGCCGTCCTCGTAGCCGTAGAACTTAACGTCTGCGCCTTCCGGCACATACGGATCATACCCTTCGCGGAAGCGATAGAGTGTTTCCTTGCCGTCGACGACAGGCCAGCGCATGCCACGGGCCTCGTGATACATCTCGAACGGAGCAAGGTCGTGCGCGTGGCCGCGTCCGAAATCGGCATATTCTTCAAACAGACCTTTCTGAACGTAGAAGCCGAAATGCTCCGCGTCGTCGTTGTGGAACCCTTCCGCCGTTTCCGACAGCGGGAACTGGTCGACCTTACCGTTGGCATAAAGCACGTCATACATGGTCTTGCCGCGATGCTCGGGCATCTTGGCCAGCAGCTCTTCGCCCCAGACCTCTTCGATGGTAAAACGTTTCGCGAATTCCATCAGCTGCCATAGGTCCGACTTGGCCTCACCCGGTGCCTGCACCTGTTGACGCCAGAATTGCGTACGGCGTTCGGCGTTGCCATAGGCGCCTTCTTTCTCAACCCACATGGCCGTGGGAAGGATCAAGTCGGCCGAAACTGCGGTGACAGTTGGGTAAGGATCCGAGACTGTGATGAAGTTTTCCGGGTTACGGTAACCAGGATAGCCTTCTTCGTTGATGTTGGGCGCGGCTTGCATGTTGTTGTTGCACTGGACCCAATAGGCATTTAGTTCGCCGTCCTTCAGTTTGCGGTGCTGCAACACGGCGTGGAAGCCGGGCTTGGGCGGGATAGTGCCCTCGGGGATGTTCCATGCGGTTTCGCAGATTTCGCGGTGCTTATCACTCGTAACAACCATGTCCGCCGGCAGACGGTGGGCAAAGGTCCCCACCTCACGCGCCGTACCACAGGCCGACGGTTGACCCGTCAGCGAGAACGGTGAGTTTCCGGGTTCGGAAATCTTTCCCACCAGCAAGTGCACGTTATACATCAGCGAATTCACCCAGGACCCACGGGTGTGCTGGTTGAAGCCCATGGTCCACAAGCTCATCACTTTACGGTTCGGGTCGGCATATTGCTGGGCCAGTTTCTCCAGCTTGTCTGCAGGGACACCAGACAGTTCAGAGGTATATTCCAGCGTGTAGGGCGCGACGGCTTCGGCGTATTCTTCAAAGCTGATCGGATCCATCTTGCCCGAGTTCGGATTTTCAGCTTCTTGCTGCAGCGCGTTGGTGTCGCGCAGACCATAGCCGATATCGGTGGCGGTTTTGGTGATGTTGACGTGATTCTTGACGAAGTCTTCGTTTACCGCGCCATTTTGAATGATGTAGTTGGCGATGTAGTTCAGGATCGCCAGATCGGTCTGCGGTTCAAAAACGATGCCGTTGTCCGCCAGTTCAAACGAGCGATGCTCAAACGTCGACAGTACATGCACTTCGCAACCCGGTTTGGTCAGACGTGTATCGGTGAGGCGCGACCACAGGATCGGGTGCATCTCGGCCATGTTCGAACCCCACAGAACGAACGTGTCCGCGTGCTCGAAATCGTCATAGCATCCCATTGGCTCATCAATGCCGAAGGAGCGCATAAAGCCCACAACGGCTGATGCCATACAGTGCCGTGCGTTGGGGTCAATATTGTTGGACCGGAACCCGGCTTTCATCAGTTTGGATGCCGCATAGCCTTCCCAAACCGTCCATTGCCCGGAACCAAACATACCGACACTGGTCGGGCCTTTCTTGGCCAGCGCCTCTTTCCATTTTGCGGCCATGACATCGAACGCTTCGTCCCAGCTTACCGGCTCGAATTCACCGTTTTTGTCGTATTCGCCATTGGTCTTGCGTAGCAAAGGTGTAGTCAGTCGATCCTTGCCGTACATAATCTTGGACAGGAAATAACCCTTGATACAGTTCAGCCCCCGGTTCACCGGCGCGTCGGGGTCGCCTTGCGTCGCAACGACACGACCTTCTTTGGTGCCAACCAGAACAGAGCAGCCTGTACCACAGAACCGGCAAGCCGCCTTGTCCCACCGGATGTCTGGCGCTCCGGCCTGGGCATTGGCTTGACCGGCCGCCAGCGGAATACCAGCGGCTGACGCCGTTGCTGCGGCCGCAGAGGCCTTGAGAAAAGTCCGACGGGATTCAGAATGTGTCATTGCGTGGGCCTCCGGCTGGTGGTTGGGCTTGGGGCATCGGGCTGCGGATGGGCGTCCGCGAGATCCTCGAAATGGTGATAAGTCAGGGTCAAAGAGATGACGCCTGGGATCTGGTGCAGATCCATGATGGTTTCGGATGCAAGACGGGTTGGAGTGTCTTCGACGACGACAACAAATCGGCCATCTTCCGTTTCAGCGTGAATTTCGACACCCGGCGTGCCCTTCATCACGCGCGCTGCTGCGCTCGTGTGATCAGGTGCGACATGGGCGAGACAACCGCAGATGTTCATTGAGTAGCTTCCATTTGTGGTTGAGGTTGGCGTTCCAGCGCAATGGCATCGGCGGGACATAAACTTGGGCAAATCCCGCAGCCGTTGCATGTATCAAGGTCAAGCACCGGCTCTGCGCGGCCGCCGGTCATCAGTTTGAAACGGATCGCGCTTTGTTCGCAATTGTCCTGACAGATGCGGCAACTGATGCCTTTCATAGATAGGCAGGTGTCCGATGTAAGCGCGGCGCGCCATGGCCAATCTGGCAAACGGTCAATCGATATCGCTTCGGTTGGACAAATACGGGCGCAGTCACCGCAGAAGGTGCAGGGATTGTCAGTGGGCTGGAAGCGGGGATATCCATCTGTCCCGATGACGATCGCATCTTCGGGGCAAGTATCTGCGCAATCACCACATTTACTGCATGTTTCAACAAAGCACAGCTCAACCGAGCCCGGAGGTCTGGCGATATTGCCGTCCTCTGGTCTGATCTTTGCGCTTAGAAACGCGCGTCGGCTGGTCAGTTGTTGCATTGCATGCGACCTGGCTACACTCGATTCCTGTAATCGAGTGTATCGCATACCGTGATCTGTGGGGGCCTTTTTTGATTTAGGTCATTTGGCCTGTTAAATATTAGTCATTTAGGAAACTTTAATTTTTTTGCCGAAGCGACCCTTTGAGATCATCTGCGAGGGCGCGCGGTTCGGATTAGTAGAAGAAAAACAAAAACCGATCCCAGCGATGTCGTGACAATCCCAACAGGCAGCTCTTGCGGGGCAAGCAACAGACGGCTCAGGATATCCGAGCCTGTAAGCAAAGCTGCTCCGACAATGGCGGCGGTAGGCACGAGCTGGCTGTGCAAAGGCCCCGCGATACCGCGTGCGATGTGGGGAACCATCAAGCCGACAAAACCGATCACACCCGCGACGGACACAAATACAGCGGTTGCAAGAGCTGCGACGAAGAACATTCGGAACCGTAGGCCTTGAACGGGCACACCCAGGGTGGCGGCCGTCAAATCACCAGTCAGCAGTGCATCAAGCCAGCGGCTACGGTACATTGCATAGGCGAGGATCAATGCTAAACCTGCGCAGACCAGCGGGAATGTCTCCCACCGGGCAAGACCCAAACCCCCAAGCATCCAGAAGATAACCGAATGGGCCGCACGGCTGTCGCCCGCGAAAATCAGATAATTGGTAATAGCTGAAAACAAAAACGAAACCGCAAGCCCCGCGAGGATCAGTTTTTCGGGCGCGCTTGTGCGCAGCCCATGAACCAAAGCCAGCACAATACCTGATGCGACAAGCCCTCCGAAAAACGCGGCCAGTGGCAGGGTCCAAAAGCCCAGCACATCTCCGGTTACTGTAATGACAAAGACAGCTCCCGCCGCAGCGCCAGAGGACAGGCCGAACAGAAACGGGTCCGCCAGATCGTTGCGTGTGGTGGTTTGCAGGACAACGCCGACGATGCCCAGCCCGGCACCGATCACGGCGGCAAACAGCGCGCGTGGTAAGCGCAGGTCAAACACGATGCGGTGGAGCGGAGACATTTCCCCTTCCACTATTCCCGTGCCCAACAAGACACCGGCCAGTGCGTCAGAGGCCGGAATGGATGTGGTCCCGTAGACCGTCGAGGTTAGCAAAAGGGCGGCCAATACAGCCGCCCCCAGAAAGAGTGTAAGGCCAAGTCGGCCCATATCAGTTCAGGCCCGGGTGCATGGCTTTGGCCATTTTCGAAATTGCTTCGATATTTGCCGGTCCGGGTGTCAGTTCCTCGTAGCGCAGACCAATCCAGCGTTCGTTCTTGACCGCGTCCGTCTGAGACATCACGGGATGGTCCTGCAGGAACTTGAAGGTATCTGCGGCGCCATTTCCAGTTTGATAATCAAGTAAAACCAGGAATTCCGGGTTCGAAGCGGCAACAGCCTCCCACGAGGAACGTCCCCAGCTGGTGTCCATGTCATGGGTGACGTTCTCGCCGCCAGCGGCAGCAATCATCGCGTCGGGAATGGCAAACTTACCAGCCGTAAACGGGGCATCGGCGGGGCCGTCCAGCAGGAAAACGCGGGGCTTCGGCAGGTCGGCTGTCTGTGTTTGAATCGCGGACAGTTCCTCCTTCCAGCCGGAAACCAGCTCTTCTGCCTTGTCTTCAACGTGCATTACTTTGCCCAAGCGAAGGACGTCGGTGAACAGCAAATCCATGCTGGCTTCTGGGCGATCCTTATCCAGGTGTACGCAGCTTTCCGTCAGGATCATCGTTTTGATGCCAAACGGCGCAAGCGTGTCGGGGGTCACGTCACCGCCCGGCTTCATGCCATAGTACCAGCCCGCAAAGAAAAGGTCGGGTTCGACAGCGACCAGATTTTCTACTGACGGATACTTGGGTGCAAGTTCCGGGATGTCGCCGCGCAGGGTGTCAAACTCGGGGCTGGTTTTGTACCAGCCGGTGATGCCCGTCAGGCCCACGATCTTGTCCTGCAAACCCAGCGCAAAGGCCATGTCGGTCATGTTCATGTCGTGTACGACCAGCCGCTCGGGTTGAGTTTCAAACACCATCGGCTCGCCGCAATTGTCGACGGTGATCTCGCGCGCTGTTGCGGCAGTTGCAATGCCGCTGATCAGTGCAGCGCACCAGAGAGTTTTGTTCATGTTATTTTTCCTAGTTTGAGGTAGTGGTTCTTCTGATATCCAGTGCCGGGATCATGCGGCCTTCATGCTGAAAGCTAAGATAATCGACACCAAACGTTTCACGGACCCTTTCGGGTGTCAGCACTTCGTGCACTGGGCCGAAACCGGTCAGGCGTGTGGATTTCATCAACGCGACATGGGTCGCGAATTCCGGGATCATGACCAGATCATGGACGATCATGACCACCGTAATGCCCAGCTCGGCGACCAGCGACAGCATGCGTCCCTTGGCGTCCGGATCCAGATGGTTCGTCGGCTCATCCAAAAACAGCAACGACGGGTTCTGCGCCAGCGCCCTTGCGATATGAGCGCGCTGGCGTTCCCCGCCGGATAACACGGCCATCCGCTTGTCAGCGAGGGCAACCAGTCCGGTCAGATTCAGGATGCGGTCCAATTCCAGGGCGTGCTCAGCCGCAGATCGGTCGGCGCGGATTGGGATTTGCCCAAGGGCCACGTAGTCGCGCAGAAACAAACGCCCGTCCGGCGATTCCTGCTGACTGACCACGGCGATCATTCGGGCGCGGTCCATCGCCGAAAGCTGCCGAAGGCTGCGCCCCTTTACCAAAACGTCCCCCAGCACAATCTCTTCACCGCCGCACAAAAGATTCAGCAGCGTTGTCTTACCCGCACCGTTTGGGCCGGCAATTGCCAGAGTGGCCCCTTCATTCAGTTCGAAATTGATGTTTTGCAGCAGTACGTCGCCGTTCAGGGCGTAAAACTCCAGCCCGCGCGCCTCAAGGAAAGCTCCGCAGGTCATGCGCTTGTCTCCACTTTTAGCCGCGGCAGGCGCGCCAGAGTCTTTTCAAGAAGGGCAGGCGGGCGCTGCGTTGCGTTGGTCCACCCATCCGCGATGCGATGGTATTGATGTGCAAATTCGGCCAAAGCATCCACGTCCTCAGCCGATTGGATGTCACCGAAAAGGTACTGCGCTTTGTCTAATGCCTGAAACCCGACGGTTGTGGGACGACCGCAACCGGCCATACAGGAAACGCTTTGGATGTCAAAACTGGATGGAAGCTTGTTTGCAAGCGCAGCGCGCAATGAATCCGCCCGGTCAGAACCCTCGCAGGTCTCGCAAATCAGAAGGAAATGATCAGGACTGATCGACATGGCCCACTCCGCCTGTTGCCAAGCGCGGACAGAAGGTACCAATCATGCCATCACGTCTTAGACGTGTCATAAAGCCTCCTTCCAGGACGCCCCGCCCCGGGTTGGTTGAACATCGGATGGTAGGTCTCCTGACTTGCGGGTCGTGGCTTGGCCATCCTTCCCGACCCATTTGGGGTCAGTGGGTATTTGGCGTCGCTCACCGCTTACAGTTGCGGGGGCAGTCACGGACTTGGCGCTTGTTGGCTACCTCACCGTATTCCCTTTTCATCCCTTGGCGAACCACAGGGAACCATCGCGGTGATGCTTGCCCGAGTTCCGATTTTGGGTCAAGCGATAATACTCAGCGCCCCACGCACAGAGGTCATTTGTCATTTGCCAACGATCTGACTACGCTGCGTCGCAGAAATGTAGGGGCAAAGGTGGATATGTTCTGGTTCCGGGGGGCCGCACATCCAATGTTTGAAACGACGAACACGCATTCAAAAACAAAGCCGGACGAGATGAAAATTCAAGAAAACAGAACCTATTCTCAATTGAAAGTAGGCGACAAGGCGCAGGTCACCCGATTGTGCACCGTGGACGACTTGTACGCGTTTGCCTCGGCTTCGGGTGACCACAACCCGCTGAATCTGGCGGCCTATGACGGAGATGGAGATGGACACCCCGAGGCTGTCGCGCCCGCCTTGTGGCCCGCGGGTCTGGTGGCTGCAGTCATTGGAAACATCTTACCGGGGGCCGGTACGCAAACACGTCGGGCGGACCTGAGTTTTCATGCTCCGGTTATGGCGGGCGAAGAACTGACCGCCTTTGTGGCTGTTACCGAAAAGCGTGAAGACGGCGACCTGACCTGTTCCGCCGAGGTGCGCCGGGTCGGGGATAACGCATTGATCCTGAGCGGTACCGTACAGGTCACGCCACCGTCGCGGCATTTGACCTTCGACTCGGTCGAGGTGCCGGGACTGATCGTTCAGCGTCACCGGCATTTCGACGCTTTGTTGGAAAGGGTACGTCCTTTGGACCCGATGCCCACAGCGATCGTCGCCCCGGAAGAGCCGAATTCGCTAGGCGGGGCATTACTCGCGTTGGAAAACGGCATCATTACTCCGATTTTGGTTGGCGATCCGGACAAAATCACCGCCGCTGCCGCCCAGCTTGGGGCCGATTTGTCCGGAGCTGAAATCATTGAAGCGCGAGACCACGAAGTGGCTGCCCAACGCGCGGTCGGGCTTGTCGTTGAAGGTAAGGCCCGGATGCTGATGAAGGGTCATTTGCACACGGATGTCTTGTTACGCGCCGTTCTGCGCAGGGAAAAAGGTCTGAGAACCGGGCGGCGGCTGTCGCATGTGTTCGTGATGGACGTGCCAGGCATGTCCCGGCCCATCATGGTTACAGATGCGGCGGTGAATATCGCACCGGATCTCGAAACCAAGGCCGACATTGTTCAGAATGCCATCCATCTTGCGCATTCTATTGGCATCGAGATGCCCAAGGTTGGTGTCTTATCAGCGGTTGAAACCATCAATCCGCATTTACCGTCGTCTGTCGATGCCGCGCTGTTGTCGAAAATGGCCGAGCGTGGACAGATCACCGGCGGGCTGGTCGATGGTCCTTTGGCCATGGACAACGCGGTTGATCTGAACGCGGCGCGGACAAAAGGCATCACCTCACCAGTCGCGGGGGTCGCAGACATTCTGGTTGTTCCGAATATCGAAGCCGGCAACATGGTAGCCAAACAGCTGACATATATCTCTCATGCCGAGGCTGCCGGCGTTGTGATAGGTGCTGCGGCACCGATTATCCTGACATCTCGGGCAGATGATGATGCTTCGCGGCTGGCGTCTTGTGCTGTCGCGGCGCTGCATGCAATTGCGAATGAAAGCAAAATCCATGGCTGAACATGTTTTGGCGCTGAATGCCGGGTCGTCCTCGTTGAAATTCGCGCTTTACGAACTGGTCGAGGACCGACGTCCCAGTATGCGCTGGCGCGGTCAGATCGAGCGGTTGGGGGATGCACCACGCTTGTTGGCCCAATCAGCAGGGGGGCGGTCTGTCGACCGTCAGTTGTCTGGAGCCAAAACACATGACGAGGCCATCAGCGCGTTTCTTGAACTTACCCGCGAATACCTGCCGGACATTTACGTCCGGGCCGTGGGCCACCGCGTCGTTCACGGCGGACCAGTCTATTCGGAACCTGTCGTGGTGGACGAGCACGTCTTTGATACGCTAAGTGGTTTCATTCCCTTCGCGCCCTTGCACCAACCCTACAGCCTTGCGGGTATCAAGGCGGCCGCCGCAGCCTTTCCTGGTACCACCCAGATTGCGTGCTTCGATACCGCGTTTCACAGGACACACCCTTGGGTGAATGATACCTTCGCATTGCCTCAAAGATTCTACGAAAAGGGCGTTCGCAGATACGGGTTTCACGGGCTCAGCTATGACTACGTCTCGCAAAAGCTGAAAGAAATTGCGCCGGGTTTGTACGACGGCCGCGTCGTCATTGCGCATCTGGGAAATGGCGCGTCGATGTGTGCGGTGTCGGGTGGTCGGGCCGTGGCCTCGACCATGGGGTTTTCGGCGCTCGACGGTCTGCCCATGGGCACCCGCAGCGGGCAATTGGACCCGGGGGTCGTGCTTTACATGATGCAGCAAGAAGGGATGGAGGCAGACGAAATCGCCGAGCTTCTCTATCGAAAGTCCGGCTTGCTTGGCCTGTCCGGCATGTCCTCGGACATGCGCACCCTGTTGGCTGCAGATACTCCGGATGCGCGCAAAGCGATTGAGTATTATGTCTTCCGCATCCGCCGTGAACTGGGCGCCTTGTCTGCCGCGCTGGAAGGCATTGACGCTTTGGTCTTTACCGGAGGCATCGGTGAAAATGCCGCCCGTATCCGTCAGATGGTTTGCGAAGGGATGCGCTGGATCGGGATTGATATGGACCCGAACCGAAATGCAGACAACGCTACGGTTCTGTCCACTGATTTCAGCCGGGTACGTATTCTGGCTATTCCCACGAACGAAGAGATGGTGATCGCGCGTGCAGCGGCCAGAATGGCAGAATAACTCCTAATCCGGTTTGTTTTTTCCACGTCGCGCGTATCTGAGCAGAACGCCTAGAACCGTGCTGATAATATCGGGTGACAACATCCCGATCGGATCGCGCTTTAGGCCGACGATTGTGTTGCGCGCCTCGGCGAAGTTGTCCCGGACTTCGTCCTCGATGTCGTGCAGCGCCATATCCCGCAATTCGACGGCAGCCGAAGTGTCACTTTCGGCGGTCATGGAATTTGCGACCAGTGCGAGGATCACGGCCAGAACAAGGTTCACCCCGGCCACTATGATCGCGGCAAGAGACTTTGACATGGTCTCGGACAGCCAAAAGAACCCGGCGACGTTCAGCATGATTACTGCAAGCCCAACGGCTAACCCGGCAGCAGCGTAAAAGCCTGTGCGTTTTGCCGCGACGGACAGTTGCCTTTGAGCAATAAGTCGCTCGGCTCGCAGGATGATCGAAATGTTGCGTGAAATGCGGTTCATGTTCGGGCTCCTACCGGGAACGGCCTAGAAGATAGCCAAGTGTGAAAATCCCAAGGGCGAATAGGATCGGCCTTTTATGGGGAAATTCTTCAAGCTCTGTCATGACTTCTTCCAATTGCGTTGACCACTCATCCAGGCTTTCGACAATTCCGTCCGTCATCGATTTGTGTGGATCAGCTTGTTTGCCGCTGTTCGAATCTGAGATGCCTTCTCGTGCGCTGGATTGTTCGGCCAGCTGGCGCCGCAACTCTGCGACTTCGGCTTCTAGCTGTGCTTTGGTTACCATCACTTGGGTCCTTCGATGGTCGCGCAAAAATCAGGCTCGCGACTTTTTCCTTTGTCGAGGGCCATGTTAATTCGATTTTTTGAATTCGGGAAAGGGTGTTATCCCGATGCAGCGATCAGCACCTGGCCCGGATGTGACCAAAGCGGCGCACGTGCTATCCGTTTATCAATAGTCCGATACCAGCAGGAAATCGGGCTTTGTGTTTTCTTCAATCGTTGCAAAGCGCGGAATGGGATCCTCGAATACATTATCGGTCCGGTCATCGTTGACAGTTGACACCTCGCCAATCAGGCAGTCGCCCTGTTCCGCCCAGAATGCGTGCCAGATACCCGGCATCAGGGTTACGCTCTGACCGGGTTTCAGCCGCAGCAACTCACCAGGTTGGATGGTGACAGGGCAGTTGTCGCTGGGGACAACCACCGGGTTTTCCCGGTCTATACCGCCTTCAGGGTCTGAGGCATAAATCTCCATGACCAGATCGCCGCCGCCCCGGTTGATGATGTCTTCGGCCTTGATGATATGGCGATGCATCGGGGAGAGTTGTTTGTCCCGAGAAACCAAAAGCTTCTCTGCGTAAAGCATGCCGCGACCTTTGTTCAGATCCTGCACATCGCCATTGCGCAGGGTAAATAGGAACAGGCCAAGCTCATCAAACCGGCCTTGACCATAATCGGTAATATCCCACCCGAGGCCGCGGTCACGTATGCCTTGTGCCTGTGAGCTGCGCATTTGTTCCGGCGACCAGTTGGCAAAGGGGGGCAGGACGGCCCCGAACGAGCGAATGAAGGCCTCGGCTTCGGTTTTGATGTTGTTGATATCTGATCTTTTCATCTCGGTCCCTCAGGGGGTCAAAGTTCATGCGCCCAGGGCGGGTTTGCGCCAGCGCGGGAAACGGTGATGGCGGCGACGTCTGCACCTTTGGCTAACGCCGCGCGCAAGTTGTCCTGGCCTAACGTCCGCAGATTGGACTTGGTCAATCGACCTGTTCGGTCCAATTCAGCAAGGACACCGGCGTTGAACGTGTCACCGGCACCCACCGTATCGACCACCTCGACCGCTTTGACAGGCACCGAAGTTTCGGACCCGTCCACCAGATATCCCGACGCCCCATCACTGCCGCGTGTTACGATAACTACGGAAGGTCCTGCTTGCAGGAGTAGTGGGACTTTCTCGGCCAGTGTTTCAGGCCCTGGAACTATCCAGTCCAGATCTTCGTCCGAGACTTTCACGATATCAGATTGAGCGATCATACGGTTCAATCGTGTACGATACCGTGATTGATCCTTGATAAATCCGGGTCGGATGTTTGGGTCCAACATGACTGCCCGGTCTGATCCGTGGCGCTCCAGCAGGGCCGCGTAGGCGTCCGCACAGGGTTCACAAGCAAGACTGATCCCACCAAAATACAAGGCGGATACAGCAGGCAGCTGTTTTGGCATGTCCTCAGGCATCAACATGCGCCCAGCCGAGTTTTCGTCGACAAAGCTGTAGGTGGCATGGCCGTCCACTAGCTGCACAAAGGCCAGTGTCGTGGGGCGATCCGATCGGATCAAATGGCTTGCTTCCACATGGCTGGCTTGCAGCGCGTCTGCCAGTTGCTGTCCGAACATATCTGTCGATAAGCCTGTCAACAGACCTGCCGGCGCGCCCAGCCGACCCAAAGCAATGGCTGTGTTGAAGACGGCACCACCGGAATGGGGTACGAAACCGCGCGACCCAGAAACGGTTGGCTCGGCGATCATGTCGATCAGGGCTTCACCGCAGCACAAAATCATGCCGTGGTCCTTTCTGTAATCAGGTCAGGCGGCCAGTTTACCGCGCGAGCGCACTTTTACAGAAATTGTTAGCGCCAACAATGCCAAATTCATCTTGCTCGGACACATACAGGTTCATTGAACGCCGCAAGTCACTGAAACGCCCACCGGCGTTAAAGGCATCCCGGAACGCATCCTTGAACAGCCACCGGTTTTTCTCGGCGACGCCACCCACAAGGAAAACACCTCCTGTCGGCATGTAGGCGACAGCCAGATCGCCCATAATAGCCCCAAGGTGGGTTTTGAACATATGCGCAGTATTGACCGCAATCGGGTCGGATTCCGCCAGCGCGTCCTGCAGTATATCCTTGGCGCTGCGCCTTGGAGCATCGGACTGTCCAGCGGCCATGCTGGCGGCTTGGTACAGAATGGGAAGGCCGGTTCCGCTAAGGAACATTTCCGCTTCGAGCACTAGGCTGTCATCAAAGAAGCATTCGGGCGCAATATGGCGCGCCGCTTTGAAGACTTCGACCTCATCCTCGTGGCGTGGGGACAGTCCGACATGGCCTCCTTCGCCCGACGCGGTATGGTATCGCCCCTGGGAATACAGCAATGCGCCTACGCCTAGGCCAGTGCCGGGGCCCACAACCAGCCGGGTTCCGACCGGCGGTGTCTCAGCCCCTTGCAGGACCTCGACATGATCACCGGTGATTTCGGCGACCGACCAGGCGGCCGCGGTGAAGTCATTGATAACAAATGTGTGTTGCGCGCCTGTTGCCTTGCCGATGTCGCTTTCGGACAAATCAAGATGTGCATTTGTCAGGCGGATTGTCCCGTCTTTGACCGGACCTGCTCCGGCCGCGACGACGGCGCGTGGGTCGGTGCCAATCTCGTCACGCAGGCTGTGGAACGCATCTAGAAGCTCTGGCAACGACCCGGTTGGGTATTTGCGAAGGTCCGTCAGTTGTCCGTTCGAGATGACACCCAGTCGTGTGTTTGTGCCACCGATGTCCGCGACAAGATTCCAGTGCTCGTGCATTGTTCCGGCAGGCTGAGCCATCGGCAGAGAAACAGGCCCACCGGACAAGGCCGATTTCAGCGCGTTGTACGAGGCTTTTGGCGTCCGTTCGAGCGTATCGAAATCTACATCAACCAACCCGAACCGCTTTTCATAGCCAAAGGACCACTCGTAGTTATCCAACAGGGACCAGATGAAATAGCCCCTGACTGGAACGCCGTCGTCCAGCGCGTTTTGAACGGCACCAAGGTGTTTGTTGAGGTAGTCAATGCGGTCGTCATCTTGCTTGCGTTCCGGGCTTGCCATGCCGTTTTCGGTGACATAAATCGGCAAGTCGCCGGTATAATCGCGCACCGTACGGGTCAGAAAGCGCGTCAGGGCATCGGGTTCAATCTCCCACCCCATCTGTGTTTTGGGAAGCGGGCCGGGTACTTCTTCCAGGCTTGGCCATGCGGTATCGGCAGGCGCGATCAGTTTGCGGGTATAGTAGTTCAGACCGCACCAATCGACGGGTGCACCAATGGTGTCAAAGTCGTCTTGCCAGCCGGATGGAAGATGAGGTTCCAACCCGTCTAGAACGTTTTGCGGATAGGCTTTTTTGAACACACCACCTAGGAAAAACCGGTTGTAGATCCCGTCATAAAGCTCAGCCGCCTTGCGCGCGGCGGGGCTGTCATCAGCGGGCTCGGCCCATTCCAGATTGAACACAGCGCCCAGGTTTGACATACCCAGACCACGCATCGCCTCAATGGCGCGGCCATGAGCCAGCAGAACATGGTGCATCGCGCGAGCCGTGGCGCGGATGTCGCGCATTCCAGGCGCGTGATGTCCTTCAAAATGGCTCAGCCAACTGACACACCATGGCTCATTGATTGGGGCGACGCTGTACATACGGTCGCCGATGCGGCCCATGATGACCTCGGTGAAATCGGCAAACCAGCTTGCGATATCCCGGTTGCGCCAGCCGCCCAGATCAGCAAGCGGAGAAGGCAATTCCCAATGATAAAGGGTCGCACAGGGCCGAATGCTGCGTTCCAACAAGGCGTCGGCAAGTCGGTCGTAATAATCCAGACCTGCCTGATTTACCGGGCCACGCCCTTCAGGCAAAACGCGCGCCCAGCTTGTCGAGAACCGGTAGCAATCAAAACCCGCGTCCCGCACCAGATCGAAATCCTGTGGAAAACGGTTCAGGTGGTCACAGGCCAGATCTCCATTCTCGTTTCGCACCACGTTTCCGGGTGAAGCGGCAAAGCTATCCCAATGGGTTTTCCCTGCGCCACCCTGTGCGTGGCCTTCTATTTGATAAGCCGAGGTTGCGACACCAAAGAGAAAATCTTTGGGGAAGTCCGAGCGTGTATATTTCATTTTTCAGAACCTGTTTGGGGCGGGGCCGGTTGAGCCGCCAACTACCAGTTCGGCCTCCAGCAATCTAGTTTTCACCGGTTCTTCCGGAGATTTGATGCGTTCGATCAGCATTTCAGCCGCCATTTCTCCGGCCCTACGTACAGACGATCTTGTAGCGGTGAAAATCGGTACGTCCTGACCGTTCTTGAGGTAAGATAAGTCGTCGTCATGGGCGATGACCGAGACATCCTTACCCATCTTCAACCCCGCTTCGTTAAGCGCGCGACGCACTCCGATAGCGGAAATCATGGAGGCTGTCAGGATGGCCGTAGGCGGGTCATCCAGGCGAAGCATATCGCGGGTTTCATGGTGGCCATAAACCTCGGTCATCTCGGCGCTGCGCATCAATTCCGGGTTTGAGGGCAAACCTGCCTCATGCAGGGCTTCAAGATATCCGTCGCGGCGACGTTGAGCGAAATCCATATCCTCAAGCCCGTTGATCAGGGCAATGCGGCGATGCCCAAGGTCGATCAGAAACCGGGTGGCGCGCAGGAACGAACTTTTGTTGTTCACGTCGATCCAGTCATAGGGCACGTCTACCCCGGTTGATCTGCCATGAACGATAAAGGGCACGCCCATTCTGGTCAGGACCTCGATCCGGTGTTCGTTGACTTTGGGGCCTTGCAAAACAATACCATCGACCGCGCCACGCTGGAAAAGACTGCGATAAGCTTCCTCGATCGAGGTGTCATCTGCATTAGTGAACATCATGTCATATCCATGATCCGAATACTTGCGTGCAGCACCGGCGACAAAATCACCAAAAATCGGGTTTACCATTTCATGCTGGGATGAGGAGGGAATCACGTGCCCAATCACCATCGAGCGCCCTGTTGCCAATCCCTTGGCCCGGCTGTTCGGCCGATAGCCGTGCTTGGCAGCGGCGGCTTGGACGCGCAGGCGCGTATCCTCGTTCACCTCGGGGTAACCATTCAGCGCGCGACTGACAGTGGTTTGAGATAAACCAAGGATTTCTGAGAGCTGCTTTAGATTCATCTTCGCCTCAAAGCGCCTTCAAATTTGATCATTTGCAGATTTGCAGGCGCTTCCCGCCCGACTGCCACATCTTTCTGACACAGCCCTGAATATTAATAATATGGGCATCAGTAAACAGATTATTGACAAAAATTGAATGTTAGCGGATAAAGTGCGTCATCCAAAGCGCTTTGAAAATGAGTCTCAAAGGCGCGAGCAAAGTTGGGAGGAAACTTCATGAAACACTCGCTTTATGCAGGCGCGGCCGCGTTCGCCCTGATGGCGGGCGCGGCGTATGCCGACAAGGTCACCGTGTTTGGCCCGTGGCTGGGGCCTGATCAGGAAAATGTCGAAAAGGTTTTGGACGGCTTTGCCGCAGCGACCGGGCATGAGTACAGCTATGTCGGCTCGGACAGCTTTGAGCAGCAGATCAGAATTGATGCCGAAGCCGGATCGGCGCCCAACGTAGCAGTGTTTCCCCAACCCGGTCTGGCATCAGATATGGCCAAGGCGGGATTCCTGACGCCCCTGAGTGAAGGAACTGCGGATTGGATTCGCGACAACTATGCGGCCGGTCAGTCGTGGGTGGATCTGGGAACCTATCAGGGCCCGGACGGGCAGGACCATCTGTATGGGTTTTTCTACAAGGTCGACGTGAAGTCGCTGGTTTGGTTTGTGCCGGAGAACTTCGAAGACGCCGGCTATGAAATCCCGACCACAATGGAAGAACTGAAGGCGCTGACCGATCAGATCGTTGCAGATGGTGAAACGCCATGGTGCATCGGGCTGGGGTCCGGCGGAGCGACCGGTTGGCCAGCGACTGACTGGGTTGAAGACATGATGCTGCGCACGTTGCCGCCCGAAGATTATGACGCCTGGGTCGCCAACGAATTGAAATTTAACGATCCTAAGGTTGTCGCCGCGATTGAAGAATTCGGAGCGTTTGCGCGCAACGATGATTACGTGGCCGGCGGAGCCGGTGCGGTCGCGACAACTGACTTCCGCGACAGCCCGAAGGGTATGTTCAGCTCGCCTCCGCAGTGTTACATGCACCGTCAGGCCTCGTTCATTCCCGCCTTCTTCCCCGAAGGTACGGTTGTGGGCGAGGATGCTGACTTCTTCTACTTCCCGGCCTATGAAGGCAAAGACCTCGGCAGCCCGGTCCTTGGGGCCGGCACAGTTTGGGCCATTACCAATGACAGCCCAGGCGCGCATGCGCTGATGAAATACCTGGAAACGCCCGAGGCGCACGAAGCCTGGATGGCTCTGACCGGGTTCCTGACGCCGCACAAAGGCGTCGATACCTCGGTCTTCTCAGACCCAACGCTGAAGAAGATGAACGACATTCTTCTGGGGGCCACCACCTTCCGGTTTGACGGTTCCGACCTGATGCCGGGCGGCGTGGGTGCAGGCACCTTCTGGACTGGAATGGTCGACTATACGGGCGGAACACCTGCCCAGGACGTCGCCGACGAAATCCAGTCCTCGTGGGACGCGCTGGACTAAAGCGTCTGAGATTGGGCAACCCGCTCTGTCGGGTTGCCCGAACCCATCGTCGCAAGGGAGAGCGGCATGCATCCGGCATTTCAAGGCCTGCTGACCATCGCCATCGGCGTGTCAGGTTGCGTGGGCTATTTCTATCTATCCAATCAGTTTCTGGACAGAGTTCTTTTCCCGCCTCGGGGGCCGAATGCTGGCCGCAATATCAACCGCGCGAACATGATCCGGCCTTGGTTGTTTCTGTTCCCAGCGCTGGCTGCTTTGGGCTTGTATCTGGCCTATCCGGTTGTCGAAACCCTGCGCCTGTCACTGACTGATCGTGTCCCGGGCGGCGGCTACAAATGGGTTGGGCTGGACAACTATATCCAGATGGCCAAAGAGCCCAAGTTTTGGGAAGCGATGCGCAACAACATGTTCTGGCTGATCATTGTGCCTGCAATGTCGACGGCCTTTGGCCTGTTGGTGGCACAGCTGACTGACCGCATTCGTTGGGGCAATCTCGCCAAGTCGCTGATCTTTATGCCAATGGCGATCTCGTTCGTGGGCGCATCGGTTATCTGGAAGCTGGTCTATGACACTCGTCCGGCTGAACAAGATCAGATTGGCATGCTCAATGCGCTCTATATTTTCTTTGGCGGGACCGAGCCGCAGACGTGGCTGACGATACCGTTCTGGAACAGCTTTTTGCTGATGGTTGTCCTCATCTGGATCCAAACCGGTTTTGCCATGGTTATCCTATCGGCCGCCCTGCGCGGAATCCCCGAGGAAACGATTGAGGCCGCAATTCTGGATGGGGCTAATCCGTTTCAGATATTTTTCCGGATCAAAGTGCCGCAGATCAAAACCACTATCCTTGTCGTCTGGACCACGATTACGATCACCGTCCTCAAGGTCTTTGACATCGTTTTTGCAATGACCAATGGCCAGTGGGAAACGCAGGTCTTGGCCAACTACATGTATGACAAGCTGTTCCGCGCCAACGACTGGGGCGTCGGGTCGGCTTCGGCCATGGTGATCATGCTCTTAGTGGCTCCAATCCTTGTCTGGAATGTGCGCAACGCGCGGAAAGAGATGGAGTAGGGTCATGAGCGATATTGCAGGAACCAAACCCGCCCTTCGCTGGGTCGTCCATGCCTCGGTCCTCTTTTTGGTGGTGCTGTGGGTTGTGCCAACTCTGGGTCTTTTGATCTCGTCTTTTCGGACAGCGGATCAAATCGCAACCAGCGGCTGGTGGCGGTCGCTGTTTCCGTCCGAGCAGAACCTGACACTGCGCAGCGCTGCCCCGGATACCCAGGTACTCGAAAACGGGCTGTACGTGATCGAAGGCAATCTGTTTGACGAAGGGACGAAGGCGACAATCTCAAAATGGGGGATCAGCTCTCGCGCGATTGATGCCTTTGCCCCCGGCGAAACAGCTGAGCTGCGAAAGGGCGGCACAATCACCGTAGATGCCGCAGGGAATTACCGCATGGAGAACCCGGACGAGTTCACCGGCAGCCGCGGATCGCGTGTTTTTGTAACTGCAGAATTGCCGCCTGAGTTTACTTTAGACAATTATCACAAGGTTCTTCTGGCAGAAGACAGCACCGACAGTATGGGACGCGCATTTTTCAACACGTTGACCGTGACGATACCGGCAACGATCATTCCGATTCTCGTGGCGGCTTTTGCAGCCTACGCGCTGGCTTGGATGGATTTCCCCGGGCGCGCTTTGATTATTGCGGCTGTCGTTGGCCTGTTGGTTGTCCCGCTGCAACTGGCCCTGATCCCGTTGCTGAAATTCCACCTAAATATCGGGATTGGCAAAGGATATCTGGGGGTTTGGATGGCACACACCGGGTTCGGGTTGCCGCTGGCGATTTATCTTTTGCGTAACTACATGGCGGGTCTGCCCCGCGATCTGATCGAAAACGCGCGGGTCGATGGCGCGACCGAGTTTCAGATCTTTACCAAGTTGATCTTGCCGCTCAGCTTTCCAGCGTTGGCGTCTTTTGCGATCTTCCAGTTTCTCTGGACGTGGAATGACTTGCTGGTCGCCAAGGTGTTCCTGATCGACGCATCCGGACAGACCACTGTCATGACCAACCGCATCGTTGAGCTTTTAGGCACGCGCGGTGGGAATTGGGAAATCCTTGCCACAGCGGCCTTTGTTTCGATCATCGTCCCGCTGATTGTTTTCTTCGCAATGCAAAAATATCTGGTCCGCGGTCTGTTGGCCGGGTCCGTCAAGTAGAGGCGTCTGATGAACGTGCAGAACACCGTAGAACTACATAAAGCAACCAAAGCGTCCGCCGATTGGTGGCGGGGCGGAGTGATATACCAGATCTATCCGCGCAGCTTTCAAGACAGCAACGGCGATGGTATCGGAGACCTCAGGGGTATCACCCAAAGGCTTGGTTACATCGCTTCGCTTGGCGTCGATGCCATCTGGATCTCGCCATTCTTCAAATCGCCGATGAAGGACTTTGGATACGATGTCAGCGACTACCGTGATGTTGATCCGATGTTTGGCAGCATGGAGGACTTTAAGTATCTCCTGGATCAGGCGCATTCAGTTGGGCTGAAGGTGATGATCGACCTCGTGTTGTCGCACACGTCGGATCAGCACCTATGGTTCAAGGAGAGCCGATCCAATCGCGAAAATGCCAAGTCCGATTGGTATGTTTGGGCTGATCCCAAGCCCGACGGCACGCCGCCAAACAACTGGCTGTCGATTTTTGGTGGGTCCGCATGGCAGTGGGATTCCCGACGCCTGCAATATTATCTGCACAACTTTCTGACGTCGCAGCCAGATCTGAACTTCCATTGCCCGGACGTGCAGGATGCATTGCTGGATGTGGCGCGGTTCTGGCTGGACTTGGGCGTGGATGGTTTCCGTCTGGACACGATTAACTTCTACTTCCATGACAAACAACTGCGCGACAATCCTGGTCTGCCGATGGATCAGCGCAATGCCTCGATCGCGCCGTTGGTGAACCCCTATAACCATCAGGATCACCTCTATTCCAAAAGCCAGCCTGAAAACATCGCCTTCCTCGAGCGGTTGCGCGCACTTACGGACGAATACGAAGGCCGCGCTTGTTTGGGTGAGGTTGGCGACGCTCAGCGCGGTCTTGAGATCATGGGCGAGTACACCAGCGGCGATAAACGCATGCATATGTGCTATGCCTTTGAGTTTCTCGAAAAGCGCGCTTTGACCGCCGCATACGCCAAGCAGGTGTTTGATCAGTTGGAAGAAAAGGCTGGCGATGCATGGCCTTGCTGGGCGTTCTCAAACCATGATGTTCAGCGCCACGCGTCGCGGTGGGGTCTGGACGACGCGGCCATCCGTCAACATGCAGTGCTGATGATGTGCCTGCGCGGATCAGCATGTTTGTACCAAGGCGAAGAACTTGGCCTGCCCGAGGCGGACGTACCATTTGAACATCTGCAGGACCCTTACGGCATAGAATTCTGGCCGGAGTTCAAGGGCCGTGATGGATGCCGCACTCCGATGGTTTGGGCTGCGCAGGACGAACAGTCCGGGTTCAGTACTGGTGCCCCCTGGTTGCCCGTCAGCCAAACTCAGGCCGAGCAAGCGGTAGACCGTTTAGAGCAACAGCCAAACTCGATGCTGCATCACTATCGCCGCGCGATTGCGTTGCGCCACGCGTATTCTGCACTGATGTTAGGGCAGCAGCTCGACATGACCCAGTCGGGCTCGATCCTGAGCTTCCTGCGTGAGGACGATGCCCAGCAGGTCTTTTGTGTATTCAATCTGGGATCTGACAGCGCGGAAGTCACACTGCCCGACGGTAACTGGCAGGTTATCGGGGAGGAGTTGGGCGGCGTCGCAGGGGCGGGGACAATAACCCTCGGTGCGGCCCAATTCTGTTTGATGGCTCGGGTACAGGGGTAAGTCATGTCTGAACTCAATCTCACGGATGTCGCTAAAACGTATGGCAATGTCGATGTCCTAAAGAACATTAACCTCGACATCGAACGCGGTGAATTAATTGTATTTGTCGGGCCGTCGGGTTGCGGTAAATCCACGTTGCTGCGCATGATTGCAGGGCTTGAAAAGATCACTGGCGGAACGCTTGAGATCGAAGGCCAAGTGATGAACGACGTGCCGCCCGCGCAAAGGGGCATTGCGATGGTTTTCCAAAGCTATGCCCTGTATCCGCACATGACGGTGCGCGAAAATATGGCTTTTGCGTTGAAGATTGCCAAGATGCCGTCAACCGAGGTTGATGCAGCCGTTGACCGCGCCGCTCGTATCCTACAGCTGGAACCGTTTCTGGACCGCCTTCCCAAGGCCCTTTCCGGTGGTCAGCGGCAACGGGTTGCAATCGGTCGGGCGATCGTGCGCGATCCAAAGGTCTATCTGTTCGATGAACCGCTTTCCAATCTTGACGCAGCGCTGCGCGTCGCGACTCGCATCGAAATCGCGCGTCTGAAAGAGGCAATGCCCGACAGCACGATGGTCTATGTCACCCACGATCAGGTCGAAGCGATGACATTGGCCACACGAATTGTCGTCCTGGCCAACAAGGGGATCGCACAGGTTGGCACCCCTCTCGAACTATATGAAACGCCTGACAATGAATTTGTCGCCCAGTTCATTGGCTCGCCCGCAATGAACCTTTTGCCGGGGGTCATCACGCAGGCTGGTGAGCGCACCGTCGTAAAACTGGATGGTGGTGGGACGGCGGTGACCAGCATCCCAACCGATGCAGCTGACGAGGGTAAACAGGTAAATATCGGAGTGCGCCCCGAAGACTTTCACCCCGTTGAAAGCAATCCGATTATGGAAGGGATTGTGGATTTTACCGAAGCCCTTGGCGAAGTCACACTGCTGTATTTTGCGGCAAAAGACGGGGAGGACGCCACAATCGCAAAACTGCCGGGCGTCCAAAAAAACATGCGGGGCCAAACGGTTGCCGTTTCAGCAGATCCGGGCAAGGTTCACCTTTTTCACCAGGGCCTGTCTATGAGAAAATAACTGTAACCCAAACCTGATGGATCGACGGGTGCGATGCAGTACGCGAATGCCCCTTTTCATACGGCTTGGAACGTTGTCTGCGCCCCACTGCAGCAAGTCCCGGGATCTGTTTGCGTTGCCAAAAGCATGCTGTTTACGACTGTTTTTGGCGTGATTTCTTTCGGCCTGGCATAACAGAACCCGCTTTTCCCCTATTGGATTGCGGCCCAAAATCTGGTCCCGGGCCGAACGGGCAGCTGTGTCATTTTCTTAAGAAACGTTGCAGAAATAGGCTACTTCGGTCTCAATATGTGACTGCGGTCCTAGGGGGTAACTAGCCATATTTGCTAGATTAAATCGCAATCTGGACATACGAAATTCCCAATCCGTCACTTTTGGCCTGACAATGCCCCCGCAAAGTTCTAGCGTGGCACCCATAATAACAAAACAACACAGTCCAATAACGGGAGAACTAAAATATGGCTGAACGGAAAACCGTTTCCAGACGCTCGGTCCTGAAAGGCGCGGGCGCAGCAGCACTGGCAGCACCGCTTTACAGCAAAAGCGCGCTGGCATCTTCGGGTGAAATCAACATTCTGATGTGGTCGGACTATCTGCCGCCAGCATTCCTGCAAGAGTTTGAAACTCTGACCGGAATCAAGGTGAACTATACCGGTATCGGGTCGAACGAAGAAATCATCAACAAGATGAAGGCCACCAAGGGCCAAGGCTTTGACATCGTATCACCGACGAACAACCGCTCGCTGCAGTGGGGGCCTCTGGAACTGTTGCAGCCCTTCGATATGAACAAGGTTCCGATTGATCTGGTGAACCCCGCGATGGCGCAGATCGGCACCGACGCCTGGAACTTTGCTGACAGTGGCGTGCACTGGCTGCCGCATATCTGGGGTACAGAAGGCATTGCCTACCGCACCGACCTGTGGCTGCCCGAGGGCGACGCCCCGTCTTATGGGGACGTCTGGTCCGAAGCAAACGCAGGCAAGACCATGGGCCGCGCGCACTCGATGATGCTGGGTGCCGGTCTGTATATGGAAGCCTCCGGAGAGATGGAGCCTGGCTCTGTGTGGGCCGCGTACGGCGACGAAGACACCATGCGCAAGGTCTGGGGTCAGATCACCGACTGGTGCGTCGAGCGGAAGAACCGGATCAAGCTGATCTGGAACGATGCCGACACCCAGAAAAACGGCCTGTTGAACGAAGGCGTCATTGTTGGCCAGACCTGGGATGGTCCGCCGCTGGCGCTGAAATCGGCTGGTGAGCCGGTGCACTATCAGGCTCCGGTCGAAGGTGCGATGGCATGGGTCGACGGTATGTCGATGCCGACCGGTGCGCAGAACATCGATCAGGTTTATGCCTTCATCGATTTTGCCTATCAGGCCAAGCCTGCTGGTGTCGCCATCGATAGCCATGGCTACAACTCGCCAGTTCTGGGTGCCGACCAATATGCGGGCGACACTTACAAGAAGAACTTCGCCGAGGCCTATCCGGGCGACTCGCTGGCAAACCTGAACCCATGGCCTGCTGAGGCTCCGTGGTATGCCGAAACTCGGACCGAGTTCGTCAACAAGTTCAAAAGCGCCTGATTGCTTTGACAAGGTGCCCTCCGCCACTGTGCGGAGGGCTATCAACCCGCATGCCACAATGGCGTGACGGACGCTATTTCGGTGTGGTCACGGGCCGCACCTGACGGAGATACCAAAAATGAGTGCAGGGGTCGGTGTAGATCTTGAGAACCTGTGGATCCGTTTCGGTGATTTTGTTGCCGTGAGGGATGCAAACGTGAACATCAACGGGGGCGATTTCTTTTCGTTTCTCGGTCCCTCGGGGTGCGGCAAAACAACGATCCTGCGGGCCGTTTCGGGCTTTCTGGAACCAAGCGAAGGCAAAGTTCTGATCGGTGGCAAGGATATGCGGGGCATCGGCCCGAACAAACGCCCGACCGCCTTGATTTTTCAGAACCTCGCGTTGTTCCCGCTGATGAAAGTGTGGGAAAATATCACCTTCTCATTGGAGATCAGCGGCGCAAGCGCCAAAGAGCGCCGAAAACGTGCCGATGAGCTGCTGGACATGATCGCGCTGCCCGACCAGGGTGACAAACTGCCAAGCGAGCTGTCCGGTGGTCAGCGCCAACGGGTTGCCATCGCTCGCGCGCTATGTGCGGAACCGGATGTACTGTTGCTGGATGAACCGTTGTCCGCGCTCGACCTCAAATTGCGCCAGCATATGCGCACCGAGCTGCGTGAGATTCAAAAACGCGTCGGCATCACCTTCATCTATATCACCCACGACCAGGGCGAAGCCCTGACCATGTCAGACAATATCGCGGTCATGCGGGCTGGTGTGATCGATCAAATCGCTGATGGCAAGACCATTTATAATGATCCCAACACTGCATTCGCGGCCTCTTTCGTAGGTGAAAACAACGTATTCCGCGGCAAAATTAAACAGATTATGGGGAACGAAGCGCTGATTTCAACGAACCGGTCTGGTGAATTGGTTGCACGCATCTCGACCGCCAACCAAGGAAAGCTGGCAGTGGGTGATGACGCCATGATGTTCATTCGCCCCGAGGCTTTTGCGATCGCCTCCGATGGTGCGTCAGGCGATCACTTTGTCACCGCGCGGGTGAACCACGAAGAATTCGAAGGTAACGTCTTTAACATCTTTACCGAAGGTGACGGCGGAAAAGAGATAAAGGTGTCCTTGCCAAACCTCGGCCAATCCTTCGATGACCACACAGGCCAAAACATCACGTTGGAATATGAGACCCGCAATGCGGTTCTGGTTCCGGCGGGTGAATTGGCCGCGGAATAAGGGGGCCGACTATGCCAGGCTTCCTGAAAGAATTCTTTAACCGAAACGGCATCGGCATGGGCGCCGCAATATTGGGTCTTGTCCTGTTCTGGACCATTGGCCTGATCATTCTGCCCCAGCTGTCGATGCTGGATTTTTCCTTCCGTCCGAACCTGCCACCGCCCGAGATTGGCGGACCCAAGGACGTCTATACGCTGGAGAACTACAAATACCTGATCTATGGCCCTGAAGGCGGTAGTCAGTCCTATAATGCAGTCGACCTGAGGGTCTTTTTCCGCACGCTGCTGGCCGCGGTCTGTGTGACGATCTTCAACCTGATCCTCTGCTATCCGATTGCCTATTATCTGGGTCAGTCCAAAGGCAACCACATTCGCATCTTCGCGATCATGCTGATCATCCCATACTGGATCAACGAGATTTTGCGAGCCTTTGCCCTGCGGATAATCTTTGGTGAGACCGGTGTTTTGAATACCCTGTTCGTGGGGCTGGGCATCTGGGATACGCCATTTGACTTTATTCGCAATGACATCGCGCTCTATGCCGGTCTGGGTTACGCTTACATCCTGCTGATGATCTTCCCGATGTACAACGTGATCGAAAGTCTGGACAAAAACCAGATCGAGGCTGCGCGCGATCTAGGTGCGCCATGGTGGCGGATCCACTGGCGTGTGGTCATTCCTTACGCCAAACCGGGCATCAGCTCGGGCTGTACCATGGTGTTCATGCTAAGTGCCGGTGCGCTGGCCGCGCCGCAAATCCTAGGCGGACCGTCCAGCCTGTGGTTCACGCAGCTGATTTACCAGCAATTCAATGACAACAATGACTGGCCGCAAGGTGCGGCTTACGCCATCGTTCTTCTGGTGACCTGTATCCTGTTCGTGCTGGCGATGATGCGCCTGTTCAAGGTGAACATGGGGGATATCGGGAAATGAATAATTCCTTCCTTCGTGTAAGCATCTGGGTCTATCTGGTCATCTTCTTCCTGTACCTGCTGGGCCCACTGGTAATCATGTCGGTCACGGCCTTCAATTCGTCGGCCTTCCCGCGCATGACGCCGTGGGAGTGTCTGACCTTCCAGTGGTTCGGCGAGCTGTTTCAGGATCAGCGTATCCTGAACGGCATCAAGAACTCGCTGATCATTGGTGCCGGAACGGTTATTCTGTCGGTGGCGATGGGTCTGGCCGGTGCGCTGATGCTGACCCAGATCTGGCCTAAGTTGCGGGCGACCTACTATACGATCATAATCGCTCCGATCCTGATCCCGGGTGTTGTTCTTGGCATCTCGACTTTGGTGTTCTGGGATCGGATCAACCGGATGCTGGGACTGGGTGCAGATAGCTTCCTGTCTAACGGTATCTTCCTGACGGTAATCGGCCAATCCACCTTTATTGCAAGCTATTGCATGTTGGTTCTGGTGGCGCGCCTGCAGCGTTACGATGTGGCATTGACCGAAGCGGCGTTGGACCTTGGTGCAACGCATGCTCAGGCTTTCCGCAAGATCCTGTTGCCCTTCATGCGTCCCGCGATCGCGTCGGCTGCTGTGCTGGCGTTCCTCGCTTCGTTCGAGAACTACAACACGACCACTTTCACCTTTGGTGAATACCCGACGCTTACGATCGAACTGGCCCAAAAGGTGCGCTACGGCATTACACCCGCCATTTCGGCTCTGGCCTTCATCATCGTGGCGTTGACAGTGTTCTTTGCCTTGTTGAACGAAGCCAAGCTGAAGCGTCAGGAACTGGTGGCCGCAGCCCGCAAGAGCGCCACAGTTGAGGAGCTGGCCGGCAAGATTAAGCTGCCCAGCTTCTTTGCTGGCAACATGGCGGCTGTCCTGCTGGTTGTGTTTGCGGTTGCGACGATCACTGTCGTTGGCACCGCAACGGCCTACAACCCCGGCCAATGCATCGCCAATGTGAAAGAGCAGAAACGCCTGGAAGCGGAACAACGCATTCAAGAGCTGCGCAAGCAGCGCGAAGAACAGCGTAAGAAACGTGAGGCCGAAGAAGCCGAACAAGGTGGTGCGCAGCAATCCACACCGAAACCATCCAACAACAGTGGTTTTGGCAATGTCTTCGCGCCTAATACTCTTGGTGGGGACGCCGAGGAGGAGAGTTCAGATACTGAAACTCCGCCTTCAAACAACGGTGGCTTCGGGGGCGTGTTCGATCCCAACAGCCTGCAGACTGACCAGTAGGTTTCGAAGTTAAATCCTAAACGTGCGTCCGGAGAGGTTATTCCTCTTCGGGCGCATCTTTCTGCGTGACAGCAACGTCACAGGCGTCAACGACGTCACCGTTCCATGCGACCGGTTGCGCATTGTAGTTTATTAGGAAAACATGCGTGGCCGTCTCGCGACGGCGCAACCCTTTGGGCATCGGATATAGGGTCACCTCGGTTTTGCGCGCGGCCATTTCAACGACCCGGTCCCACAATGTGTCATCCGGGAAACCTGCCAGATACCAAAGACGATTTTCACCCAAAAGCGCAGGGGTGCCATCTGCAAATGTCAGCAAATTGGGGGCAGCCCCCGAAACCCTGTCGATCCAATGTTGCACCGCTCCGCCGCCTTCAACGCCACGGCGGATGTTAGGCGGCAGTGTCTCGACCAAATTGACGTCGCATTTCAGACCGTTCAGACCGGGTCGTGCCCGGGGAATCTGGAAATCATGTGTGATCGCCCCGCTGCGTGGACCCATGATGAGCAGATCACAGGCCTCCACCAATTGACGTTCCAAATTGTCGCTCACGGTGGCTATCCCCGGAGCAAGGATGAACTTGTAGCCAACACGCGGAATGTTGGTTGAGGACACGAAGTCCACAGACAAGCCCGCCCGCCGCAAGGCGCGATACGCCGAGAAAACCAGACGGAAATAGTCAAATCCAGCGCCCTGAGGCTGTGTCGACCAAGCCCAATCCGAGGCGTAGTCGAACAGGATGGCCACCTGGGCCTGTGTCTGCACAACGTTGCCTATTTCTGACAACGCGTCCGAAGTCTGCTTTGCCTCGGTCAGGGCCGGGGCAGGGTGGTTGTTGGGTGTCAGCAGCCCCGCATGCATTTGCTCTTGCGCAAACGGCGCCTGCCGCCAGCGGAAATAGCTGACAACCTCGGCGCCGTGCGCCACTGCCTCAAGCGACCAAAGCTTAACCATTCCGGGTAGTGGCGCCGGATTGTATGGCGCCCAATTCACCGGGCCGGGTTGCTGCTCCATCACCCACCAACGCCCACGGCCGACCGCGCGATACAGGTCATGGTGAAATGCCTGCATGTCCGGGTCGCCCTGCTGAAGAAAGGCGGTTTTGTGCGCTTCATCCGCCTCGAGCCGGTCAGAGAGGAAGCCGATTGGATAGCTGTCCCATGTGGCGATGTCCAAATCTTCGCCAACCTTGAAATGGTCGAAATCCAGCACTCGGCCCATGTAGTTGTGCAACAAAGGCGCATCGGTCAATGCGCGCAGTACATCTGCCTGGGCTTTGTTGTACGCAACGACTTGATCCGAACTGAAACGCCGGAACGCCAGAACGTGTGCCGGGTTGGGTTCGGTCACTGTCATATTGGGCAGATCAATCTGGTCGAAATCACGATACTCCATCGCCCAGAATATGTTGCCCCATGCCTCGTTTAGTGCGTCAATGTTGCCGTATTGATCCTTTAGCCAATGCCGAAAGGCATGCAGAGCGGCGAGGCCGTAGCTGACGGTCGTATCGTGACAGCCATATTCATTGTCGATTTGCCATGCCGCAATATGCGGGTTTCGTCCATAGCGCTCGCCCATGATCCGGGCAATGCGGACGGATTCCTGGACATAACCCGGGTGGCTAAAACAATAATGCCTGCGTGAGCCGAATTTTCGTGTATTCCCCAGAACATCCACTGCCAGCATGTCTGGGTGTTTCTCAAGCATCCACCGCGGAGGCGTCGCAGTGGGCGTCCCCAGCACAACCTTGAGCCCAGCCGCCCCAAGCGTTTCGATTGCACGGTCCAGCCAATCCAACTGCAGATCGCCAGGAACCGGCTCCATTCGGCTCCAGGCAAACTCACCGATCCGGACCCAGCTTATGCCAGTTTCAACCATTCGAGCCGCGTCTTCGGCCCACATGGCCTCGGGCCAATGTTCCGGGTAATAGCAAACACCAAGTTCTGGTTTCATAGAAGGACTCTGTGTTCTGCCTGGCCTGTGCCCGCGTCCAATGCGCCAAAGGTCATGCCATTGGTTGGTTGTGTTTCAACAGTGTCTGCGTCCAACCCCTGACGGGCAGTGGTGCAAAACAGCGTTGTCAGATCGTCGCCGCCAAAGGCGGGACAAGATGTATGTGCGGCCTGAAACGAAACGGCATGCCGAAACCGCCCGTTCGGGTCATAGCAAGCGACACGGTTTGCCCCCCATTGGGCGATCCAGATATTGCCTTCTGCGTCGACCACAGCGCCATCGGGAAAAAGGTCATCAGCGCGAAAATCGAGAAACACCGTGCTATTGCCTTCGGGCCACCCCGTCTCAGGCTCCAGCGAGCAGCGCCTAACCTGTTGTGTGACTGTATCTGTGTAATAGACGCAGGACCTGTCTGAGGAAAAACAGATCGCGTTCGAGATTGTGACCTCGGGCACAAGCAGGCGTAGTTCGCCCTGCCAGTACCGATAGATCGCGCCCGCCTCTTGTTCGGCGTTTTTACCCATCGTCCCAATCCAGAACCCGCCCCACGGGTCTGCGCGCCCGTCATTGGAGCGGGTGACCGGGTTGTTCGCCTCAAGCGAGACGATCAGGTCTTTTTGACCACTGTTCAAACCAAACCGCCACAGACCGGTTTCCGAGGCCATCACTATTGTATCCCGGTCAACCCAACCTGCTGCTGAGACATGTTCCGAAAACTGCCAGCTGTGTTGCTCAACCCCGGTCTGCGTCATCAATCTTTTGTTGATGATGTCGAACCAGAACAGTTGCTTGCGTTCAGGATGCCACAGGGGTCCTTCGCCAAGCTCACAAGGGCGATCATCAAAAACAAAGCTCATCCAGCCGCCTCGTCATAGGCAGCGACGATCCGCTCGGCCTGACCGGCAATTTCCGCGACGGACATCCCCGGTTTGAACAGGGCCGATCCGATGCCAAACCCGTCTGCTCCAGCCTTGATCCATTCGGCGAAGTTCTCAGGTCCAGCGCCACCAACGGCATAGACCAAAGTACCCGATGGCAATACAGGTCGCAGTGCGGCCAAACCACTTGGTCCGGCGGTGACACCCGGGAACAATTTCAATCCCGTCGCGCCAGCCTTAAGCGCAGCAAACGCCTCGGTCGGGGTATAGACGCCCGGCCAGCTTTGCATGTTAAGCGCGACAGAACGCACAATGACCTCGGCGTCATAATTCGGGGAAACGATCAGCTTTCCGCCAACTTGCGAAACGGCCTCTACCTGCTCGGGGGTCAGAACCGTACCAGCGCCGATCAATGCTTGATCGCCGAATGAGCTGGCCAACGATTCAATGCTGTTCAGCGGGTCAGGCGAATTCAACGGCACCTCGATCTTGTCGATACCAGATTCGATCAGAGCATGGCCTACATTGACGGCTTCTGCCGGTTGCAAGCCACGCAAAATGGCGATGATGGGGCGGCTCATGCGGTTTGCCTCGTTAGTTTGCGGGCCTGTGCCAGACCTGCCAATGTGCATTGAGTTGCGTTAGCTGTGTCCACGAAAGCGCCCTGCAGTTGCAGCGCACGTGCGTAGATTTGGGATATCCCTTCAGCGCCGATGATTGCCAGCTGCTGCCCCAACCAGTAGGGGCGTGTTGCGCCCAACTCGGCCCCGATCAAAAGCCCGGATAACTTGGCTCGGGCTGTCCCCTTGTCCTGATTGTGCAACAAATCCGCCGCTCGCAGTCCGAACAGGCGCGCGGCCAATTGTTCGGGTTTGGACAACGCGTCTGCCGTAGCTTCTGCGAAGGCGTCGGCGTCCCAGCCGTCACCGACCGAATGCTTCAGCACTGATTGCTCGGAGAGCAGTTCAAACATCTCACCTGTCATGAACGTTCGAAAGCTCACTACTTCTCCTGCGCTGATCTGAACCCATTTTGAATGCGTCCCGGGGAGGCAGAGAACCCCGTCCCAGTTCGGGCGGGATGCCAGAAAGCCAGATATTTGAGTTTCCTCGCCGCGCATAACGTCTGGCGGTGCGTTCTGTTTGAGACCAGGCACCACGAATGCGCGTATCCGGGCATCTGTACCGGGTACCCGTATAGGCGCATCCGGCAGCGGCGCTGACGGGACGGCCGAGTAGGGTGCTTCAACCCAACCTTGCCGTGCACCGACCATACCGCAGGCCACAACGTCGACAGGTTCAGGACCCAGCCAGTCGGCGATCAGGTCAAGCAAGGCAGATTGAAACGCATCTCTGCTCAGCCGGGCCATTCCCCGATCAGACTGGGATTGCGCCAGTACGGTGTCGCCCTGCATGGCCCAGGCCCGCAGTTGGGATGTTCCCCAGTCGACGGCTATCCACTCTGCATTCATGGCCTTACCCCGTTACTACAACGCCGCCATCGACGGCCATGCACTGTCCGGTCATCGCGCGGCTGGCATCCGAGGCCAGGAACAATGTCGGTGCGATCATGTCTTCGGGCGTCAGGTGTTCTTTCAGGCACTGGCGCTTCAAATGCGCTGCTAGGTCATCCGGTGTGGCCCACATATCAAGTTGCTTTTGCGTCAAAACCCATCCGGGAGCCAGCGCATTGATACGAATTTTTTGCGGCCCCAATTCGCGTGCCAAAGATCGCGTCATTCCGGTAATCCCGGCATTCGACGTCGTATAGATAGGGTACCCCGCATTCCCCATCATGTAGCTGATCGAGCTGAAGTTGACGATTGACCCCCCTTTGCCAGTCATTTGGCGCGCAGCCTCCTGACAGGCGAAGTAGTAGGCCTTGAGGTTCACCTCAATCATCCAGTCCCAGAACTCGGCGGTGGTTTCCTCAAGCGAGTGACGCTTGTCGTTAGCGGCGTTGTTGACCAACACATCCAAAGGTCCATGTGCCTCGGCAGCCTTTTGCATAGTGGCGTGCAGCAATTCGGTATCCGTCATGTCGCCCTGCATGAACAGCGGCGCGCGGCCATGTTTGTCTCGCATTTCCTCAACGAATGCGCTGGCGTCCGAGCGGCCGATAAAGGCAACGTTTGCGCCCTGGGCCAAAAAACCGTCTGTCAGTGCGGCCCCTACACCTGAGCCGCCGCCGGTAATATAGACCGAGGCGCCGTTTAGATCGTGAAAAGTGGCTGGATGGTCCATCAGTGGCTCTCTCTGGTCACAAGGCGGGTGTCTTTGCCGACGAGGAAGTCTAGGTCCGCGCCCTGATCGGCTTGCAGCACGTGGTCGATATAGAGTTTCGCGTAACCGCGTGTGTAGTGCGGATCTTCCGGTTGCCACGCGGTGCGGCGGGATTCCAGTTCCTTTTCATCGACCAGCAGTTCCAATTCGCCCTTGCTGGCAGACACGCGGATACGATCCCCGGTTTTGACAAGGGCCAAGGTGCCTCCGGCTTGCGCCTCGGGACTGACGTGCAGGATCACCGTGCCATATGCGGTACCGGACATGCGGGCGTCGGATATGCGGATCATGTCGCGGACGCCTTCCTTCACCAGTTTGGCCGGGATCGGCATGTTGCCGACCTCGGGCATGCCGGGATAGCCCTTTGGGCCGCAGCCCTTCAGGACCAGAATGGTTTCAGACGTTACTGGTAGATCATCCCGGTCAATATTGGCTTTCAAGTCCTCGATGCTCTCAAAAACGTAGGCTTCGGCTTCTGTTTCCAGTAGTGCATCCGTCGCGGCCGAGGGTTTTACAATGGCCCCGTTGGGCGCGAGGTTCCCGCGCAGCACGCGCAATCCCGCGGCGGGTTTCACCGGATCGTCGAAGGGGCGGATGACGTCGGGGTTAAAGCATTCTGCCCCTTCAAAATGCGCCGAGATATCTTTGTTCAGAACGGTTTTTGCAGGGCGCAGGAAGGGTTTCAACTCGTTCAGAACCACGGGCACACCGCCCGAATAGCAGAAATCCTCCATCAGGTATTTCCCGGAGGGCATACAGTTCACCAGCAGCGGGATTTCCGACCCGATTTCAAAGTCTTTTAGCGTCAAGTCTACGCCCACGCGGCCCGCCAGCGCGAGTAAATGCACCACTGCATTGGTCGAGCCGCCAACGGCTGCATTGGCCAGAATGGCATTTTCGAACGCTTCCTTGGTCAGGATGTCCGAAGGTTTAAGGTCTTCATCGACCATCTCGACAATCCGTTTGCCGGTCAGGTGCGCTAGAGCCATCCGGCGGGCATCAACTGCGGGTAGGGCGGCGTTGGTCGGGAGGGACATGCCCATCGCTTCGACCAGCGACGCCATGGTCGAGGCGGTGCCCATGGTCATGCAGACCCCGGCGCTGCGTGACATACCGGATTCGGCGTTCATGAAGTCCTTCAGTGTCATCTCACCAGCGCGTACAGCTTCTGAGAATTTCCAAACATCCGTGCCCGAACCAATGTCTTTTCCCTGGTACTTCCCGTTCAACATCGGGCCAGAGCTGACTACGATCGAGGGCAGATCGACCGAAGCGGCCCCCATCAGTTGCCCCGGCGTGGTCTTGTCACACCCACCCAGCAACACCACGCCGTCGATGCCATAGGCGCGAATAGATTCCTCGACATCCATTGCCAGCAGGTTGCGGAACAGCATGGCAGTTGGCTTCATCTGGGTTTCACCCAGTGACATCACCGGGAATTCGACCGGAAATCCTCCGGCCTCCCACACGCCACGTTTGACGCCTTCGGCCAGATCCCGCAGGCCCGAGTTGCAGGGGGTCAGTTCCGACCAGGTGTTGCAGATGCCAATGATCGGACGACCATCGAAGGCGTGATCGGGAAAGCCTTGGTTCTTCATCCAAGATCTGTGGATAAAGCCATCCTTGTCCAGCTTGCCATACCAATGCTGAGAGCGGCGTTTTTTTGTCATTGTTTTTCAGCCTTCTAAAATTGGGATCAGGCCGCCTTGGCGGGTTTGCACCAATCTGGCAACCAATCGGCATGTGCCACCAACAGGTCACTAACCAAGCTGCGGATCTGACGCAGGTCCAGTTCAGCGGCCGTATGCGGGTCCATCATAGCGGCGTGGTAAATGTACTCGGGGTTCTGCTCAACCAATGCCCGCACAGTCAGTTCCTGCACGTTGATCTGGCTGCGCATTAACGCGATCAGCTGCGGTGGAATGTCGGTGACGACCGAAGGTTGGACACCGTTAGTGTCGACAAGGCAAGGTGTTTCGACAGCCGCGCCAAGGGGGAGTTGAGGGATCTGTCCAGTATTGGGCAGGTTCCCATACGCCACGTAGGGCGTATCCGTCACGATCGCATTCATCAGGTCAGCGGCGAATTCATGGCTTCGGATCACTTCAATATCACGCCCGTCGGTCAGGGTTTTGGCCTGTTCTTTCCAACTGGCGATCTGTTCTTCGCAGCGGGTTGGGTATTCATCCAGCGGGATGCCGAACTGCTCAATCAGGTCCTGGCGGCCATCTTTGATGAACCATGGAACGTACTCCGCCAAGTGTTCTGAACTTTCCGTGCAGAAATAGCCCAGATGTTCCATCACCTCATACCGCACCTTGTTGGGGCATCGTGGCATCAAAAGCGGTGGTTTGGGAATTTGCCCGCCGGCATACCCTTGCCGCAACGCCGGGTAGAGGTCGCGCCCTTCGTGTTCCAGCCTCAGGAAAAAGGCCACGTGGTTAACGCCTGCCACCTTGTAGCGGAACTCGTCCTTGGGCAGGTCCAGATCGTGAGCAAGTTCTTCAACGGTGTTTTGGACAGAGTGACACAGGCCGACATGTTTCAGCGCCGGGAAACGTTCTGCCAGCGCCCATGTGTTGATCGCCATCGGGTTCACGTATTGCAGCAGCGTTGCGTTTGGGCAGAGCTGCATCATGTCTTGTGCAACGTCCCACAACACAGGAACCGTGCGCAGGCCTCGCATGATGCCGCCGACGCCCAGGGTGTCAGCGATGGTCTGGCGCAGGCCGTATTGTTTGGGGATCTCGAAATCCGTCACCGTGCAGGGTTTGTAGCCGCCGACCTGGAAGGCGGTGATGACGAAATCGGCGCCTTCAAGCGCGGCGCGCCGATCGGTATGCGTAGAGACAGATGCCCCTGTTCCGACAGAGCGGATCATCGCCCTGGCGACGGCCTCGCTTTCGGCAAGGCGCACGGGATCGATGTCCATCAGCGCAAAATGGCTGTCGGCCAGTGCAGGTGTCAGCAGGGCGTCGCCCACGATATTCTGCATGAAGATCGTGGAGCCTGCCCCGATAAAGGTGATCTTGGTCATGTGGCAAACCTTTGGTTTGACGTTATTTTACGGCACCGAGGGTCAAACCTGCGATGAAGTGTTTCTGCATGAGGAAGAACATGGCCACCGGCGGCAGAGCCGCGACGATGGAACCGGCACTCATTAGTTGATAGGCCGCCCGAAATTGGGCATTAAAACTGGTTATACCTGCTGTCACGGGTTGGCTTTCCGCACCCTGTGTCAGGACAACAGCCCAGAAGTAGTCGTTCCAGATGAAGGTGAAAATCAACACACTGAGGGCCGCGATCGCCGGTTTCATCAGCGGTAGGACCACGTACCAGAAAATGCGCCATTCACTGATGCCTTCAACGCGAGCCGCCTCGATCAGTTCGAAGGGCAGGGCGCGGATAAAGTTGCGCATGAACAACGTGCAAAAGCCTGTTTGGAAAGCAATGTGGAACAAGACGAGGCCGGTTTTGGTGTTGTAGAGACCCAACTCCAACGTCAGGTCGCGCACCGGAACCATTAGAATCTGGAACGGGACGAAGTTGCCCGCAACAAACATGAAAAAGATCCAGATGTTTGAGCGGAATTTATAGATCCCCAGTGCAAACCCGGTCATGCAACTAAGCGCAACGGCACCGATCACTGTTGGAATGGTGATCATGAACGAGTTCAGCAAATAGCGTGGCATGTCCGAGTTGAAGAATACCTGCCCATAGTTGTAGGCACCCTCAAAGCTGGACGGCATCCCCCAGTAGTTTGCGTTGGTAAAGTCGGCTGCTGGCTTGACCGAGAACAGCGCTACCGCCAACAGGGGGCCGAGCCACAGCAGCAGTGCCAGGGGCAGCATCGCCTGGTAGGTGATCTGAGCCCCGCGGGGTTGTTTTTCGATGGGTTTGGGAAACATCTTAATGCCCCCTTTCTTCGCGGTACATCGACCACAGGAAATAGGCGATGAAGCACAGCATGATCAGGAACAGGATCACCGCGATGGCGGCGCCATATCCCATGCGGAAGCCGTATTCTGACAGCGCGACTTCGAACATGTAATAGGCAAGCACACGGGACGAACCGAACGGGCCACCCTGGGTCATGATCGAGATCAAGTCGAATGACCGAAGCGCGCCGATGATGGTGACAACGAAAGCAATGAAGGTGGCTGGGCGTAGTTGAGGCAGGATGATGTGCCACAGCATCCGCCCGCCTTTTGCACCGTCCAGACGTCCGGCCTCGATCTGTTCAGGATCCACAGCGTTCAGGCCAGTGAGATACAGGATCATGCAGTAGGCTGTTTGCGGCCAGAGTCCGGCAAAGATGATGCCGTAGGTGACGAAACGCTCATCCCCTAGAACATTCAGCGGGCCGAAGCCGAAGAAGCCTAGGAATTCGTTCAACAGGCCGAAAGTCGGATCATAGAACCACGTGAAAACGAGTCCGACGACGACCTGAGATATGACAAAGGGGAAGAAAAACAGCGACTTATAGAGCCGAATGCCCCAGACGGTTTGATTCAGGAACAGAGCAATGAAAAGACCAGCCGGGATTGCTAGCAGGTACATGATCAACCAGATCAGGTTGTTCTTCAGCGATATGTAAAACGCGTCGCGATCGGCCAATTCCCAATACAGGTCTTCGTAGTTGCGAAAACCCACATATTCCGCTGCGCCAAGCCCATCCCATTCGTACAAGGACAAGTTGAAGGATTGGAACACCGGAATGATCACATAGACCATGAAGAACAGCAGACCCGGGGCCAAAAATAGCCACGGCGCTATGCGCTGTTGATTTCTGTGGAACCAGCTTTCCTGTTCAGGGACATCGACGGCTGACATGCGCTCACTCGGTTTTGGATCAATGGAGTAAGCCGGGTATGCACCCGCCTTACGCACGAAGTGGTGCAGGCCGGGCAAAAGCCCGGCCCGACCGGTTTAGTTTTCGTAGATACGCTGACGTGCGCGTTCCAGTTTGGACAGGATACGGTCAGCATTGTCCGGCTTGACCATGAATTCCTGGAACCCTTCCATCGACACCTTCGCCATTTCCGCAGGTGCATCACGATCCCAGAACTGGGCGACGCCACCGGGGCTGTTGGCGGACAGCATCTCAAATCCTTGCTGCAGGAACTTGTCTTCATCAACAGACGATTGAGCGTTCACAGGCAGCTGGCCCAGGTTTGCGCCGTTGTTGATCTGAGTTTGCTCGTCTGCGGAAACGGCAAAGCGCAGGAACTCACGCGCGGCTTCTTTATTCGATGCGTTGGCCGGGATGTGGAAAGTATCAGTTGGCGCATCTTCCGCCAATTCTACATCCGGGTTGATAGAAACGAACTGATAGAAGTCCAATTGGTCGTCGGTCAGTCCCGCTTCGCGCAGCGGCGCAACTGCAAAGTTACCCATCAGGTAAGCGGCGGCTTCGCCGTTCACCATGAAGGGCAGGGCCTCTTGCCAGCTGTACGTCTGATGGTTGTCGACGAACGCGCCCATGTCGATCAGCTGTTTCCAGTTGGCGAAGGTCTGCTTGACCCGGTCGTCTTCCCAGCTGATTTCGCCATTGGCAAGTTGGTTGTGGAAGTCAAACCCGTTGGTGCGCATGTTCAGGTAGTCGAACCAACCGCCAGCAGTCCACAGGAACTTGGTGCCGATCGTATAGCAGGCGCGACCCGAATCGACGATCTTCTGGCAGTTTGCCAGCTCTTCTTCCCAAGTCGTTGGCTCGGTCAGGCCCAGCTCGTCAAAGATGTCTTTGCGATAGTAAACACCCCACTGATAGTAGGTGTAGGGTACACCCCACTGCTTGCCGTCGATGGTCATAGCACCCTTGGTCGACGCCAGATTTTCGGCGATCTCAGGTTCGGCCCACAAGTCCGATACATCTTCGAACAGGCCTGCCTCGACGTAGGGCTTCATGCGGTTTGCCGCATACCACGTCGCCACGTCCGGCGTATCCGCAGTCAGGAAGTTGCGGATCTGGGTCTTGTACGCCTCGCGGTCGATTACTGTTGTTTCGATCTCCAGTCCCGGATGCTGTTCCGCAAAACGGTCGATCATTGCCTCCATCGTCGCGCGCGGCGCCGGGTTGGAGGTATCGAGAAAGATTCGCAGCTCGCCGGTCAGTTCGGCGGCGACAGGTGCGGCAAGTGCGACACTGGCTGCCAAAACGGCGGCAGTGCGCTTGTACATGGAATGCATGGTTTCCTCCCTTAGCTTCCATTTTATACTTTTTCAGTTCCAAATAGTGAAACTGTGTTTTATATATTGAAAACTACACATCAACTCGGTTAGTCTTGTCAAGACCCTCGTGCCGATTGCGATGGGTTAATTGGAGGAGAACAGGCATCCGTGGCTGGTGACGGAACAATAGGAAAAGCATGTGATGTGCTGGATCAGGTGGCTGCATTCGCGCGCCCGGTTCGATTCGCAGAGCTGTTGGAAAGCAGCAATTTCCCCAAGGCGACCCTGTATCGGTTTCTGCAAACGCTGACCAATCAGGGAATGCTGTCGTATGATCCGGACCGACAGACATATACGCCTGGTTTGCGATTGGTTCGGCTGGCTCATGCAGCGTGGACACAAAGCTCGCTCGCGCCAATTGCGCGTCCTTTTCTGGATGCATTGAGCCGGGAAACCGGGGAAACGGTGCATTTGGCACAGCTTGATTCAAATCAGGTGCTGTACGTGGATAAACGCAATGCGGCCCAGCCGATTGAGATGTATTCGCAGGCTGGCAAGGTCGGCCCGGCCTATTGCACTGGCGTCGGTAAGGCCATGATGGCGTTTTTGGATGAGGCCGCGCTGGACCGCGCCGTGTCTCAGCAAAGCTACCACCGCTTTACCGACAAGACACTGACCTCGGAGGCGGCGTTGCGTGCCGATCTCGACCTGATCCGCAACCGTGGCTATGCCGTCGATGACGAAGAGCATGAGCCCGGCATCATCTGCATTGCCTGTCCTATCCTCACCTCGGGCGGGCGGATGTTGGGGGCGATTTCCGTGACCGGATCGACCGAACGGATGAATTTCGACCAATTGGAAACCTGGGTTCCCCGTGTTCGCCGTGTGGCCGAACAAATCGGAGCCGAAGCACAGGCCTGGCGGTTCCCCGAGACCCGCCCAAGCGCCGACACAGACAGGATGCAAGCAACATGACAGGTGTGACTCTAAACCAGGCGATCAAGCGGTATGGCGAGACGCAGGTTATTCACGGCATTGATCTGGAAATCGAAGATGGAGAGTTCTGTGTCTTCGTTGGCCCGTCGGGCTGTGGTAAATCCACTTTGCTGCGGATGATCGCGGGCCTTGAGGAAACAACCGAAGGGCAAATCCATATAGGTGCCCGCGAAGTGACCCATATGGACCCGGCCAAGCGTGGCGTGGCCATGGTGTTCCAGACCTACGCCCTTTATCCACACATGACTGTGGCTGAGAATATGGGTTTTGGCTTGCGCATGAATGGCGTGGAAAAGTCCGAGATCAACAAGAAAGTGCAAGACGCTTCGAACATCCTCAAGTTGGATCAATACCTTAAGCGCAAACCCAAAGCCCTGTCTGGCGGTCAACGCCAGCGGGTCGCCATCGGGCGTGCCATCGTGCGGGGGCCCGAAGTGTTTTTGTTCGACGAGCCCTTGTCCAACCTTGATGCTGAATTGCGGGTCGAAATGCGGGTTGAAATTGCGCGGCTGCACAATGAAATTGGCGCGACCATGATTTATGTAACTCACGATCAGGTCGAGGCGATGACTATGGCCGACAAGATCGTTGTGCTGCGCGATGGCCGGATCGAACAGGTCGGCGCGCCGATGGATTTGTATCGGGACCCAGACAATCGGTTTGTAGCGGGGTTTATCGGGTCACCAGCCATGAATTTCCTTGATTGCGACATCGTCGATGGAAAGGTTTCGCACCCGGCTCTCAGCGAGCCGCTGGATGTGCCTGTAAACGTACCGGCAGGGATGAGTAAAGTGACCCTTGGCATACGTCCGGAACACATCGCAGTGGATCGGGCAGGCGATACTTGCACGGTTGATCTGACCGAAGCGCTTGGCGGTGTCAGCTATACGTATCTGCTGACGCCCAATGGCGATAAGCTGATTGTCGAGGAACGAGAAGATCAGCGCAGCAAACAGGGTGAACGCATCGGGCTGTCAGTGCGACCGGAACGCGCGATGCTGTTCGATCCCGAAACAGGTCACCGCCTTCGCTGAAAAATCCATTTTGTAATTTGAGCGCGCCCGATCATCGATCCGGCGCGTTTTCAATTTTTCTGGATTTTGTATCCAATATCCGTTATGGCGATTCTAAAAGCGTGTGTAACCGCCCAGCCATCGAGGAATTTACCAATGTCGACCAATGTGTTCACCGGCACGATGCCCGCTCTGATGACACCATGCAAACCCGACCGGACGCCTGACTTTGATGCGTTGGTGCACAAAGGAAAGCAGATGATCGACGCGGGTATGTCCGCGGTGGTCTACTGCGGCTCGATGGGGGATTGGCCCTTGTTGACCGATGCACAGCGGATGGAAGGTGTCGAGCGTTTGGTCGACGCGGGTTTGCCCGTTGTGGTCGGGACCGGAGCCATCAACACCAAATCCGCCGTGGCCCATGCAGCCCATGCACAAAAGGTAGGCGCCGTTGGCCTGATGGTCATTCCACGCGTTCTGTCTCGCGGCAGTTCACCTGCCGCGCAGAGGAACCACTTCAAAGCGATTTTGTCAGCCGCCCCCGATGTTCCGGCGATCATCTACAACAGCCCGTATTATGGCTTTGCTACGCGGGCTGACCTGTTCTTTGCTCTGCGCACAGAACATTCAAATCTGATTGGCTTCAAGGAATTCGGCGGCAAAGACGACCTGCGATATGCGGCCGAGAACATTACCAGTCAGGACGATCAGGTAACCCTGATGGTGGGTGTTGATACCGAGGTCTTCCACGGTTTCGTAAACTGCGGCGCAACCGGGTCGATCACCGGGATTGGCACAGCCTTGCCGCGCGAAGCGCTGTTGCTGGCTGCTTTGTCCAAAAAAGCGGCGCAAGGCCATGCTGAGGCCCGCAAGCGCGCACTGGAACTGACCGAGGCGATTCAAGTACTTTCCAGCTTTGACGAAGGCCCGGATCTGGTGCTGTATTACAAGCACTTGTTGGTCCTGAACGGGGAACAGGAATACCGATTGCACTTTAACGAAACGGATGAGTTGACGGATGCACAACGTAACTATTGCGAACAGCAATATGATCTGTTCCAGATTTGGTATGCCGATTGGTCGAAACAGGGTGGGGTGATCGCTGAATGCACGTGATCGACAGTCACACAGGCGGCGAACCGACGCGTGTCATACTGGATGGCGCGCCCGATCTAGGCTCTGGGCCGTTGGCGGAACGAGCACAGCGGCTGGCGACAGAGCATGAGGCGTTCTATCGCTCTGTCATGTTAGAGCCGCGCGGCCAGCCAGCCATGGTCGCTGCGTTACTGGTCGAGCCGGTTGATCCGACATGCGTGACTGGTGTGATCTATTTCGATGTCGATGCCGTTTTGGGCATGTGTGGGCACGGAACCATCGGTCTGGCGGTCACATTGGCTCATCTGGGACGAATCGACGTGGGCCAACACCGGATCGAAACGCCTGCCGGGGTGGTGACGGTCAAGTTGCACGATGCAAACACCGCAACCGTGATCAACGTTGAAAGCCGCAGAATTCATCAGGCCGTTACACTGGATGTCGCGGGCTATGGCCATGTCACAGGCGACGTTGCATATGGCGGCAACTGGTTCTTCATCGTTGATCCCAGCCCGATCCCGGTCGAGCCTGCCAATATTCGCCAACTGACGGATATGACGGTCGCCATCCGAGAGGCTTCGATCACGCGCGGGGTTGGCGGCGAAAAAGGCGAACCAATTGACCACGTTATCTTTCAAGATGATTCACCAGATCCGTCAGTTTACAGTCGCAATTTCGTTCTGTGCCCCGATGACAATTATGACCGCTCACCGTGCGGAACGGGCAGCTCGGCCCGACTGGCCTGTCTGGCGGCGGACGGGCGCTTAGCGCCGAGTCAGGAGATCATCCAACAAAGCGTGATTGGCAGTTCCTATCGGCTGTCCTACCAGCCCGGGCTAAACGGGGGTGTTATCCCCTCGATCACCGGACAAGCATTCGTCATGGCCGAAGCGACGTTGTTGTTCAACGATAACGATCCTTTCAGAGCCGGGATCGAAACATGACCTTACAAGTCGTTGTCATCGGCGCCGGAGTAATTGGGATTACGACCGCGCTCGAACTGCAACGACGGGGCCATTCCGTGCTTGTCTTGGATCGCAAGGGCATCGCGGCTGAAACATCAGCCGGTAACGCCGGGGCGTTTGCCTTTTCTGAGGTCGAACCACTGGCCACGCCCGGCATCATGCGCAAAGCACCGAAGTGGTTGTTGGATCCGTTGGGCCCACTATCTATCCCGCCGGCCTACGCCTTGAAAATTGCGCCGTGGATGTACCGGTTTTGGCGCGCCAGCCGACCGGACCGCTATGAAAACTTGTTTGGTGCACAAGCCAGTTTGATGGCGTTTTCCAAAACTGCGCTTGATCAACTGATATCTACCGTCGATGGCGAGCACTTGCTGCAACGCGATGGGCAGATGCAGTTGTATGAAAGCGAGGCTGAATATCGCGCCAGTTTGCCGACATGGAAATTGCGGCGCGAACACGGGATCGAATTTGAACTGCTTGAAAGCCCGGCCGCAATTGCCGAGATGCAGCCGGGACTCAGCCCTCGGTTCACCCATGCCGGATTTACGCCGAACTGGCTGAACACTGTTGATCCAAAACGATGGGTCGAACACCTTGCTGAGGTCTTTCAGGGTCGCGGCGGTCGGATTGAACGGAAAGATATCCGAACCCTGTCACCGCAGGAAAATGGTGTGCGGGTCGCATGCGCGGACGGAACAATCGAAGCGAGCAGGGTGGTGGTTGCCGCAGGTGCTTGGTCTCATCACATCGTGCAAACATTGGGCGATCGCATTCCACTGGAAACCGAGCGTGGATACAATACGACTTTGCCGGAAGGCGCATTTGATTTGCGTATGCACCTAACATTCTCGCGCCACGGCTTTGTTGCCAGCAAAATAAATGGTGGCGTGCGTGTAGGGGGGGCCGTCGAACTGGGCGGGTTAACCTTACCGCCAAACTACAAGCGCGCCGATATTTTGTTGGAAAAGGCGGCGGCGTTCCTGCCTGGACTAAAAACCGAAAGTGGCACGCAATGGATGGGGTATCGTCCATCGTTGCCGGACGGCATTCCGGTGATCGGCCCGTCTCGTAAATCGGCGGATGTCGTTTACGCATTCGGGCACGGGCATTTGGGCCTGACCCAATCTGCGGGAACTGCGGAACTCGTCGGGGCGCTGGTCGATGGGCAAGACCCACCAATATCATTGTCGCCTTACGCCGCCACCCGATTTTGAGGAGGGGATATGCGCAGCACTAAGACCATTCATGTTGTGTCGGCCCATGCCGAAGGCGAGGTTGGCGACGTCATCGTTGGCGGGGTCTCTCCGCCGCCCGGTGACACGATCTGGGAGCAACGGACGCATATCGCCAACAATCAAACGTTACGAAATTTCGTACTGAACGAACCGCGAGGCGGTGTGTTTCGTCATATCAATCTTCTGGTTCCGCCCAAACATCCGGATGCCGATGCCGCCTTTATCATTATGGAGCCCGAGGACACTCCACCCATGTCCGGCTCAAACTCAATCTGTGTTGCGACGGTTTTGCTGGATAGCGGGATCATAGCAATGCAAGAACCCGAGACAATTCTGACGCTTGAAGCGCCCGGAGGCCTGGTTCGCGTGCGCGCTGAATGCCGGGGCGGTAAGGCAGAACGGATCCACGTGCAGAACCTCCCCAGTTTTGCGGGTAAGCTCTCTGTCCCGTTAGAGGTTCCGGGTTTGGGCACGCTGACTGTTGATACGGCTTTTGGAGGCGACAGTTTCGTGGTTGTAGATGCCGCTAAGCTGGGGTTTGATATAACCCAAGACGAAGCGCGTGAAATCGCCCGGACCGGCGTTACAATTACGAATGCCGCCAATGCCCAACTGGGGTTCTCGCATCCCGAGAACCCAGATTGGACCCACATTTCCTTTTGCGCTTTTTGTGGCCCGCTTGAAAAGACGCCGACTGGTTGGCGCGGTAAATCTGCCGTTGCCATCCAGCCCGGGAAGGTGGATCGCTCGCCCACTGGCACAGCAGTATCTGCGCGCATGGCGTTAATGGCGGCCAAAGGGCAGATGACGGTTGGGCAAACCCTCGAGGCCGTCTCGATCATTGGCTCGCGCTTTACCGGGAGAATTGTTCGGGAAACGCAAGTTGGTGCCCAACCCGCTATCATTCCAGAAATCAGCGGGCGCGGATGGATCACCGGAACCCATCAGCACATGCTTGATCCAGACGACCCTTGGCCGGGTGGGTATCGGTTGAGTGACACTTGGGGCGTTTGATCAACTTCTGCGATTGCGCTTGTGTCTTTTCCGTTTCATTACGCAAATTTGGCGACCCGTTTCCTTGAGTATAGGTTCTGGATTGCCACTTTAAGGTGAGTGATTTGAACAGATTGGAGGTGTAATGCACATTCGTCTTGCCGCCCTGGTTATTGTGATCGCCACGTTGTTGCTGTCCTTCAATTCACCATCAAAATCCGGACCAAATTACACGCAGCTGGCCCAGTCATGCCTTGGCAACAAAGGCGGCACGGCACATGTGATTGCGGCCTGCACAACTTTGATGAATGGCGAAGACGTTACCCCAGAAAACCGGAACACATTGCTGAGATCTCGTGGTTGGGCGTACTACAGCGGCAAACAGTACGAAAAGGCAATTCTGGATTATACCAGCGCATTGGCTCTATTTCCGAACGACCCGCAGTCGACTTTGTGGCGTGCTATTGCCTATTACGCGGCAGGCGATGTCCAATCTGCTGAAGCAGCGTATGAAAAAGCTTTGTTGCTTGCCCCAAGCAGCACTGACGCTTTGTTTCACAAAGCTCAGTTCGACAGGGGCCAGGGAAACACTCTAGCCGCCATTCATGGGTTGGAGAAGGTTCTGGAACTCGACCCGAGCAATGGGGATGCGGGAACAGTACTGATCAATGCTCACTACGACGTAAATGGACATGACGCGGTCGAACAGTTTCTTGCACAAGCCGAACAGCGTTGGCCCGATCAAACATGGGTGTATAGTGCTCGTTTGCTCTACGATCTGAATGTCGCAGGAGATCATGAAAGCGCTCTTACGGCATCTGCGACGCTCGCTCGGCTGGAGCCTGGCGAAAAATACGAGTTGTTTATGCCAGCCATGATACATCTGAAAATCGGCGACGAAGACAAAGGCATTGAATTTGTGAACGAATATGCAGATTACGCTGTACAGCGAGACTTTGCTAAGTTGGTTTTCCCTAAGCGATGGTTTCGCAAAGTTTCGAATTGGTATGCCTTGGGTCAAGATGAAGAGTGGTTGCACCGCTACACGTTGCTTGCTGCCTTTGGCAGGCCGGACCTCGCCATGTCCGTACTCCAAGGTTTCCTTGAGGAAACCGGAGAGAATGGGCGCTACATTTTGATACTAGTTATGCGAGGATTCGGAATCTCGGTTCCGCGCGAGGCGGACGCCGGTTCTGTTGAGCATTTGAACGCCGCAATCGCAGATTACCTCGGTCAACTTGAAAAACAAAGCGGCTTCATGGCGTACGGGCTGCCGGAAAAAGTAGCGCCAGTAATGACCCTCACAACCGGTGCTCAGTAGTTTTAGCTAAAACCTCTATCCACATTCTCATACCCGTGGCAATTTGCGCCCCGTTTAGACGATTGATCCCAAGCCAATCGTGATTTATGGGAGACCTTGTCAACACAGAGTCACCGTTGGGCGGTAGGTTGAACACGCCCATCATTAGCCACCCGTTTGTGGCACACTCTAGGATCGCACGCCCCGAAAGGCTTAAAAAAGGTAAAAGAATATGGCAGATAACTCAAACTTCGACATATTGTATACCATTGTAGACGAAGCGCCCGAACTGGCCAGCGCATCGTTTCTGCCCATCATTCGCAAATTCGCCTCTGCGGCGGGTGTCAGTGTCGGAACCAAGGACATTTCACTGGCGGGTCGTATTCTGGCAACGTTCCCCGAGAACCTGACTGACGCGCAACGCATCACCGATGATCTCGCAGCTCTGGGCGAGTTAGTGAAAACTCCGGATGCGAACGTCATCAAACTTCCCAACATCTCGGCGTCGGTCCCGCAGTTGGTGGCGGCAATCGAAGAGTTGCAGTCGCAAGGCTATGACATTCCGAACTACCCCGAAGAACCCTCGACTGACGAGGAAAAGGCGATCCGTGCGCGTTACGACGCGATCAAAGGCTCGGCTGTGAACCCGGTACTGCGCGAAGGTAACTCGGATCGTCGCGCGGCGCGTGCGGTGAAGAACTATGCTCAGAAGAACCCGCATTCGATGGGGGAGTGGGCGTCGGACAGTAAAACCAAAGTGTCGTCGATGTCTGGCAATGATTTCTACGCTAACGAGAAGTCAGCCACCATTACCGCCACTCAGGCGGGTGATGCCAAGATCGAGTTCGTCGGCAAAGACGGCAGCGTCACTATCCTGAAAGACGCCTGGCCGCTGGCCGAGGGCACAGTTGCTGACGCCACTTTCATGTCCGTCAAGGCGCTGTCATCCTTCCTGACAGATGCGATTGAGGACACCAAGAAAGACGGCACCATGTTCTCACTGCACATGAAAGCCACGATGATGAAGGTCTCGGACCCGATCATCTTTGGCTTTGCTGTCAAAGCCTGGCTAGCCCCGGTATTCGAAAAGTTCAGCGCTGAACTGGACGCATTGGGTGTGAACCCTAATTCTGGTCTGGGCGATTTGCTGGAACGTGTTCAGGGCAATGCCGATATTGTGGCTGCCATCGAAGCGATCAAAGGTGATCGCCCGTCCATGTATATGGTCGACAGTGACAAAGGCATTACTAACCTGCACGTGCCGTCAGACGTGATCATCGACGCCTCGATGCCCGCCATAATCCGGGCGGGCGGAAAAGGCTGGAACGAGGCCGGTGCCAAGGGCGACGCCAATTGTGTGATTCCCGACCGTTGCTATGCATCAGTTTATGATGAGAGCATCAAGTTTTTCAAAGCCAATGGCGCGCTGAACCCTGCAACTGTCGGTGCTGTAGCCAACGTCGGCCTGATGGCGCAAAAAGCGGAAGAATACGGTTCGCACCCAACAACGTTCCAAGCGCCGGCCGACGGTGCCATCCGTATCGTTTTGGCCAATGGCGAGACGCTGCATTCGCATGACGTTGAAAAGGGCGACATTTGGCGTGCCTGCACTGTGAAGAAAGCTCCTATCGAAAACTGGATCCAGCTGGCCATGGACCGGCAGCGTTTGACTGGATCCGAAGCGATCTTCTGGCTGGACGCAAACCGCGCCCATGACGCGGAGCTGATCAAATACGTCAAACCGGCACTCGAGGCAGCTGGCGTAGCCGACAAGTTCCTGATCATGGCTCCGCGCGAGGCGACCCGCCAGTCGTTGGAAACCATCACGGCAGGTAAGGACAGCATCGCTATCACGGGCAACGTGTTGCGCGACTACCTGACTGACCTGTTCCCGATCCTGGAACTGGGAACATCGGCCAAGATGCTGTCGATTGTGAAGCTGATGAATGGCGGTGGTCTGTTCGAAACCGGCGCGGGTGGGTCCGCTCCGAAACACGTGCAGCAATTGGTTGAGGAAAACCACCTGCGCTGGGACTCGATGGGTGAGTTCTGTGCCTTGGGTGAATCGCTGAACTTCCTAGCCGACAATAATGGCAACGCCAAAGCGGGTGTTCTGGGTGCCGCGGCCGAAGCGGCCACGCAAGGCATCCTGGACAACAATAAATCGCCCAGCCGTAAAGTTGGGCAGCCAGATAACCGTGACAGCCACTATTGGTTCGCACGCTATTGGGCTGAGGCTCTGGCCGCGCAATCGGGTGATGCTGAATTGGCAGCAGAATTCACGCCGATTGCAAAAGAGCTGGCGGATAAAGAAGATCAGATCCTGTCTGAGCTGGCGACCGCTCAGGGTGCTGCCGCGGATCTTGGTGGATATTATCACACCGATCCTGCCAAGACCGCAGCGGTAATGCGCCCCAGCGCGACACTGAACGCAATCATCGGCTGATAAACAGTACCCACGTTTTGCGGCGTGGGTATTTTCGGATTGATGAGATCAATAGAAAAAAGGGCCGACCCCCAAAGTCGGCCCTTTTTTGAGTGAGTGGTCAGGCCGAAGCCTCACCGGTGTAGTTGAATTCACGTTAACTAATCCACGAGTTTTGGAAATTAGGGGATTCCCGTACTTTTGGGAAATTTGGGTTCAACCTATAGCTAAACCGCCTGTTTTAAACGAAAAAGGGCCGGTCAAATGACCGGCCCAATTCGCGTGAAAAGTCGAATGATCAGTTAGATGCTGCGTTCAGCTTTTCGTTTTGTTCGCGAAGGGTGTCCGAGATAATCGCGTACCATTCGCCCGACTCACGCATTTCGTTCAGGCCCTTGTTCATCATCGCGATATATTCGCGAGCAAACGGGTTGGTGCGGTGCGCAAGGAAGCTCATCGAGGACAAGGTCGAAACATATGGGTTTTCAACCAGATCAGACGAAGTCAGTCCCATGTCGTTCATGGTCGAAGCGAACAGATCGACCTCAAACGCGGCGACATCCGCCGTGCCGGTCAAAACAGCATCAAGACATTCGCGGGCCGAGTTGGGTTGGACCACAGTTGTGTTTTCGCGGTTCAATCCGACTTCTTCCAGAACAACCATGCTCCAGCCTGACATGCGGCAAATGGTAGAACCTACGAAGTCCTCGAATTTGGTCGCGCTGGCGTAGTCGCTTTCCGGCAATGTGAAGAAGCCGCCTACGATGTCGTATACAGGGACAGAAGCCACAAATTGCGTACAACGCGCTTCGGTTTCTGACGACCATTCGTATGTGCGGTTCGTACAATCCGGAACGGTCCATGCGATCGAAATATCGAACGCGCCAAGCGGCAACAATGTGTCCAGATGCGAGCTCCAGTCATCGACAAAACTGACCGAGTAGTCGCGGCTGTTGCCGGCACGTTGAAGACTGGTCGTAGCCAGACGGGTCATGATGCCGCCGCCGCCCAGTGCTTCACTGGTAAAGGGTTCCCAGCCGTTACCCGCAACCATTTTGATCGGCGGGGCATAGACATTCGAACGCTTGACGCTTGCTGCACGTTGCTCTTCCGCAGCGATCAGCTCCTGCGCGGATTGACCGTTTGGCAGGCTGCCATCTTCACAGGGCAGGGCCAGAACCAGACCTGGCGCAAGGTCGTTCGGGTTGGTGATGATGTTACGGTTTGCGTTGAAGATGGGCTGATAGTTCGACGTTCCGTAGGCAGCGATCGCGATGGTGGCCATCGTGTCACCGTCCGAGACCGTGTAGTTTGAACAGGCTTCCTGCGCTGCCGCTGCGCCTGCGGTGAGTGTGAGGACGGCAGTCGCCGTCATCACCTTGGTGTTAAATTTTTGTTTGTGCATTGTTTTTCCTCCCGTGGGTTGGAATTTGGAAAGTGGATCCTTAGCCGGATGAGGCTATTAGTCGTTCATTGTGCTCATTCAGTGTGTCCGAGATGATGGCGTACCATTCGCCAGACTCCCGCATTTCGTTCAGGCCTTTGTTCAGCATCGCCAAGTATTGTTTACCCATTGGGTTGGACCGGTGAGTAATGAACCGCAGGGCTGAAAGTGTCGTGACATACGGGTTTTCGACGAGATCGTTCTCGTTGAGACCCATTTCAGCCATTGCGTCGGCAAAAAGCTGAACTTCGAAGGTCGCGACATCCGCGGAGCCAGTTAGGACGGCATCCAAGCATTCCCGCGCGGTAACGGGTTGCAGCAGATCGATGGTTTTTTCTGGTTGCAGACCTTCTTGTTCGAGGTCGTGGATGAACCAACCTTCCATACGGCAGACGGTTGCACCTTTCAGATTTTCAAAGCTTGTAGCACTGGCGTAATCGCTTTGGGGAAGTGTGTAGAAACCCAAGACGATGTCGTACACAGGTGCTGACGCGTGGAATTGCGTACAGCGGATTTCTGTTTCCCAGGACCATTCGTAACTACGGTTGGTGCAATCGGGCATGTTCCACGCCATCGACACGTCAAACGCGCCCAGCGGAAGCAGGGTTTCGATATGCGAGTTCCAGTCATCGACAAAGCTGATCGAATACTCGTGCGCATTGCCTGCCCGTTGCAGAGCCGTTGTTCCCAATCGAGTGATGAAACCACCGCCGTTCAGGGTCTCATCCGCGAACGGAGCCCAGCCGTTGCCCGTAACCAGTTTGATTGGGGCTTTGAACGAACTTGTTTGGGTCGAGCTCGCAAAACGTTCTTGCTGTTCAGCAATAATCTCGCGTGCGCTTTGGCCGTTCGGCAAGCTGCCGTCCTCACACGGAAGCACAAGCGCCAGACCAGGTGCCAGATCGTTGGGGTTGCTAATCGAGTTCCGGTTTGCGTTGAAAATTGGCTGGTAGTTTGACGTACCGTAAGCAGCAATCGCAATGGTGGCCATCGTGTCACCATCCTGTACCGTATAATTCGTACAGGCTTGCTGGGCGGCGGCGGCTCCGGCGCTTAACGCGATGACGGCAGCAGAGGTCATCGCAACGTTATGGAGCGGTAGTTTAGGCATTAGTTGTTTTCTCCAGAGATAGTAATTGAGAAGGCTTAAAAGTGTTTCAGCCGTTTTCCATTTGATGGCGTAGGGCGGTTGACACGATGTCGCGCCATTCGCCGGATTGCTGCATGATTGCCAGACCTTGATTCAGCGTCTCCAGGATCGCTTCGCCATCTGGATTATCTTTATGGGTCATGACGTTAAGGGATTTGATCGCCGCCAGATTGGGGTTTTCAATAATACGGTGTTCGTATCCCAGCCGTCCGATAGCTTCGATCGCCAGATGAGCTTCGATTGCAACGATGTCGGCTGTCCCGTCCATAACGGCGTGAAAGCAGTCATCAGGTGAAACCGGGCGCACAAGCGAGATTGCCGGTTCATACAACCCGACCTCATCCATGTGTGACAACGACCAGCCTTCCGGCCGACAGATGGTTGTCCCGGCGAAGTCAGCATAGGTCAGTGTTTGCTCATAGCCCGATCCTTCGCGGGCAAAGAACGTGTCCACAACTTCGTAGAACGGGTTAGAGAAGTCGTACGTTTCGCACCGCGTACGGTCCTTTTCCGACAAAGTCTCTGCTGCCTCGCAGTTCGGACGCGACCATGGGAAGGTGGCATCGAACGCCAGTGTCGGCATCAGCAGGTCCAGATGCGATGACCAGTCATTGACGAACTGGATCTTATAAGCCTGCTCGGGTGCGGCACGCAGCATCGCTGTCTCGACAAGGTAGGTGTAGAGCCCGCGATTGGGCAGGGCCTCGTCGGTGAAAGGCGCATAGTTACCGCCAGTGATAAGCAACAACTGACGGTCGCGGATCTCTGGGCGTTCGCCGGCGTCTGCATTACGGATCAGCGCTGCGGCTTCTGCCCGCGCGGATTCGATCTCATCCTTGGCAGCCGATTTTGCATCGATCACTGCATCTTCGCTTGCCTTTTTGGCTTCAGCTTCGGCTTCGGCAACGCGGGCTTCAGCCTCTGCGATGGCTTTCGCCGCGCGATTCTCGGCTGCCTTGACCAGCTCGGCGGCCATTTCGGCGGCCATGGCTTCGGCTTCAGTCTGCGGCGCGGCCGGTGCACGCCCGATCTCTTCCAAACAAGGCATGGTCAGAACGTCGCCTACCCGAATGATGTTCGGATTGTTCCCGATCAAGTCCCGGTTTGCATCGTAAATGATACGAAAGTCTTCGGTCGAATAAACTTCGATGGATAACTCGCGCAGGCTGTCGCCTCGTTGAATTTCGTAGGTTGAGCATGCCTGTTGTGCCGAGGCGGTACCCGCAGCGGCAGCAAGTGCCAGGCTTGATATGATCAGATGGTTTCTCATGGGTCCTGTTGCTTTGCCTTGTTTAGTTTTTTGTAAGTTTGACAACACCGATTGAGATGTTGTCCTGATCTGGGTCGCCCTTAGCGTTCAGCGCGGCCTGCAGCGCCCCGGCTATGTCTTGTGCAAGCCCGCTGGCATTGGATTGAAGAATGGACCGAATTTCAGCGTTGCTGAGATATTGGAGGCCGTCGCTTCCCAGAACCAAAACATCCGAAGGTGTCAGGTCCAGCGGGGTTTCCGGGCAATCGACCTTTGGAATTGCCGCACCCATGATGACCGAAGTCAGTTGGTTACGGTCAGGATGCGCCAGAGCTTCGGCCTCGGTCAAAGTCCCTTCGGCCAATTGTGCATCAATCATAGGAGCCATCGAGTGATCTTCGTTGATCTGCGACAGCTCTCCGTCCCGGAACAGGTAAAGCGGGCTGTCGCCGATCGAAATCCAGAACAGCCGCTGGCCCAACAACAAAGTGCCCAACATGGTTGAGCCCATGTTGAATCCAGTACCTTGTTCCTCGGAATAACCGGCAATGGACGCATTGGCTTGCATTGCCGCAAGGGGCAACGCGTCGATCAAAGCGGACTCGGGTGTCGTTGAACCTTCAAGCTCGGCATCTAACGCGTCACGCCAGGCCTGGATCACAAGGTCCGAGGCGACTTCACCTGCCGCATGCCCGCCCATGCCGTCAGCGACGACGACATAGCTTGCATTCGTCGCATCGAACATGCGCGAAGCAACCGCGTCCTCCTGCGTGTCACGCTGGCCCTTGTCCAGGATCAGCGCAATATCATATGCCGGTGTCGCCAGCATCTATTAGGAATCCCGCCAGTCAAAGCCATCGTCACAGAAGGCGGCAAAGCGGACTGATGTTTCGCTGATGCGGATCAGATCCCCGCTGGACAGTGGGACGGTGCTGAGAACCGGCTTCCCGTTCAGACGCACAAGGTTGGCCTTGCCGCCGTGTCCCAGATAACATTTGCGGTCTTCGGGGTCATAAGCAATCACCGCATGGTTGCTGCGGGAAATACCAGTGTCTCCAAAGTCGAGCTGAATGGCCTGATCGTCGTTGCGGCCAATCTGCATCAAGCCCTCGGTCAGTGTTACGCTCGCACCCCGGCCCGGACCACCAGTGATGACCAGCCAACCAACCGGGAAAGACTGTTCGGCATTGTCTGTCTTGGCTGCAGGTTCTGCTGTCTCGATCAGGTCCTGCACATGCGTGTCGGCGCGTTCGAAACCCAGGAAGGTTGTCTTGACGCGACCACGACGATCTTCGGCAGCCGCGGGCTGCGGAACCGGTGCAACTTCAGCCAGTGGTTCTTCGGCGACCGGTGGTTCTGGCACCGGTTCTGCGGCGGGTTCGTCAGCGATTACCTCGATGATCTGTTCCGGCTCGGGTTCCTCGACTTCAAGTACCTCGTGCTCGACAATCTCTTCGACTTCTTCCTCAACTGCCGAGTGCAGCGTCAACACGGTTTCTTCTTCGAGCGCGGGTACTTCGTCTGCCACGTCCTGAACTTCTGCGATAACTTCAGCGACGACGACATCATCTTCAGCCTCAGTTGCATCTGCTACGTCTTCCTCAGAGAATTCCGGCATTTTCTCTTCGGGCACCAACTCATCGGTTTCTTCGTAGCTGTCCGAGGACATATTGCCGCCTGCCAGCGCTTCGCGCAGGGCATTGAAATCGGCGATTGGTTCGGCCTTTTCCGCCTCGGGCGCTACCGCTTCTTCGGCTTCGTTCTCTTTCGGTTTGCCGGCACCTTCGAGAAGCCGGCTAAGAGGGCTTTTGTATTTGAACATGGTGTCGACACCTTTATTCCTTGGCACAGGACAACGGTCCTATGGGGCTGCTTCTTACCTCTGTGCGCGGTTGCACAACGGCACGGATATTTGTGACAACAATGTCACTTTCTATTTCCGCGACGGGCCGGTTCCCGTCAGGGTTGCCGAATTTGGCGCTACCCTCAGCAAATACATACTGGCAGATCACATACGAACCGGTCAGATCACTCCTGCGCTAATGGCATGTCAGCATCCGTCTCGACGCCACTGCGCAAAACGCTGAAACGGGCCTGCGGCTGGTCTTCGGAAACGAGTTTGGCCAACAAAACATCAAGGCTGTCCGAGCCATCAATGCCAATGCCAGAAATTGTCTCTGAGACCAGGACATCCCCTTCCTGCAAGCTGCCTGCTGCCTCTGGCGGAACCGAGCTTAGAACTGTTGTCCAACCCGCACCGTCTTTGTTCAGAATTGTGAAAACGTAGCCATTTTCCAAGCCGATCACGTGCATTGCGGGCAGTGCCAACAATCCGTTCTGAGGGCGGGTTTCACCCAATGTGCGATAGCGGGCAGAAACGCGGATGTAGCCGTCCGGGTCCACATTCAGATCGTTCAACACCTGAGCAGCAAAAGTCGTATCTGCCTGCACTGGCTTGCCGTTCAGAGTGAAGATCGTGGCGCCGCGCGTGACCCACTCACCCACAATTGACGCGTCCATATCCTGGTCAACACCAGTTATCGCAATCACGTTGCCGGTCGAAGCCCGGCGGCGTGATGTCTGAAACGGGATGTCTACGTCCCAGTGAGAGAATGCGATCTGCTGTTCTGCGAGGTTCACCGGTTCCGCCGGAACAGGCGGTGTCGGCTCGACGGTCCCGGCTTCAGCCGTTTCCGTCGCCGCAGCTTCTTCCTGCTCCGTGGCAACCGGATCTTCTTGCGCCTGCTCGATAGGCTCTGGAGTGGATGCGACCTCGGCCTGCGTGGTCTCAGTTGGTTCTGATGCCGGCTCCACTTCGGCTGCGGTCACTTGCTCGACCGGTTCCTGCTCGGATGTTTCGACTGCGGCGGTTTCCTCCACCGTTTCCGTTACTACGGGCGTTTGCGTCGATGCGGTGTCTTCGGCCGGAGTTTCCTCTCCGGACATCAGAAAGAACCCGCCCGCCGCCAAAGCGGCGACCACGGCCACACCCGCAACAATTTTGCCTGCACCACTGGACCCGCTTTTGACCACGGTATCCACCGCGACCGGAACTTCATCCTTCGATGTGAACGTGGCTAGCCCGTCGTCGTTCTTGTCCTCATTGCCCAGTGCAATGTCAGTGTTTCCGGCAAGCAATGCGGTGACAACGGCTTCGGCGTTTTCGCTTTCAGCCTTGATCCTGGCTTTCTCTTCTTCTTCGTCTTTTTGGTCCATCGCCACGATCACCGACACCGGCCGATAGTCAAAGCTGTCGAACATCACGCCGGGGCCGCGGAACATGCGTAGCCAATCTAATGCGGTCTGCAGGCGATCCGTCGCGTGAACTTCCATCGCCTTGTCAATGGCTTCCAGGAACCCGTCGGGGTAGCCTTCGATACGCCCCGCCAGCGGTGTGTAGGGGTCCGTCTGACCGTTGTTGAATGCGTTCAGGCGAGTCTGACCGTCGATCGGACGTTCGCCGCTGATGGCGTGATACAGGGTCGCCGCAAGAACATAGAGGTCACTGCTTGGCCCTTGTTCCGCGCCGCGTACATAAAACTCATGCGGCGAATAACCATCCTTGATAACCCGGAGGGTCATCAGCGCGGCGGACTGGTGCGCAGCCTGTTCGCGCGCGGCGCCAAAGTCGATCAGTACCGGATCACCATTTTCGTCGATCAGGATGTTGTCGGGCGAAATATCGCGGTGCAGCATGCCGCTTTGGTGGATGAAAGACACCGCCGACAGCATTTTTTCAGTGACCTGAACGATAAAGTCCGGGCCAGCTTTGTTTTTGGAATCTTCAACGTAGTCCAGCAGATCGCAGCCACGGATAAAATCCATCGCGATATAAGCGGTCTCGTTGTCTTCGAACACCTGATGAACGTCGACGATATTGGGGTGTACCAAGCGAGCGTGATTGCGTGCTTCGAGGATAAACAAGTCGATGATTGCGCGCAGATCGTCCTTGTAGTCCGGCTCGACCGGTTCAACCATATCGCCGTTACGACGGCAAAGGGCACCGGGATAGCACTCTTTTATCACAACTTCGCGTTCCAGACTGTCCCGCGCGAGATAGGTGATCCCAAATCCGCCATTGCTGATAAAACGCAGGATCTCGTACTGCCCGCGCAACAGCTTGGCGCCTGGTTGAAGACCTTCGATTTTCGGTTCGTCGTGCGTCGCGCCGACGGCCTGGTTGTGGCTCATTTCTTTCCGCCCGTTCTAATCGTTTTGCGGCTTACTTAACTGGGCTTTCAGCCCGCGAACTCACAACCAAACACAACCGCAGGACACTCATGTACGTTAGACGTTTCAAATTTGACTTTATTGGGGCCGCCCGATGGCTTCACTAAGAACCCAGCGCAAAGAAAATCTATATATCGTGCTCTTTCCCATACGAAAATCTAAATGTTGATTTTCTAGCGGCAATACTTGCGGACTGAGTGCCTGTTTTTTGCGGATTGGTCACTAAATCCGAAACAATAAACGCGCGATTCTGAGGGCTTCGAATCGCTGCATTGCGGCTCAATTAAAACGGGTAGGCGTCAGGTTCCGGTTTTTGCCTGAACGGAATCGACGCGGCTGCCGGCCCAGGCGAGGTTGTCGCTGAGCTGGGCGAGGATGCTAATTGCATCCTTCAGTGGCGCGTCACCGCTTTCGAATTGCAGCAGCAAAAGAAGATCAGTGGCCTTTTCAAACTCACCGGGAATCCAGTCGGCTTCAGTGGCGATTTCGCCCCCTTGCTCCAGACGCTCTGCAAAATCTTCGACGATTTCCTGACAACTGTTCAGGAATGCGGCGGGTTCAATATCCGATGTCTCGCGCAAGTCGTCATAGATGCTGGCAATTGCCGCCAGCCAGTCTTCAAGGATCGGGTTTTCAAGCGGGGGAAGGGCGGATTCCAGCGTCGCATGAATTGAGGGTGCTTCGACCTGCGCTGGTTCAGCTTCTGCGATGTTCAGGCTGGCCAGAAACGGAAGAAACTCCTGCTCGATGTCATTTTGGGCAGCTTCCAAATCCTTCAAACGCCGCTCGGATGCGACTTGCAGGACCTGTTCGGCCAGATTTTGACCGCCACAGGTCTCCCACAGATCAAAATCAGGCTCGGGTTCTTGCGCCATAGCCTTGACGGCGACCGGTGTGCCAATGGGCACGACAGACCGGAAGAATTTACCTTTTTCTTTTTCCAACCGGTGCAGAACACGGTCCAGCGCGTCCCGAACCGGAGGGAGATCCGCGTGGGTTACGGCCAGCAAACTGTTCGAGCGCAACTCTTGCGGAACTTGTGCCCACAGGTGGCGCTCAGTCTCACGCCAGGCATTGGTTCCGTTCGTGCACCAGATGGCACAATCGACATAGGACAATAGGTCCAGAGTGGACTTGTAGGTGTCATCCAGGGCGCCGGTTCCCGGCAGATCGAATAATGAGATCTCTTGCAGGGCAGGGGTATTCAACCCAACCGAGATAAAATCAGGGTTATCAGCCGCGGCTTTTTCCAGCGCAATGCCGGAATAGACTTTGGGCTCTTTGTCCCACCAGCCAACCGTGGTTTCCGGTGCGTCCGCATAGGCCACGATAACCAATGGCAGCTTCAGATGCTGCGGACCCGTGGGCAGAATGTCCGCCCCGGCCAGCATGTTTGCGAGGCTGGATTTCCCGGCCCCGAATTCCCCGGCAAAACCGATATTGACCGCATTCGAAAGCCGTTCGGCATGGAACAAGGCGCGCTCGCGCATCTTGTCCAGACCGGCCTCTGACGGCAGGTTTTCGGTGGCGGTCAGGAAGCGTTCAAGCTTGCGTACTTCCTGTTCGGTTCCGGGAAATTCAATCATTCCGCAGCCTCTGCTAATTTCTTGTCCGCGCTATTGCCGCCGAATACCGCATCCAGATCATCTGCGACACGTTGCGCCTGATCGAATGCTGCCTGTGCTTCTGCACGAACATTGGTTTGGCCGGTTCCGACCCGTTGTTCAAGATGTCCGGCTAACAATGCCATATAATGGTCTAGAACGGTGTTCAGACGCTCAAGCAGATCGGCGCGCGCCGTGTCCACCAGATCGTCCCCGATCATTTCGAATTCCTGAACGATCATCCGCTCGGCCCGAGCGACCACACTTTTGCGCGAAATCAGCCGGGACAACCAGCTGACGCGCAATTCCACGGTGATGCCCCGGGTCAGTGCAGTGGTATCCGGACGGAACCATCGAACTGCACTTGTGTTCATCCGACTATCGGCCGGGTCCTGCCAGCCGGGCAGGGCGCGAAGCGCGGCATTGCTGTTCATGTCGACGGCGTAAAGTTCGCTGAGCATTCGCTGCCGCACCACCTGTGTTGCACCCTGAACCAGCTCGCGCATGCGATCCCGCAGCGGCGAAAAGTTCAATTCAGTGTCACCGCCCTTGGCCAACAAAGGGGAATCGCCATTCGGTCCGCGGACAACGGCGGAGACGGCTTCGGATACAGTGTCATCCATGACGCCGCGAAGATTGGCCAACACATCATCCATATCGTCAATGATCTGTGTGGTTTTTTGCGAAACCAGCGAGCGCAGCTCGGCCAATGTTTTGTCGTTTTCGTCGCCGTCGGTAATGTCGGCGGAGTTTTCGTCGTCAATTACGCGCAGATGGGCCTTAGACCGTTCCAGCTCACCTTGCGCAAAACTGTTAAGGTGCTGCCAGGCCATCTTGAGCTGTTCGTCACGGGGCCCTTGGGTCAAGGCGTGCGTAACGTGGCGGCGCAGATCGGGTAGACCAGAGGCGATCATTGCGGCAAAGCGCAAAACGCCCTCACGGCTGATTGGGCCGGGGCCCTGTTTGATCTCTTCTACACCGTCCAGATATTGCTTCATCTGCTCGGGGTGGGCGCGCAGCCAAGCCAGAACGTGATCGTGGTTCACGCCGGTATCGTCACCAGTCAAGGCATAATGGGCCCATTGGGCGCTGCCCATCAGAACATCAATGTCCGAGTTGCCCAGGGCTTTTTCCAGGCCATCCAACACGTCCGTCCGGACTTTTCCAGCGTCTTCAGCGCCGCCGCCCAGTTCGTCCACGCGATTGATGAAGACGACGATCTGCCCCAGTTCCAGCGCCTGCATCAGGCGGAACAACTTAAGATCCGCACGGGACAGCGCCTGATGTGCGGACAATACAACAACAAAGAAATCGGATTCCTTGAGGTATTGGCGCGAGATTTCTTCGCGGATCAGCAGCGGGTCGTTGACGCCGGGCGTATCCGTGACCGTCAGCGGGAACGGAAAATGGCCAATGTCAAAGTAGACCTCGGCCTTGCGCGTGATGTCACTGTACAGTCCCCGATCTGAACCGGGGTCGTATTCTTCGCTGTCGGTCGGATCGTCACCTGCACAAACATAACGGGCCAGATCGTCCGAGTTCAGATGTTCCAGATCGTGATGCTGACCCAGCAACTGCTCATAGCTGTCGCCTAATCGCAGTTGGGCGCGGGTTTTCATCGCGTCGACCTGCTCTTCGATCATCTCGCGCTTATAGCTGTCCTCGTCGTCGGGGAACATGTTGCGCAGCTCTTCGCCCTCGGCGATCAGCGCCTGCCACTGGCGGTTATCGAAGAAATGAAATTCGGCCCCTTGGGTCCGACCCGAGGGGTGACCGAAATGCATGTCGGTGATCACGGTCGTCCACGGATTAACATCCGAGGGCAGGTATTCGGCCTGTCCCGTAAACCCGTTGATTAGGCGGGACTTGCCAGCCTTGATCTGCCCGACAAATGCAATTGACGGTTTCAGATTTGAAAGATCGCCTACAATGCGCGAAATAAACTGGCGGGTCTCGTCGTTGCTGACCCCGTTCATGTCTTCGGCGATTCGAATTAACTCACGACGGTTATTTTCACTCATACTGTTACCCTGGGTACTTGCAATCACAGATTGAATTAGTCGAAAAATTGAATATTACGGGCGCTATCATTCGGAACGCTCCGTCAGAGATGTCCACAGATTCACAATGGCGCCTAGCTTTCGCGCCTCGTGAACGACCATGGAGAATTCCTTGCCGTCATTCAGGACGGCCAAACCAGAACCTTTACCGCCGGACGGACGCATGACGATCAGTTGCGGATGATCCAGCGCAGCGGCCGCGTCATCATCCCAGCCCGACAGGTCACGCGCGAACTGCGCCAGCAAAGTTTGATCTGCATGAAATGGCTGATCTTTACTACAGTCGCCGTCAGTCTGAACCACTTCCCCGTCTTCGGCTTTGATCTGGATGCGACCAACGGCCAAACGTTGGCTGCCGTAATAGAACTGGTTGGCCAAATCGCTGGCTTCGTCTGTTAGTTCCACATTAATTGCGGGTTCGGCAGTGTCCGGAACGACCGCTATGACGGGTTCAGCTGGCAATTCGATCATCGTGCAAGCACTAGCGATTTCGCTAAAAGTGATTCCGACATCGTCCGCTTCCAGCGTGGCGTCCGGCCGCAATGATATCAGGCTAAGCGGTGCAGGCGCGGCAGCAATATCGGTTACCAGTTGCGCCAATTGACCCGCCAGCGTATCGCGTCCTTCGGTCTCAAAATCAGGCGCAACGCCGGATCGGACACGAAAGACATCAGTAACCCGAGAGCTGTTGACCTCGATCGCGAGACAATCGCCATTGGCAGCTGTAAACTCTAACCGGCGCGGCAAAACAGTGCCACGGATGGACTGCAACACCTTTTCGCGACGCTCAAGCGCAGTGTCACCAGCAAGCGCGACGGCTGGCTCCAGCCGGGCAACCGATGATCGCCCAATGTCCTCGAGCAAATCGAGTATGTTTGTATCCATCATGCCGTGACCCCCTCTGGTCCCGTCTAAACTGCGGCCGCGACGGGCCCCAGACTGAGATGCGATTTTGTCAGTGCCAATCCTACATTCGCGCTGTTGCGACAGATGTAGCAGACCACATGATCCGGATAGGCCTGCGTCCGCAAGAAAATGTTCAACCGATCCTTTGAAAACACCGCGATTTCCCCAAATCCCGGATATTCGGTATCAGCATTACCCGATTTCCGCAGCAAGGCTTCAAAAGCACCCACGCCGCCGCCCTGAAACAGGTTCGCCACTGCAAGCGCAAGACTGTCCAGCACTTCGGCGTCCTCTTGATCGCGGACACTGGTCCCCAATAACATCCCTGTTTCCATGTCGACATACCCGGCTGCGACGCAGTCGGGTATCGTTTCCATCGCAGATTTCAGTGCGGCTTCGATAGACATCGGGCTTCCCGTCCTTCTACCTTGGTTTCACGTTATAAAACATGCCATTCAGCCCCGCCCTTGTTCCCGGCTTTCGGAAGCGTTGAAACGTCTTTTTTTTCGTCGCGGGCGCCGTGTTCAGCGGCGATCTTGTCGAACTCTTCCAGGAAGGCCATGAAAACCTTTTTCAGGCCTTCCGAGTCGTCGGGAAGATCCTCACCAGCTGTGATCTCGCGCCACATCGCCGAGGCGCTGAGTGTTGATCCGGCCTCCACATTCAGTAATTGCTCAAGCGATCCAGACTCGGCCTCCGCCTCGGACGACGTGCCGTTCGGCATATGCACGATCTGTGTTTCCATCAGGCCGCTGGTTTCAGGTTCCGGTTCGAATTCATCCGCCGCACCATTCGATTGCTCGGCGAGCAAGGCGGCGATGGAGGACACTGACACATCAGCGCTTTGCGCGTCTGCGCCGGGTTTGTCGGTCTCAACAGTTTCAGGTACGTCGGCCAGCTTGTCTCCAAGCGACGCCACAATAGGATCCTGACCATCGGCGCCAACGTCCGATTGATCTGCTTCGACTTCGGCTTCCAGTTCCAGGGGCTCTTCTTCGTCGAGATCCTCGTCATCCAGTTCAAGAAACGCGTTTTCTTCGGAAGGGATCTCGACAACATCCGCCAAATTCAGAGGCTGACTTGGCGTTTCCCGGAAGAAAGAGCGTAGCTCGTCCTGATCTGTTTCGGGCGTGGTCTCTTCCGAGATCGCGGTCATTTCAGCTCGCAACCGTTCGGCCTCATCCGCGTCAATGCGGGGTGCGCGTTCAGTGTCGCCTGAGCGTGCCTCGACCCGAGCAGGACGGACCGGAAAGCTCGTAACGACTTCGTCCTGCAGATTTTCGTCCTGAACAGGATTGACCAGCTTTAGCGGGGCAGGCTGCTCTGCGCTCTCGCCGTGTTTGCGTGGGCGGATAGGTTGCACACTGGGCATATGGGCAAGGCTGTTGTCGATCTGGTAACGCGCCAGCATGTCTGCTCGGTTGTCCATGATCTGTTCGGTGATCTCAAGAAAGCTGTCCACCATCTTGCCGCCGCCACTGCGTCCCCACATTTCGGCGTCGCCACTCTTGTCGCGCGCGGTAATAGCATCGCGGGCCGAGAACAAAATCGATCGATTGAACAGATGCCCGGCCTCGCGGTTTACACGGCGCAACACCTTCTGACGGTCCTTCGTGCCCAGGGTATCCGCGCGGGTGACCAACAACAGCGAGTTGTGTTGCAACCGTTCCGGCAGCGCGACCCATGTCGCCCGTTCGGTCTCACGCCAGGCCTGGGTGGCGTGTGTGCACCACAGCACCCCATTGGCTTGACCCACGGCGCGACGCCAGACATCGGTTGAAATCTTGGGGTCCGAAATGCCGGGCGTGTCTATCAGATCGACCGCCTCGAGAATGTCGGATTCAAGGAAAATACGAACGAATTGAGCGTCATTGACGCCGACGGATTCCAACGCATCTAGCTCGATGTTTTCGCGTTTGCCGTCATGGCGTTGTACATATGCAGATTGCTTGCCCCAGCTGAACCAGACGGGCGGCAACTGCGTGGCAGTCACCTGAGTCGGCAGCGTGTGCGACCGAAGCAGAAAGTTAATCAGCGTCGATTTGCCAGCGCTGAACTCTCCCATAAGCGCAAAGATCGGCTTGCGGCGGGACCACTGCTCAATGCGTTCCCATGCCTTGGGCGAGACGAAACGGGTTTGTGAGTCTTTTGCCATATCGCTACTTATGCTGCCTCGTTACTAAGATCTTTCAGGATGTCGCCCAGAATATCGTCACGCGATTTCTGTGGTGTCAGTCCTGCCATCAGAGCTGCGTTGCGGCTTGGGTCACTCTCGGCCGATGCCGAAATGCTAAGCAACGTCTCTTTCTGCTCGCGCATGAAATCCGACAGGATCGCGCGAACGTTTTCCAACACGGCTGCAACCTGATTTTCCTCGATGTCCTTGGTGATCGAATTCGCCTCGGACGCGATCAGGCGCGTATAGTCGGCTGCATAGGCTTCGAACCCTTTGCGGCGCTGCCACCAGCGACGCCACCAGGTGCTTTGCAAGTCCAATGCGATTGTTCGTCCAATTCCGAGTGGGGGTGGGACACGCGGAACAATGGGTGCTTCGATACTGAACTCACCCAGGTGGTTGCCCAGTATCTTCTGATACAGTGTCTCAATATCTGCGGCCGCCGTATTGTACAGCGCACCTGCTTCTTTGCGCATCGACCGCGCAAAGCTGAAATACGCGGCCTTTTGCAAGGTCCGCAGACCCGCCGGGTCATACTGCCACGTGCCTTGTTCGCCGTTCCGCTCAAGATGGGCAATCAGCGAATCCGTTGCACGTTTGACAAAGTTGGTTTCCGCCGAATTCAGTCTCTCCAACACCTTCGCACGTAAGGATGCGGTCAGTTCAGCTACTTTCTTATCGTATTGATCCGAGAGTGTGGCGATCGCGTCCTCTGGCGATACACCATCCAGATCACGCACAAGACCTTCACCGCCCGAAAGGGTCTTGGCAACGGCCGTGGCGCGGATTTGGCTGGCGATATTGCGGGCGCGGTGGCGGACGCGATCTAGCAAACGGGTGCCTGCGCCTTCTGCGATGCGTTCGTTCATGGCCAACAGCAAATCGGGCAGGCCGGACAGCGCCCAGATTTTGTCGAGCGAGGGTGCCTGATCACCAAAACCGGCAGCCAGATAGAACGTGTTCAACGCCTCGCGGGATTCATCGGACAGAATCTCGGGGTTGCCCGTCAACGCGGCCTCAGCCCACAATGCGCTGCCAAAGACAACGCTGGTACTGGCATCGATATTGTTCTGCTTGAGCGTGTCCTGGATACGGTCACGGATTTCCGGGACCTGATTGACCGGATCAGCCAGTTCGTCAATTCGGTTCACAAACAGGATGATCTGCCGGTTCTCAAACTGGGCAATAATCCTCATCAGCGCCATGTCCATGGTTGTAAGCGCCTGGCTGGCAGCCAGAACAACAACGCAGACCTCAGATCCGCGCAAGCTGCGCAGGGTGATCTGCTCGCGGACCATGAAAGTATCGTTGACACCCGGCGTGTCACACAGCTTCAACGCAATCGGGTATTGCGGAATGTCCATATACAGTTCTGCCGACTTCGTCACATCGGCGAACCGCCCGGTCTTGGGGTTGATGTCCGGGTCATCTTCGTCACCCAGACAGACATAGCGCTGGATCAGCTCTTCGTCGAAGTAATCATATTGATGGCTCTGCCCCAGAATCAGGTCGAAATGCTGGCCCAATCTGGATTCGGATTTAGCCTTCATCTCGCCGATCTGGCGGCGAATGTCATCCATCTCGTCATCGGCGCCAGCGCGGTTTGCCAGCTCACCCAGACGGCCGCCGCCGACCATCAGGTTGTCCCATTCTTCCTGTTCAAAGAAGGTAAATTTGGCGCGTTTGTCGCCTTCGGTGCGGGTGTTGATGTTCAGTGTGGTCACCACCGATGTCCACGGGTTTACATCCGACGGCAGCAGGGCAGGGCGCCCGGCCAGGATGTTCACGATCGAGGACTTACCAGCCTTGACCTGCCCGACCATCGTAACGCTGGCCGAGAAATTCTCCATCCGCGTCTTGAGCGTGGCAAGACGCGCGGACGAACGTGCATCCGCCACCTCTGTCAATTGATCAATCTGTGCGGTCAGCGAGTTCATCGCTGACGTCATGGGCGTCAGTGCCTCATTGCCAACTGACAAAAGATGGTCGTTGCGCGCCATGTTCAGCCTCCGGTTCCGGTCGCGGCCAACGTGTCTGTTGGCGTGCTGGTCATGGTGTCGATTCGGGCGATCAGATTCAGGGCATTGCCCAAGATAGCGGCTTCGGCGCCCGGCGAAATCGACTCGAAGGTGTGGCAATCCGCCAAAACTTCGATCGAGCTGAAGCGCTCGCTATTTTCAAGGCGGGCAAGACGACGCCCGGTCGGAAAGCCCTCGGATTTGGTTTCGGGCAGCGGCATACGCGAGTTGGCTAGCAAGTATCGCCGCCCCGAGCGCGTGCGCAATGAAACGCCAAACCCGGTGTTTGGATGGTCGCGGTTCAGGGATTTGAGTTCACCAAGAAAACTTTCACGCGCAAGGCCAACGGCTTCTTGCTCGGCAGCAGCGGAGTTCATCATATTGGTCACGTTTCAGACCCTTGTACTGGAGTTGAGCGAAAAAACTCGTACAGCGCCCGAAGGCAAAAAAGACTCATTAACTCCTTCTGCTCATAAGTGACTTTCAAGGCGGTCTTATTTTGACGCGAATAAGATTTTTTGGCGTTTGAATTGTGTCGCAATTGTGGTCGGTGGTATTTTTCAACCACAACTTACGAGCGTATTTTCGGCATCGATGTAGACAGCGCCATTTGCCGTTTGCAGCATTCAAGAGGACAAAACTTGCAACGGCGCAAATGTGCGATACTTTTGAGGTCGGATTTAGTAAATTGTTAATAAAAGAAAATTAGCCATCTCTTTTGAACCCAGCCCAACATAATTTACGCAGAGGACGTCTGTAAAATTTGTGTTTGTTGGAATTGTCTTTGGATTCTCACCATTGCAGAATCTTAAATGAGAGGTACCTTACTCAACGTTAGATAGTTTTCAAATTATCACCAAAAGGACCTGAATGTTGCTAAATGCAAAACAATGAAATTGAAAAATTTTGACCTGGGAATCTTTTTTATCTGCTCGGAAAACGCCAATAATCAGACTGCTTTCCTGTCGCGAACAGCAACATATGAGAATAACCCGCATCCTGCTTGGCAGCGGCGTCCAGCACACATCATATGTGCACGGCGGTCAGTTCAGAAGCATGTTCCGCCGATGTCATCAATAATCTTGTGCACAACTCAATTTTACCTCTCGCACTCCGCAGCAAGCTTTGCTATTCACGCCGACATTCTGGCACTGAGTGCTTGGGTTGCGGGTGTGGCGAAATTGGTAGACGCACCAGATTTAGGTTCTGGCGCCGCAAGGCGTGGGGGTTCAAGTCCCTCCACCCGCACCATATCGTTCTAGAGAATTTTCCATTCCGGATCGCCTTTGCGGGCTTTCAGGCAATCGATAAAGTTCTATACTGGACAGCCGACTGGATTTTGACACCCGAACAGTCGGGTGCGTTCGCGAAGCGAACGATAAGGTGACTGCATCCATAGTGAAAACACCGGTCTCCATGTCTAGGAACGGCGGGTTGCATGGCCTTCTTTTCGGAACGTGTTGTCAGGAGAACAGGTAGTAGGTCGTTGGGGACGTGGCCAAAATAGCCAACGCAACGACAAGCCAAACCAAAACACAAACCCAGTAGGTTCCCGGATTTTCGGCACGGGTAACCCGTTCCCACAAGTAGGTCGAACCAAATACCAAATCTCTGATAGCCCATATCAACAAGCCAAGCCCCACATAGAACCAAATATCCATAATTCCCTCGCGTGTTGAGTTTGGCGCAACTTAGATTGTCATAAATGATGGCGCAATTGTGCATTGATCATTTACGGACAATTGCCAGGAAAAGGATTTGTCTAAGGCTGGCCTGTCGGCGACCTCTTCACGTTCATAGTACGCGCATGCGGACCCGTAACGTCGCCGCTATTGCCCGGCCAATCCCATCTGGCGCACGGCCAGATCGCGCAATATCTCTTCGGATCCGCCGCCAATTGCCATTATTTTGATTTCGCGCCAGGCACGCTCGACAGGGTTACCCAGCATGTACGCGGCACCGCCAAAGATCTGCATCGCCTCGGAAGCAACAAATTGCAGCGACGTCGTGGCCTGAACTTTGGCCTTGGCAATTTCGGCGACAGGCATCAGGCCCTGCTCGATCGCCCAGCAGATCCGCTCGATATATGCCTCATTCATATCAATCCGGGCGGACATTTCTGCAAATTTGTGGCCAATGACCTGATGTTCGACCAGTCGCTTGCCGAATGTCTCGCGTTCCCGTGCCCAGTCCAGCGCACTATCGTAGCATAGTTTCATCATTCCCAACGAAGCGGATGTCAGGCCGAGCCGTTCAAAGTTGAAATTGTTCATGATTGCGATGAAGCCCCTGTTCTCAGGCCCCAACAGCGCAGTAGAATCCAGCTCGCAATCATCTAAATGCAGCGTCGCTTGCTGTGAACTGTGCCAGCCCATCTTGCCACCCAAAGGTGTACGGTTGAATCCGGGCGCGTCATGAGGGACCAAGAACAACGAAATGCCGGTCAATCCTGGGCCGCCAGTGCGGGCACCAACCACAAACCATTCGGCATCCATCCCCCCAGTGATATAGGTCTTTTCCCCGTTCAGAATCCATTTGCCGCCTTTGCACTCGGCCCTTGTTTGAATATTGGCAACGTCTGACCCTGCGCCCGGTTCGGTGATCCCAAGGGCCGACATCATGCGCCCCGAGATGATCTCGGGCAGCACTTTCTGTTTGAACTCCTCGGAAGCGAATTTCGCAATTGGGCTGATTGAAATCGTGCGTCCCCCTACGGCGGCTCCGATACCAGATGCCCCACAGCCAAACAGGATTTCACTATAATCATGGCGCATAAAGGCGTTGTCGAAACCCAGGCCGCCATATTCCTCATCGATCCCAAAGCCATATACTCCGAACTCAGCAATTGCTGCATGCAGTTCCCATGGGACGTTGCGATCCGCCTCCCATTGCTCAATATTAGGTTTGATTTCGGCATCGACAAACCGCTGGAAATTCCCGCGGAAAGCTTCGCGTTCAGGGGTCATGAAAGGGGATGGCAGGGTCATTCGACCTCCTCGACGTCATTTTCGGGCAATACCTGAAGCTGGCTTTCCATCATGCGAGCAAAGCGATCCATCATCTGCGTAAGGTATTCTGGCGACGAAACAAATTTCTCATGCAACAACAAACCACGCAGGAAATTCCGGGCGATGCTCCACAACAATTCAGTGTCGTCACGGTTGCCTGTTGCGCTGACATACCGGGCTGAGATCAGGCTCAGGTTCGATTTGTCCCATTCTCTTAGGCTCTGTTCAAGCATTCCGAACAGTGCTGGGTCGGTTCGGCAAGCAACCAGAATCTCGACTATGGCACGTCCGCCTGCGGAATTTACGATATTGGCCCAGGCGGACATAATCAGATCATAGACGGGCTGAGGGGCGCGATTATGTGGCCAGAGCGGGTTTTGCGCATTGCCCAGCAGTCGCATCGCGGTAGCTGCGACCAGGGCCTGTTTCGTGGGGAAGTGATGCGTAATTGCCCCGCGTGAAATGCCCGCCTTGGCCTGCACCTTGGCAAAAGTAGTCTCGGCATACCCGAGCTGATCCAGACAGGTGACCGTCGCATTGCAGATTTTGACCTGCATATCCCGGGACCTTTGATCCTGGACCGAGGATTTCTTTGGCATCTTATCTATCATCTTCCGTCGCGTCGCAGTGGTAAATCTTCGTTGACCAATGCAGTCAGTGGATCATAAAAACAGAACAGTTGGTCTGTAAACTGCAGATCGTTCCCAAGCGGGAGAGACGTGGCGTGACACATTCTCTGCGGATCGGAGGAGCAAGTGGTTTTTGGGGGGATGCCCCTCATGCGACACAGCAATTGCTGCGGGCCCCAAAGATTGACTTTCTGGTCTACGACTACCTGGCCGAAATCACCATGTCGATCATGGCCCGCGCCCGCCTTAAAGACCCCCAAAAGGGATATGCGGTGGATTTCGTCTCTGACGTTATAGCCAACAATTTAACCCAGATCGCCGAGCAGGGCGTCAAGGTGTTGTCAAATGCGGGTGGGGTCAACCCAGTGGCCTGTGCTGTTGCTTTGCGTCGCAAATCTGCTGAATTGGGATTGAACGTGAAAGTCGCAGTGGTCGAAGGCGACGACCTGCTGCCACGTGTTGCTGAGTTTGTCGATCGGACTGAGATGTTTTCCGGTGCGCCGATGCCACCGACCGAAAAGATCGCCTCGGTGAATGCTTATATTGGGGCAGGGCCGATATTGGCGGCGCTGCACGCCGGGGCTGACATCGTCATCACAGGCCGCTGCGTCGACAGCGCACTTACGTTGGCCGCGTGCATGTATCATTTTGGATGGCGGCACGAGGACCACAACTTACTGGCTGCCGGGTCGCTTGCGGGGCATCTGCTGGAATGTGGACCCCAAGCCACTGGCGGGAATTTCACGGATTGGGAAATGGCGGGGGATATCGCCCAAATTGGCTATCCGATTGTCGAGGTAAGCGCAGATGGCGGGTTGGTTCTGACCAAGCCGAAGGGCACGACGGGATGTGTGGCCCCAGCTTCGGCCTGCGAGCAGATGCTGTATGAGATCGGCGACCCGCAGTCCTATTTTCTGCCTGACGTGATTTGCGACTTTTCCAATGTCAGGATTGAGCAATCCGAGCCAGACCATGTAACCGTTTCGGGTGCAAAAGGCCGCGCGCCGACCGGGCAACTCAAAGTGTCCGCCACCTGGGCGGATGGCTATCGCGCGGGCGTGACGATTCTGATCAACGGGCGTGAGGCACGACAAAAGGCGAAGACTTTTGCCCAAGCGGGGTTGGATCGCGCGCGCGCTGTCCTGCAACGGATGGGCACCCCCGACTATCGCGAGGTGTCGTTTGAAACCTTCGGAGGTCGGCCTGGCGACGGCGATTACGAAGAGATCTCGTTCAAGGTAGCCGTGAAACACGATGACCCTCGCGCGGTTGGCGTATTCCTGCGTGAAATGACCGGGTGCGCACTGGCCGCACCGCCGGGGTTGCACATCTTTACCGGAGGAGGGCGTCCAAAGCCCTCGCCAGTCGTTGCCCTGTTTTCCTTCTTGGTGCCAAACAACACGCTGACCTATTGCGTAACGATGGATGGGGACGATATCGCATACAATCCGCCGAAAACGTCCCCACAAGACCCGGAACCTGTCCCGGCAAAAGCCCCGGAAATAGCCGATGAAAAGGTGACCGAGTGGATCACATGCCCCTTGGAAGATTTGGCCTGGGCTAGATCTGGAGACAAAGGCGACGCCGCAAACATTGGGGTCATTGCACGTCATGCTAACTTTTTGCCCTACATTTGGGCGGCGCTGACCGAAGCGACGCTGGCAGATGTTTTTTCTAACCACCTATCTGGCAGGGTCGAACGGTTCTATCTTCCAGGAACGCATTCCATGAACATTCTGCTGCACAATGCGCTGGGTGGCGGTGGCGTAGCCTCGTTGCGCAACGACGCGCAAGGCAAGAGTTATGCCCAGATATTGCTGGCCACACCGATCAGGATTCCTGCAGAGTTATCCTCATATCCCGAGCGAGGAGAAAGCTGATGGGTTTTGTCAGTAAAGTCGTCCGCGATTCTGACAGCTTTGCCAAGAACCGGGGCGATATGCTGGCTCTTGTCGACGAGATGCGCGCGCTTGAAGCGCGTCCTGTCGCCCTGTCAGAGAAACGGCGCGAACGGATGGAGGCCCGGGGGCAGATCACACCCCGTGACCGTTTGGCCCAACTGTTGGATCCCGGAATGCCTTTTTTGCAACTGCACGGGTTGGCGGGCTACTGCGTCGATACATGCGATCCTGATCAATCGGTTCCGGGCGCGTCATTGGTCATCGGCATCGGCTTCATCTCGGGCGTGCGCTGCATGATCATCGTCGACGATTCAGGGATTAAGGCCGGCGCGATGGTCGAGATGTCAGCTGCGGCCTTCCTGAGCGCGCAAGACATGGCATTGAAACAGAACCTGCCTTTTGTGCATCTTGTCGAAAGCGCCGGTGCAAACCTGATGGAATACAAGGTCGAATTCTGGGCCAATGGCGGCAAACTGTTCCGCAATCTGGCCCGCCATTCGGCCGCAGGACTGCCCAACATTGCAGTGCTGCACGGCCCGTCAACCGCCGGCGGGGCCTATATGCCCGGCCTTGCAGACTATGTCGTTGGCGTGAAGAACAACGGCATGGCCGCCTTGGCCGGTGCCGCCTTGGTTCACGCGGCGACGGGCGAAAAGGCCAATGACCGTGATCTGGGCGGGTCCGAGATGCATGCCACCACATCCGGGCTGGTCGACTATCTGGCCGAGGATGATGCGCACGGTATCGAAATGGCGCGGAACGTGATGGCCCGGCTGGATTGGAACAAATCCTTGCCTGTGCGTCGCAGCAAAGAAGTGCAGCCACCGAATTGTGATGTGGATGAGATCGCAGGCATTGTTCCAACCGATTATCGCGTTCCCTATGACGTCCGCGAGGTCGTGGCCCGCATTGTGGATGGCTCGGACTTTGAGGATTTCAAACCCGACTATGGCTCGGCGACTGTCTGTTTGCAGGCCGCAATCAATGGTATCGCAGTGGGTATTCTTGGAAACAACGGGCCACTGGACCCTGCAGGCGCAAACAAAGCCGCACAATTTATACAGTTATGTGGTCAGGCCGATATTCCCCTTATCTTTCTCAATAATATCACAGGGTTCATGGTCGGCACCCTATATGAACAAAGCGGCATGATCAAACATGGGGCCAAGATGATCCAGGCCGTTACGTCGGTCGATGTGCCCAAGATCACGCTCTATGTCGGGGCAAGTTTCGGGGCCGGCAATTACGGGATGTGCGGCTACGCCTATGACCCGGACTTCCTGTTCGCCTGGCCCAATGCGGCAACGGGCGTGATGGGAGGTGAGCAAGCCGCCGGGACGATGGAACTGGTTGCGCGCGCAGGGCTTAAACGCAAAGGGATCGACCCCGACGAAGCCAAACTGACTGCGCAAAAGGCAGCGATCACAGCACATTTCACACGACAGGAGAATGCATTTTACACCTCGGGCCGGTGTATCGATCATGGCGTCATCGACCCCCGCGACACGCGACGTGTGCTGGGTTTTTGCCTTGAAACCTGCCTTGAGGGTCGCGCGCGAACGGTCAAACCCAGTTCGTACGGGGTGCACAGGTTCTGACCATGCTGCATTACTCACCAAATCCACATCCAAGATAGATAGCAGAGGCTGAGGCATGACATTCGACACGCTTCTCGTTGCCAATCGTGGGGAAATTGCCGCGCGTATCATGCGAACCGCCCGGTCGCTTGGCCTGCGTACAGTGGCCGTTTATACAAGCGCTGACGCTCGGGCACCCCATGTCGAACTTGCTGATGAGGCAGTTTGGATCGGTGAAGGGCCGATTGGTGCCAGCTATCTGAACGCAAAAAAGATCATTGCTGCGGCTCAGGAAACTGGGGCAGGGGCGATCCACCCGGGCTATGGGTTTTTGTCCGAAAATGCGGGTTTTGCAGCGGCAGTCGAGGCCGCGGGTCTGACTTTTGTCGGACCCGATCCCGAAGCGATCCGGCTGATGGGCGACAAGGCCGTCGCCAAACGCCTTATGATTGGCGCGGGCGTTCCCTGCGTTCCAGGGTATGAAGGCGATGATCAATCGGGTGCCGCACTGGTCGCTGAAGCGAGCAAAATCGGTTTTCCCATCATGGTCAAAGCCGCAGCTGGTGGCGGTGGACGCGGAATGCGCGTGGTCCAATCCGCCGACGCTCTTTCTGACGCGATTTCAATCGCAAGATCCGAGGCCGAGAGCGCTTTTGGATCCGGCGAACTGATCCTTGAGAAAGCGATGGGTGATGCGCGCCACATCGAATTTCAGGTTTTTGCCGATGGGTGCGGGAACGTAATTCATCTGGGCGAAAGGGAATGCTCGGTTCAGCGTCGCCACCAAAAAGTCATCGAAGAAGCCCCAAGCCCGGTCATGACGACAGGGTTGCGCGCAAAAATGGGGGCTGTGGCGACTGAGGCGGCCCGTGCGGTGAGCTATCGCGGCGCCGGAACCGTGGAGTTTCTTTTGGAACCGTCCGGCGTGTTCTATTTCCTTGAAATGAACACCCGACTGCAGGTTGAGCATCCTGTGACCGAAATGGTCACTGGCATCGACCTAGTGGCGCTACAGATCGCTGTCGCGCAGGGTGACGCCCTTCCAATCTCTCAGGAAGACGTCACCATGAACGGTCACGCCATCGAGGCGCGGCTTTATGCCGAAGACCCTGCTAACGGATATCTGCCGGCGACCGGTCCAATTGATTTGTGGCAGGCTGCGTCCGGTCCCGGAATGCGTGTGGATTTCGGCATTCAGCAGGGACAAGAGGTATCGCCTTTCTATGACGCCATGCTTGCAAAGATCATCGCGCACGGTCCAACCCGCGAAACGGCACGTGCGCGGCTGATCAAGGCTGTTCATGAAACTATTTTGCTGGGACCGGTAACAAATTCGCGGTTTCTTGCAGATGTGCTGCAGCATAGAGATTTCATTGCCGGCGATGCAACTACAACATTTCTGGATCGGACCTACCCCCGGGGCTTTCCTGCTTACCGGGTAACTGCGCAGGACGTCGCCTTGGCGGTTGCGCTGTTGTTGGATGCGGATCAGGCCCGCGCAAGGGCGGCGGCGGGCTATGTATCCGCCGAACAGTTGGGTTGGTCCAGCGCGGCGTTACCGCCGTTCGCCGTGACGCTTGCCTATAGTGACAAAGAGATACAAACGCGCGCACGCGTCTGCCCCGATGGATTGACGGTATGGGTTGAGGGCAACGCGTATGATGTCTCGTTTATCAAGCGCAGCAGCGGGAAGGTCCGGGCACGCATAAATGACAACACCGTCGACGCCACCGCACACATAACCCGGGACACAGCCCAGATCGCCATCGGCCCCGAGCGCCTGACGTTTCGACGCCTGCGTCCCGGTGCATTGGATGCGGGAACGATCGCTAGCGGTCGCGTCACCGCCCCCATGCCGGGTGCCCTGGTCGAGGTGGCGGCAAGACCCGGTCAAAGCGTTTCCAAAGGGGACTGTCTGGCCGTTCTCGAAGCCATGAAGATGCAACACCAGATCACCGCTGCCGTCGCAGGCGTCATCACCTCTGTCCACGTTGAGGTCGGGCAACAGCTGAGCGCGGGGGATGTGATGATCGAGATTGACGAAACATAGACGGATTTGGGTGTGTGTCGACCGCCGCCGCTCAGACACTTCATCCGGGGACATCGAATAGGCAAACACAAAATCGAGGGAACAAGCAGTGCAACAGGCAACGGATTTTCTGCAAGAAAGCGAGGCATTGTTTGCCATTCTGGACGGTATTTCGGGCGATCAATGGGAAATTCCAACTCAGTTCAAGGGGTGGACGCTGAACGATGTTCTGGTGCATCTGCACTATTGGAACCAGATGGCAGATCTGTCGCTTCAGGACCCCGACGCGTTCACTGCGCGCATTGGGGCATTGCTTGTCAAAGCCAAGGCCGAAGGGCTGCGCGCAGCCGAGAACGAAGCGATCCTGCTGCGTGGGAACGAGCTGCGCGATTCCTGGCGGACACTTTATACAGATATTGGTACACGTTGGGCCGATCTCGATCCCAAGCGCCGGGTGAAATGGGCCGGTCCGGATATGTCTGTACGCTCATCAATTACGGCCCGTCAGATGGAGACTTGGGCACATGGGCAAGAGGTTTTTGACGTTCTTGGTGTCGAGCGCGTCGAACATGACCGGGTCAAGAACATCGTCATTCTGGGTGTGAACACGTTTGGCTGGGCCTATCAGGTCAACGGCAAACCTGTGCCCGAGGCGATGCCGCGGCTTGAACTGACCGCGCCATCTGGAGCCTTGTGGGAGTTCGGTGAACGGGGGGACAATCGGATAACAGGCCCTGCGGTAGAGTTTGCACAGGTCTCAGCCCAAACCCGCAACATCGCGGATACATCGCTGAAGGTGGAGGGGCCGGTTGCTGCCGAATGGATGTCAATCGCGCAGTGTTTTGCCGGTGGTCGCGAAACGCCCCCTGCACCGGGCAGCCGTCACCGCGCTCGGGGCGCGCAGATCGCGTGAAAGAAGTTGAATGTAAGCCTTGAACCCGGCACAAAAGGAACCACCCGTCCGACCGAAAGCGAAGATATGCTGCTGTTTAATGTGACAAAACTTGCATCTGGCCTGATCGTCGCTGTTGTCATCGGCTGGCTGCTGGTGCTGGGCAAAAGTATCCTTCTTCCGGTGCTTTTGGGCATAATCGGTATATACATTCTGGACTCGACCGCCTCGACAATCGGCCGTGTTCCGGGGTTGCGCCACATTCCACGCCGCGGGCGCCGTTTACTTGCGCTGCTTGCCATATTTCTAACGTTGGTTCTGATAGGGGTCTTTCTTGAGGCAAACGCGCAAGCGGTCGCCCAGAATATCCCGCGTTACCAAACCAACTTAAAAGCGCTGATTGACTCGGCAATGGCGATGTTGGGCGTCAAAAAACTGCCAGATTGGTCCACGATCGAGCAGACGATTGCTGGCAAGTTCGATATTTTGGGGTTTGTGCAGGGGACGCTTTCCACAGTGCAGGGTTTCGGGACGGTCATGTTGATGACAATCCTTTATATTGTGTTCATCCTGTCCGATCTGGATGACATGCCGGAAAAAGTTAGAAAGGCGTTGGGTGATGCCGAAACAGCTGACCGGTCGCTGCAAATCGTCGCCCAGATCAACCAGAAGATTGGCAGCTACCTAAGTGCAAAGACCCTGATCAACGTCATTCTGGCTGTGATCTCCTATGTGATCATGTTGTTGCTTGGGATCGAGTTCGCAATGTTCTGGGCTATATTGATCGGACTTTTGAACTATATCCCATATCTGGGTTCAATCGTGGGTGTTCTGTTTCCCGTCATGCTGAGCCTTGTGCAATTCGGCGGCATCTGGCATGCCGGGGTCGCACTGATCGCGCTTATGGCCGCTCAGCTGTTTGTAGGAAATTTCCTTGAACCACGACTTGTTGGAAACTCGGTGAACCTGAGTGGATTTATGGTGCTGTTTTCACTGACGATCTGGACCGCGATGTGGGGTCTGGCAGGCACCATATTGGCGATACCGTTGACCGCCGTGGTGATGATTATCTTGTCGCAAATCCATTCCACGCGACCGCTGGCGATTTTGATGTCAGAAAGCGGCGAACTTGACTGATTGCTCCAAAGCCCGGTTTTAAGTGTTTAAAAAATTCGCCATCTTCGGTGCGCGACCGCCACCCATTAGTCGGGGTGGCAGCCGGCTTAAAATCTTTGACGTTTAAAGTTTAATGCGGAACGCGGCAAAACCATCGGCGCCTTCGCCTGCGTCTTCGATCACCACTCCTTTGACATCGCTCATATAGTCGCGCGCTTTGGGGCCGGTTTCGAAAAGCACCGTGGTATCTGCGAGCGGGGCGAAGGACCAGTTGGCGTCCGCTTTTGGATCAATTGTGCCCTGCTCGACAATGTAGCGAACGATGACGTCGCGGTTGGTATCGGGGGCCTCGAAGACAACCGTGTCGCCCAATGCGCCCGGGAAAGACCCGCCGCCAGACGCGCGGTAATTGTTAGTGGCGATGATGAATTCCATGTCATCCGTAACCGGCGTGCCGTTGAAGGACAGGTTCACAATCCGCGCCGCGTCTGGGTTCACTTCTTCGCCTTTTGGTCCAAATCGCGAGGGCTGGGACAGGTCGATCTCATAGGTCACGCCGTCCATTACATCAAAATTATAGGATGGGAACTCTGGATTCAGCAGGATTGCGTCGGCCGAGCCCGGCTCAACCTGATTGAACATGCCTGCCGAACGCTCCAGCCAGCCTCGAACCTGTGCCCCGTTCACGCGGACCGCCCGCACGGTGTTCGGATAGAGATACAGGTCAGCCACGTTTTTGATAGCCACATCGCCCACTGGAACGTCGGTATAATACTCTGGCCCACCACGGCCACCGGCCTTGAACGGAGCGGCGGCTGATAGGATGGGCAGCCCTTCGTGCTCGGTGCCCTTCATCATCTCTTCGACATACCATTTTTGTGCGATCGACACGATTTGCACCGACGGATCATCCGCGACGAGTGCGAAGTAGCTGTGCAAAGGCGCGGACGTCTTCCCAACGGCGCGGCGCACATAAGCCAGTGTTTCGTCGTGATCTTTGGCGACCGAATCCAGCACGGTCTGGTCGTCGCCAACCAGCGCGGTGATTGAGCGATCTTCGTTGCGCTTTGAGATCGGGCGCGCCTCGGACGTCGTTGTTACAACGCGCCATTCATTCCCGTCGCGTTCCAGCAGCAGGTCCAGCAGACCCAGATGCGAACCCCAGAAACCGCCCATGACCGCTGGTTTACCCATAAGCGTGCCTTTTTCGACGTCGATACCCGGGCGATCCGCGAAAGTAGGCGAGGGGAAGACCAGATGATTGTGGCCCGTGACCAGCGCGTCGATGCCATCGACGCCGGCCAGCACGACCGAGGCGTTCTCCATGCCGTCGGCGTGATCTGCCTCACCGATGCCCGAATGAGAAAGGGCGATGATCAGGTCGCAGCCTTGCTCTTGCATTTCTGGCACATAGGCTTGCGCCGTTTCAACAATGTCGCGGGCCTGAACGTTGCCTTCCAGGTGCTTGCGGTCCCAATTCATGATTTGAGGTGGGGTAAAGCCAATGACGCCGACCTTGATTGGATGCTTGCTGCCGTCGCCCATTTCAATCTCGCGGTCGAGAATGGCGTAAGGCTTGACCAAGGTCTTATCGTCGCGTGGCCCCGCGCCTTGTTCCTTGGCAATATTGGCCAAAACGACCGGGAAATCCGCCCCGGCGAGTGACTTTTCCAGAAAATCCAAACCGTAATTGAACTCGTGGTTGCCCAAAGTAGCGGCGTCATAGCCCACGGTGTTGAATGCGGCGATGATCGGATGGCTGTCGCCTTCTTTCATACCACGCTCATAGGCGATGTAATCGCCCATCGGGTTGCCCTGCAAAAAGTCGCCATTGTCCACCAGCAACGAGTTGGTTGCCTCTGACCGAATGTCATTGATGATCGATGCGGTGCGCGACAGGCCTACCGTATCGCGCGGCTTGTCTGCGTAGTAATCATAAGGGAAGACATGCACATGGATATCGGTGGTTTCCATGATCCGAAGATGCGCCTGATTGTCGGCAGCAGCGGCCGAAAACGGGTGTAGGGTGATTGCGGCGGCGCTGGCCGTAGTTGTGGCAAGGAACTGGCGGCGAGACATCGAAAAATGGCTGGAGGAGGTCATTCGGAACCTTTCAATATGTTGGCTAACGCGCCTTCTGCATGACTTACAAAACAACCGTGTGACACTGGTATCCAAAGCGTTTGCAGCGGCGCGGCGCATGCGGGAATGTTTGGTACTGATGCCCATTGTGATCTGCTTACCCAATCATGGCAACATGTGTCGATTTGAGACGGTTGATTATCGCGCGGTGCATATTGCGGAAATAGCGACAGCGGCATTGGGATAGAATGTTCCGCATCGTTTGCTAATGCGGCGTTGGCACAGCGGACCATTGCAAGCATCCGCGTTTTTCCGCCTGAGTGACGCAGATGGTAAAATTTGGTTGTGATAACGATCTTTATCTATAAAAGAATGTGTAGCCATGAGAGTTCTCGAAAAGTATCTATAAAATGAAAAATACCTCCCCGATATGGTCCCGCGACGCTGCTCAAGCTCTGTATGACCTTCCGCTGATGGATTTGCTGTTTCGCGCGCAGACAGTGCACCGGGAGAACTTTGATCCCAACAAGGTCCAGACATCGAAACTGCTGTCGATCAAAACAGGTGGCTGTGCCGAAGATTGCGCCTATTGCTCGCAATCAGCACGGAACGGATCCAAACTGTCGGCCTCGAAACTGATTGAGGTTCAGCGCGTTCTGACCGAAGCCCGCAAGGCCCGCGACGGCGGGGCAACCCGTTTCTGCATGGGTGCCGCATGGCGCGAACCCAAGGACCGCGACATGGATGCGCTTGTCGCAATGGTCGAAGGTGTGCGCGAGATGGGGATGGAAACCTGCATGACCCTTGGCATGTTGGACGATAATCAGGTGGTTCGTCTGCGCGATGCGGGGCTGGACTACTACAACCACAACATCGACACGTCCGAGCGGTACTATCCCGAAGTCATCACAACACGCACCTTTGCGGACCGCATTGACACGATGAACCGCGTGCAGGATGCGGGCATCAAGGTCTGTTCCGGCGGCATCCTCGGGATGGGGGAAGAGGTTCAAGACCGTGTCGATATGCTGGTCACACTGGCCAATATGAACCCGGCACCAGATTCGGTGCCGATCAACATGTTGATGCCGCAAGAAGACACGCCTCTGGCAGACGCTAAACCGATCGATCCGATCGATTTTGTAAGGGTCATAGCCGTTGCGCGGATCATGATGCCACAATCTTATGTACGGCTTTCCGCCGGGCGCAGCGATATGAGTGAGGAATTGCAAGCCATGTGCTTCTTCGCCGGTGCGAACTCGATCTTTGTTGGCGAAACGCTTTTGACGGCAGAAAACCCCGAAGAAGACACTGATGCCATATTGTTTGCCAAGCTTGGGCTGCAGGTGGAAACATCTGCGGAAAAATCCTGTTTGGATGCTGCTGAATGAAAGCACTGAGTCGGTTGAACTCGATGCTTGAACTGTTGGACACCCGGCACCGTCGCCGGGTGTTGGCGCAGCCGCGCGGTCTGGACTTTGCGTCCAATGATTACCTTGGATTGGCGCAATCGCCATTCCTGCGCAATGCCGCGCAAACGGCATTGGCGCAGGGCGTGCCGCTGGGATCTGGTGGTTCCCGTCTGTTGCGGGGCAATCATCCCGAACATGAGGCGCTTGAACACGAGGCCGCCGCCTTTTTTGATGCTGAGGCTGCTTTGTTCATGGGCGGAGGATTTCAGGCCAATCAGGCGATTTTCTCGACCCTTCCTGCCGCCGATGATCTGATCCTTTACGATGCTTTGGTTCACGCAAGCGCGCATGAAGGCATGCGGATGGGACGCGCCCAAACATGTGCTTTTTCTCATAATGATGTTGCCGCAGCGCGTCTGACCATTGAGGCGTGGTTGGCAGAAGGCGGGTCTGGTCAAATCTGGATCGCAGTAGAAAGCATCTATTCCATGGAGGGCAACATTGCGCCCTTGGCCGCGCTGTCTGATCTGGCCTGCGAACACGGTGCCATATTGGTCGTGGATGAGGCTCATGCGACCGGAGTATTTGGCCCGAACGGTAAGGGCCTGGCGCATGGCCTAAAGGCTGAGTTGCTAACTTTGCACACATGCGGCAAAGGGTTGGGGGTTTCGGGCGGATTGATTTGCGGCCCTCGGGTGTTGATCGAAACACTGATCAACCGCGCGCGTCCGTTTATCTTTGCCACAGCCCCATCGCCGTTCAACGCGGCCCTTGTTCGCGCGGTTCTGCAGCATCTTCAAACAGATAGTTTTATGGGCCAGAATGCCCTGTCCCGCATTCGCCACGCGCATGCCGTCGCACGTCAGATCGGAACACCCCAAGAGGCGCTGAACAGCCAGATTATCCCCATTATTCTGGGCGATGACGCCAAAACCATGGAAATGGCCGCAACGTTACAGGCCAAAGGTTTTGATGTCCGTGGTATCCGGCCGCCGACCGTGCCACGGGGCACGTCGCGTCTGCGCGTGTCGATCACCGGCAACGTGGACAAGGATGACATAAGCGCTCTGTTCGAAACACTGGCGCATCAACAGACGGAGGCGGCATGAGCGCTGTTATCGTCACGGGCACCGACACCGGCGTCGGAAAAACGGTTTTTGCTGCGGGACTGACGGCCACGCTTGGCGCAACCTATTGGAAGCCAGTGCAATCCGGGCTTGAGGATGCAACGGACACAGAAACCGTCGCGGCGCTTTCCCGTGCCGAAATTTTGCCGGAAGCCTATCGCCTGAACATGCCAGCCTCACCCCATTTGTCAGCCGAAGACATGGGCGTCGAGATTTCGCCGGATCGACTTGCGCTGCCGCAGGTCAACGGCCCCTTGGTCGTCGAGGGGGCAGGCGGGATCATGGTGCCGCTGAACCGCAAGACCTTTTTCCTTGATGTCATCTCGGGGTGGCAGGCACCCGTGGTTCTTGTGGCCCGGACCGCGTTGGGGACGATCAATCACACAAGCCTGTCCCTGATGGCCTTGCGGGGTGCAGGTTGCAACGTTTTGGGCGTAGCGTTCGTAGGCGACGCTGAGCCAGAGGTTGAACAGACCATCGCCGAGATGTGTCAGGTTACCCATTTGGGACTCTTGCCGTATCTTGAAACCCTGTCGCGAGAAACGCTGTCGGATGCTTTCGATGCGATTGACACAGCAACAATTCGGAGAGCTCTGTGACCGCTCTGGAGTTTGATGCCCGCCACCTGTGGCATCCCTATACGAATGTTCTGAACCCCGGTCCGATGCATCTGATCACAGAGGCCGAAGGGGTATGGCTGACCCGGGAAAACGGCACTCGGATGATCGACGCAATGTCGTCGTGGTGGTGTGCGGTGCACGGGCATCGTCATCCGGCCATTACTGCTGCGATGCAGGAACAGCTGCGGCAAATGCCCCATGTCATGTTCGGTGGCCTGACGCATCGACCCGCAATTGACCTGGGACGCAAGCTGGTCGAGCAGTTGCCTGACGGGCTGGATCGCATTTTCTACAGCGACAGCGGATCGGTCGCGATTGAAATCGCTTTGAAAATGGCCGTGCAGTTTCAGATGGCGCTGGGTCACACGGGGCGCACGCAGTTTGCGACCATTCGCGGCGGGTATCACGGGGACACATGGAAAGCGATGAGCGTCTGCGACCCCGAGAATGGGATGCACGGGCTGTTCAGTGGCGCGCTGTCGATCCAACATTTCCTGCCACGCCCGCCGATATCATTTGACCAGGAATGGACGGATGATCCAACCCTGAATGGGCTGGATGCTTTGGAAGAGCTGCTGGAAACCAAAGCCGATCAGATCGCGGCCCTGATCCTTGAGCCTGTGGTGCAGGGCGCGGGTGGTATGTACTTCTATCACCCCAAGTGGCTAAAAGGCGCGCAAGACCTGTGTAAAGCACACGGAATTCTTGTGATTTTTGACGAAATCGCGACCGGGTTTGGTCGCACGGGCGAACTGTTCGCGATGAACCACGCCGAAGTGGTTCCGGACATCATCTGTTTGGGCAAAGCTTTGACTGGCGGCCATATTACTCTGGCCGCGACCGCCACGACTGAAGATGTCGCGCGCCGAATTGGGGAAAGCGAAGCCAGCGTTTTGATGCACGGCCCGACCTATATGGCCAACCCGCTGGCCTGTTCTGCCGCGGTGGCCAGTCTGGACCAACTATCGGTCAGAGATTGGCGCCTCGAAGTGCACGCGATCGCCGACCAGATGAAGCAAGAGCTTGCCCCCGCACGTGAATTGCCAGGCGTTGCCGATGTGCGCGTGCTTGGCGCGATCGGGGTCATCGAAATGGAGCAATGGGTTGATCCTGCGGTTGCGCATGCGCTGGCACCCGATACCGGCGTTTGGTTGCGCCCGTTTGCCCGCAACATCTATTGCATGCCGCCTTACATCATCTCTGCGAATGAATTGAGCCGTGTAGCATCGGCCATGATCTCGCTCGTCAAAGGCATGTCATGAAACAGCGGTGGTTATCGCGTTCGGGAACGGACGAGTTGATTCTGGTTTTTGGCGGTTGGGCGCTGGGGGCTGTGCCTTTTACTGGACTTACAGGGCGCGGCGATGTGCTATTCGTCGACGACTTCCGCCACCTTGACGATCCTCTGCCTGATATTGCGCAATATGACCGCGTCAATCTGATTGCCTTTTCTTTTGGTGTTGCATCTTTGGGCCATTGGCTGGCGCAAACCGGGTATTGCCCCGATCGGCTGATTGCTGTCAGTGGCACGCTATGTCCGGCTGACCCCGAGCGTGGAATCGTACCGGATATGATCCGCGCCACGGCGGAAAACCTGACCGCAGCCAGTTTCTCAAAGTTCTGTCGCCGTGCCGGATTGAACGGGCCGGTTCCTGAAATTGATCTGGAGGCTGCGCAGGCAGAGCTTCACGCCGTGATCGACCGTGGTGGCGCACCTGAGGTGGCGTTTGACCGGATTTGGATCCCCCAGCGGGACCGTATTATCCCGACCCCCGCGCAAGAGGTGGCATGGGCGCACCAACAAGCTGCCGTGCGTGGTATTGCCACCCCGCATGTCCCGTTTCGCGACGGTCAGAACTGGCAGGAGTGGGTCGCATGAACGTACAGATCGCAGACCGCGTTCAGCGCAGTTTCAGCCGCAGTTTCCGCAGCTATCACGGCTCGGCCAGCCAGCAAGCCAAAATCGCGGATCGGCTGGTCCAAGAGATGCGGGTCGGCGGCGCGCCGCATCGTTTCGCGACCGGATTGGAATTTGGCTGTGGTACCGGCCACCTCACGCATCGGGTGTGTAGCGCATTCGATATTGGTCAGTTGACGGTCAATGACCTGTCGCCCGAAGCAGCTGAGACCGCAACGGCCGTCGGTGCGGATTTTTTGTGCGGCGACGCCAAAATCGTCGAATGGCCGTTTCAGCCAAAGCTAATCACGTCAGCGTCTATGGTCCAATGGTTGCATGACCCTGCAACCTTTCTGCAGCGCGCAGCCAAAGCATTGGCTCCTGGTGGGTGGTTGGCGGTTTCAGGTTTTGGACCGGAACAGTACCGGGAACTGGTGAAAGTCGGTTCCACTGCCAAAGCGCCGGGCTTGTGCCGATCTGAAGATTTGGCCGCGGCAGTCGAAGGCCAATTAGAGATTATCAGTTGCGGCGAAAACCTTTCTGCACTGCACTTTGATACGCCCCGAGGCGTTCTCAATCACCTTCGAAGAACTGGGGTCAACGGGCGCGCGCAGAAGGTCTGGACCAAAACCAGTCTTGCCCAATTCACGGAACACTATGTCCGGCACTTTGGCGACGATGATGGCGTGTCCCTGACATATAACCCGACGTGGATCGTGGCCCGCAAACATGGCTGAGTGCCGCTACCAATCAATGCGTTCATAGACTTCGGTCTCAATACACGAGATCTCAGAGCCCGGGTTGGTTAGTACCGCTTGGGCCATGACATCGCCGTCGTTTTCCCCGTGGCTTTGCGACTGATCCATGTGCCACGGCGCCGGCGGTTCAACCTGCATTGTCGCAGCAAGCGTTTCGGACAGATCAGGGGCAAATTCTTTTGCATCTTCATCTGTCTGCCCGACGTCCAGTGCAAAGGGAATCTCCGAGGTCAATTGCGCACCATTAAATCCGGTGTCCGTCACCAAGATTTCCCCGTCGATTGCGCCGTCGAATCCTGGGGGCGGGGAAATCTCAAGAAAGTCGAGATCCCAGCCGGACAGATCCGCCGAACCGCCATCAGTCATCAGTGAATCCTCACCGCTGATCAGTAGCGTATTTGGTGGCAGCCCTTCCAATGATACAGCAGCCTGATCACTTGCTTGGTCCAACTCGATTGCGACTTCAAAAGCTCCGGTTTCGCCAAAATTCGGGGCTGGGTCTGCCTGCAAAAGCTCACGCCCCGTTGTGTCTGGCCCGTCCCATTCCAATTTCAATCCCGCACGGCCGTAGTTCTCAAAATACCGAACTTCGATATCATAAGTGCCGGGTTCCAGGTCGATTTCTCCGGACCGCGTCCGGAACCCATGCAGACCATCATTGTCCACAATCCTAACCCCGTTGACGAAGACCGCTACGCCATCATCCGCACCGGCAAAAAAAGTGTAGGAACCGCCTTCTTCGATTGTTATTTTACCTTCGAGTTTTGCTCCAAACGTATCCCTTGAACCGCCTTCCCAGAATGAGTTGCGACTGTTTGCAAAATTGATTTCAGGCACAAATTCTTGATGCGTCGGGTCAGCGGACCAGTCGATGTCGTCCAGCTTTGACAACCTGTTGTCCATGTCAAAAAAACTGGCACGGAATCCGCTCACCATTTTGGCATCTGGTGAGGGCAAGTCAGCCTGAGTTACTTCGAAAGTCAGGTATTGTACGCCGTCGTGACTGCTGTTTTCACCGGTTGGCGTAGAATGAAGCAGAGCCGCTTCGACCGTTCCCTCAAATTCTGGCGGCGGTGTTACGGTGATCACCCCACCTTGCCAGCCTTCCATCTCTGCAATCCCGTCCGCGTTTGCCGCAAATTCGGTTCCGCCAATCTCGACAATTGTTCCGGTGGGCAGACCTGTCAGTTCGAATGAGGTTTCATCGGTCACGCTGAGCGTTCCCATATCCACATCAATGGCCAGCGGCATGCCCGAAACGGTTTGGGCCTCGGACATGTCCGGGGCTGTAACCACCTCACGTCCGTCAAGACCTGGGCCCTCCCATTCAAGCTTCAGTTCAGCCCGGCCGTAATTTTCGAAGTATCGGATTTCGATCGAATGTGTTCCCGGTTCAAGCTCAACTTCACCAGTTCGAGTTCGAAACCCGTGCAGCCCGTCATTTTCAACGACCGGTTGGCCGTTGACTACCAACATCGCGCCATCATCGGCGCCCAGAAAGAAAGTGAATGTTCCGCCTTGCTCAACCTCGATACTGCCATTGATCTGGACGCCAAACGTGTCTTTTGCGCCTCCATCCCAGAATGTGTCGTGACCGTTAGCGTAGTTGATTTCGGGCTTAATTTCTTCATGGGTCGGCTCTGCGGTCCAGTTGATGTCTTCCAGTTTGGAAAGACGATGATCAACGTCGAAGTATTTGGCGTGAAACCCTGACGAAAACGTCATCTCCTCCGTATCTGCCACATTGACCGTAAAGCTTTCGGTCTGACGTAACCCGCCTTCGTCAATCACCGTGACATCAATAGTGACCGAGGATGCCTCTTCATAGTCCAGTGCCACGCCGGGCTTCAGACGCAGTTGATTGTCAATAACTTCGAACCGGTCATCCGAGATTTCGAACTCATGGGTATCGTGCAAATCCGCATCCACGAAACTGAGTTGCCCCACAACGGCCCCATCGACGTTTTCGGCCACTGTCTGCTGCGCGGCGGTCAGTGTGATGTTATCAACCAGTGCGCCGTAGGTATCATTCTGGCCCTCAGGTTCGCGCAGTTCCAGCGTGTCTTGCCCGGTTCCAACAACCTGCATCTGGAACGTCTCCCAATCAGCGGATTGCGGGTCCAGCTCCGCCACCAGATTGCCGTTCCAATAGACCTCGACTGTATCGGTTCCACCTGCGAGGCGCTCACGCAGGTCAATGCCCAGATCATAGAGCTGACCATCCTCTGTCTGGACGACCTGGGAAATACTGTCGATGCCCCGACCATGATCCATCTCGAGCAGCTGATCGCCATCGGACGCTTTCGTACCGCCTAAATGATCCCAGATTTCCATTCCATGTGCGTCTTGCCAGGATCCGCTTTCATCCGAGCCAAAGCCTTTCCACCTGCCTTTATCCAAGTCAAATTCTTCGAAACTGCCATTCTGAATGAGGTTTTCAGAGGTGTTATCCAGCACAAGACCTATCGGATTCTCGTTCAAATTCTGAACCTCCACGATGAAACTCTCGGCCAGGGTGGCCCCACGAGAGTCCTTGACCGTGACGTCGACTTCTATCTGTGCCGTTTCCTCATGATCCAGTGCAATCCCGGGCTTTAGTTGTAACTTGCCGTCAACGATGTCAAAGCGGTCGTCCGAGATGTCAAAGCTGTGCATGTCCGACGCATCCGGGTCGACGATCGAGATGTTTCCGATCACCGCGCCGTTGGCGTTCTCGGCGACTGAAGTGTTGTCCAGCACACGGCCTGTCGGACCCTCGTTCACATCCTGAACCTCCACGATGAAACTCTCGGTCAGGGTGGCCCCGCGAGAGTCCGTGACCGTGACGTCGACTTCTATCCGTGCCGCTTCCTCATGATCCAGAGCAATGCCAGGCTTTAGCTGCAACTTGCCGTCAACGATGTCAAAACGGTCGTCTGAGATGTCAAAGCTGTGCGTGTCCGACGCATCCGGGTCCACGATGGAAATGTTTCCGATCACCGCGCCATTGGCGTTCTCTGCAACAGTTGTGTTGTCCAGAGTGACCTCTTGCGGCGCGTTGTTTTCGGTCTGTGTGTCGGTTGAAACTGCCGGCGCTGCATCCAGATTGGGTACGCTTGGCGGCTCTGGACGAGAGGCCGGACCGCTTACATGGGTTTTCCCCACACCTTTGGTTGTTTGGGGCGTTGAAATTGCAGCACTGATTGTTTCCATTCCGGCCGCGCTTTCGTCAATTTCCGTCGCCTCTGCCTTGGGGTTTTGTGCAATTGACCCAGCCGACGAGCTCGTTGAATGAAAAGTGTGGGCGACAGGATCAGTGTTTGTGACGTTGCCGGATTGTTGTGCATGCACGGTGCGAGGGTTCAACTCTTCCGGGGAACCCTCGTTCCGAGTGTTGCGTTCCAATGTCCCAGAGAACTGTTGGCCTGTGTGTAACGAACTGCGCGTCGGATCTTCGCTTGGCTCGACAACACTGCGGGAAAGATGAGAGGCGATCTCGTGTTGTTCGTCCATATCGGCCTGTGCGGACCTTGTGTTAAAATTCAGGTCGTTCTCTAGTTTACCCATCGCACAATTCCCCAAACAACAGCTGATTCACCGTTTTAGGTAACACGCCTCCGCCCATAACGGGCAACTAAGCGATTAAATTTAAAGGCAAATCTTAGGCAAGATGTGCCGGAGAATTTACGGGTCTTAAACGGAAGCCGACCACTCCTGCTGAAATGACCAAGGGGGTGAAAAGCATCATGGAACCGCGTGGATTTGTTGGTCGTATTTCGGCTCCTCACTTTGATATCCCGCTTTGGGTTGCCTCTCTGACTATGAATGTTCTGTCGCTTTTGATGCCGATTTCCATCTTGCTGATATTCGATCGGGTTATCCCATTTCAGTCTACAGACACGCTGCGCGTATTGACGGTGGCACTGGTGATCGGAGCCTTTATGGAGCTGTTGCTTAGACAGTGCCGTGCCGTCCTTTTGACAACCTCGGCTGAGGGGGCAGCGGTCTGGAATTACCACCGCTTTATGACCAAAGTCCTGAACGCGAATTCTCTGGCCTTCTCACGCGAACCCGCCAGCAATTATGCGGAACGCTACGCAGCTATCGGCCAGTTGCGGGACTACCATTCGGGGCAAGGGCAAACACTCTCGATTGATCTGCCCTTTACGGTCTTGTTTGCGATTTTGATCGGATTGATCGGGGGGTGGCTGATTTTGGTGCCATTGGGCGCGTTTTGCGTTGTGATCATCTTCGCAGCGGTCATGAAGCGGGGGCAGTGGGCTTTGTTCAAGCACCGCAAGTCCCTGGACACACGCCGATACGCGTTCTTGACCGAGATTTTGTCGAACATGCCCACGGTCAAGGCAAACCGGATGGAGCCACAAATGGCCCGCCGCTTTGAATTGCTTGAAGATCAGACCGTCGATAACAGCAAAAAGCTGATCCATTTCTCGGGCTTTGCACAAAGCTTTGGAGCCATCTTTTCGCAGATGACTGTTGCTGCGATGGGGCTGCTGGGGGCCTACCTGGTGATCATCAACCTGATTGGCATCGCCGAATTGGCCGCCTGCATGCTGTTGAATGGTCGAATTATCCAGCCTTTGACCAAACTAATGGCGATGTGGGTTCAGTCGGAAAACTCTGCCATTTCACAAGCACGATTGCACGAAATGGAACAGCTTGAAATCGGGCAAAGTGTAGGGCTTTCCTACGATCACTTGGGTCAGATCATGGTTTCCGGTTTGTCCATGCGCCGTTTGAAAGGAGAGGGGGGAGCTTTCTCGCCCCTCAACATTCAGGTGGAGCAAGGGCAGGGCGTTTTGATTGAGCCCGAAGAAAGCTGGATGGTCGAAGCGTTGTTTGACGCAACGACGGGGCAGCGAAAACCAGATGAGGGCAGCTTGTCCATTGGTGGCATACCGGCCTCACAGCTGATCGGGTGGCGCGGGCACGATGCGCTGGTTGCGCTCGAAGCCGAGCCCGCGATCCTGTCGGGAACACTGCTTGAAAACATCAGCGCTTTTGGTGACGCAGAGACCGTTGATCGCGCCAAGCAGATTGCCGTCGCACTTGGGCTAGAGAAACGCATTCACCGTTTGCCCATGGGTTATGCAACCCTGCTTAACACCGGAACCGGGTTTGAGGCCGACCCGGTGAACCGTCATCTCATTGCATTGACACGGGCCTTGGCGCTGCGGCCGCGGGTGCTTTTGATGAATGAACCAACAGCGGTTTTAGATACAATGGAACGCCAAGCTCTGGCGGATTACCTCCAATCCGTTTCTCCGCGGCCTACGATGTTTGTGGCAAGCCCGGACCCTCGGATGAGGCAGATAACGCACAAGTGCGTTCGCTTAAGTTTGTCAAACGCCCTGGATCTGGCGGCATGGGCGGTAGACGCAGATCTTGAACGGACTGCCGCGGAAGCCTGGAAAAAGGGTGCCGCATGACCGTAATGAATACTCAGATTGCAAGCGGGTTGCTATTTAGACTGCTATTGGCGGGCGGTTGGCGCAATAATGAAGACCGGCTGCTTGAGGCGTTTCCGCACGTGCTGGATCGGCTCCGCCCGGATGACATTTTCGAGACGTTGGAAAACCTCAATATCCCCTACACGCAGATCAGATGTCGTGAACGCGAGATCACGGATCACGAATGCCCGGCATTGATCATACCGAGCAATGGTGCCTGCTACCTTGCGTTGGATCGGATAGGTGGCACGCTGCAAATCAGCGACGATCTGAACCCAGATCTGAACCACCTTAAGCCCGGCCGCCGATGGTGCACCGTCATCCGGATCGACCGCTTCACGCATCACCAGACAGACAGGCGGTTCACATCTGTCCGCTCGGCATTCGCAGAATTAGGCCCGATGTTGCCCTGGCTGCTGATCGCCTCGTTGTTGTCCAACGTTCTGGGGCTTATGGCTCCATTGCTGATCATGGGCATCTACGAACGAGTCATCCCGTCGGGTTCTGTTAGTTTGCTGGTTTCGCTGATGATCGGTGTGGTGATTGTGGGGGCGTCAGATCTGTGCTTCCGCCATGCGCGCACGCGGGCGCTGGCATATGTTGGCTGGCGTGGAGAGCGTCAGTTGATGATTGCGCTGTTTCGCAAACTGATGTCCCTGCCGCTGAGCCAGCTCGGGAAAACGGATGTAAACCAACAGCTATCGCGTTTTCGCCAATTCGAATCCTTGCGCGATGCATTTACCGGGCAGGTCATGACGACCCTTCTGGATCTGCCATTCGTGGTGATTTTCTTTGCGGTCCTTGCATATCTCGCACCGCAGGTCGGGCTGCTGACGCTCGGCTTGGCGGTCTTTCTTGTCTTGCTTGGCGCAATCATCATCCCACATCAAAAACGGTTGGATCAAAAAACGACAGAGGCCGCCGCCGCTAGCCAGTCGGGCGTTCAGGACGCTATTCTTAACCAGCAGGCCATTGCAAATCTGGGGATGCAAAACCAATGGTTGGACCGCTGCATGCCTCTTGCACAGCGCGCAGAAACGGCCGCGCGCCGCAGCCGTCAGTTTCAGGCGCTCGCGCAATCATTGGCTCAATCCGTCACGGCACTTGCGACGATGGGGGCAATCATCTTGTGCGCGCATGGCGCGTTGCGCGGTGATATCAGCTTTGGTGCGTTGATCGCCACGATTGCGTTGGTGTCCAAAATTCTGGCGCCGATTCAGTCTCTATATTCCAGCTTCCCCCAGATCCTTTCCTTCCGAAGCAGTCGAAATCAGGCGGATCGCGTCCTTGATCTTGGCGAGGAGATCGAAGTGGGGCTGGAACAAACGCACCAAAAATCTTTAAGCGGCGCGATTGCATTTTCCTCTGTCACGTACCGGCCGGACCCTTTGAACGCGCCTGTCCTTTCGCAAGCCAGTTTCAACTGTGATCCGGGCGAAGTGGTACTGGTCATGGGCAGCGATGCGGCAGGTCGCACAGCGGTGCTTGATCTGATCGACGGCCTCAATACGCCTTTGGCTGGTACGATTGAACATGACGGCATCGACATTCGTCAGATTGCCAGGGACGAATTGCGTAAATCCATAACCTACGCCACCTATAACATGTCGATGTTCTACGGCACTGTTGCCCAGAACTTTCGATTGGCTTCGCCGTCTCTTACTGATGACAACATAATGTCTGCTTTGACCGACATGGATTTGCTGGATGACCAAGGGCTTCTGCCAAACGGCATCGACACTCGTTTGACCGACGGTGACCTGGCGCAGATGCCATCGGCAACCTTAAAGTCGCTGGTCCTTGCACGCAGCATGGCGCGACTTTCTTCGGTCTATCTGTTTTCGGAGCCAACCAACGGCCTTTCCGACCATCGACGGGCGTGTTTCAGAAACTGGATCCGCGGGCAGCAAGGGCGCAAGACAGTGGTCATAGCAACTGCGGATCGCTCATTCATGCAGATTGCAGACCGCTTCATCTTTCTGAACGGGGACAAGGTTGTCGTGAACAGCACTGGTGATGCGGGGCGCAAGAAACTTCAGGCCGTATTGAAAACGCTTGGGAGGGAATAGTGAAATCAGGTTCAAAGAAAAGTGACACGTCCGGTCCAATGGAACGCGCAAATTGGAGGCGTCGAATGCGGCGGCCACGATTTGCGGCTTTCCTGTCGCTTGCGCTTTCCGCCATGGTTGGATGCCTGGTGGTTCTGGCAGGGCAAACTGCTGTTCCCCAGGTCACCCGCGCCACAGGGACGATCCTGCCAGTTGGCGCGTATCCACAAATCGAAACTATGCCCGGCGGCATTGTCCGGACTGTTCACGTCCGCGATGGTCAGTTGGTTGAAGCGGGGGATTTGCTGGTTGAACTGCATCACCCGGATCTGACGCGGGAAAGAGATGTTACGTCCGGGCAGCTTGCTGCGGTTCAGCGAGACTTGGCCACAGCGTCCGCTGTACTGGCGGTATTGGATCGCGAAGCTGTGCCTGACAAGGCGGAAATTGATGCGCTCAAGGGCAAGGGCCTGACTTCTGCGGCCGCAAGGCTGGACCTTTATGCTGAAAGCCAACGCATTCAGCTGGCCTCGATCAAACAGCAAGAAGGGACGTTGGATATTCTGATACGGGCCACGCAATTCGCGCAGGACCGCGTTCGAAAGAAAGAGGAGATTCTTGAGAGATACGCACAGTTGCGGACGCAGGGTCTAAAATCCCTGAGCGATTTCCTTGAGGAAGAGGATGAAGTGGACGCGGTTCGCGCGGCTGCATCGGACGCCCGGGTGCGCCTTGCCGAAGCCCAGAGCGCATTGATGCTGGCCCGCGCAGCCAAAGCAGAAGAAACCCTGGCTTTGCGAGATGAGGTGCTGACCCGATGGGCCGAACTTGAGCAAAAGCGCGTGGAGTTGGAGATATCGCTAGACGTCGTAAATTCCAAATTGTCTGCACTGCGTATTTCTGCCCCAGCACGTGGAACTATTCAGGCGGTAACATTTCCTAACCCAGGGGAAGTCATCGCGCCGGGCGAAGTGATTTTTGAGATTTTGCCAACCCGTCGCGCCTTGGTCGTAGAAGCACGTATCGCCAATTCCGAGGTCGGCCATGTTGCGGTGGATCAGCCGGTTTCAGTAAGCGTAGACACGTTTGATGCCAGGCGTTTCGGTAAGGTTGAAGGACGCCTGCAATCCATCTATCCTGTGCCTCTGACCGATGAACAAACCGGTGAAACCTATTTCAGGGCCTTGTTTCAATTGGCCGAAACCAAGGTTGGTACGGGCCCGTGGGAACGTCCACTTCAAGCTGGGATGACTGTTGTTGCGGAAATGACGACGGGCGAACAGACGCTGCTTTCCTACCTGTTGAAGCCGGTGCAGATGACAATGGAACGTGCATTCAGTGAGCGGTAGTTTGCAGCTGCAGAGCGTCAGCGCATTGTCAGCACCATGGACCCATTCCTGCTTGCCTAAGCGGTCAGTACAGCAAATTGAGCATCAGGAGTGAAACAACAAGAAACAGGATCGTCATGACCCCCCCTGAGCGCACAAAGTCCATGACTTTATACCCTGCAGGACCCATGATCAGGGCGTTTACCTGATGGGTCGGGATTATGAAGCTGTTCGATGTTGATATGGCAACCGTCAGGGCAAACACGGCCGGATTTCCGCCAGCTGCCACCGCAATGGAAACGGCCAATGGCACAAGCAGAACAGTGGCGCCGACATTGGACATCACCAACGAAAACGCCGTAGCCAGAACCGCAACGCCTGCCTGAAGGGACCAGATCGGCCAGCCGTCCAGAATGATCATGATCTGTTGTGCAATCCACGCAGCCGTGCCGGTATTCTGTACCGCCTGACCCAATGGAATAAGGCATGCGAGCAGAAAAACAGTATTCCATCCGACCGCACGGTAGGCTTCATCGACACTCAACACACGTGTCAGCATCATTCCCGCGGCTCCGGTTAATAGACAGAGCGAGAGCCGAATGTCGGTGAACAGGATCATCGACAAGGAAACGGCGAAAAACGCCAGCGCCCAACCGACCTTTTGCGGGCGCAGTTCGTCTTGCGGGAAGTCGGTGGTGACGACCACAAAATCGGGATCGCGCTTGATCCGCATCAAGTTGTCCCACCGTGTATGGGCCACTAGCATGTCGCCTGCGTGAAACTCCTCAAGCCCGATTTGAGTGGACTCGTGCGTTTCGGATTCAACATGGCTGAGCGTTTCCTCGCCGCGATGAATGGCAAGCAACGACATGCCATATGTTTTGCGGAACAATAGCTCGCGTGGGCATTTCCCAATCATTTTGCTGTCGGGTGTTATGACAACTTCGGCGATGCCTGCATTGGTTGGTGCGAATTCTTCGACAAAGATGTCCAACGCCGGCAGCACGGTCAGCCCGTATTTCTGCGCAAACTCCTCTACGACCCAGCGTCGACCAATGATCGCCAACCGGCAAGGTGCAGCAATTTCGGCCGTCAGGACCTGAACCATCGAGGTTTTGCCGCGATAGAATGTCGAAATGATGTACAGGTGGTTTTCGTGGTTTATGTCGGCCAAAATCTGCCCGACCAAAGGGCTTTCGGCTGGAACGATTACTTCAAAAACATCGGCTTTCAGGCCGTAGACACGTTGCAGATACTCCTGCGTTCCCTGTCCGGTTCCGGTGTTTTCCGATCCCTCATCACCCGGTAAAACCCACCGACCCAGCAGCAGAAAGTAGGCAATGCCAGTCAGGATCAGAACAATCCCGATCGGCGTCACAGAAAACAGGCCGAACTGTTCCATTTTCTGACCGTCGGGCAGGCTATTGTTGGCTGACTGGATCAGATCGTTCAGCAATATAAGAGGCGAAGATCCGACCATCGTCATTGTTCCGCCAAGGATGGCGCAGAATCCCATGGGCATCAGCAAGCGCGACAACGGGATGCCCGATCGGGAAGATATTCGGCTGACGACCGGAAGAAACAGCGCAGCGGCCCCAACGTTCTGCATGAACGAGGAAATGACCCCAACAGTGCCCGAAATAATAGGTAGCACGCGTTTCTCGGACGTACCGCCATATTTCAGAATAACAGCGGCGACTTTGTTCATTATGCCGGTCTTGTCGAGGCCCGCGCCGACGATCATGACCGCGATAATGGAAATCACCGCATTGGATGCAAATCCATCAAACAGGTGCGGCACGTCAGCGAGCTTTTCGAGCCCGGGCGCGTAACTGAGAAGGCCGATAAGGACCAGAACAAGTATGGCAGAAAGGTCAATTCTGACGATTTCGGATACAAAGAGAAATACGGTGAAGGCAAGAAGGGCGCAAACAACACCCATCTCAAAGTTAAAAGCCACCTGTTCCACAAACGTCACCAGGAATTCGTTCTTACATTAAAAGAACATCTAACCCATCAACGCTGAATTGTCATGATGTTTCAAAACCACAAGCTTGGACGAAACAAAATTACCACCAGCGCCAAAGCGCCACGTTTCGAACCGGTGTAGGGGCCCCTTTGATTGCTTGTCAGGCTGGGGCCTACACGCCTCTCAAATCATCGTGGTCAACCACGCCCACGGTAAGGCGGCACACCCTGATCCGGGATCCAGACGCCTTCGGGCGTTGGGCCAGTTTGCCAGAACACGTCGATCGGAATGCCCCCGCGCGGATACCAGTACCCTCCGATACGCAGCCACCTTGGCTCCAGAAACTCCTGCAGCCGGCGGGCAATCGAGATGGTGCAATCTTCGTGAAAGGCGCCATGATTGCGAAATGAGCCCAGAAACAACTTGAGCGCCTTGCTTTCCACCAACCACTGATCGGGCACGTAATCTATCACCAGGTGGGCAAAATCCGGCTGGCCCGTCATCGGACAAAGCGAGGTGAATTCGGGCGCGGTAAAGCGCACGTTGTAATCCACATCAGCCTGCGGATTCTGCACGCGTTCCAGAACCGCCTCTTCCGGGCTGGCTGGCATTTTGGTGTCTCCGCCCAACTGGGTGAGGTTACTGTAGATACTATCGGTCATGTTATCTCTCCTGCAGTCAGACGCCGCGTTTGTTGCCCCAGATCAGCACATGTAGCTGGGGCAGAATGCGAGGCGCGAACCAACCGGCATTCAAAGTCTTATCTATCAGCCATTCCACACGGCTGGTGGCATTGGTTAAATCAACCGGGCTGGCCGGATCGGTTTCCGGGTTACCGGGTTGAAGGTAAAGCGGAAGGTCCGGATACCGGTCGGCTACGCTGCGTGCCCAGTCAAAATCAGTGTCGTCAAAGATCACGATCTTGAGGACAGTTTGCGCAGGGCGCACGTTGAGGCAGGCGTCAAACGCCGTCCAATCCATATCCTCGCCACTGCTGGGGGGTTTCGGGCTGAGAACAAGCATAGCAAGGTCGGAAAACCACGGCTTTGCGATTGACCCTTGGGTTTCGCATAAAAAGGCATAGCCTTCCGCTTTGCCCTGCCGGATCAGCGGACCAAAATCCTGAATGGCGGGATTTCCGCCAGACAGAGACACGGTCAGTGGCCGCCCGCCTGACAAACGCTGAACCTCAGACCAGACGGCCTGCGTTTCCATTGCTGCCCAATCGTGGCGATAGGTGCTGTCGACAGCATGGAGGCTGTCGCACCAGCTGCACCGGAAATCGCATCCGCCCGAGCGAACAAATACTGTCGGCTGACCGATCAGCGCGCCTTCGCCCTGTACCGTGGGGCCAAATATTTCGGATATTCGTAGGGTCATGGGCGATACTCGGCCCATGTCTTGGGCGTCTCGGACACTTTCACCGCAGCGGTTTCGGGCCAGCGGGCCGCGCACCAGTCAAAGAAGTGCCGCGCGAGGTTTTCGGCAGTCGACACGACGTTCAGCACATTGTTCAGATGCCGGTGGTCAAATTCGTCGTCGATATAGGTCTTGAGCGATTTCAGCTCGTGGTAATCCCGCACGAACCCATCCGCGTTCAACTCGCGCCGGGCCAATTCGACCACGACGACATAGTTGTGTCCATGCATCCGGGCACACTGATGATCTTCGGGCAGGTGGGTCAGCTGGTGCGAGGCGGAAAAGTGGAATTCCTTGGTGATCCGGTACATCAGACCTGTGCCCCCGCGATGGCCGACTTCCAGAATTCGGCGTTTTCGTATTGCGTTGGGTCCGGCACATCGGCCAGATCAAACGCCTCGCGCCGTTCAACGCATGTTCCGCAACGGCCACAATGCACGTCGCCGCCCTTGTAACAGGACCACGTCTGATCGAACGGGGTGTCCACGCGCGCGCCTTCGCGGACAATATCGGCTTTGCTGCGGTGCACGAATGGCACATGCAGCGCCACATCCGCGTAGCCGTTCAACGCGGCGCGCTGCATAGTGTCAAACGCATCGGTGAATGCCGGGCGGCAATCGGGATAGATGAAATGGTCGCCGCCATGCACAGCAGCAGCCACCGCATCATCCCCCTGCGCTGCTGCCACACCATAAGCGATGGTCAGCATGATCGCATTGCGGTTGGGGACAACCGTGACCTTCATCGTCTCTTCCGCGTAATGCCCGTCAGGCACGTCCACGTCGTCGGTTAAGGCCGAGCCTTTCAGCGACGCTCCGACAGAACGCAGGTCGATCACGTGATGAGGCACGCCTAGCCGCTTTGCACAGAGGGCCGCGAAGGTCAGCTCCTTGGTGTGGCGCTGGCCATAGTCGAAAGACACAAGCCGTGACAGGTTTCCTTCCGCGGCCAGCACATGCGCCAGCGACACGGAATCCAGCCCGCCGGAGCAGACCAATGTAGTTTTCATGTTTTCAGTCCTTGTTTTGATAACCGGGTAGGCTGCGACCGGCGGGCGGGACGCTTACGGTCTTTTTCCGGTAAGCGCAATGCACGAATTGGTGGAATCGAACGGCCGTTGTGCCTCCTAAGGACCGGGGAAGCGCGGCGGCAAAAGCCCGGCCTGAAACCAACTGACCAATGTCACGATGGAAAAGACGGGCAATCCTGTGGCGCGCTGAATATCTGCCGCGTAAGGGCACATATTCGTGCATTCCAGAACAATTGCACCGAGTTCAGGGTTTTGAGACTGCAACGCAAGCGCGGCATCAACGTTATCGGCACGGGCCTTATCAACATCCAGGGCAAGTTCGTTCCCAAGTATCGCGCGTGTGAATTCGTGCCCGCCTTCGGTGGAACCAATGGGTGTATCGTCGGGAACCTGAGCAGAGCGCAGATGATCACTGGTCAAAGTGGAGGCAGAAATGGTCAGGATCCCCGTGCGTTTTCCGGCCGGAAGGATACCGTTCACCATCTGCACCTGCATCAAAGATGAAGTCACGACCGGAACCGGCACAGCCTCGGACAGCTCTTTCTGAAACAGGGACAGAAACCCGCAATTGGTGGTAATGCCGTCCGCGCCGTCCTTGACCAGTTCACGCGCGGCATCGATGAATGCGTCCAACATGCCCTCGGCCCGGTGCCGAACGACCAGTTCCGGCGAGGCATCCCGCACAATGCGATAGAGCACCGGAAAAGGCCATGTCAGCGCATTTCCCATATCACCGGGGATGCGTGGGAATTGGGCGTCTAGCATAAGAATACCCACCGACGCTCCGTAAATGGATTTGCCACCTTGGGCGATCATCCGTGCGCCTCCTCGATAATGCGGGCCGAGATGTCTTCGGACCCTTCCATGTAGATGCTGGATATCCCGTGGCGCACGGCGTCCTGCACCTGATCCATTCGCTTGGAAATATGGGCACCCAGTACGCGCGCGGCCTCATCCGCGTCGCGATCCAGCAGGGCCTGCATGACCCGTTTATGTTCGTCTTTCGAGCGTTGAACCCGATCCAAGCTCATGGAAACCCAGCGGATATATCGGATGCGTTCGTTGATCCGGGTCAGGGTTTGCACCAGTTCGTTGTTGCCCGATAGCCTGGCAATGCCCAGATGAAAATCTTCGTCTCTGCTAACCGCTTCTTCGACGGTCAGGCCGGTGATGTCGATGCCGGTCGCGTAAAGCTCATCCCGAAGTGTTTGTAGATCTTTGTCAGACGCCTTCGCGCAAGCAATGCGCGCGGCGGCGGATTCGATGATCTGGCGCAACTCGAACAGATCAAACACGCTCTGCGGGTCCAGCGGGCGGCAGAAAAAGCCCAGGCCAGGGCGAAAGTCGAACAGGTGTTCGGCCACCAACCGGTTCAAGGCCTCGCGCAGGGGGGTTCGGCTGACGCCCAATTCCTTCGACAAAGCCACTTCGTTTAACCGATCACCAGGTCGAAGGTGAAACGAGACGGCCATCGCCTTTACCTGATCATAGATGTCATCAACGCGTGGACCTGCCATAAGTGCCGCCTTTTTCCGTTTGCTAAGGCGTGCCACAGGTTGCTCTTGAAATCAATATACAAAACTGTATACAGCTCTGTGTGCAGAATGAAATCAAAGGAAACCCAGCCATGACCGGGACGAATTATCTGACAGGAGCCGAAGCAATGGTGCGCATGTTGGAAGCACACGGCGTGAAACACATGTTCGGCCTGTGCGGTGATACAACGCTGCCCTTCTATGACGCGTTAGCGCGGATGGATCATGGTATTCAGCACATACTGACCCGGGATGAACGTCACGCGGCCTATATGGCGGATGGATACGCACGCGTCACTGGCAAGCCGGGCGTCTGCGAAGGCCCGTCCGGAGGCGGGGCAACCTACATACTGCCGGGGGTGATCGAGGCCAGCGAAAGCTCGGTTCCCATTCTGGCGATCACCTCTGACGTGGCGACGACCAGCCGCGGAAAATACCCGTTGACTGAGTTGGATCAGGCTGCGCTGTTCAAGCCGTTGGCAAAGTGGAATGCGTCTCTGGACGACGCCTCGCGTTTGCCTGCGATGGTGCGGGCTGCGTTTCGTGCAATGACGACCGGAACGCCAGGAGCCACACATCTGGCGCTGCCCTTTGATACGCAGAAAGGTCCGGTGGACGAAGCTGAGGTTTGGGCAGATGCACGCCACCGCAGCTATCCCGCTGAACGGGCTGGACCGGATCTGGATGCCATTGAAGCGGCTGCGGATATCCTGGCCAAAGCCAAATCAGCAGTCATCGTTTGCGGCGGCGGGCCGGTTCTGTCCGGGGCCGAAGAGGCATTGCACCGTGTTGCCACCCTGTTGGATATCCCAGTTGCCACAACAGTTTCCGGTCAGGGTTCCATTGCCGAAACGGATCCGCTGGCCTTGGGCGTCGTTGGCTCGAACGGTGGTGTTCCGGCCACGCGCGCCATTGTGGATCAGGCCGATGTGGTCATATTTGTCGGATGCCGCGCGGGGTCGGTCACGACCGAACGCTGGCGCAGCCCCGGGCGAGATGCCACTATCATCCATATAGACAGCGACCCGATGGTGATCGGCGCAAATTATCAGACCGAAGTCGCCATTTGTGCCGATGCCCGGTTGGCGCTTGAGGCTTTGGCGCGGTCGCTTGAGACGCGGCACGATCTGCCAGGTTTTGGTGGAGCGGCCCAAGCCCGTGCCGCTTGGGAAGCCAAGCTGGCGGCGTTCGCTCCGCTTGCGGCCAGTCGCGACACCCCGATCCGGCCCGAAGCCGTAATGGCGGCTCTTGCAGACATCCTGGACGATGATGCGATTGTCGTCGCTGATCCGGGCACTCCGTGCCCTTACTTCAGCGCCCATTACCGCTGGCGCAAACCGGGGCGGCATTTTATCACCAATCGGGCACATGGCGCGTTGGGGTATTCGCTTGGTGCGGCGATGGGCGCCCATGTAGGTCGGCCATCGGTCAAGACATTGTCCGTTATGGGGGATGGATCGTTTGGCTTCACTTGCGGTGAGTTTGAAACGATGGTGCGGCACAAAATGCCGATTACCTCGATCGTATTCTCGAACTCAGTCTTTGGTTGGATCAAAGCGGGGCAGGATGCAGGCTTTGGGCAGCGTTACTACAACGTCGATTTCAATCGGACCGATCACGCCGCTGTTGCGGCGGCATTTGGGGTCAAATCCTGGACAGTGAAGGACCCGGATGATCTGCGCAGAGTTTTGAAGCAGGCCGTTGAGCATGATGGCCCGACGCTGGTCGACATCCACTCACAACAGCTTCACGAAGCTGCAGCACCGGTGTCGGAATGGGTGGCGTAAGACGCGATGGACGGGGTCAGTTGGGCCAGAAACTCCTGCGCAATCATCGATAAAGGACGGCCTTTGGCGGTGATTATTGCAAGATCCAGCGTGACGGCTGGTGTGAAGGGGCGGGTTTGATATCCGCCCTCTTCATCGAAGGTCACTGTGAACGGATCAATCATCGCGACGCCCATGCCCTGTTTGACAAAGCTCAGCAGGTTTTCCGACAAGTGCGTGTGTATTCGCGTCTGCCAAGTACGCTCTGCAGTCTGAAAAATGTCGCGGGTCCTGCGATGGGTTTGGTGCTCGGGGCCCATGACGATGAACGGCTCATTCTCCAACAGCTCAGGTGTCAGAACGTCATGGGTAGCCAAATGGCTACCCTCGGGGAACGTGGCCATAGTTTCAAAATGGAAGACCTGATAGTTCAGCGTATCGTGGAGTATTGGCATCTCGACGATGCCGATTTCGAACAAGCCCGAAGTTACCCACTCCTGTATTTTCGAAGAATACTGCGACTGGAAGCTGACGGATAGATTGGGGCGTGACTTGGCAAAGCGTGCAATCTCCCGCGGCATGAAGCCGAACGACAACAAATGGGGTGCCGCGACCTGCAATTGCCCGGGATGCTTGTTCTGAAGATCCGACACGGCCTGCGCGACGTGATCCAGCCCGCGGACCACCGTATCGACCTCTCGAAACAAAAGCTCGGCCTCTGGCGTCGGCAAAAGACGTCCTTTGTTGCGTTCGAACAAGGGCAACCGGGCCTCGCGTTCCAGCTGGGCCAACAGATTGCTGATGCCCGGTTGCGAGATTCCCAGAACCGACGCGGCCCCGGTTACGGTACCCGTTTCCATGATGGCGTGAAACGCCTGCAACTGACGAAAGCGCAGAGACATAGCTTAACCTATCATTTCTTATGATGGACTTATGAAAACATAGTATTTGAAATGATATGTAGGTCAAGGCAGGCTTCCACCTACCGCTGGGGAGGACGAATGGTCGATCTATCACAAAAAATCATCGGCTACGACCTGTGGCACCTTGAACTGCCCGTCACATCCCGCCGGGACCACGGCATTGGATCTGTCGAAGGCGTGTGCGAGGTCGTTGTCCTTCGCCTGACGTCCGAGGATGGTAGCCACGGATATGGCGAAGCCTCGCCCTGGTCCGTATTCACCGGAACGCCAGAGGCGACATACGCCGCCCTGAATCGCTACCTCCGTCCGTTGGTGGTGGGGGCCAAGGTTGCCGACAGGGCTGCGATCATGGCGCAGGCTGCATATGCGGTGGCGCATTGCACCGAGGCCAAGGCGGCGTTGGAAGCAGCATTGCTTGACTTGACGGGTAGGATCAGCGCCGTTCCGGTCTGGGCCTTGTTGGGAGGGAAATGCCGCGACGCGATCCCGCTAAGCTGCTCTATCGCCAACCCCGATTTTGCGCAGGATATAGATCTTGTGGCCCGATTGGAGGACGACGGCGTGCGGATCGTCAAGTTGAAGACAGGGTTCAAGGACCATGCCTTTGATATCATGAGGCTCGAGCATCTGGCGCAACATTTTCCACAGTTCTCCGTGCGGGTGGATTACAATCAAGGCCTGTCAATCGAGGACGCTCCGGCGCAGGTGCGGGACGTGGCATCGTTCAATCCCGATTTCATCGAACAACCGGTACGCGCACATCACTACGGCATGATGGCGAAGCTGCGGCATATGACGGATGTGCCGCTACTCGCTGATGAAAGCGTCTTTGGCCCCGAGGACATGGAACGGGCTGCAAGCGAAGGGATCTGCGACGGTGTCTCGGTCAAAATCATGAAATCCGGAGGATTGACGCGCGGGCAAACGGTCGCTCGCATGGCCGCCGCACACGGCCTGAGTGCTTATGGCGGAGATATGTTCGAGGCAGGTCTGGCACATATGGCAGGCACTCACATGATCGCCGCCACACCGGAAGTCACGCTGGGCTGCGAGTTTTATCAGGCCTCTTATTTCTTGGCAGAAGACATTCTTGAGGAGCCTTTCGAGGTGAAAAGGGGCCAGGTCATAGTCCCTGACACACCGGGTCTTGGAGGGAAGCCAGACGAGGCAAAGCTGAACCACTATGCTGTTTCTAAAGCGGTGGCGGCATGAGCGAAAAAAAGACAATTGCCATCATCGGTGCCGGTATAGTTGGTGTCTCAACCGCCGTCTGGCTGCAACGTGACGGACATGATGTTATCTTGATCGACAAGGCCGGCCCCGGAGAGGGCACCTCGCATGGCAATGGCGGTGTGCTGGCTTCTTGCTCGATCATTCCGGTCACAGTGCCGGGGCTGCTTAAGAAAGCGCCAAGGATGCTGTTTGACCCGTCGCAACCTCTGTTCATGAAATGGGGCTATGTACCCAAGCTCTTGCCGTGGTTGACGCGCTATCTGAAACACGCAAACGCAGGTGACGTCGAACGTATCGCGGCCGCGCTAACCCCCATTGTCGGAGACAGCCTAAACGATCATCAGGCGCTGGCTCAGGGTACGGCGGCCGAGAAATGGATTATGCCATCCGACTACCTGTTCCTGTACGAAAACCGCCAGCATTTCGAAGGCGATGCCTTTGGTTGGGGTGTTCGGCGCAAGCACGGGTTCAAGTGGGAAGAACTAGAGGGTGCCGCGTTCCACGCCTACGACCCGATCTACAGCAAAGATATCGGGTTTGCTGCCAAGCTTTCTGATCACGGACACATCACCGATCCTGGGCGGTACGTGAAAGACCTCGCCGCACATGTCGAGGCCAACGGCGGCAGGGTCATCCGTGCTGCTGTTGAAGATGTCGTACACGATAACGGCAAGGTCACCGGCGTGCGGACCGCTGGTGAGACAATTGCTTGTGACACTGCCATTGTCACTGCGGGCGTCTGGTCCAGGCCTCTGGCCAGCAAATTGGGCGTTTCTGTTCCTCTGGAGACAGAACGTGGTTATCATCTTGAATTGGTGGAACCTTCCGCGATGCCAAAAAGTCCGGTTATGGTTGCTTCGGGCAAGTTCGTCGCCACGCCGATGGATGGCCGCATTCGGCTGGCCGGGATTGTCGAATTCGGCGGGCTGGACGCGCCGCCTTCAAGGGCGCCGTTCGAACTGATGCGCAAGAATGCCCGGGCGGCCTTTCCGGGCGTGACATGGAAGGACGAAGTAGAATGGATGGGGCACCGGCCCGCACCGGCGGACTCGATCCCGATCATCGGCGAAGTGCCGGGAATTGACGGAGCATTTATGGGGTTTGGCCACCATCATATCGGTCTGACAGGCGGGCCAAAAACAGGACGTCTGCTCGCGCAGATGATCGCGGGCAGGACCCCAAACGCAGACATGAGCGTCTATGCGCCGTCTCGCTACGCGACTTAAGAAATGTCCGGTAACACAAGCCGGCAAACAAAATTAAACAGGGAGAAAAAGATGAAGAAATTGACAAGCCTTCTGGCGGCAACCGCTTTGACAGCCGCAGCAACCGCACCGGCGATGGCCGAGAAATGGGATATGCCCATGGCGTATTCGGCGTCGAACTTCCACTCGGCCACGGGTGCGGAATTTGCCAAATGCGTGACCACAGGCACTGGGGGCGAGATTGAAATCGTTACTCATCCGTCCGGGTCGCTGTTCAAAGGCGCCGACATCAAACGTGCCATTCAAACCGGGCAAGCCCCAATTGGTGAGCGCCTGCTGTCCGGTCACCAAAACGAAAACGCACTTTTCGGGTTCGACTCGATCCCGTTTCTGGCAACGTCGTTCGATGACAGCGCCAAGCTATGGGAGGCTGCAAGACCCTCGATTGAAAATCTGCTGGCTGAACAGAATTTGACGTTGCTTTATGCCGTGCCGTGGCCGCCGCAAGGGCTGTACTTTAAAGACGAGGTGAACTCTGTCGCCGACATGGAAGGCATCAAATTCCGGTCCTATAACAATGCCACGTCGCGTTTGGCGGAACTGACCGGCATGTTGCCTGTGACAATCGAGGCTGCAGAAATCAGCCAGGCTTTTGCCACTGGTGTCGCGGACTCGATGGTGTCGTCGGGGTCGACCGGATATGACCGCAAAGTCTGGGAAAGTCTAAATTATTTCTACGAAGTGGACGCGTGGCTGCCGCGCAACTACGTCATGGTCAACTCAGACATCTGGGCTGGCGTTTCTGATGCCAACAAGAACGTCATCAAGGGCTGTGCAGAGCTTGCCGAATATGCCGGCAATTGGCGCGCCAAGGAATACACCGGCTTTACCCTGCAAGGTCTGCGTGATGGAGGCATGACAGTCGGTCCGGCGTCCGAGCAGATGACCAACGAGTTGAAAGAGATCGGTGTCACTATGACCAATGAGTGGCTTGAGGCCGCAGGTGACGAGGGCAAGGCCATCGTCGATGCGTTCAATTCGTCTCAGTAATTGGCCAGAGATGGGCGGCGGATCAACCTGCCGCCCGTTTCCGTAGAATAACTAATAGTGGGGACAGCATGGCGGCACTACGAGGGCTAAGGTCCGTATTGGATTTCATTTATCAGGCGGCGGGGGTTCTGGCAGCGCTTAGCCTGATCGCCATTTTGCTGCTGATCGTTGTGCAAATGCTGGCCCGCTGGACCGGTGAGGTTTTTCCCGGCGCCCCTGATTACGCCGGCTATGCCATGGCCGCCGCGTCCTTTCTGGCATTTGCCAATGCGCTGAACCGAGGCAGCCACATTCGTGTGTCGATCCTGCTCAATGCGGTTCCCGATCGGGTTCGCCGCATCCTTGAAATATGGTGTTTTTCCGTGGGTGCCGCGGTGATGTGGTACTTTTGCTGGTATGCCTATCGTTTTGTCTATTGGAGCTGGAAGTTCAACGATATCAGCCAGGGTCAGGACAAGACTGCGCTGTGGATTCCGCAGTCTGCGATGCTGATCGGCGGGGTCATTCTTGCAATCGCCCTGACCGATCATCTGGTCCACGTCCTCTTCCGTGGCAATCACCGTATCGTCCGCGATCTAGCCGATCAGAGCCACGGGGAATAAGCGCATGGAAAACCTGTCTGTCATCATCCTCTTCCTCTTTGTTCTCTTCACCCTGTTGGGCACCGGTGTCTGGGTCGGTCTGGCGCTTATGGGCGTTGCCTGGGTCGGGATGGAACTGTTCACGACACGTCCCGTAGGCGACGTGATGATCACAACCATCTGGTCGGCGTCCTCGTCCTGGACCCTGACAGCTCTGCCGATGTTCATCTGGATGGGCGAAATCCTGTATCGAACGCGATTATCCGAGGACATGTTCAAAGGTCTGTCGCCGTGGATGGCACCTTTGCCCGGTGGATTGGTGCACACTAATATCGTGGGATGCACAGTCTTTGCCGCAGTATCCGGATCGTCGGCGGCGACACTGACGACCGTGGGCAAGATGTCGATCCCTGAACTGAGAAAACGCAACTACCCCGAGCGAATGATCATCGGCACATTGACCGGCGCGGCGACACTGGGTCTGATGATCCCACCATCGCTGACGCTGATCGTGTATGGCGTGACGATCAATGAATCGATCACCAAACTGTTCTTTGCGGGCATCTTGCCTGGATTGGTGCTGGCGACGATGTTCATGGGATACGTCGCAATTTATTCGAAATTCGGGAAAGACTGGAACCCAAACAGTGAGAGCAAACTGAGCTTTTCTGAGAAGCTCAAGAACTCACGCTTCTTGTTGCCGGTAATCCTTCTGATCATGGTGGTGATCGGGTCGATGTATCTGGGCTATGCCACCGCGACCGAAGCCGCCGCCTTTGGCGTGATCGGTGGTCTGTTGCTGGCCGCAGGGCAGGGGTCGCTGAACTGGAAGACGTTTACCGAAAGCCTGATGGGCGCCACCCGGACCAGTGCGATGATCGCTCTGATCCTGGCAGGGGCCGCGTTCCTGTCTTTGTCCATGGGATTTACGGGCCTGCCGCGCGGTCTGGCTGACCTGATCGCCGGGTGGGAGCTGACGCGGTTTGAGCTTTTGATGGTCCTGCTGGTCTTCTACATCATTCTGGGGTGTTTCCTTGACGGTATCTCATCAGTCGTTCTGACCATGGCCGTGGTGGAACCGATGATCCGGGACGCGGGTATCGATTTGATCTGGTTCGGTATCTTTATCGTGGTTGTCGTTGAAATGGCGCAGATCACGCCGCCGATTGGCTTCAACCTGTTCGTGATGCAAGGCATGACGAACCATGAGATGAGCTATATCGCCCGCGCGGCAATTCCGATGTTCCTGATCATGGTGGTGATGGTCTTCGTCCTGATCTGGTTCCCGGAACTGGCCACATGGCTGCCGGAAAACCTTAGGCAAAGCCCGGGCGGGTAGGGGGCATTGAACCCACTTCATCTGGCGGCGCGTAACGGTCCTTATGTTCTTGTCGCAGGGCTGGCCGCCGGATTGCTGCTGCCCGCGCTGGCCGAGCCGATGCAGGCGGTCTTGCCGCCGCTTGTCGCACTGCTGCTGTTTCTGACGGTCCTTAGAATTGAGCCTTCTTTGTTGTTGGGGTCATTGGTCGATTTGCGCCAGGTGGCAAGTACAGTGATCGCGTTCCAGCTGGTTTTGCCGCTACTAGTTGTGACTATTGGCATAATCGGTGGGTGGACCGGCACGCCGGTCTTTCTGTCGCTGCTGGTCATGGCCGCGGCTCCGTCCATCTCGGGAAGTGCCAATATGTGCCTGATGATGGGACATCCGGCAGAACACGCCATGCGCCTGATGGTGATCGGGACCGCCGTATTGCCGTTGACCGTGTTTCCCATCTTCGTTCTGATACCCGAGTTGGGAGACTTTCAATCCGTTCTGATCGCCGTCTTGCGCCTGTTTTTGACAATTGCGGGGGCGACTGTTGCCGCCGTGTTGTTGCGCCTCGCGTTTCTGAGAAACCCGTCACAAACTACCCTCAAAAATCTTGAAGGGTTGGCAACGATCACCCTCGCTGTCTTTGTGATCGGCTTGATGCCGTCCGTGACCGCGACTGCGCTTGTTGATCCCGGGCTTGCGGCCTTTTGGGTGGGGTTCGCATGCCTGGCCAATTTCGGCGCGCAACTGGTGATGTATTTTCTGACACGCAACCGAGTGGCTGCCGAAAAAGCCACCGCATTGTCCATTGTCGCCGGAAACCGGAATGTCGCGATTTTCCTGATTGCGTTACCACCCGAGGTGACATCGCCACTTTTGGTGTTCATCGGGGCCTATCAGATCCCGATGTACCTGACCCCCATTGTAATGCGCCGTTTTTACCAAGCTTCGGCCAAGTTGGGGTAAAACGGGTGCGGCAACATTCGCCGCGCCCCCTATTGTACTAGAAATGCACAGAACGGGCAGTACCGGGAACTTCCATCGGTGGCGCAAATTTGGTCAGGTCGATGCCTTCGACCGCAACCTTATATTCCTCCAGCGTCGGCGTACGACCCAGAATGGCTGACAGAACAACAACCGGAGTTGAACCCAGAAGGGATTCACCCTTCTTTGTCTCACTGTCCGCTACAACACGGCCTTGGAACAGACGGGTGGACGTGGCCAGAACAGTGTCGCCTTTGGCAGCTTTTTCCTGGTTGCCCATGCAAAGGTTACAGCCCGGGCGTTCAAGATAGAGGATATTCTCGTACTCGGTCCGAGCGGTTTGCTTGGGGAACAGGTCATCGAATTCAAAGCCTGAATACTTCTGCAGAATTGCCCAATCACCTTCTTCTTTCAGCTCATCAACGATGTTGTACGTCGGTGCAGCAACAACAAGCGGGGCCTTAAACTCGACTTTGCCATACTCGTCTTCGAGATTGCGCAACATCTGGGCCACGATCTTGATGTCACCCTTGTGCACCATGCAGGAGCCCACAAAGCCCAGATCAACCTTCTTTTCGGCCGCATAATATGAGATCGGGCGGATCGTGTCGTGAGTATAGCGCTTAGACACGTCGGCATTGTTCACATCGGGGTCGGCGATCATCGGTTCGACGATCTGATCCAGATCCACAACGACTTCGGCAAAGTACTTGGCGTTGTCATCAGGGCGCAGGGCCGGTTTTTCACCCGAGCGAATTTCGGCGATACGTTTGTCGGCGATGTCGATCAGGCCCTGCAGCATTTGAACATCGTTGTCCATGCCCTTCTCGATCATGATCTTGATCCGCGACTTGGCGATTTCCAGCGATTCAATCAGCGTATCGTCGTTCGAGATACAGATCGACGCCTTGGCCTTCATCTCGGCCGTCCAGTCGGTGAAGGTAAAGGCCTGATCCGCCAGCAGCGTACCGATATGCACTTCGATGATGCGACCCTGGAATACGTTGTCGCCGTGTTGCGCCAGCATCTGCGCCTGCGTCGCGTGCACCACGTCGCGGAAATCCATGTGCGGTGCCATTTCGCCCTTGAACGTCACCTTGACGGATTCCGGGATAGGCATTGTCGCCTCACCCGTGGCCAGCGCTAGCGCAACCGTGCCCGAGTCCGCACCAAAGGCCACGCCTTTGGACATCCGCGTATGGCTGTCGCCGCCGATGATGATGGCCCAGTCATCCACGGTGATGTCGTTGAGCACCTTGTGAATGACGTCCGTCATCGCGTGGTACACGTCCTTGGGATCACGCGCAGTAATCAGGCCGAATTTGTGCATGAACGCCATCAGGCGCGGCGTGTTGGCTTGCGCCTTGAGGTCCCAGACCGAAGCTGTGTGACAGCCGGACTGATAGGCACCATCGACACTGGGTGACAGGACGGTGGCAGCCATAGCCTCAAGCTCCTGGCTGGTCATCAGACCGGTGGTGTCCTGAGAGCCCACGATATTGACTTTGGCGCGCACGTCAGAGCCGGCATGTAACACTTTGCCCGGGGTCGCTCCGCGCGCATTTGCATTAAAGATCTTTTCGACAGCCGTTAGCCCCTGACCTTCATGGCTGACTTCCTTCGCAGGGGCGAAGGCCGACTTCAGTTCGATGCCCAGCGTCTCACACGCAAATGTCTGCAGTTTCTTGCCAAAGACGATGGCATAAGAGCCGCCGGCTTTCATGAACTCCATCTTTTGCGGGGTGAATGAGCCGGCCATGTCGACCAGTTCTTTACTGCCATCCGCGCTATAGAGCTTTTTCTCTTTCGTGTTGATGGTCAGCACGGTGCCGGTCTCAACCGAATAGCGCTGTTCAAGGATTGGGTTGCCGTCGTTGTTGAGGATCGACTGGCCATCCTCGTCCACTTTCTTGACCCAGTTCTTCAGGTCGACACCGATACCACCGGTAACGCCCACGGTTGTCAAAAAGATGGGCGAAATGCCGTTTGTGCCGGCCACGACAGGTGCAAAATTGACGAAAGGTACGTACGGGCTGGCTTGCTTGCCGGTCCAAAGCGCCACGTTGTTGACCCCCGACATCCGCGACGAACCAACGCCCATAGTGCCTTTTTCCGCAACCAGCATCACGCGCTTGTCGGGGTGCTGCAACTTCAACGCTTCAATCTCTTTTTGTGCGGCCTCGGAAATCAGGCATTTGCCATGCAGCTCGCGGTCGGAACGCGAATGCGCCTGATTGCCTGGCGACAGAAGGTCAGTGGAGATGTCACCCTCGGCTGCAATATATGTGACAACTTGGATTTCTTCGTCCACGTCGGGCAGCTTGGTGAAAAATTCGGCTTTGGAGTAGCTCTCAAGGAGATCCGCAGCGATCTTGTTGCCCGCCTCATAAGCGGCTTTCAGGCGGTCTGTGTCAGCCTCGTACAGGAATACCTGAGTTTTCAGAACCTCACCCGCCTGAACCGCTGCGTCCTGCTTGTCGCCCAATGCAACATCCAAAAGCACGTCAACCGACGGTCCGCCCTTCATGTGGGACAGAAGTTCGAACGCGAATTCTGGCGAGATTTCCTCAACAGTTACCTCGCCGACGATGATGGACTTCAGGAACGTTGCCTTCGCACCCGCAGCACTGGTTGTGCCGGGCAACGTGTTGTAAATCAGGTGGTGCAGCGAATCTGCGCGATGCGGATGACCAGTATCCTTGATTTGTTCGATGATTTCCTCGACCAGCGCACCATCGTCGATGGGTTTCGGGCTAAGCCCTTGTTCTTTGCGCGTTTCAATTTCATCCAAGTAGTCTGAATACTGGCTCATGGCTGTTTCCGCTTTGTGTGAATCTGCTGCTGTTGAGAGGCGTGGGGCAACCCGCTCGATCATATTTGTATGCACCGGTATACAATTGCCGCCCAGGTTTCAAGGTACCGCTTTGGAAATTTACCGGTTTTGTTTCATCACTGTACCCAGTTCAATTTCTGAATGCCGGGCGAAACCTTCTTCAATACGATTATACCGAGATCCGGCAGTAGAATTCTTGAAAACCTCGAACCCAGTCTCAACGGCATGGAGGCCTGCGGATCAAGGCTACCGGGCGCGGAAATTCCTGAAGCTAGGCGATGAAGTCCGACCGATGCCCCCAACGTAGGTGAGGACCTGCGTCAGCCATGCATTCGGACGCTGCACGTCCGGGGAGCGGATGAGGACAACCAATACAGGTTTTAAACCAACGCAGCCGAAGGCCAAGTGCCGGGAGAACATCCGTAAACTAAACATCCGTTTTGCCCTTACGACGCGCTATTTCAGGCTAAGCACACTTTGGACACCGGTCGGCGTCCTAAAGTTATTGCTTGGAATCGTTCCGCTTGTCGATCCGGTTCGTTAAGATGATGTCCGAGGCAACAAGCAGGAAAAACCGATGCGCAACGCAATTTTCTTTCACCTGGCGGTATTTGTTCTAGGGATCTTTATAACCACTGAGGCTGCAAAAGCGGCCTCACTTGGACGATACGAGGTTTTTGGTGTCGAAGAGGGTGACATGCTGAAAATGCGTGCTGGGCCGGGAACGGGGTATATCGTTATCGTTGGGCTTCCAAATGGAACCGCCCTGCGGGTTCACAGTTGCGAACAAACTGGTGGCACCCGTTGGTGCCGTGTGTCGCTTGATCGCGCGCGTCAGCTCAAGGGATATGTGTCCTGGGCCTATTTGCGAAAATTATGATGTGACAATTCCGGGGGCCACCGTTCGTGCAGCGCCGAGAAAGGTCGATAAAATCCATCTTTGCTGTTGGGCTATCCGGCGACTGTTCTTCTTGGCCGCCGAAAGCAATACAGTTTCTAGATCAGTCGCGACCCTGCCGAAAAAACCAGCCTCCAGGGGATTATTGAGTAGGACGCACGTAAACCTGTCTCCCAGAAAGGATCTTCTTTGATTAGACTTTCTGCGTCTTCTATTGAGTCCACATCGACCAGCCAAAGCCCATCGCGCCCTTGTTTTTCGGGATCTGACAACGGACCGGCCGCTTCAATCTTACTTGCGTGACGTTCAAGGAAACTTAGATGCTGCGCCATATGATTTTTACGGATGCTAGGGTCGGCTTGCGGTGCATCTTCGAAGAGAATGATGAAATTCATAAGCTGTTCTCCTATTTGGAACACCATCATTAATGCACAGCAGTTTCGCCGATTGAATTGGATATTTTGCCAGTCTAGTCTGCAGAAATGCAGAGCACAAACTGGGATGATCTCAGATATTTCCTAGCCCTTTTTCGCGGCGGCAAGCTGAAAGCCGCCGCACAGGCGACAGGGGTGAACGAAACAACAGTGGCACGCAGGGTCAAGGCGCTTGAATCTGATCTTGGCCTATCCCTGTTTCTAAGTAGCGCTGCGGGACGATATGAACCCACCGATGCTGCCTTGGACATTCTCAGCTACGCTGAAACCATGGAGTCCGCGAACCGGGCGCTGCAATTACGTGCAGACAGGACGGCAGATCACGTGTCAGGAGTCGTTCGGATCACCTCTGTACCGGTCATCATCAATCGCGTTCTCGTGCCCCAAATTGACGTGATTGGCCAGTTGCACCCTCAATTGACGATCGAGCTGTTTCCAAGCTCGGACAATCTAGACCTTTCCAGGCGTGAGGCGGATCTGGCCCTGCGGTTTGCCCGCCCATACGAGGGTGGCTTTCGCATTAAGGCCCAGAAACTGGGTGAGCTGCAATTTGGCGTATATGTAGATCGAAAGATCTCAGCAGATGACGCGGAAAATCTCGGCTGGATCACCTATGATGATGCCAACGCCAGCCTGCCGCAGGCCAAATGGCTTGAGAAAACGATCTATGCTTCAAGCACGCGGCGTGCCAATATCCGGGTGGCGGACGTCGAAACCGCACTGGAAGCGACGGCAAATGGTCTAGGGAAAACACTGCTGCCATCGTTAATCGCGGATGGCGACAAAAGGCTCCGCGCCCTCTTACTTGATGATCAGACAAATCCGGTCGCCCGCGATGTATGGCTGTTGTCACATGTCGACCAAACTGGGCGAGCGTCGATTTTGGCCGCAAAAAAGTGGTTGGTAGACATCAAATGGTCCGGTCTGGATTGAAAGCCCCGGAACGTTTCTACGAACCGCCTTGCGGCCAGTTCCAAGGTGGCATTGGATCGCGTCTCGGCTTTGGCGAAAGCTTCGGAATGCGACGCCGCGTACCTAATAGCCCCGAGCACCTGCGTAAAGCTGCCAATGCGATAGAGTTCGGCCAATGCTCGGGTTCAGCGAAATTTGGATCACTGTCCTGAAAACAACAAAGGCGCCCTTGGGCGCCTTGTTTTATTGGTCGGAGTGAGAGGATTCGAACCTCCGACCCCTGCCTCCCGAAGGAACGGGCCTGACTTTAACCCATTGTAATTATTGTAATGTACTATCATTTCACTGTTCCTTTGTTCACGTTTGTACCGATCTATATCCGGAAATGATCTGGATATCAGATTGCATCCGCCGCTCCTCTCTGGTGATCAGGGTGATGATGCCCATAGTTCTTCTCAAGCGTTTCGTGGGTCATACCCAGGAAGCCGCAGGCGTCCCACTTGGGCGCCCCCTTTTGCATTAGCCAGGTCGCACAGGTGTGCCGCAGAGTGTGTGGAACGACTTTTCGGTCCCCCTCGGTCTCCAAGCCTGCCGCCACAACGGCAGTCCTAAATGCGCGTTTGACGTTCTGCAGTGACTTGCCGCGATGGGTGACTACGAATTCGTCTACCGGAAACCGCCTTCGTCGGCATAGCAGGTGCTTCTTCAGACGCGCAGGCAGCCTAGAACTCGGGCGTTCCTTTTTCGTGCGGCGCCGTCCAACGGGGTTCCAGTAGATGATGTTGCTATGAAAATCGATATCAGACCAGCGCAAGGATAGGATCGCCTCCTTTCGCTGGCCGGTCAGCAATCCGATCCTAAGAAACAGAGTCAGGTGCTCAGTCTTTGACTCGGTCGGCACGCCATCCTCCAGAGGCGTATCGAAGCTCCGCGATACCCGGATTAGCCTTAGCGCTTCATCACATGTCAGGAATCGGATACGACCCTCGGGTTTCGGAGGTAGTCGGACCGTTATTTTGCGCGTGATTAGCTGATCTTCCTCGGCACGCCGGATAGCAGTGGAGAGCAAACTGAGCTCCCTTCGCAAGGTGCCGTCCTTCAGCCCCTTGTCTCGACGGCTCTTCCGGCGTTTCTGGCAGTATTCTTTAATGAGCACATCGTTGATATCGCCCACGGCATAGCCATCAAAAAACCTGATGATTGGCTTTGCTGCATTGGCCAAACGCTCCGGGTCAGTAACGTCGTCAAATCGCTTCGCCAGATAGTGCGAAACTGCGTCAGTCACATAGAATTCGTGTGGCTCGACCGCGCGATCCGGCCTGAAGCGCCTTAGCTTCCATTCTGCGAAGTAGAGTTCAGCCTGGTCGCGATCCCCAGTGCCAGTCGAGTGCTCACGGCTGCGTCCCCCTTCGGTCCAGTAGATGTACCAATTGCCATCGGCGAGGCGTTTTCGGTCGCGTGCAAGGCGGGGCGGGGTCGGTTTGCGGGGCATGCTTTCACCGTAAATTGATCGAGGTATCGTTCCCACGCACCATTGGGAATCTTGGGGTTTCGTCGGCCTGGGGCTGTATAAATATGATCCAGCATGTCTTCGCGGATTAGATAGCGAACGTTGGAAACGGGGATGCCCACTCGTTCAGCTAATTCCCTTGGTGTCTCGAGAATTTTTTGCAATTTCAACTCCTCAATGACTGCACACATATCGAGGCAAAATTTTCGTTTTGCGTTCAGATCGAAACAAAACTACGATAATGCTACCTAAAACGAACCAAATGCCTCTATGAGCGGTTACATTGAATAGAGATAACCATAATCGTGGTCAATGCAACCACAAAAAGGTACATCATGACTGTTCCTGACCTAGGGGTGCGCCTTGCGGCTGTCCGAACCGAGGCGCGTCTGTCACAAGAAGAAATGGCGCAACGACTTAGCATCAGTCGAAGTGCATATCAGTACTATGAACGTGGCCAACGCGACCTAACCGCCACCCTACTTCTGAAGGTTTATGAAGAATTCGATGTCGATCCGCTCTGGATGCTCGAAGGGGACACTGCTGAAGGCAAAAGCCGCCGACATTCGGAAATGGCGCATGCCTATCGTAAACTTGGAATCGCAGTTGAGCACAGAATAATTAGTCGCGGCCTTGTTGTAGCACCCGAAAAGAAATGGGACGCTATAGATTTTCTTTTCAAAGAAGCTCTGAGCCCCGAAACGATTGAGGGCCTTAACCAAGTGCCCGATATAGCCAGAATTGACACCATCTTAAGGTTAGTCGCTTGATGTTAGAGAACGAAGTTTTGCGAAAAGCCGAGCAATTGAGGCCGCGCAAAGTGGGCGTGTTGGGCAAGGTAGATAGCATCCTAGAAGAGACCCAACTTGATGCACCGTACCAACCTGGAAGCTCCAACGGAGTTAGGCCGACTAGAGGTTGCCCGAATGCCACGGAATGTGAGGCCTGCGGAGGGATTGAGTATCTTTCTAGAGAGTTTTGTCGTTGCGGCCATTATTTACGTGGCCAACTAGAAGACGAGTACTTGTCATGGGTGCGTAGGCTGGAGCATGAGGTTGAGGAAATATCTACGGATTATTTGCAGAAGCAGAAGAAGTTGAAAAAAGGTTTGATGCTTACAATTCTTCTTCTCACCCCTCCGATAGCCGTTCAAGTTACCAGCCCAGATCTACTAGGGCTTTTCGCGTACCTTTGGATACTAGCCGGGCTTGTTGTTGTGTGTATTCTTGCGTTTATAGAAGCAAGACTTGCGCGCCCAACCAATGATGCTTCTGAATTTCTGCAAAACTCCTCTCTCCAAGTCTATCTGGAACACAGAAATCTAATCTTGAACTCAAGTCCGGATGCTTCTGGATAGACTGGTTCCCTCAAAAGTATGATGGAAGCATGAGTTTTAGTTCTATCGATTTATTTGCAGACTGCTGCGGCCTTTCGCTCGGGCTTAGGATTTGCATTCCCTGGAACTTGTACTTCAACATTTGGTTGCAGCGCGTGTTTGCCCTGATAGGATCATTGAAAATAAGAGATTTTTTCAGGCTAATATTCAGCGCCTCGACAGGCTCGTTGAGCCCGTTGCTGCCGTTTAGCGAGAGTCGGTCTTTCGCATATGCGGTAGGTCAAAAACCGCACATTCCGGACGTTCAAATTCCAGTGTCGGATGGCAAGGCTGCGGACTTTTCAGTCATTGACTCGAAACGTGTTAAGGCAGAAGAATGGATCAAACCGTAAGATGGACAATTTGCAAGCCGTTACAATGTGTGTTGCAAGAGCGATCCAGGCTGAACCTGTTCGGGTACACGTAACCATCGAACTGAAGCTTGTTACACGATCCGCAAATAGTGGCCTCAGCAAAGCATCAGAGCTTAATCGCCACTATCAATCCAAACATTACTCGACCGGTGACCAATTAGTGTCTGGATCATAGGCAGTAATTTCAGCAGCAATACTGAGTGTTTCCGGGCCAAAATCTGCCTCGTAGACTATGCCGTTTTCGCCAACCAGAAAGGAATGGACACCAGTTTCTCCGTAGTCTGCCGGTATTGCCAGCAAGGCATGTCCTGCAACGAAGTGATCCCCGGCGAAATAAGGGTAGGCACCCCCGGGAGCGTTAGGGCCCTGCTCTTGCAGGATTGTGTAATAATAGCCAAGAAACGGCTCGGCTTCATAGTCAGCCTGACCGTCACTCCACCCCGAAGCTGCGGCGCGGGCAAGCGCCGCACCGACAAAGCTGTCTTTTCCAGGCCAGAAGAGACCGTTTTGCTCTTCGGGATCAGAAATGATCGTCTGAGCGAATTCCATAACGCCATTCCCATTATGGTCCACAAGCCGGAAAGCTGCCTGCAGATCAACATAGGCCTCAAGCAATTCGATCACTTCCAACTCATTCAAGCCTATTTCACGAGCTGAAAGTTCCTCGATCCCAGCTTCCAGGTCAAAGCGCCAACCATCATCTTTTCGCAAAATTGGGATAGGAAAAGGCCAACCGTCTTCACCCAGAAGAAGTACAACGCCATCGTCCTCAGGCCGGAAACGATACCCCTCGGCATACCTGCCAAGCATTTCCTGCCTTCTTTCTTGATCTTCCGCCGGATCACCCGTTCCAACCAGATCCTCGGCTTCAGGCCCGAAAATTTCGATCAGCTTGCTCTGATCATTAGCCTTCAACGCATCAACAAAAGCATCCAGTGCGGTTTGCGGCGTATCAAATCTGGCTCCTTCAGAGAGAGCCGGGCTTGTGGTCGCGGCAAGCAACAAAATTGAAAATACTGATCTACGCATCTTACCGTCTCCGCTTGCCTTTAGCGGCGTGTCCACGATTGGACGCGCTTTGAGTTCTGCTGCCGGACGCCTTTTTCTTCATCGCTTGCCCTTTGGATGCCGCGGGCTTGCGCTGCGTCGATGCGGCTTTCTTCGCCTGCGGCTTTTTGGCGGTCTGCGGTCTTTGTGCGACTGGCTTTTTCGCCGCATCTGGACGTTTGGTACGATCAATGGCCTGTTGCTTTGCAGCGGCCTTATCCCGATTTGCGTTGCTCCGGTTCGCTAATGCCCCGCCTGCTACAGCCCCCGCACCGGCACCGACCGCAGCTGCTGCCGCCCCGCGGTCCCGGCTAATATCTGTAGCACCAGATTCTCGGCTCAACTTTGCACGCAGCTCATCCGTGCGACCGTCAGGACGGCTAACCGGCAAGTCGCCGCGGCCACCTTCAGGTCTTTTATGGTCCGCTATTTTGTTCCGGGCCTCCTGTTGCCGGTCAGGATCGGGGTTCCATCCGATATCCGTTCGGTCACCTAAATCTATATCATTGCCGATATTGACGTTGCCATCGACGTCTATGTCGATGTTTGGATTTCTGTAAATCGGACCACCGCCCCAGCCACCGCAATTTCGGCACCCCCAATAGTCATACCAATCATCGTCGTCGTCAAAAATTTCGTCGATCAGGGCAACGGCGCCAAACGTTAGTAGTGCTGCGCCCACAACATCCCCGGTTGACGGGCCAGTATAAACCGTCTCGGGATTGTATTGTGGGACGTATACCGTTTCGGGTTCTGTCGGTGTAATTACTACTGTGTCGTCGTCAGACACTTCGACAGTTTGCTCGGGACCTGAAACAAGAGCGCCGCTGTCAATTGCCTGATCCCGCATGACCTGCACCGCATCCATCACATCATCGGACTGGGCCAACATGGCTGTGCCGACTGTCTCGGTCCAGTCGATATGGGTGGCCATCTGACCAACAACTTCGGGAAACGCCGTCGCCAATACGCTGACAGAAGGATCCCATCCCATTGCTTCGATTTCCGGCTCAAGTTCAACGGGGTCGCGGTCGGCGTTATCCAGCAAATACCGCTCAGCCTTAACAATTTCCAATGGCTGGGTGGCCGCGACAAATATCTGTATGAGTAACGTGTCGGGATAAAGAGCAACCGGGGCGACCAATGTCTGCAACTCAGCATCAGTTAGCAGGCTGGACGAGGTTGCCGAGGTATCATCTTTTCCCGCCACATCTTCGGACGACTCTTGCGCTAACGCGAAAGTAGATACGCAAATACCGAATGCAATTAATAGAAACCTAAACATATTGCGATCCTTCGATTTCTTGAAGGATCACCTAAGACTGCGATTCTGGCAACCGGTCAGTCAAATAGACGGTTTTGGGATAATAATGTCCCCCAAACCAAGTTTGAGCGAGCGTTCGCTTTGGGCTCGATGCGGTCATTTGCAAATTACTCGTGAGCGTCTGCTGTGCGGACAAAGGGTGAATCCGCTGCGTTTGCACCAAGGTCTGCAATCTCGAGTAACCGGCCGCACATGTGCGGCTGGTCTTTCGACTTTACCGATCTCAGAGGAGATTTTCAGGTTGGTTCCGCTTCACCGGGGGTGGGACGTTCAGCCGGTTTCACCAAATCCTTTCGGTACTGGCAGGTCAGGCAAGGTCGACGCTCGTCTTTGCAGGGCCCGCCCAATGACCACCCGGCTGATTTCGGTCGTCCCGTCCACGATCCGCAGCATTTGTGCGAGGCGGGACAAACGATCCAGACCATAGGGCTGCAACAGCCCCATACCGCCCAACACTTGCGTGCAGGTGTTCGCAGCCTTCACTGCGGCATCTGGCACAAACCGTTTGGCATGAGCGGCCATCAGTGGGCCCTCAGACGTGCCAAGGGATTCTGCCGCCCTTCGATAGAGCAGCTTGGAGGCTTCAAGATCGGTTGCAACCTCGCCGAGCATCCACTGGATCCCGTCCAGATCGAGGTTCTTGCCACCGAACATCTTGCGGTTCTTGGAATAGGACAGCGCCGTGTCCAATGCGGCTTGCATCAATCCACAGCATCCTGACGCAATCGAAACGCGGGCGATATCGATCGCCATGAGCGAGCCTTGCAAGCCCTGACCGATCGGCAAGATGATGTTGTCGTCACTCACCACGACTGTGTCCATGTACATCTCGGCCAGCGGCAGGAAGTTATAGGACGGGGTGTCGTAGAGCGGACCAAAGCTGAGGCCCGGCGCATCGGCTGGAATGGCGATCATCGCCATATCCTGGTGGCCGGGCTCATTGCTGGTCTTGACCACGGTGAAATAGATATCAGCCTCGGTCGCCAGGCTGACCCATGCCTTCGCACCGCTGATCGTCCATGTGCCGTCGTCATTGATCACGGCCCGCGAATACATGTTTGTGGCATCCGATCCGGATTGCGGTTCGGTCAGTGCAAAGTTCGCCAGTTTGCGGCCAGAGGTCAGGTCTCGCGCCCATTTTTCCTTGAAGGCATCTGTGCCATAGCCGCAGCCCGCGAACGTACAGATGTTATGCATCGACAGGGCAAAGGCATAAGCGCCATCTCCGAGCCCCAGCTGTTCGTAGACCTGAATGCCCTCTGAAAGTGGCAAGCCCTGGCCGCCAAACTCCTCGGGGGCGTAGAGCCCCGTCAGGCCAACGGCCCCGGCCTTGTCTGACGCATCACGGGGCCATGTCTTCGTGGCGTTCCAGGCGTCCACATTGGGCAGGATGACCTGCTCGGCGTGGTCGCGTGCGGCCTGGAGTATGGTGGCGAGTTTGTCTGACATTGATGGATCCTTTCAATGGCGATTGTTCTCAGATGACGCCACAACCCGGCAATCGTGGATGGCCGGACTGATGAGCTATGAAGGCGAAACTTCAGCTGAAAATGCTTCTCTGCGGCAAGACTTAGCGAGCCAGCCCGTTAAGCTCTATCTCGTGTGCTGACAGATAATTGTCCAAAAGTGACAAATGGCCGCTTATGTATGTGATTTGCGATATGCGCTGGGTGTACTGCCGGTCCAGCGTTGAAAGGCCCTGTGGAAATTGGCAGCCGAGGAAAAGCCGACATCATGTGCGATGGCCTCAACGCTTTTGCGTCCCGCTTGTAGATCGCGGATCGCGATGTCGCGCCGCAGGGCATCCTTGATCGCCTGAAACGACGTCCCATCCGACTGCAACCTGCGGATCAGGGTGCGCGGGGTCATGTGCATTGCGGATGCTGTCTGGGTCAGGGTCGCCGCGTCCCATCCCGTTTGGCCCAGATAAGTGCGCACCCGCAGCGATTGGGTGTGTTCACGCGAAGAGGTGAAGATCCAGTCCCGGGGCGCGTTTTGCAAAAACCGGTCAAGATCAGCTGTACTTCGAGTCTGCACTGGACCCAGTGCATTCGGGTCAAACGCGATGGCGGTGGCGGGTTGGCCAAACCGTAGCGGTGCGGGAAAGATGATCGCGTAATCCTGATCAAAGTCCGGGCGGTCAAATGCGAAATCGACGCCCCTGACCGGAACCTCGTGCCCTGCCAGCCAAGACATGAGCCCGTGGGCAAGTTTGAGGATCAGCATATGTCCAAACCGCTGAAGCGGCACTTCGCCTTGTGGTTTCAGGGTAAGCACCAACGCGTTGTCGGCGTCCTCCAGATCAAACTGATAATCATCCAGCAACAAGTTCCAGAACGTTGAAAACCGGTAGAGCGCCGATGCAAGAGACGTGGCTTCCCTGACAGTGGTCAGAAGATGTTGTAGGGCCCTCGGCCGGACGGGTCTGCTCCAAAGCCCCATCATCTCATCACCGGTCTCAACTGCGGCAAGTTGATAGAGGCAAACGATCTGATCCAGCGTGACGCGACCATTCGGCGAGCGCGTATCCGCGTTCAGACCGGACCGGCTAAGCAGCGACGCCATCTGCGCCTCTGGGCACAGGGCACGCAGCGCCGCCAGCCAGTCATCGACAAACTGGCTGGAAACCGTGGAAAGGATCGTTGGCGTGACATTGGTCATAACGCCTCAGGAGGTATCACCAATTCCGGTCGACATGAAACGCAGGCTTGCAGATGGCGGCCTTCGCAGATGACAGAATGTCAATGTCTCAACCAGATAACGCTCTGCTTGAACTCATTTCAGTGGGGTCAGGCGACTTCGAACAACGCTGCGGCCCCCATGCCTCCGCCAACACACATGGAGGTCACCACGTATTTTACGCCACGACGCCTCCCCTCAAGCAGAGCGTGCCCGACTTGTCTCGCACCTGTCATGCCGTAGGGGTGGCCAATCGATATCGCACCGCCGTTCACGTTGTAGATTTCGGGATCAATCCCAAGGTGGTCGCGGCAATAGAGAACCTGGCAGGCAAAGGCTTCGTTAAGCTCCCAAAGGCCGATGTCTTCGATGCGAAGACCTGCATTCTTAAGCAGCTTTGGAATGGCATAGATCGGGCCGACCCCCATCTCTTCCGGTGCGTTTCCTGCAACAGCCATGCCGCGATAGATACCTAGCGGTGTGAGACCCTGTTGCTCAGCCATTTTGCCTTCCATGAGCACACAAGCCGAGGCCCCGTCAGAAAGCTGGCTTGCGTTTCCGGCAGTGATCAGTCCTCCTTCGACAACCGGGTTCAGCTGGCCAAGTGTTTCGGCCGTCGTACCCGGCCTGTTGCCTTCGTCTTTTGACAAGGTCACTTCTTCCAGGGTTTCCTCTCCGGTTTCGCGATTCTTGCCCCGCTTTATCGCAGTGATCGGGACAATCTCGTCATCAAAGGCGCCAGCAGCCTGAGCCCGGGCCGTCCGACCTTGGGAAAGTGCAGCATATTCATCCTGGGCGTCACGACTGATCCCATATACCTGCGCCACATTTTCCGCCGTCATCAGCATCGGCATATAGGCATGTTCAGATTGGGCGATAACGTTTGGATCTTTCTCATCGCCCGCCCATTTCAGATAGGCATTCTGCAGGATGGAAATATTTTCCTGCCCGCCTGCCACGGAGACATTCTGACCATCCACAATGACCTGCTTTGCGGCCGTCGCAATGGCCATCAATCCCGATGAACATTGCCTGTCGATCGTCTGTCCTGCCACCGTATTGGGAAGGCCCGCCGCCAGCGCCGACAAACGCGCGACATTCATGCCTGCGGTTCCCGCCGTAAGGACCGATCCGATGACGACATCTTCGATCGAACCGGGGTCCACGCCTGCACGTTCAACAGCGTGTTGAATGGCGTGCCCCATCATGGTAGGGGATTTGATGTTGTTCAGCGAACCTTTGAAGGCAACCCCAATAGGGGTTCGTGCGGTTGAGACGATAACGGCTTCTCTCATGATTTTTCCTTTTTGGCATCAAAATGCGCGGCAAGTGTTACGCCCGAGGTTGCGAGTTCTTCCAGCAAAGGCGCAGGCGTGAACCACATCTCACCATAGGCACCAAGCGACTGCCGATAGTGGTTCATGCGTTCCAGAATCTGGCTTAATCCAAACTCGTCGGCATAGTGCATTGGGCCGCCGCGCCAGTTCGGAAAACCATAGCCGTTGGTCCAGATCAGGTCGCAATCACCCGGGCGCGTCGCAATGCCCTCTTCAAGGATCAAGAAGCCCTCGTTGATCAGGGGGAACAGACAACGCTCAACGATTTCCTGATCGTCGATTTCCCTGCGCTTCACGCCATGCAAGTCTGCCAAATGGGCACTGATTTGAACAATCTCAGGGTCTTCGACCCGCGTCCGCCCCTCGTAGACATAGCTTCCTCGCCCGGTTTTCTGACCCAGTCGGCCTAGTTTAAACAACCTGTCCTGCACAGCCTGGTATGTCGGGTCATGCGCGATTTCACTACGCCGCTCCTGACGCACGCGGGCGCCCACATCGACTCCCGCCAGATCTGCCATCGCATGAATGCCCATGGCCATGCCGAAGCCTTCAAGGACGTCATCCACCTGTTTCGGCGTCGCCCCCTCTAGAAGCAGACGGGATCCTTCGCGGAAGTATGGCTCCAGCATCCGGTTTCCAACAAAGCCGTAGCACACGCCAACCGTGACAGGGAGCTTCCGGATCTTCTTTGCGACCGTGATTGCCGTTGCAATGACATCGGGAGCGGTCTTGGCGCCGCGCCCCACCTCCAGCAAGCGCATGACATTGGCCGGGCTGAAGAAATGGAGACCAATCACATCCTCCGGGCGGGATGTGACTGCGGCGATTTCATCAACATCCAATGTCGATGTGTTTGAGGCCAGTATCGCGCCAGGTTTTGCGTGTCGGTCCAGGGCTTCAAAAATCTGGCGTTTGACATCCATGCTTTCAAACGCCGCTTCAATGATCAGGTCGGCCTCTGCAAGGTCGCCGTAGCTGAGTGTCCCGGTGGCGTTGGCGGAGATTGCCTCTGCCCGATCCGCACTGAGCCGCCCTTTTTGAGCCGCACGCTGGAAATGCTCCCGGACCTTTTCCAGCCCCTGTTCGAGCGCACCTTGCGTGGTTTCCAGAAACGTGACCGGATACCCCGCCTGCAGAAAGGCGATGGCAATGCCGCGCCCCATTGTTCCGGCACCGATCATAGCCACCGATGAAATGCTACGTGGTTGGTCAGCACGGGTAACGCCGGGAACCTTGGTGCATTCACGCTCTGCAAAGAACAGATGCCGCCCCGCCCGCGATTGAGGTGTGTCGAGCAGTTCAGCGAAACCTGCCTTCTCTTGTGCCAACCCCTCGGCCAGCGGCATTTCGCACGCGGCCTCGATGGACACCAAACATCGTTCAGGGGCGACAAGGTTTTTGGACGTGTGCGCTATCTGGTCTCGGAAACCCGCGAGATAACCCTTCGGATCAGGATGTGTGACGGTCATATCCGCGCAACTGCGTTTCGGATCGCCCTCATGGCTGACACGGGTGGCGAAACCCAAAACATGCGCGCGAAAATCCTGGTCGTTCTCAAATAGTGCGTCGACCAGCCCACAAGACAGGGCATAATCGCCTTTCACGGGGTCACCGGAAAGGATCATTTGCGTTGCCACTTCCAGACCGGCAATCCGGGGTAGTCGTTGGGTGCCTCCGGCACCAGGCAGCAGCCCCAGTTTGATCTCAGGTAGGCCCATCACGGCATCCGGCGTGGCGACACGGTAATCACAGGCAAGCGCGATCTCCAGCGCACCACCCATAGCGGGACCTGCTATCGCGGCGATAATGGGTTTCTTGCTGGTTTCAATCGTTACACACAGGTCTGGCAGGTCCGGCTTGTCCCAAACTGCCCCGGTGCGGAACTCAACGATATCAGCGCCGCCGCAATAGAGCGGCAGAGCCGAGCATAGAACGATAGCTTTGACCTGTTCATCGGCGTCCAGCTCGTGGATGGCCGAGGAAAGCGCCAGTCGCATCTTGAGACCAAGAGCGTTCACTGGCGGGGCATTCAGCTCAATGAAAGCGACACTCTCGGTGTGTTTAGTGGAAATCATGTTTGGAAACCTCAATTGGACTGTTTGGCAAGATCTTGTTCGATCTCTGCCCAATCGTCGAAGTGGATTACGTTGCAGGGTGAATTCACGTTCTCGAGCCAGACAAAGACGGAGATGAATGGCTGGTCATAGACCCGGGTGGCGTGGGGATCGCCCGCCGCGTTCCAGATAAGTGATCCAGCCGGATAATCCTGCCAGTCACGGGTGCCAAACCGCCAACCAGATTTCTCGGACAGGTTCAGGTACAGCTCTGGCGCGTCGTGGTTGTGGTCGCGATACAGCGTCCTTGGACCCAGCATGAAAATGCCAAGGTTGAAATCGGGATGGTGATGTCCACATGCGTCTGGCCCAATCAGCAGAGTATGTAGGTTACACTTTGTGTATCCCTCGCCCAATTCGGCACCAGGGGGATAGAATTGGGCGTTGTCTTCGCGCCAGATCAGATCATCCTTGGCCGCTTTCAGACAACCTGCGATTTCCTGCAATTCGGGGGCGACAATCCCGGCGATGGCGTTCTTCAGAACCTCATCGTGCCGGGTTCCTTGGGGAGGTAAATCAATGAGCCTCTCACCCTTCAGGTCCATGGCTGCCAGCTTGTCCAACGTCAGGTCAACGCCGCGCGTGGCAGCTCTGTGAGCCTGCAGATAGGTGACAATGGACCCGATAAGCGCCTGAATACGGCGTTGCTTGTCTGTCATGATTTAAAGTCCGAGCGCGTTGAAATATCTTTCCGCACGAGTTTCTTGTCGAGCTTGCCGACGCTGGTTTTAGGTAGGCGGTCGACAAAGACTATCTCGTCTGGAACTGCCCATTTTGAGATCTCGCCTGCACCGACACGCGACTGGATTTCTTCAATGACTCTCAAGCGCACAAGATCCGGATCGGCATCTTTTGCGGCTTGAGCAACCAAGACCGGCCTTTCACCCCATTTCGCGTGCGGCAACCCGATTGCCGCGACGTCCTCAACGCCGCTGCAAGACGATGCTATGTTTTCCAGTGCCAGTGAGGATATCCATTCGCCGCCGGTCTTGATCACATCCTTGAGGCGGTCAGTAATCTGCAGCGATCCATTCTCGCGGATATACCCAACATCCCCGGTATGCAGATACCCACCGTCCCAAAGCTCATCCGAGGCTTGCGCATTATCCAGATAGCCTTGTGTCAACCAGGGCGCCCGAGCAACAACTTCGCCGGTTGTTTCACCGTCATGTGGGACGTCCTGCATATCCGGTGTTACAACACGAAGGTCGACAAGAGGGCCGGGAAAGCCGGTTTGCGCCTGCATCTCGGGGTCATTGCTGGACAAATCGGCCACCGTCAGAAACGGACAGGTTTCGGACATCCCATAGGCCGCATGCAAGGATATGCCTGCCGCCGCGGCGCGGTCCTGCAGGCCTCGCGGCAAGGCGGCCCCGCCAATGATCACTTTCCATCTGTGCAGGTCAGTTTGCGGGCAGATGGGATGGTCGAGCGCCATTGACAGAACCGTTGGCACGCAATGGGAAAAGGTGACGCCTTCGGCTGCAATCAATCGCAAGATAGTGTCAGGGTCATATCGACCGGGATAGACCTGACGCAGCCCCAGCATCGTTGCGGCATATGGAAATCCCCAGCCGTGGACATGAAACAATGGTGTAAGCGGCATGTAAACGTCGCCGCGATGAAATCCGGCATTCCCGGGCCACGCGCCGAAACCAGCGATCAGACCCAAGGTGTGAAGGACCAACTGCCGATGTGAATAGCTCACTCCTTTGGGATTGCCGGTGGTCCCGGTTGTATAAAACAAGGTTGCCGTTTGGTTTTCATCGAAGTCCGGGAAGTCAAAGCTGCCTGGGGCTTTGCCTATCCACTCTTCATATCCTTCTCCGTCTCCAATCGGCACGATGGTGATGTCCCGATCAAAGCCCGATTTGATACCCTCAATGAGCGGCATGAAATCGCGGTGCACGATGATCAGATCCGGTTGCCCATGGTTGATCGTATAAAGAACCTGAGCAGGAGACAAACGCACGTTGATCGTGAAAAGGGACGCGCCCATCATCGGGATCGCGAAAAAACACTCAAGATAACGGTGCGTATCCCAATCCATGACACCGACGCGCATACCCTCATGTATCCCGCTCGCCTTTAAAGAATTGGCAAGTTGGCGCACGCGTTTGCCCAAGTCCGCATAGCTCAACCGCATTTCGGTGCCGCTGACGATCTCTTGGCTGGCTGACGCAAGCTGGGATCCGGCCAGCAAGTGTTTAATCAGCAACGGATAGCCATATGCATTTGGCGAAGGTGAAAGTGGCGGCATGAAGGTGGAATCCTTGAGCTTCTTTAGCCCCTAATCTGGCATCTCTTCCCCAGTTGAAGAACTGAAAGAAATTTCCGTTCATCAAGATATTCTAACCGATCACATCGCACCGCGAATTGCGTGCTACCCCCTGACAGGTTATGAAAAAGAGTATCAATACCCTGCTATATTCGCGCCCGTCGTCGGATAACTCTGCTTGAGGGTAAGCAGAATTGATTTCATCGAGGAGATGCAGCAATGACCACTCACATGCCCACGCTGGTTTCACTGCGCGCTTTTGAGGCGGTGGCGCGTCACAAGAGTTTCCGAAAGGCCGCTGACGAGATTTGTGTGACGCATGCGGCAGTCAGCCACCAGGTCAAAGCATTAGAAACAACAATCGGTGTTAAACTACTGGAACGCACAAGCCGTTCGGTCGAGCTAACACCGGCTGGCGAGCAATATTACCCGCCAATACGCGAACACATTCAGGGAATCATCAAAGCCACTCGGCGCATCCAGACACCTGAGGAACCGGACGTGTTGCTCGTTCAGTCCTACGCAAGTTTCAATACAATGTGGTTACAGCCCAGATTGGCTGAATTTCTTCAGGATAATCCGGACACACGCGTGCGCATCGTCTCGACCTTTGAAGACGGTGATTATGATATGCACCGGTTCGATGTGGGCGTGTTCAACGCGCCACCGTTTGATAAGAGATTTGACTACAGCCCCTTGTTCGAAACCGATATCTACCCGGTATGTGCTCCGGAGGCCTTGAAAACCGCAAGCGGTGGAATGCCGCTGGAAGAGCTCAGAAATTTCCTTCTGCTTAGTGTCCCAAGCACATGGAATGAGCCGGATGACTGGGACTGTTGGTTGGATGCGGCGGGCTTAGATCGCGAAACGATGAAATTTGGCTCTGTTTTCGACAATTACCCGCTTGTCCGTGAGGCTGTTCTAAATAATCACGGTATCAGCGTCGCAAGGGCACCGTTTTGCGAGCGTGATCTTGAGCGGGGGCGTCTGGTTAGACCCTTCGACATTTCAGTACCCGAGCCAGGCCGCTGGTATCTGGCGACGCAAAAAGAGCGTGCACCCAACCCCAAGCTCGATACATTTATCGACTGGCTGTTCGAACAGATCGAGGCCGACCCAACCATGCGGCTATTTCGGGCCTGATCTGTTGAATTCCAGCTCTGCCGTCAGCGCGCTTCAGGACTGACGGGCACCGGCCTCGGATGCGACGCGAGGGACAAGAGCGCGAACCAGTTCAGTCATATCCAGTGAGCCGACTGTCTTCTCCCCATCCTTGACAACATAGGCGTGTGACGTATCCCCGCCGGACCGCGCGATCATGCTTTCGAGCGTGTCGTTCACGTCCACTTCGCCATGGGCATCTTTTGGCACTTTGCCACCGACAAGCGGGGTCATAATCGAGCGCACCCGCAGAACCCGTGCGCGGTTGATGTCGCTCACGAAATCTTCGATATAGGGATCGTTGGGGTTCAGCAGGATATGCTGCGGCTCACCCTGCTGCACGACAAAGCCGTCCTTTAGGATCACAAGGTGATCGGCCAGCTTCAACGCCTCATCTAGATCGTGAGTGATGAAGATGATGGTCTTGTGCAGCTCTTTTTGCAGCTCGAGCAGCAGGTCCTGCATGTCGGTTCGGATCAGTGGGTCAAGAGCCGAGAAAGCCTCGTCCATCAGCATGATCGGTGTGTTCGCGGTCAGCGCCCGGGCAATGCCCACACGCTGTTGCATCCCACCGGACAATTGCGCTGGATAATGGTTCTCGAACCCGCTAAGACCCACGCGTTCCAGCCATTTTGCGGCTTCACGGTCGCAAGTCGTCTCGTCCTCGCCGCGCACCGAGAGCGGCATGCCTGCGTTCTTCAGCACGGTTTTGTGCGGCAAAAGCGCGAACTTCTGGAACACCATCGACATCTTTTCCTGTCGAGCATGGCGCAACCCGTCCTCGGACAGTTGCATCACGTCCTCACCCTGCACGATGATCTCGCCCGCAGTGGGTTCGATCAAACGGTTCAAGTGGCGGATCAGAGTAGATTTCCCAGAGCCGGACAGGCCCATGACCACTGTGATTTCCCCCGCCTGCATATCGATGTTGATGTTGTTGAGCCCCAACACGTGCCCGTGCTGCGCCAGCAATTCTTCCTTGCCCATGCCATCCTGGACATGGTGCAACACGTCCTTGTCGCGGGCGCCAAAGATTTTATAGAGCCCGGACAGGCGGACCATTGGCTGTGTCATTGAACCGGCTCCTTAATGTTTGACTTGGGTCTTATCGACCCGTGTGAGAGCTGCCTTTGACACGCGGTCAAGGATCACGGCCAGCAGAACAATGCCGATACCCGCAACGATGCCCACACCCAGTTCAAGGTTTCGGATACCGCGCAACACGTTCACGCCAAGGCCAGGGGCCGAAACAAGAGAGGCGATCACGACCATGGCAAGGCTCATCATGATGGTCTGGTTGATCCCGGCCATGATGTTCGGCAACGCCAGCGGCAATTGTACTCGCATCAGTTTCTGGCGGTCATTCATGCCAAAGGCATTGGCCGCTTCGATCACATCCCTGTCGACAAGCCGGATGCCCAGATCGGTCAGGCGGATCACCGGGACAATCGCGTAAAGGATGATCGCAATCCCGTACAGTTTGGATTCCGTGACCGAGAACAAGAAAATCAGAGGGATCAGGTACACGAATGTCGGCAGGGTCTGCAGCAGGTCGAGCAACGGAACGACGCCTTTTTGCAGTCGGTCGGATTTCGACATGGCAATTCCAATGGGCACACCGAACAGCACCGAAATCGTCGTACACACAAAGACGATCGACAGGGTTTGCATCGCCACATCGTAGTGGTCTACGAGGGCCAGCATCATAATCGAGGCGGCCACGAAGATCGTCACAGGGCGCGAACGTGACGCGTACCAGGAAATCGCCACCAGAAGCGGGACCATGATGAACCATGGCGTCGCTTCAAACAGCCAAAGTGCGCCATCCAATATCCAGCTCAATGGCTGTGTGATCGGGTCCAGAACGGTTTTCAGGACCGGTTTGGCTGCCAGAAACCCTTCTTCGATCCCGTTGGTTACATCGCGCGACTGCCATATGCGGTTGCAGCTTTCGTGCAGATTATCAAATGAGGGAATTGGAATGAGCGGCCCAGAGGCCTCTTCTCCTCCTGCTTGCGCCGCAAGGTCCGCCAGCGAAAGAGGCGCTTTGTCATCTGACGTGCCACACCATTCGCTCAAACCCAATGCGCTGAACAACTTGTCATAGAAGGCCATTTATCCCACTTTCCGATCTACTTCAGTGCGTTAGGGGCATCGCTGAGGATGCCCCTGTCCATGCAGTTTACTGCAGCAATGCGGAAAGTTTGTCGCGCGCAGCATCGTTAAGCCACGCTCCCCAGACATCCTTGTAGGTCGTCAGAAAGTGCACCGCACCTTCATCGTAGGAGGCATTGTTGTCCTCGACCCATGCCAGCGTTTCGCCCATCTGTGCGTTGGTGAAGGACAGATTTGTCATCAGGTCAGACACTGCTGCGTTTTCGGCCATGAATTCTTTCGACAGAACTGTAACGACTTCACTGCGGGGGAAGGCGCTCATTTCTGGCGTCGCGCATTCCGCTGTGATGTTGCAGGCGTGCTTTTCAGGGTCATGGGGGCCCATATCGACCAGGGTCATCGGGTATTTGCCCAGTACCGATGTCGGTGCCCAATAAAAGCCGAACCACGGCTCTTTGTTTTCGTAGGCGGCAGCGATCGAAGCCGCAAGGGTTTCGCCTGATCCATGCACGAAGTTTTCAATGCCTGCATCAATCAGCCCGCCTGCCTTCATCAGGTTGGTGCTGACATTCAGACAGGTCCATCCCTCGGGGCAATTGTGAAAGCGATTTCCGACGAGTTCGGGGTTGGCTGCGATGCCTTCAATTGTTGCCAGTTCCGGATGCTCCTCCACAAGGTAGTTCGGAACAAAGAACCCTTCGACACCGCCATCTGACAGAACTTCGGTCACAGGAATGATTGCACCTGAGTCAACCAGCCCTTGGTAAGCCGGCGCGCCGTTTGTCCAGATTTCAGTCAGAATATCGGGCTCTCCTGTCTCGGAAACGGATGCCAGCGCAGGGTTGCTCGAGAGCGGAACCGTGGTCACTTCGCAACCATAGCCTTGCTCCATCAGAAACTTCGAGACCGCGGTCACAATTTGCGCTGACCCCCAATCGGCCTGCATCAGTGATACTTCACCGCATTCGTTTGCCTGGGCCGCCGAAGCGGTGATTGCCGCAGCAAATACGCACCCGAGACCCGCTGAAATCTTGAACATTTCTTTCCTCCTTGTCATCGGCGAAACAGGGGCAGAGAAACGCTCCAAGCCAAAATTCGCCTTGTTTGTAGCGATGATTTGTACAGACAGGCCTAATAGCAAAAAACTGAAAAGAATTTTATATCATGTACAATTGTTTACAGGTGGAGAGTTGAAGCCAGGCTCGAATTTAGTGACCTTCGTTCCAACGAAAGCTTCTTAGATGTAAATCCATAGGTGGCTTATGCGTGTGTATAATTGCCTCTTCTCAAGAGTCGGCAGGAGGAGTGATCAAACCCGGGGACGTCCGTTCTGTGCTCATCACGCCCATTCGAACTAGCTGCAGCATCGGTAGATTTGGGCTCGCACCGGACTTTCTCTGCGACGGGCCCGAATTGGTCGAATGAGCCCTTACCAGACCTACACTGTTGTTGTGAATATCGCTCGCACAGCAGGCGGCAAACTGCAGGAAGCGGACACCGTTGAACAATTCACAGATGATATTGACGTGAACGAAGTTAGCGTTCGTTGCGGTAGTATCAACAATCACTTTTGTCAGAGTCAGACCTCCACTTCTTGGACAAAATATTCATGATTTATCCCGGCCATCAGTAGTGTCTTTCCGGGCGGGATTTGCGCGTTTCTCGCTCGGTTGTAGACTCCAATCGGGTCATTAGTTTCAGGGTCAGCGTTCAACGCATCACGCGCTTGCTCTCGTCGATGCTCCTCCCGCATGTCGATTACCTGAAAGGGATCATAGAAATGCTTGGCGTTTGATCGTAGGCAAGATTCGATTACAGAGTCATCATCTAAATCTCGGCAAATAAGCCTCTCCAACAAAAGGCGGGGATTCACACTTTTGGGAGCGCGCAGTTGCTTCAAAATGCTGCCGTCGCTTGCGCACTGGATGACCAGATACTCGGTCCTCTCTGCCATCAAATATTCCTTTACGTTAAACCCATCGATGTTAGCCACGAGAACATAGACGTCATTGCCGAGCCAACTGGGTAAAGCGGACGTATTCGGTAGCTAGCAGCCCAATGCGGACCTTGCAGGGAGCGTCAGAACCGATACTCTTCACCATTTCGAGTAATAACCCTAAGCGATGGCGAAAGACCGTTTGAATGAGGCCCGTTTTGTCGCAATCCATGGTTGATATGAAAGCTGAGACTCAAAGAATATGGTAACAATACCAGACTTTATTTCAAAGTACCTTGAGGGAAGTATGTGGCACACCACGTCCGTACTTCGGTTTGAGAAAATTCTAGATACAGGTTTCATTTTGTAGATCCCCCGTTGCCAGATAGTGAGCGTTATGGAGGCACGCCTTTTGTGCGGGCTGAAGGAGGGGTTAGCCTCTTTGATTTCCCTAAAGGCTTTGATTTGCAAGAATACGAAGCTGAGTTCTTCACAAGTTCTATTGGTGAGTTTCTCCCTTTCAAGAGACAATGGGGGCGATCTGTTTGGCTGCGAATAAACACCGATGTAGTGGCAGAGAACATCAAATCCGGGAGGGAAATCAGAGCCCTTTGGAAGTTAGAAGAATCGACAAAAAGATTTATGGCAGAGATCGAAAGTGCTCACCTGGGCGATATTCCAGTTGCCGCCATTTCTGATGCTTTCGAGATCGGTGCAGGAGACGACTGTTGGAGCGGGCGCTCACTGCGCCCTAGATCGCCAGAAACGCGCAAAAAACAGCCCAGGCCCACCTGAGTAGGATTACAAGTGAAACTCTATGATAAAATCGTTCAGGAACTAGTGGGACCGGAAGACGAGCCTCGATTTCTTGGTGACCGCATGAGGTGTCGATTCTGCGACGCCACAGGGTCAAAGGCATTTGGAAAAAGGACTAACGCTCATACGTTCCCACGATCTTTGGGGAACCGGAGTCTCTACTTTCTAGACGAATGCAAGAAGTGCAATACCGAAAAGTTCTCACGCTACGAATTCACTGAGAATACGCAGTTGAGCGCTAGGCTAGAACAACTTGGCCTATTTTGATCATTTTCGCATCGACCCCAAGTTCTGGTATCAAGTAGCCGTTTTTGGTCCTGAACACATTCCGCAAATACTGATTTCCGTCAGTGTCCATAAACAGACACCGTAAGTTGTAGCAATCGCCCCAAACCCCTGCAATTGCAACTAGTGGAATGCCTATCGGTAGCGAGTCGACTCTTTCAAATTCTCTGTAGTCAATCCCGCAGGCGCAGGATTGGCGGAAGCTCATGGTGAAGCGTTCGTGATGAGTGGGTATCGTCATTCCTTCAGATCAAAGATGGAAGCCGTAGTCTTGGTCTCGTTCAAGCAGCCCATGATTCAGCTCTCTTGCAGCAGAGTTTCGGCGGCTCTCGCTAGCTTCAAACTCGTCTGCAAGTTCTCTTCCAGCGTGGTGTAGTTCTGTTCTTCGGTCAGCAAGTCGGCCAATGTAGCTTCGGACTTGAGATGTGATTTCATCAGCAGCTCGATGCACTGCGTTAAGCCATTTAGCCTGGCCTCGATCCCGGTCGTCGAGCGTTCTTCCAAATTGCGCAATTCCGAGGCGGAGGTCTCGCAAGCCGTCACCAACTGCTCGACGCACGCGAGCAAATCTCGCTCCAAGGCTGTCAGGGATTGGTCCATCTAGTTTGGCTCCACTCTGATGCAAGAAACCAATCGGCTCGCCACCGAACAGGTGCGCATGCTTGATGTTTCTGGCGGCAGGATCAAATAAGTCGCTCCCTCGTGAAGTACCGCCTGGATGCCCAACCTCTCTAGCTGCGTCGAGGCGGCTATCGTTGAGAGTTTCCAGCTCCACAGAAAAGTCAGTCCTAAGGTTGCTGCGATCAACACCATACAGGCCGTTATCACCGCCCAAGGTGAGATCTGAATCAGGAATTTGATCTTGTCGATGTGACTCTGCCAGGTCGTCCCGCTCCAATCCAAAAACGTGCGGGTATCGGCTTCGATTGTATTCCGCGCGAGTGTTACACATGCTTGAATATCGCTCCTGAAGCTCTGCAATTGAGAATCCATCAAGGCGGCGTGCTCTTTTCGGATCTTGTCCAAGTCCGCGTTCAATTTCTCGCTCAGCCGGGTCGGCTTGCCAGTCGTCATGGAAAATCTCTCCTTTCAATCGCCAGCGTTCGCCTGTGTCGGGGTCTTTGGCCGTGATGTAATTTTTGCTTACGCGGGGGATATCGAAACCTGCGTCGGTCAGAGCATCGACCATGCTTGCGCGGTCGGTGATGGTGCCGATGCTGATCTGGTCTAAGATCCATTCGTGGAGTTCTTCGCGGCCCTGTGCCCTAGTTGGGGCCTCAACGGTGGCTTGAACCTCCTGTGTGCGTTCCAGATCCATCGGATCGGCCCAGTCGTGCGTCTTGTTCATTAAGTCGCGCAGACTGTCATAGGCTGTCCGATAGCCAGGTGGCGCGATGTTGAGGCTTTTACCGGTTGTCAGCTCCAAACGCGGTGTACAGAAATGCAGCTCAACTCGGTCTTCGTGGCTGTGCCGGACCCAGAGCAAGTCGAATTGCTCACTGTCCATACCAGCGAATGCCAGTGCCTCGAAGGCGTTCATGACTTCGACCTGCTGGGCTTCGGTGGGTGCGTCCTCGCTGGCAAAGCTGATGACGCCCGCGCGGTAGGTCCACTGATTGCGACTGGCGTCGATCAGGGCCTCGGTGCGGGTGGAATCGCCGCGCAGCACTTCAGGCAAAGGATCGCGTATGACCGTCATGGGCTGGCCATCAGCATCGCGGATTAGATCGCGATTGGAGTCATAGGCCAAGACCTCACGCGTGACGAGATAGCCAACTGGACCAGCACCCGCGCCTTTGCCATTGGGAAAGAACTTGATCAGCATTGTCGTGCCTCATCAAGGATCTTGGTAAGCTGGCGTTCAATCACAACCAGTTGTCGGGCGACGGCCAGCGTATCCATGTCAACCCGACCAATCAGAAGCGCCCGATTCACAACCCGCGCAACCTGGTTGAGGTTACCGCCAATGCGCCCTAGTGCCAGGACCAGAGCGGGGTCGACGCGAGGCGCAGGCATGTGACGACGTGCTTCCGTCAGACCCAAGGCTTCGCGCAAGAGGGTCGCGGCAGACACTCCGGCAGCTTCGGCTTTGGCGCGAAGCTCAGCCTTCTCAGCAACGCTACATCGAAAGACGAAGGTCTCGGTGAGCGGCGCTTTGGCGGGCGGCGTGCCTCCGCCGGTGGGGTTCGAAGGGGAGGCTTGCCACCCCTCGCAAGGTCCCGTGTCAGCAGCGCCAGCGTATGACATGGGTCGCCTTGCTCTTTGCTCAGACCGCATGGCACAGTTCCTGCTTCGATGGTGCAAACAGGGTCCAGCCTTCGGTGATGAGCCAGCTGCGCAACACGGGCCACTCGTTCTTGTTCGTTGGAGGGAACCTGCCGGGGAGCCAGTAGCCGCGCTCGTTGTTTTCGATGGCTTCAGGAAGTACCCGGTCGATCCAAGCACCAAGCATTCGTTCGGTGAACTGCTCCCATTGGCGGCAGCCGAAAGATTGGCGCGAGACGAATTCGGGTTGCGCACTGCCCACGCGCGCCGAGTCGGATGGCCCACCATTCGGCAGATCCGGCTCAAGCGCGAGGTTTTGTTCTATGGATTGTTCTTTCTTTATATAGGAAAGATCACCCATGCGCCCTTTGTCTCTCACGGGCGAACCCTTTCGCCCTTCTGAAAGGCTCATCGGTGCATCCTTTTTCCTCCGGCGAAACGGGATGATTTTTGTTGGGGAGCGAAGGTCGTATTCTGTGTGATTGCCTGCGCCACGCCCTTCAGTTCGAAACAGCCAACCGAACTCGACAAGCTGTTTGAGGCAGCGTTTGATGGTTGCTAGCGACATTCCGACCAGGAACTCATCAAGCGTTTTTAGTGAGGGATTGAGTTGGCCGGTCCTGTCGTTGGTGAACTGTACCGAAAGCGCTGAGGCAACTACCTTAGTTGACGAGTTGAGGTCAGCGCATTGCAGAACGGCCTTGAGCCATTCAAAGCGATCGAGCCTAGACATATGCGCCTCCCGCGATTGCGGACCGGCTGCGAATTTGGTATTCTGTTCGTGCAGATAAATTTGCATTACCGTTGAGGTGGGTGGCCGCCCCCTCAGCGGTTTTTCTTTCACTTTTCTTCGGAAACCAGACCCTGAAAACAGAATAATCCGGACAAAATCCGGGTATGCTGCGGCGGCGGCGCAGTTCATTCGTATTTAACTGATTGATTTTATTGGTCGGAGTGAGAGGATTCGAACCTCCGACCCCTGCCTCCCGAAGACAGTGCTCTACCAGGCTGAGCTACACTCCGACCGTGGCGCGTGATCTATACTTGCATTTTTGGATGTGCAAGGGGGTTTCCGTGTCGTTTGTGCGAATTGCCTTCGTCGTTCCCGGGCATCGGATCAGGTTAAAACACCAGTTTGATACAGTCGGATTTTGGTGCCACCGTGGTCCACAATTGGCCCGGGGGGCAACAGCGGCAGGCGGGTGGATCGGGCCAGGCTTGCGTTGCTGGTCACGATACCGATACGCCAGCCCTTGAACTTGGTTTGCAGTACCTTGCCCAAGCTGCCGTAAACGGATCGCAGGCGTTTTTCATCCCCGATCCGGGCACCATAGGGTGGGTTGACAATAACAAGACCTGCGGCATCCGACGGGGGTTTTATGTCGCTGACCGAGCGCGCCTGAAAAATGGTGAAATCGGCAACCCCGGCCCGGTCAGCGTTTTTGGTCGAGGCCTCAATCGCTCCGCTATTGCGGTCTGAGCCATGAAAAACGACGTCCGGTTTGGCCAAAGGTTGTTGCTGGCGCATCGAGGACCAGGCGTTGGGGTCAAAACTTGGCAGATTTTCAAAGGCAAAGCTGCGAGAACGGCCGGGGCGCAGCCCCAGCGCGATTTCGGCGGCTTCAATAACAAAGGTGCCAGAGCCGCACATCGGATCCAAAACTGGCTCGGACCCATCAAATCCGCACTCTCGGAGGAACATTGCCGCCATCGTTTCGCGCATCGGGGCTTTGGCGACAGCCGGTTTGTGGCCGCGTTTGTGCAAAGGCTCGCCGGAACTGTCGATCGAAAATGTGCACAGGTCCTTTTCGATGCGCAGCAGGACGCGCACGACCGCATTGGGCGAAACCGGTGCGCCCAGAGTTTCCGTAATTGCCACTTCGATACGTTGCCGGGCGGCCCCTGCATGGTAGATTCGGGATTTTCGACTTGTCGCTTCGACTTTGACGGGCACATCGGGGCGCAAAAAATCGGACCAGGGAAATTTTCGGGCCCGTTTATCCAGTTGTGCCAAATGAACTGCGGGAAATCCGCCCAATCGCACCAGAACCTTGTTCGCACCGCGCAGACACAGGTTCGCGCGCCAGACCTCAGGCCAGCTTCCGCGACAGGTGACGCCGCCGGGTACCGGCTTTGTATCTGCGAATCCCTGCTCGACCGCTTCGGCATGCAGCGGGGCTTCAAGGCCGGGCGTTGCCACCAGAAAAATCTCAAAATCGTTGTTTGGTTCCATCCCGGGTGCTTACACCGGAAGTGTTGCGGGTGCGATATGCAATTTCAACAGGTTCAAAAGGCAGCCCTTCAAGTTAATTTGACAAAATATCGGCAATTTAGGCAGCAACGGGTTTGCGTTTGGCAACATCCCCGCGTAAAGGGACCGTGATCAAAACGAAGCTTGGAATGAAAACAGGTGCTATGCGCCTTTTTTGCTCTCAGGCTCCCACATACAGATCGTTTTGTGCCACTATGCAGTGGTGGGAACGATGTGTTGCAGGAAAGAGGCTTGGAAGACAGTAGCGACATGCAAACTTTCAAACTGAAAAAAGGGTTGGAGCTGCCGGTGCAAGGCGCGCCAGAGCAGACGATCCAACCGGGTCCTGAATTCAGGTCTGTCGGGGTTTTGGGGGCTGATTATCTGGGCCTGAAACCGCGCATGCTGGTTCAAGAGGGTGAAGAGGTTCAGCGGGGCACACCGTTGTTTTGCCACAAGGACGTGCCCGAGGCGATGATGGTCGCTCCGCTCAGCGGCAAGATCGTGGCCATCAACCGTGGTGCGCGTCGGGTGTTGCAGAGCGTCGTAATCGAAGTCTCGGACGTCAACGACACAGGTCTGGATTTCTCGGCTGTGGGCAACACCGATACCGCCGAGGGCGTGACCGAACGTCTATGTGCGGCTGGCCTGTGGACTGCTTTCCGCACGCGGCCCTATTCCAAGATGCCCGCACCGGGTACCAAGCCTACAGCAATTTTTGTGACCGCGATGGATAGTGAGCCTCTGGCCGCTGATGCCGAGATCATTATCCAGGATGCAGGTGACGCCTTTGCTGTCGGCCTGAGCGCAGTTGCCAAGCTGACCGAGGGCAAGACGTATCTGTGCCAAAATGAGGGCGCAGCCCTGCCGGGCGCCGACGTTCCGGGTGTTGAAACCGCAGCATTTTCCGGGCCGCACCCCGCAGGCCTGGCTGGAACCCACATCCACTTCCTTGAGCCGCTGGCCGGTGAAAAGCAGGTTTGGACAATCGGCTATCAGGATGTCATCGCGATTGGCCGTCTGATGCAAACCGGCCATCTGGATCCGAACATCGTGGTTGCCCTTTCAGGCCCCGGCGCGCGTCAACCCCGCCTGATCCGCACCGTCATGGGGGCCTCGACCGATGATCTTACCCGTGACGAAATCAATGTGGACGGCACGGCCCGTGTAATCTCGGGCTCGATCCTGTCGGGCCGTCATGCAGAGGGGCCACAAGCTTACCTGGGCCGTTTCGCGCGTCAGATCAGCATCATCCGCGAAGACCATGATCAGCATACGTTGGGCTGGATTCTTCCGATGCCGTCGAAATACGCGGTTCAGCCGGTTCTTGGCTCGGCCTTTGCCAAGAAGCTGTTTGCATTCACGTCCAATCTGAATGGTGGACGCCGTGCGATGGTTCCGACCGGTACATTCGAACAGTTGATGCCGCAGGACTATTTGCCGACGCAATTGCTACGCGCTTTGCTGGTAATGGATACCGATACTGCACAGGCGCTAGGTGCGCTGGAGCTGGACGAAGAGGACCTTGGCCTTATCGGCTTTGCCTGTCCGGCGAAATATGAATATGGGCTGGCGCTGCGCGACTGCCTGACAAAGATTGAAAAGGAGGGCTGATCCGAATGGGTTTGCGCAACTTCTTTGACCGGATCGAGCCGAACTTTACTAAGGGCGGCAAGTACGAGAAGTATTTCCCCATCTACGAGATGGTCGAAAGCTTCGTCTACACTCCGAAAACCGTAACCTCCGTTGCACCCCATGCGCGGTCCTACGTGGATATGAAGCGGATCATGACATATGTCGTGATCGCCACGATCCCCTGTATCCTGTGGGGAATGTACAATACCGGCTTTCAGGCAAACTCGGCCATTGCCGCGCTTGGACCCGATTCAGCCACTGGCTGGCGGATCGCCATCCTGCAGATGTTCGGTATCTCGCTGAACCCCGCCAGCATCTTTGCCAATGTGATGCACGGGATGATGTATTTCCTGCCGATTTACATCGTCACTCTGGTTGCAGGCGGTATCTTCGAGGTCATCTTTGCGACTGTTCGCGGCCATGAAGTGAACGAGGGTTTCCTTGTAACTTCCATGCTTTACACGCTAATCTTGCCCGCATCTACGCCACTTTGGCAGGTTGCGTTGGGCATCATCTTCGGGGTGGTGATTGGTAAAGAAGTTTTTGGTGGCACTGGCAAGAACTTCCTGAACCCAGCACTCGTCGGTCGTGCGTTCCTGTACTTTGCCTATCCGGCGAACATGTCAGGTGACACGGTTTGGACCCCGGTTGATGGCTTTTCAGGTGCGACAGCTCTGTCGGTATCCGCCTCAGAAGGATATCAGGCGTTGGCCACCGAGGGGCTGACATGGTGGAATGCGTTTCTTGGTCAGATGCAGGGCAGCTTTGGTGAAACATCAACGCTGGCTTGTATGATCGGTCTGGCATTCCTGCTAACGACCCGCATCGCCAATTTCCGACTGATTGTCGGCTGTCTGGCTGGGACCATAGGTCTGACGCTGCTGTTTAACCTCATTGGGTCGGATACCAACCCGATGTTCGCGATGCCATGGTACTGGCACGTCGTCGTCGGCGGTTACGCTTTCGGTCTGGCTTTCATGGTGACTGAGCCCGTTTCAGCCAGCCATACCAACATGGGCCGGTATATCTACGGTGCTCTGATCGGTATCATGGTTGTGTTGATCCGTGTGGTGAACCCCGCTTTCCCCGAAGGCATGATGCTGGCAATCCTGTTCGGTAACGTCTTTGCACCGCTGATCGACTACTTCGTCGTTCAGGCAAACATCAAACGGAGGGCGCGTCGCCATGTCTGATACGCAATCCCCAGAACCCAAGGGCGCGATTGCCAAGTTTCTGGCGGCCTCGCCGGACTCGGTCGGTAAAACGATCTTTATCGCCGTCGCCGTTTGTCTGGTGGCCTCGATGGTTGTGTCAGCCGCAGCCGTAAGCCTGCGCCCGGTCCAGGAAGCCAACGCGCTGAAGGACAAGCAGATCAACGTTCTGCAGGTAGCTGGTGTTTACGAACCCGGCACCGATGTGTCCGAGGCATTCGCCGCATTCGAGCCGCACGTTGTTGAGCTTTCGACGGGTGAGTTCGTCGACGACCAGTTCGATCCCGCAACATTCGACGATCTGGCCGCCGCAAGCGATCCAGAGCTGAGCGTCGCGCTGGACGATGACCCGGCTGGTATTGGTCGCAAGGCGTTGTACCGTGTTGTCTACCTGCTGCGCGACGAATCCGGCGAGTTGGACAAGGTGATCCTGCCGCTGCACGGCTATGGTCTGTGGTCGACGCTCTATGGCTTTATCGCGCTGGAAAACAACGGCAACGATATCTACGGCCTTCAATTCTATCAGCACGGCGAAACCCCCGGTCTTGGCGCCGAGGTGGACAATCCGCGTTGGAAAGCGTTGTGGAACGGCAAGAAGCTGCGGGACGATGCAGGTGATCTGCAGATCACAGTATCCAAGTCGCAACCTGCCGCTGGCCCCGACTTTTATGTAGATGCGCTGGCCGGTGCCACGCTGACCTCGGTTGGTGTTGATAACCTGGTGAAATTCTGGATGGGTGATGCGGGCTTCGCTCCGTTCCTGGCCAAACTGCAAGCAGGAGAGTTCTGATGTCCCAGACCAAGAGAGAGATGCTGGTCGACCCGCTTGTCGACAACAACCCGATCACACTGCAGGTGCTGGGTATCTGTTCGGCGCTGGCGGTGACCTCTTCGCTGCAGGTGTCCTTCGTGATGGCGCTGGCGGTTACCTTCGTGACCTCGTTCTCGTCCTTCTTTATCTCATGCCTGCGCAACCAGATCCCGGGTTCGATCCGGATCATCGTACAGATGGTGATCATCGCCTCGCTGGTGATCCTGGTGGATCAGGTTCTCAAGGCTTACGCCTTTGAGATTTCCAAAACCTTGTCGGTTTTTGTCGGCCTGATCATCACCAACTGTATCGTGATGGGCCGCGCCGAAGCATTTGCGATGAAGAACCCGCCCGTCGCGTCCTTCATTGACGGCTTGGGCAACGGAATGGGCTACGGTCTGATCCTGCTGCTTGTTGGCTTCATTCGCGAACTGTTCGGCAACGGATCGCTGTTTGGCGTTACCATTCTGGAAACCGTGAACAATGGTGGCTGGTACGTGCCCAACGGCATGCTGCTGCTGCCGCCGTCCGCGTTCTTTATCATCGGCTTGATCATCTGGGCCTTCCGCACATGGAAGCCGAACCAGGTCGAAGAGCGTGAATACAAAATTCAGCAGGTAGAGGCCCACTGATGGAAGGTCTGATTTCACTGGCCGTGAAGGCCATCTTTGTTGAAAACCTCGCGCTCAGCTTCTTCCTCGGGATGTGTACATTCATCGCCGTATCCAAGAAGATCTCGACCGCGCTGGGTCTGGGCATCTCGGTCATGGTCGTTCAGGCGATCACCGTTCCCACGAACAACCTGCTGCTCAGTTATCTGCTGAAGCCCGGTGCGTTGGCTTGGGCGGGTTTCCCTGATGTGGACCTGACCTTCCTTGGTCTGATCTCCTACATTGGCGTGATCGCGGCGATGGTGCAGATCCTTGAGATGGTTCTGGATAAGTACTTCCCGCCGCTCTACAACGCGCTGGGGATCTTCCTGCCGCTTATCACAGTGAACTGCGCCATTCTGGGGGGATCGCTGTTTATGGTCGAGCGTGACTATAACTTTGCCGAAGCAGCCACTTATGGTGTGTCTTCGGGCTTTGGCTGGGCACTGGCGATCACCGCTATGGCGGGCGTTCGTGAAAAGCTGAAGTACTCGGATATTCCGGATGGCTTGCAGGGCCTTGGCATCACTTTCATCACCGCGGGACTGATGGCGATGGCCTTCATGTCTTTCTCGGGCGTGAAGCTGTAAGGAGGGATGAATGGAAACTTTTAGCCTAGGCGTCGTCCTTTTCACCCTGATCGTTGTCGCTTTGGTGGCCCTCATCATGGCCGCCCGTTCGAAACTGGTATCGACTGGCGATGTGAACATCACAATCAACGGCGAAAAAACCATTTCCGTTCCCGCAGGTGGCAAATTGCTGCAGACACTGGCGGCCGAAAAGCTGTTTGTGCCTTCTGCCTGCGGCGGTGGTGGCACCTGTGCGCAGTGCCGCGTGCGTGTTCATTCAGGTGGCGGTTCGATCCTGCCGACTGAAGAAAGCCATATCACCAAGCGCGAAGCGTCTTGCGGCGACCGCCTGTCCTGTCAGGTTGCGGTCAAGCAGGACATGAACATCGAAGTTCCCGAAGAGGTCTTTGGCGTTAAGAAATGGGAATGCACGGTTCGCTCGAACGAAAACGTGGCGACCTTCATCAAGGCGCTGACCCTGGATTTGCCCGAGGGCGAGGACGTGAATTTCCGCGCTGGCGGATACATCCAGATCGAAGCCCCTGCGCATGCGTTGAAATACACTGATTTCGACGTGGAAGAGGAATACCGCGAAGATTGGGACCGCTTCAATCTGTGGCAGTATGAATCGGTTGTGAACGAACCGATCGAGCGCGCGTATTCAATGGCCAACTACCCGGACGAAAAAGGCATGATCATGCTGAACGTCCGCGTTGCCTCGCCACCTCCCGGTTCCGAAGGTATACCAGCCGGTCAGATGTCGTCTTACATCTTCAACCTGAAACCGGGTGACAAGGTCACCATCTCGGGCCCGTTTGGCGAATTCTTTGCCCGCGACACCCAGAAAGAGATGGTCTTTATCGGCGGTGGCGCCGGTATGGCGCCCATGCGCAGCCACATCTTCGACCAGCTCAAGCGTCTGGAAAATCGCGACCGCAAAATCAGCTTCTGGTACGGCGCACGGTCTAAGAAAGAGATGTTCTTTGTCGAGGATTTCGACACTCTGGCCGAGGAATTCGACAATTTCGAATGGCATGTTGCCCTGTCGGATGCGCAGCCAGAGGACGATTGGAAAGGCTACACCGGCTTCATCCACAACGTTCTTTTCGAAGAGTATCTCAAGAACCACCCCGCACCTGAGGACTGTGAGTTCTACATGTGTGGCCCACCAATCATGAATCAGTCGGTCATCAACATGCTGCTGGATTTGGGCGTGGACCGCGAAGACATCATGCTTGACGATTTCGGCGGGTAAGAAATAAAGAACCGGCGCTCATACGCGCCGGTTTTCTTTTGTGCTCAAAGGCGAAGGTCGCTGGCCTCTATCGGCAGGACCGACTTGACGTCGAAGACCACGCTTGTGTCTTTTCCGAACGCTCTGATTTGCGCGGGCTCTACATCCAAAAACTCTCGATGTGCGACGGCCAAAACGACGCCGTCATAGGCGTGTTCCTTAGGGGTGTCGACCAGGGAAATGCCATACTCGACCTGTGCTTCGGAGGCATCGGCGTGCGGGTCATGCACATCTACCTCAATACCGTAATCCTTCAGTTCGTCTATGATGTCGACGACCTTGGTGTTGCGCAGATCCGGGCAGTTTTCCTTGAATGTCAGCCCCATTACCAGCACGCGCGCCGATCCGACGTCAATCCCGACGCGAGTCATCCGCTTCACCAGTTGCGACACCACATAGCTGCCCATGCTGTCGTTCAGGCGTCGCCCGGCCAGAATGATCTGTGGATGATGGCCGACCGCCTCTGCCTTATGTGTCAGGTAATAAGGGTCGACGCCGATGCAGTGTCCGCCGACCAGGCCAGGACGGAAGGGCAAAAAATTCCACTTGGTTCCAGCTGCGCGCAAAACGGCATCGGTATCAATGCCCAGGCGTCCAAAAATCATCGCCAATTCATTGACCAGCGCGATGTTCAGGTCGCGTTGAGTATTTTCGATAACTTTCGCGGCTTCGGCTACGCGGATGCTTTCCGCTTTGTGTGTACCTGCCGCGATAATCCGGCCATAAAGCGCATCTACCAAATCGGCAACTTCGGGTGTCGAGCCCGAGGTGACCTTGCAAATGTCCGAGATGCGATGGGCCTTATCACCGGGATTGATCCGTTCCGGGCTGTATCCGACAAAGAAATCCCTGTTGAATTTAAGACCGGAGACCCGTTCGAGCACTGGCACACAGTCTTCCTCGGTCGCGCCGGGATAGACCGTGGACTCGTAGATCACCAGGTCACCTTTTTCCAGAATGTGCCCGACCGTCTCGGACGCACTCAGCAAGGGCGACAAATCCGGTTGTTTGCCCGCCGTGATTGGCGTTGGAACCGTAACGATAAAGGTATCACATCCCGCCAGATCGGAAGGTCCCGAAGTAAAGGTCAAACCTGTCGCAGCGCCCAGATCATTGGGGGCAACTTCCTGAGTGCTATCCTGCCCCGCGCGCAACGCGTCAATGCGTTTGGCATTGATATCAAACCCAATGACCGGGCCCACCCCGGCAAACGCCACTGCCAGTGGCAGGCCGACATAACCCAGGCCAATGACGGCAATTTTGCGGGAATTGGGGTCTGTTTCGAGCATGCGGCACTCAGTTCATTTTTCGTGATATTCGCGGAACCATTCCACGAACTGGGCAATCCCGACCTTGAAATCGGTCTGTGGGCGATACCCGGTTAATCGCTGCAACAGATCGGTATCGGCCCAAGTGGCCGGGACATCGCCCATCTGTATGGGCATATAGTTTCTGATTGCTTTCTTGCCGACAGCTTCTTCGATCGCCTCGACGAAATCCAACAGGCGCACTTTGTCGCCATTTCCGATATTGACCACGCGCCAGGGCGCTACGGGCGAAAGGCTGTCGCCTTCTTCGATGTCATCTGCGCTGTCGGGGCGCACGGGCGGGCTGTCAATCAACAGCCGGATTCCGCGGACAAGATCATCCACATTGGTAAAATCGCGATACATGTCGCCATGATTGTAGATATCGATCGGACGGTCATCCAGAATTGCATCCACAAACTTGTAAAGCGCCAGGTCCGGCCGCCCCCAAGTGCCATAAACGGTAAAAAACCGAAACATAGTTGTGGGCAGGTTCCAAAGATGCGCGTAGGAATGGCCCATGGCCTCGTTGGCCTTTTTGGTAGCTGAATAGATGGTCAGAGGCGTGTCGGCCTTTTCGACCTCGGTGAAGGGCATCACCTCATTCGCGCCATAGACCGACGAGGTGGACGCCATCAACAGGTGTTCAACCTTATGTTCGCGGGCAACCTCCATCACGTTGAATGTGCCCACAATATTCGAGTCGATATAGCTGCGCGGATCCTCCAGGCTGTAACGCACGCCTGCCTGACCAGCCAGGTGCACAATCACGTCAGGCTTAAAGTCATCTCCAACCTGTTTGAGTTTTTCGTGATTTTCCAGCAAGTCCTCGGTGACGGAAAACCCAGGGTTTTGCAACAGCATCTGATGCCGGCGGTTTTTCAACGCGACATCGTAGTAATCGGTCATCCCGTCATAGCCGTGCACCCGGAATCCTTCCGAAAGCAACAGTTTTGCAAGATGGAACCCAATGAATCCCGCTGTACCCGTTACCAGAACGTGCTTCATTTACCCTCGACCTATAACCGAACAAATTTTGGCATCAAGGATACTGTCAGTCAGCCAAGGTCAAGGGATTTCTGCCGGAAGGATCAGCCTACGATCATTTGTTTCATGCGTAACGCTTCATACTCGAGCTCTTTCAGCCGGAAATGAACAACGTCACCGATTGTGACGACGCCGCGCAGTTTGCCGTCGCCAACAACGGGCATGTGGCGAAAACGTCCTTCGGTCATGGTTTTCAGGACATCATTCAACAAATCGTCTGGTGAACATGTCTTGACCTCGCGCGTCATCAGATCCTCGACTGATTGTGGCAAGGTCTGGCCGGGCGTGTCAGCCATGCGCCGGACGATGTCGCGTTCGGACAGAATACCCTGAAGGGTACCGTTCTGGTCGGTCACGACCACGGCACCAATCCGCTTTTCACTGAGGGTATTCACGACCGAATGGATTGTGTCGTTTGGGCGCACCGCAAATACAGCATCCCCTTTACCCGCAAGCAATTTTGCCACCGTCGTCTGCGAATGCGACAGATTGGATTCAACCGATTGGCTATGCGTGCTTGTATCGGTCTTGTCGCCGCGGGTTGGGGGCTGATATGAGGTTGGGGCCATTGGCAATCTCCTCTTATTTTTGAGATGGCTTCCCTTACACCTTACCGCAGCAATGCGATCTGTATAGGGTGCAAATGCCCAAACCGGGGAAAACTGCCGCTAAACAAGGATATCCGGCCTTTTGTCTGACTTGTACCTTACCCCGCCCGTCGCAGTGCTGATTTTCTTTGCCGTGGTCGTATGCGGGCATAACTTTAGAATGGCCTGGAAACAGCAGCCGGTTGGCTGGCAAAAAAAAGCCTGGTTGTTCGGTGTGCCGGCCGGCATTGGGCTACTTATGTTAGGCTTCCTGCCGCTAAAGCTGTGAAGTCGGTTTGACTCTGCATGGGGCCGCTGGCATATGCCGGGCACGGTTTTCCTCTGGAGGTCTCTCGATGCGCCTTTTGCCTGTTCTGGCTGTTGCAACACTTGTTTCCGGATGTCTCTTTGACAAAGAACCCGAGGTTGTGCGCCTGTCCGGTGAGACCATGGGTACCACATTCAACATCACCGCTATCGGCACGGATGTGGATGAGACTGCATTGGGCTCTGCCGTGGAAGAGACATTGGCAGACGTGAACGCCAAGATGTCCAACTGGGACCCCAACTCAGAGGTTTCGACATTTTCGGCGTCGCCCAGCACTGAACCCACTGAGGTTTCCGAAGAATTTGCGCTGGTTTTAGGTGCAGCAAATGACGTGCACGAAAAATCGGGCGGCACGTTCGACGTAACGCTTGGCCCGCTGATCGAACTGTGGGGCTTTGGTCCGCGCAAGCCAGAAGATCCGGTGCCATCAGATGCCGAGATACAGGCGGCGTTGGAAAGCGTTGGTCAGGAACGCTTGCTGATGTTGGACAGCGACAACGGAACTTTGGCCAAATCAGATGCTAGTGTGGGCATCAACCTGTCAGCAATCGCCAAAGGATATGGCATCGACGCGGTGGCTGCGACTCTGCGCGACGCTGGGATCGAAAACTATATGGTCGAGATCGGCGGTGATTTGGTCACCATGGGCCAGAACGACAAGGGTGAGGCTTGGCGGATCGGGATCGAAAAGCCCGAAGCAGGGGCCCAAAACCTGCAGTTGGTAGTTGAGCTGGACAACCTCGGTATGGCGACCTCTGGCGACTACAAGAATTTCTTTGAACAGGACGGCGTGCGTTATTCGCATATCATCGATCCAACAACAGGTCGTCCGATCACGCATCGCACGACCTCGGTCACGGTTCTGGCCGAAAATGCGATGATGGCTGATGCCTGGGCGACAGCGATGTTAGCGCTGGGTCAGGATAAGGGCCTGGAGCTGGCAGAAGAACATAAACTTGCCGTGTATTTTATCTCGCGGGATGTGACAGGCGGCGACGATGCCTATATTACGGTTCACAGCACTGCGTTCAAAGACGCACTGGGCACCAACTGACAGGTAGGAACCGGGATGAGCACCTTTTTCATAGCGTTTTTTCTGCTTTTGATCATCGTGGTTGGCATGTCGCTGGGCGTCATGCTGATGGGCAAGACGATCAAAGGCAGCTGTGGTGGTCTGAACGCAATCTCGGGCGCGGACAAATGTGTGGTCTGCAAAAAGGATGTCGATCCCAATTCGCCCTTGCGTGATCAGTTGCAATGCAAACGTGCCAAAAAGATGCTTGAGCAGATGGAGCGTCAGGCCTGAACGCAGATTGCGCTTCGCTATAGTGATGGTAATGGCTAAATAGACCCCTGAGGCATCTTGCGGGAGAGCGCGGGTTTGGCCAAAGGCAAAAACATCCTGTTTATCATGTTCGATCAGCTGCGCTGGGATTATCTTAGCTGTTACGGGCATCCGCATTTGCACGCCCCAAACATTGACCGACTGGCTGCTGACGGAGTCCGCTTTGATCGGGCCTACATCCAGTCCCCGATTTGCGGCAGTTCGCGCATGTCGACTTATACCGGCCGCTACGTGCATTCACACGGCGCCTCATGGAATGGCATTCCGCTGAAAGTTGGTGAAATCACGATGGGGGATCACCTGCGCAACGCAAGCATGGACTGCTGGTTGGTCGGCAAGACCCATATGCGCGCAGATGCGGAAGGAATGGAGCGGCTGGGGTTGGAGCCTGACAGTCTGATCGGCGCGCGTGTCGCGGAATGCGGGTTTGATGTATATGAACGCGATGACGGTATGCTGCCTGAAGGACCCGACGGATTTTATGATCCGGATGGCGCACAGGAATACAATAAGCATCTGGCTGCTAAAGGGTATGAGAGTGACAACCCCTGGCACGACTTTGCCAATTCGGGGCTGGATGAGGACGGCAATGTCCTGTTCGGCTGGTTTTTAAAGAACTCAACCGAGGCGGCCAACATAGCGGAAAAGGACAGCGAAACCCCTTATCTGACCGGACGTGGCATCGAATTCATGGACACCCATGATGGCCCGTGGTGCTGTCATCTGAGCTTTATCAAGCCGCATTGGCCATACATCGTGCCGGAACCTTATGCCTCGATATACGGGCCGGAACATGTTCTGCCGGTCGTGCGCTCCGACACGGAACGTCAGAATGCGCATCCGGTGCTCAAGGCATTCATGGATACTAAAGTCGGGCAGACATTCTCGCGGCAGGATGTACGTGATGCGGTGATCCCGGCCTATATGGGGCTGATCAAACAGGCCGATGACCAGATGGGGCGACTGTTTGACTGGATGGAGAAAACTGGCCGGATGGAGGACACGATGATCGTGCTGACCTCCGATCACGGCGATTTTCTGGGCGATCACTGGATGGGCGAGAAAACGTTCTTTCAGGACGCATCAACCAAGGTGCCACTGATTATCTATGACCCGTCACCCGAAGCAGACGGAACGCGTGGCACTGTAAGCGATGCACTGGTTGAATCCATCGACCTTGCTCCGACATTTGTGGATGTGGCGGGCGGTGAGATCGCAGGGCATATTCTTGAGGGACACTCCTTGCTTCCGATCCTGCATGGGCAGCTGAACGAAACACCCCGCCACGCGGTGATTTGTGAGTACGATTACTCGGCATCACCAATTGCAGACATGTTAAATGCCTCTGTCCGGGACGCAGTCATGTTCATGGCAGCCAACAAAAAGTGGAAGCTGATCCACTGCGAAGGCGGTCATCGGTCTATCCTGTTTGATCTGGGGAACAGTGCCGATCACGCCGATATTGTTGCCACAATGTACGACCACCTGTTCGTTTGGACACGCCGCCAGTCGCAGCGCACGACACGGTCGGAACAGCAGTTGATTGAGATGCGGAGCAAAAGCCGGGGCAGGGGGATCGTGGTCGGGGTCTATGATGAAAACGATGCGCCGCTGGACCTGACCGTCAAGTATCGTGGTCGCACGACGCGTCCGTATACGGATTTGATAAACAAGGATTGAGCGGACTGAGTATTAAATCTGCACATCCGCGCACAAAATAAGGTTCAATTGCCCGAGGGCAGGCGATACAAGACCGACCAGAGCAGAAATCCGGAGAGCCGCAATGACCGCCCCCAAACCCGTCGTCCTGTGCATTCTTGATGGTTGGGGCCTGTCCGAAGACACACGGTCTAACGCGCCGTACCTTGCAAATACTCCGACCTTTGATGCGATCATGACCAATGGGCCGCACGCGACCATTATTACACATGGCCCGGATGCTGGCTTGCCCAGCGGCCAGATGGGCAATTCCGAGGTGGGTCACACCAATATCGGGGCGGGCCGCGTTGTTGCGATGGATCTGGGGCAGATCGACCTGGCAATTGAAGATGGCAGCTTTTTCGACAATGCCGCATTGCAGACCTTCATAGCAAAGGTGAAGGCAGCAGGTGGAACGGCGCACCTGATGGGTTTGGTCTCGGACGGTGGCGTCCATGGCCATTTGAATCACATCGTCGCTGCTGCCAAGGCTATTACTGATGCAGGCGTTCCGGTGGCGCTGCACGCCATGACGGACGGGCGCGACGTCGCTCCGAAATCGGCATTTACTTACCTGTCTGAGCTTGAAGATCGTTTGCCCGACGGGGCGCGCATCGTCACGGTCTGTGGTCGGTATTTTGCAATGGATCGGGACAATCGCTGGGAACGCGTCAGCGAGGCTTATGATGCGATGGTCAAAGGCCAGGGTCGGGCTGCCACAACCGCGCATGGCGCTGTGGATCACGCATATAACCAGTCTGAAACCGATGAGTTCATCGCTCCCACTGTTCTGGAAGGTTACGACGGCATTCAGGATGGTGACGGGGTTTTCTGTCTGAATTTCCGAGCGGACCGCGCCCGTGAAATCTTGCGCGCGATTGGCGAACCGGGCTTTTCGGACTTCGATACCGGCCCGCGCCCGCAGCTTTCCGCCCTGTTGGGAATGGTCGAATATTCCGACGGTCACAATGCCTATATGACAACCGTGTTCCCCAAGCGGAAAATCGTGAACACTCTGGGTGAGTGGGTTGCCAAGAAGGGGTTGCGCCAGTTCCGTCTGGCCGAGACCGAAAAATACCCCCATGTCACATTCTTCCTCAATGGCGGCAAGGAAACGCCCGAGGAAGGCGAAGACCGGTTTATGCCGAAATCGCCCAAAGTGGCCACCTACGACCTGCAGCCCGAGATGTCTTCGGCCGAAGTGACGGCGAAGTTTGTCGAGGCGATCGAGGCAGGCTATGACCTGATCATCACCAATTATGCCAACCCCGACATGGTTGGTCACACGGGCGATCTGCAAGCCGCAATCAAGGCATGTGAGGCCGTCGATCAGGGCTTGTCGCAGGTTGTAGCGGCGCTGAACAAGGTCGGTGGCGCGATGATCGTCACTGCGGATCACGGCAATTGCGAGGTCATGGTTGACCCCGAAACCGGCGGGCCGCACACCGCGCATACTCTGAACCCGGTTCCCGTGGCGCTGGTCGGTGGGCCAAAAGGTGTCTCGCTGCGAAGCGGCCGCCTTTCCGATCTGGCCCCGACGCTGCTAGAACTGATGGGTCTTGAGCAACCACCCGAGATGACGGGGAAGAGCCTGCTGTCATGAGGATGCGCGCGCTTATCTTTGCGATGTGTTTCGCGTCGCCTGCCAGCGCGCAGAATGATCCGTCCACGGCGGCCTTGAATGCGGCGCGCATGCTAGAACAGGCCTCGATCAACTTGACCGAAGCCGACGGTGCCCGCGACCGCGTGCGTGCCCTGACCGAAACTATCCAGGCTTATGAGGCCGGGCTTTCAGCGATGCGGGACGGGTTGCGCATGGCAGCGACCCGCGAGGCACAGCTGACAGCAGAATTGCGGTCGCGGGAACAGGAGGTCGCGCAGCTTCTGGGTGTATTGCAGACCATTGAGACCACGGCACCACCCGTTCTGATGCTGCACCCGTCCGGGCCCCTAGGTTCCGCACGGGCAGGCATGATGCTGTCCGAAGTTACTCCCGGACTGAACGCGCGCGCGCAGGCACTGGCCCATGATCTGCAAGAGGTCCAGACCCTTCGGAAGCTTCAGCAAAGTGCTGCAGACACTCTGGTCGAAGGGTTAACCGGTGTGCAAAACGCGCGCACCAGCCTCAGTGAAGCCATCGCTGACCGCACGGATTTGCCCCGTCGCTTTGTCGAAGATCCGGTTCGCACGGCCATCCTGATTTCATCAACCGAGACGTTGGACGGCTTTGCCAGTGGATTGTCCGAAATCTCGGAAGGCGAAATTGCCGAAACAGATGCGGATGTCTCTGACCGCAAGGGGCGGATTGAATTGCCGACCCAAGGCGTAGTTTTGCACCGCGCGGATGAGACTGACGCGGCTGGTGTGACGCGCCCCGGTGTGGTTCTGGCCACCCGTCCTCGGGCAATTGTTACAGCGCCGACTGCGGCAACGATCCGGTATCGTGGACCATTGCTGGAGCTCGGGAACGTCATGATCCTCGAGCCGCAACCGGGCTTGTTGTTCGTGTTCGCCGGGTTGCAAGACGTTTACGGAGACATGGGCGAGGTGATCCCCGAAGGCACTCCGGTGGGTTTAATGCCGGGTGAATCGCCCGAAATCGGCGCAATTTTGTCAACAAGCAGTGATGGCACTGGAACTGGCCGGTCAGAAACGCTCTATATAGAGGTAAGACAGAATAATAGCCCCGTGGACCCGGAATCATGGTTTCGGACCGACAAGGATGGATAAACGAGTATGAAGAAATTTCTGATGGCCGGTCTGGCCGGAACCGTGGCAGGTGTAATCGCAACTACACAAATTGCTGGTCCTTTGCTGGCGCAAGAGGCTGACCGGAAGGCCAGCGTGTACGAGCAACTGGATCTGTTCGGGGATATTTTTGAACGTATCCGCGCCCAGTATGTCGAAGACGTGGAGCCGGAAGAGCTGATCGAAGCGGCCATCGACGGTATGCTTACGTCGCTTGATCCGCATTCCAGCTACCTTTCGCCAGATGATGCTGAGCAGATGCGTGTGCAGACACGTGGCGAATTCGGAGGATTAGGCATCGAGGTCACGCAGGAAGAAGGCTATGTCAAAGTTGTCTCGCCGATCGACGATACCCCGGCAGATGAGGCGGGGATCGAAGCGGGTGATTTCATCACTCATGTCGATGGGGAAAGCATCCTTGGCCTGACATTGGACAAGGCCGTGGATCTGATGCGTGGCCCGGTTGGGTCGGAAATCGTGATCACGGTCGTCCGTGAGGGCGAGCAAGAGCCGTTTGATATCACCATCATCCGGGACACCATCAAGCTAACAGCCGTGCGTGCCCGAACCGAAGGCACCAGCGTTGTTCTGCGTGTCACCACATTCAACGACCAGACTTTCCCGAACCTGCAGGAAGGCCTCAATGAACAGATCGAAGAAGCTGGTGGTCTGGACAAGGTCAATGGCTTTGTCCTTGACCTGCGGAACAATCCTGGCGGGCTGCTGACCCAGGCGATCAAAGTTTCGGACGCGTTCCTGAACGAAGGCGAGATCGTGTCCACCCGTGGTCGTGACCCAAGCGACGGTGAGCGTTTCAATGCAACAGCGGGTGATCTGGCCGAAGGTAAACCAATCGTTGTCCTGATTAATGGCGGGTCCGCCTCTGCATCGGAAATCGTGGCCGGCGCGCTGCAAGACCACCGTCGCGCGATCGTTGTCGGCACCAAGAGCTTTGGCAAAGGGTCGGTGCAAACGGTCATGCCGCTGCGTGGCGATGGTGCGATGCGTCTGACGACCTCGCGCTATTACACTCCCTCGGGCCGGTCAATTCAGGCACTTGGCGTTAGCCCCGACATCATCGTAGAACAACCGCGCCCGGCACCGGATGCCGAGGAAGAGGAAGCCAACGCACGGACACGGTCCGAAGCTGATCTACGCGGTAGCCTGAACAATGACAGCCTAAGCGAAGATGAAATTCGTCAGATCGAAGAAGACCGCGCCAAAGCCGAAGCCACTGCTGAATTGCGGGAAGAGGATTATCAGCTGGCCTACGCCATCGACATCCTCAAAGGTTTGTCGGCGTTCAATCCCAACGGACCGTCTCAATAAGACAAACAGGGCCGCCGATACAGGCGGCCCTTTCTGCAAAGGCCGGGATCAGCCCTCAACCTTGTGCAGTTTTTCTTCGTCAAGCATCATCGCCAGAACAATGCCTATCGAGACCGAGATGGCCGCAAAAACAAAGGCCATGTTCATACCTGCATCGAATGCGGCAGCGACGGCGGATTTGACCTTATCGGCCTCTTCCGAGCTTAGCTTTTCCATGATAGCGCGGGCCGTACCGGTCGTAAGCGTTCCACCGTTGATCGCCTTTTGATCGGTTGCAGACATGTTGATCCCATCCGCAACCAGCTGTTTACTGAGGCTGGACAGGCTGACGACATACATTATTGCGGTCGCGAAGGCGACGGATATAGCGCCGTATACCAGATGGGTCATAAAGCTCAGCCCGCCAACAAGTCCGGCGCGTTCAGGTTTGACGGCGCAAACGGCTGCAGTGCCTGATGGCCCAACCGTCAACGTTGCGCCCAGCCCGATCATCGCCATGCCGGGCAAAATCTGAAAATATCCCAGCCCCGCCGGCAAGATAATAATACTGAGAGCGCCGGTCGTTGCGATCAAATACCCCCAGAACAGCAGGCGCTTTGGCCCGAAATCATTATAAAGCGTGCCCGAAACAATTGAGCCGACGGCCAGCAGGAGTGTCAGTGGGGCAAGCCCAATCGCGGATTCAAACACGGACCAACCAAGGACCTTTTGCATGTATTGAGGGAAGTATAGCAGCCCTACAAATGCCGCCGACACGTTGAACATGTTCAGTCCCAGCGTGATCCGAAACTCGCGGTTTTGCATCATTTGAGGCAATAAAAGAGGTTCTTTCACGCGCTTCTCGACCTGCGGGAAAAAGAAGAACAACGCGGCGCTGACGAAAAACAACATCAGCAGCGGGACAGACGTCCAGCCCCAGTCCGCACCGATGTCCAGCCCGTAAAGAAGCAAAAGAACAGCAAACGAAAGAATACCTATTCCGGCGAAATCGATATGTTCGCCCTGTTTGTGTTGAGTTTCACGCTCCATAAGGATCAGGGCCGTAACCATCGAAATGGTCGAAAACAACACGTTTGCAAGAAAGAACAAGCGCCAGTCGCCAAAGCTGACTGCGGCGCCGCTTATGAGAGGACCAAAGACATTGCCGCTGGTCACACCGGCGAGGATCATACCCATGATCATGGCGCGGTGTTCGGGGCGCGAGACTTTGGTGGCGCCAAAAGCAAGCGTGCAAGGCCAGACGCAACCCGAACCAATCCCCTGCAAAGCACGCGCGGCGATCAGGAAATCGAGACTGGGAGAGACAAAGCACATGACGGACGCAAATAGAAAGATTGCCAGCCCGATGATCATCATCTTGCGATGCCCGAACATGTCCCCCATGCGCCCCCCGGCGACCATGGTCATGGCAAAAAACAAGGCGTAGATGTTCAGAACCCACTGGGTGCTGGTAATATCAGCGTCAAAGCTGTTTTCGATGGCTGGGACAAGTATAAGAGCGCCGGTAAAGTCGATACCGATCCCGAACCCTGTCACCATCAGAGCGATGACCTTGACGATACTGCTGCGGTCCATTTTCGCACCCGGGTTGCTTCGGATGACATTTATGATGCACGGATTTCGCCTGAAAGATAGACAAAGCCTTGGAAACGAAGAAATCCCGGATCAGTCCGAAGGTGCCTGAGACCGTCTAAATGCCCGTTTCAACAAGTCCAGCTCCGCCCGCAACAAAGCGATTTCGGTCCGCAAATCATCCGCGGCTGATGCACCCGCAATGATTGTGAATTCACCGATCTTCTGTGATGTGTTTGCATCGGCTATTACAAAGCAATGAACACCGTCGGCAATCGCGGTTGATGGCACTGGCACACTCAGCTCCCAACCACCATCGGTGGCGGTCATGAATACACCCTCCAGCGCCTGGCCCATGTAACGGACTTCGACATGCAGTTCAGTGTCGGCCTGTAGGTACCCGCGCCAGATGCCGTTTTCGAACAGGGTTGGGGTCAAGGTTGGTTGTGTCATTGCCAATGCTCTCACATGTCGGCGCGGTGGTGGCGACAAAGGGTCAGGTCCCGCAGAACTATGCGGTTCATAGCCGGATTGGTCAGAACCAGATCCAGCCAGATCTTGTCTATACGCCGTTCGTTCAGCGGCAAATTGGCAAGATCGAAATCCAGAACATTCGAACTTGTCGACAAATCAAGAGACCGTGGAACGGAATCAGTGTTTGGGCCGTGCCGAATATTCAATCGCGCGGTCACGTCCAGCGGACGTTCTGTTTCAATCTGGGCATCGACCCGCATCAGGTGCTGCCGCGTCAATCCTTGCACTGCCTCAGGCGGCAAATCCAGCGACACAGAAAGGAATGACCCCGCAAAGCCAAACACTTCGACGCCAAGCCCAAAAGCGGCCAGGTCCTTTTCGTCCATGTTTCGTGCCTGTCGCACACTGATCTCGGATAGAGCGCAGTCATGGAATATCTTTACCTGTTGATCCAACTCGACCTTACGCGGGATTGAGGCGAGACCAGGTCGGGGCAAGGGACCCCGCCACAAATCAGGTCGCCAGCACCAGTCAGTACCCAGCGGCTTGGGGAATTGCTTTGATCCAATCAGGGGCAGCGTTAGTCTTTCGTTTGCTTCCCGTAGCAAACGGTCCAATTGCGCACGCAGTTTGCGCGCCTCGTCGCGCTGTTGACGCAATTGGGGGTTCGTGGCCCCGGCCGCGTCTTGAACGGCCCGTTGCCAACGCGCAATAGTTTTGCGGTGTAGATATCGATCGAGAAGTTTGCCCATGATCCCATCGTCTGAACTTGACCTTCTTTAGTCAAAGACAACGGCGAGGATAAGGCCGAATTGGTGAAATCCGCATAAAACTATCCGACACTAACGTTGTTGTGACTGGGCGGTTTTGGTTGTGTCTGCTAAGGCCCCGATCGCCGTTCTTGCAATCATCTGGGACTGTGCGTACCGTCCGGCACCTGATTGCTTTGGATTATCCGAAAAACCGCGTACTAAATTCTTTGAGGCAAGGCCGGGGCATGGAACCCACACTATTTTCGTTCATCTGGAAACACTCGAAAAAGCAGCAGCTTGTGCTGTTGTTTCTGACGGTGTTGTCGTTTCCGTTTCTCTACGCCTCGCTTGAGCTGCCAAAACAGATCATCAACGACGCAATTGGTGCGCCCAACGATAGCGTTACACTTTTTGGGTTCACCTTCACGCAGGTCCAATATCTGCTTATCCTCTGTTTTGCATTTTTGGCCACTGTAATCGCCAGCGGCTTGATGAAGATGCGCATCAACACGATGAAGGGCATATTAGCCGAGCGTATGCTGCGCCGGCTTCGGTTCACGCTGATTCACCGCGCGATGCGATTCCCGAAATCGTATTTTGCCACCACCAGCCAAGGTGAACTTGTTTCAATGATCACCTCTGAGGCCGAACCGATGGGCGGCCTGATGGGTGATGCGATTGCCCAGCCGGTGTTCCAGTTTGGTCAAATGATGACCATTGTCACTTTTCTGTTCATGCAAAGCGTTTGGTTCGGTCTGGCCAGCATCGCGTTGATTCCGTTGCAGGCATGGCTGATCCCCAAACTGCAGCGCCAGATCAACCTGCTGAACAAGGAACGTATTCAGCAGGTCCGCCACCTCAGCTCAGAAATTGGCGAAAGCGCAGCGGGCATCAGCGATTTGCGGGCCAATGGCGGCTGGCGCTATCGGTTGGCACAATTCAGCCATCGGTTGGGAACCTTGTTCGAGATCCGGTTCAAGATCTACAACAAGAAGTTCTTTATGAAGTTCCTCAACAATCTGATTACTCAGATGACGCCGTTCCTGTTCTATTCGGTCGGTGGCTATCTGGCGATCACGGGTGAGGTGACAGTGGGCGCGTTGGTCGCGGCGCTTGGGGCATACAAGGACCTTAGTGGCCCATGGAAAGACTTGCTGACCTATTACAACCAGGTTCAAGATATGTCTTTGCGCTGGGAAATCGTGATTGAACGTTTTGCCCCGGACAACATGATCCCTGAAGAGCTGTTTGTGGGTGAGCCAGAGTCCATTCCGCATCTCAGCGGCGATATCGAACTGCGCAATGTAACAGTGCGCGATGATGACGGGAAAACCATCCTTGAAGATATCGACCTGACCATCCCCAAGGGTGCCCGCGTTGCTATCCAGTCGTCAAGCGCCGCCGAGCGCGGCGCGTTGGCGCAACTACTGACACGAGAGCTTTTGCCGATACAAGGCAGCGTCACAATTGCGGGTCACGATCTGCTAAAACTCCATCAGACGGTAATTGCGGCGCGGATCGGCTATGCCTATTCGCGGCCCTATCTGTTTGACGGGACTTTGGGTGACAACCTCTTGATGCCGTTGCGAACCCATCCACAACACGAAACCGACGCGAAGAAGGCCCCAAGCCGGTGGCAAATCGAAGCGGTGCGGGCCGGGAACCCTCCGGATTCCCTGTCGGATGAGTGGATCGATCCCGGCCTGGCAGGGTTGGAAGACATCGAGGATATCCGCAACTGGTGGTTCCAGCTGGTCGAGGCGATGGGCATCGACGAATTCATGTTCCGCCGGACATTACGTACCCAGTTCGATCCAGTGCAACATTCTGCCCTTGCACGTGATATCGTAAATCTGCGCGACACGGTCGCGCAGAGGTTGGAAGAAAAAGACCTGGCGCGGTATGTCTATCGGTTCGAACCGGACCGCTTCAACCCGGCTGTACCGCTGGGGGGCAACCTGCTGTTTGCCGCTCCGTCGCGTGATATCTCACCGGATATTCTGGCGGGCGATGATCGGTTCATGTGGATGCTGCGCCATAACGATCTGGATGATGACGCAATGAGCATTGCAAGCGCGGTGCTGGAAACACTGCACCAGACGTTTGGGCGGGACGGGGCAGATCACCCGCTGTTCCTTCGTCTGGGTATGGCCAAGGATATGTTCCACCGTTTGCTTGATATCGAGGATCGGCGCAAAGCCAAAGGGGATGAAGCAATCAGCGAGGGCGAGCGTGCCTTGTTGCTGACCGTTCCGTTCCTGCTGACCGCGGAACAGATCGGGCCTGATTTTCCGGACGAGTACAAAGAAAAGATCTTGGCCATCCGAAGGGGGCAAGCGGAACAGCTTCGTGCCTCGATGGATGGGATGTTCGTTCCGGTCACGCCGGATGCATATATTGAACGCATGACTGTCATGGAAAATGCCCTGTTCGGGCGGGTTTCTTTGATGGCAGGGGCACACACGGATGAAATCGAAGATGTCGTCGCCGAAGCCATGAACGAAGCTGGCCTGCGCCGCCGGGCGGCAGCCATTATCTATGACCTGCCCTCGGGTCTGGGTGGGAATAATCTGCCGACGGTATTTCAGGAACGCGCCGCATTCTCGCGCGCTGGAATCAAGCGTCCTGATGTGTTGATCCTGGACAAAGCTCTGGCCAGCCATGATTCCGAGAGCAGGCTGAGAACCCGGCTGAAACTGCGGGAATTGTTGCCGGATTCAATAATGGTCTTCATGGAGGATTACTTTGCCCATCCCGAAGCCTATGATCTGTTCGTCGAGATCAAGGATGGTCGAATTGACGGCGTCTCGCGGACCCGCCCAGAAGAAGAGGCCAGCTCAACGGATGACCTGAGCCGTAAGCTCAAGATTATCTCGTCGACCGAGCTGTTTTCCGGCATTGACGGTCGCAACCAGCGCCTTCTGGCGTTTTCGGCGCAATGGTACGATGCCGCAGCCGGGCAGATCATCTTCTCCGAAGGGCAAACTCCAGATGCCGCTTATCTGTGTATTTCGGGCGAAGCCGACCTGATCTGGAATGAAGGGAACGGAACCGCGCGTACGATCTCGGTCATCGAGCCGGGGCGTCTGATCGGAGACTTGTCGATTATCACAGGCGAAATTCGGCAATTTGATTTGGTTGCGGTCAAGAATTGTTCGTTCCTGCGCATTGGGGCCGAGGAATTGCGCGCGGTTATTGAAAGTGACGCAGGTGTTGCAATGCAGCTGCTGCAAACGGTTGCCGGCTATCTGACTACGATTTCCGAAAGGCTGAACGCCGCCAATGCAACCTCATTGATCTTCGATGATGACGAGCCGAACCGGGACACGGCCGACAATGCCTGACGCCCGCCCCGGCAGATACATGGCGCATGAACGACTGGTTGCACCTTCGCGCGCACGGCCAGAGCTTTGGCGCCTGCTGGTCGGGCTGACCATTGTTGGCGTAGTTGGCGTCCTGCTCAATTTTCTACTTTTTGGATTGGTTGCGGGTCTTGGGTCCTTGGAGTGGGCTCAAGGCTTGCTGACTGGCGCATCCCCGGTTGCACTTTTGGTGCTACTGGCAAGCTTTGGCTTCATCACATTGGGCGTGTCCATCGCTGCAAAACGCCTACAACACCGAACTCTGAGCTCAATCTGTGGTCCATGGCGCGCGGGCATTGGGCAATTTTGGAATGTTTTTAAGGCATTGCTGGTCGTTGGGATCGTCGTGGCCATCTTGCCGCCATATGGCATGGGCGCAACGCTGACGCAGAATTTGGCACTGTCGACCTGGTTGTTGCTTCTGCCTTTCTCGCTTTTTGCAGTGCTGATTCAGACAAGCGCTGAAGAGGTGCTTTTTCGGGGATACATTCAGCAAAGTCTGGCAGCGCGATTCCGATCGCCGGTTATTTGGTTGGGCGTACCGTCGATTTTGTTCGCGGCAGGTCACTATGCCCCCGGCGCGGCCGGAGACAACGCGCTATTGGTTGCTGTGTGGTCCGGGATGTTCGGCCTGATGGCGGCGGATCTGACGGCACGGTCAGGGACGTTGGGGCCTGCTATCGCATTGCACCTGTTCAACAATATGGTCGCTCTGCTGTTTGTTTCCTTACCCGATGGCTTAAGTGGTCTGGCATTGTATCTGCTTCCTTACGACATGTCGGATACCGGGGCGCTGCGGCAATGGCTGTATGTGGATTTTGCTGTGATGATCGTCAGTTGGCTAACAGCGCGGGTTGCGCTCAGGCGTTGATTGCATTTCTTTCCGTAGCGTCTTATTTGACGTCAAAGCCGCACAAGCCAAGGTTCCGATATGAACTGGATTACAAACTACGTCCGCCCACGGATCAACTCGATCTTCTCGCGCCGAGAAGTGCCGGAGAATCTTTGGCACAAATGCGATGAATGCGGAACCATGCTGTTTCACCGTGAGTTGGCAGAAAACCAGAATGTCTGCACCCAGTGCGATCATCACATGGCGATCACTCCGCGCGAGCGGTTCGATCATCTGTTTGATGGTGGGATCTTTACCGAGGTCGAGGTTCCCGCGCCCAAAGACGATCCGCTGCAATTCCGCGATCAGAAAAAGTACCCCGACCGGATGAAAGCCGCCCAAAAGAAAACGGGCGAGAAAGAAGCGATGCTGGTCGCCCTTGGTGAAATTGGCCGAACCCCGATTGTGGCAGCTGCGCAGGACTTTTCGTTCATGGGCGGATCCATGGGCATGTATGTCGGCAACGCGATCATCGCGGCCGCGCAAGAGGCGGTGAAGCTAAAGCGCCCGCTGATCCTGTTTTCGGCCGCTGGCGGCGCACGGATGCAGGAAGGTATCCTGAGCCTGATGCAGATGCCCCGCACAACCGTGGCAGTAGAAATGCTGAAAGAGGCAAATCTGCCCTACATCGTAGTGCTGACTCACCCAACAACGGGCGGTGTGACGGCTTCGTACGCGATGCTGGGTGATGTCCATATCTCAGAGCCCAATGCGCTGATTTGTTTTGCCGGTCCACGCGTGATCGAACAGACGATCCGGGAAAAGCTGCCCGAAGGGTTTCAGCGTGCCGAATACCTGTTGGATCACGGCATGTTGGACCGTGTGACCAAGCGGACCGAAATGCGCGATGAGTTGATCACCATCACGCGGATGTTGATGAACCAGCCTCCGGCGGTCAAAGGTGATCTGCCAGCGCCCGAATCCGAAGATGCAGTGGCAGAAGCCCCGGCTGAAGACGCGGAAGAGAAATGACCCCTCAGACATCGGACGTCATCCTGGAAAGGATGATGGCGCTGCATCCCAAGATCATTGACCTGACCTTGGATCGTGTCTGGCGTCTGCTGGCCGCGCTGGACAATCCGCAAAACAAACTGCCGCCGGTGATCCACATCGCGGGAACCAACGGCAAGGGCTCGACCCAGGCCATGATCCGAGCGGGGCTGGAAGGGGCAGGGCTGACCGCCCATGCCTACACCTCACCCCACCTGGCCCGGTTTCATGAGCGTATTCGTCTGGCGGGTGAACTGATTTCCGAACCGGATCTGACGGCGGTTCTGGACGAATGTTATGCCGCCAATGGTGGCGAGAACATCACGTATTTTGAGATCACGACCTGCGCGGCCCTGCTGGCTTTTGCCCGGTCCAAGGCGGACTACACGTTGCTTGAGGTCGGGTTGGGTGGCCGGTTGGATGCGACCAATGTCATTCACGACCCGGCGGTGACGGTCATCACGCCGGTTTCAATCGACCATGAACAATATCTGGGCGATACCTTGGGCAAGATCGCAGCGGAAAAGGCCGGCATCATCAAGCCCGGTGTTCCCTGCATCGTTGGCCCGCAACAGGATGAGGCGCTGGAGGTCATTGAATACACTGCCGCGCGTCTGGGTGCACCTTTGTTGGTGCATGGCCAACACTGGCACGTCACCGAAGAAAACGGGCGGCTCGTCTATCAGGACGAAACTGGCCTGCGCGATCTACCGCTGCCAAATCTGTTGGGCGCACATCAGTATCAAAACGCCGGCGCCGCGCTAGCGGTATTGCGTCATCTGGATCTTGGGGAAGACGCCTATGAGGCTGCGGTGACCAAGGCTGAATGGCCAGCCCGCATGCAGCGATTGAAAACCGGCCCGCTGGTCGAACAGGCCCCCGAGGCCGAACTCTGGCTGGATGGCGGTCACAACGCCGCCGCAGGTTTGGCATTGGCCGATCTACTGGCGAAGCTGCCTGCACGTCCAACCCACATGATCTGCGGGATGTTGAACACAAAGGACGTCACCGGGTATCTGGCGCCGCTTGCCGCTCAGGCGCAAAGCCTGACGGCAGTTTCTATCCCGGGTGAGGTCAATACACTGAGCGCCGAAGACACTGCTAAATCTGCCGCTCGGGTTGGGCTAGCAGCGTCTACTGCCAATAGTGTGGCCGAGGCCCTGAAAAAGATTACTGAAGATGACCCGCAGGTGCGGGTTCTGATCTGTGGATCGCTATACTTGGCCGGTAATATTCTGCGCGAGAACGGCTGAAAAAGGCGCATCCGCACAGCTTCATCTGGCCAATATATCCCGGGGGAGTCGCGCAAAGCGCGGCGGGGGCAGCGCTCCTATTGCCCCCAATCCTGATCCTGCATCTCGCGCAGGCGCGACGCGGTGCGTTCAAACTCAAATGTGCCTTCACCTTCGACATACAACATCTCGGGTTCTGCCGCAGCTGAACAGATCAAGCGGACTTTTCCCTCATACAGTGCATCGATCAACGTTACGAACCGTTTGGCTTCGTTAAAATTATTGCGCGACAGGCGCGGGATGTCCTCAAGGACCAGAACTTTGACCTCTTCCGCGATAGCAAGATAATCTGCCGGGCCCAGCATCCTTCCACAAAGGTCGTAAAAACTGGCCCGCGCCACGCCATTTCGAAAGGCGGGCAGTTCTACCGCACGACCGTTGACCTGCAGGATCAGCGGGTCCGCCGTCCCGCCGGCCAGGTCATTCCAGACGCTGCGAATGCTCGCGCGTGCTTCGGGGCCTATGGGTGTAAAGTAAACAGGTGCGCCTTCTAGCCGGTTTTGGCGGTAATCCGTGGGTGAGATCAGCTCCCACACCTCAAGCTGTTCTTTGATATGTGCAATGAAGGGCAAAAATAGCTGACGGTTTAGCCCGTCCTTGTACAGGTCATCCGGATGGCGGTTCGATGTCGTCACGACCACGGTGCCACCTTCATGCAGCAGATCGAACAGACGACCAACAATCATCGCGTCCGTGATATCGGTGATTTGCATTTCGTCAAATGCCAGTACGCGCGCGGACTTGATCACCGAGGCGGCCACCGGAGCCAACGCGTCTTCAACTCCATCCTTACGGGCCTTGTGCATGCCTGCGTGGATTTCCTGCATAAAGGCGTGAAAATGCACTCGGCGGGCGGGGATGTCTGCCAAAGAGTCGACGAACATGTCCATCAGCATGGATTTTCCGCGCCCGACTCCGCCCCACAGATATAAACCTTTGGGCGGCGGCGGGGCTTTTCGAAAGAACCCCCGTTTCACAGGTTCGGCCAATGCCGCCCGGATACGTTCGAAATGAGGAAGAACGGCCTCTTGCGCGTCGTCTCTGGTCAGGGTGCCGTCGGCCACCTGCGTGTCATAAAGCGATATCAAACCCGTCATGTTTTGAGGCATAGCGCCCGGTTTGCCCGTTGAAAAGCAGCCATTTCTCGGGCGCATCAATTTTGCTGATCCGTGACCGCAAAACTCCTGAATTGACGCACAACCTAAACGCGGTAACGTCTGGTTCTTGAACGCCCGAGGACCTAATGCCCCAACACACGCGCTTGCTGAACCCCATCCTGATCGTCGGATGTATCATCATCACCGTCAGTTTTGCCGTGCGCGCATCGTTTGGCGTGTTTCAGATCCCCATCGCAGATGAATTCGGCTGGCTGCGCTCGGACTTCTCGATGGCAATCGCAATTCAGAATTTGGCCTGGGGCATTGGGCAGCCGATTTTCGGGGCCATCGCCGAAAAGGTCGGCGACAGGCGCGCGATTATTCTAGGGGCTCTGACCTACGCGGCGGGTATGGTTCTGTCGGCCTGGTCCGTCACTCCGTTCGAGCACCAAATGTACGCATGGCTTGTGGGGTTCGGTATCGCGGGAACAGGATTTGGCGTGGTCCTTGCCGTGGTGGCGCGGGCATCGTCGGACGAAAACCGCTCCATGTCGCTTGCGATTATCACAGCTGCGGGCAGTTTCGGTCAGGTTCTGGGGGCGCCTACAGCCGAATGGATGCTGAGCTTTATGCCTTGGCAGCAGGTGTTCATTGTATTCGCTGCAGCGATCTTGGCACTGGTGCTGACACTGCCGTTCATGCGCGCCCCTCAGGCTGCCAGTAAAGCAGAGATCGAAGAAAGCATGAGTCAGATCCTGACCAGGGCTTTCCGCGATCCATCCTATACGCTGATCTTTCTGGGCTTTTTCAGCTGCGGTTATCAGCTTGGCTTCATCACCGCACATTTCCCCGCTTTCGTGACAGAGATGTGCGGACCCATACAACCCGGTGGCGTACTGCATTCGATTGGCATCACAACCACATCAGCACTGGGGGCCGTGTCAATTTCATTGATTGGCCTGGCAAATATTGCGGGTACACTGATGGCCGGTTGGGCAGGGAACCATTTCCCCAAAAAATACCTGCTGGCCGGAGTCTATACCGCGCGAACACTCGCCGCGGCGGCCTTCATCGTGTTCCCGATCACACCGCTGTCGGTCATCGTGTTTTCACTGGTCATGGGGTCGCTGTGGCTTGCCACGGTACCGCTGACCTCGGGGCTGGTCGCGCATCTCTACGGACTGCGCTACATGGGAACGCTGTATGGGATCATCTTTTTCAGCCACCAGGTCGGCAGTTTCTTGGGCGTCTGGTTGGGCGGGCGCATGTATGACCAGTACGGCGACTACACTATGGTCTGGTGGATCGGAGTCGCGATTGGGGCTTTCAGTGCCATCGTCCACCTTCCCATTCGCGAAAACCGCCCAACGCCCGTCACCGCCTGAGCTACAGCGCCTCTTCGACCGTCAGTAGACCTTCTTGCAGCAATCGGTCCGCCCAACCCTGTGGGCCGGTAAAGTGGTGCGTCTGCCATCCACGGGCGCGCGCCGTTTCGATATTTTCGAGTCGGTCGTCGGTGAACAAAAGCGCCTCGGGCGGTAGTCCACAATCCGCTTCGACCATTTCATAGATCGGAACATGCGGTTTGACGGTCTGCATCCGTCCCGACACGTATTGTTTGTCGAACTCGTTGAGGAACGGGTAAACCGTCGTCGCATAGTCGAAATTTTGCACCCCGAAATTGGTCAATGCAAAAACCGGCACGCCTTTGGCCCGCAAGGCCCGTTGCAGACGGATCGAGTGGGGGATCTCGGGCGCGGCAAGTTCGATCCACTTGTCGTGCCACATGCGGATTTCATCCCGCCATTCCGGGTATTTCTCGGCCCAATCATAGATTGTGTCAGTGAAGTGATGACCCTGGTCAACCAGGTCGTTCATCCCGTGCAGGTCAACTTCCGAGAACATGGCACGACGGCGCTCTTCCCCGATGACCTGGTCGTAATAGCGTTCGGGTTGCCATTCGATCAGAACATTCCCGATGTCAAAAACAACAGCTTTCACCGACATGTACGTACCTGTCTTCTTGTTCCTTAGTTGGTGCCACTGAACCAAGCGCGACGGGATTGTTCAAGGCACAACCGCAGCGCGCAGCGCTGCCCGGCCCAATTGTCAAAGACGCATCTATGATGCGTCGCTGGCAAGCGGGAGGATTAGCCCCGCTGCGCAGCCCTTAACTCACGTTCCAGGGCGTCCAAAAACCGGGATCGGTCAGCTTTGCCAAAGGGTTTTCCGCCGCCACCCGCGCTCAATGGGTTGGATGCGCGCAAGTCGGCCATCAAATCACGCATGGCCAGTTGCTGGCCGATATTGGCCGCGGTAAAGGCTTCACCGTTTGGACGGAGGACCCGAGCGCCGGCCTCAACACATTTTGCGGCCAGCGGGATATCCGAGGTTACCACTACGTCCCCTGCGCCGCATCGTTCGGCGATCCATTTGTCTGCCTCATCCGCACCCTCAGACACGATGACCACCTGCACCAATGGGTTTGCAGACGGCCGCAAGCCACCGTTTGACACCAGTGCCATCGGAACTTTGTGCCGGGTTGCAACCCGTTCAGCCTCGGCTTTCACGGGGCAGGCATCGCCATCGATATAGAGCGTCGTCACGCTTTCCCGGCCTTCTTCTCGGTCTTTTCAGCGGATTTCTTGCGCACTTTGAACTCGTCCGGGATTGGCATCCGATTGAATGCATCCAAACCAGCGATCTTATAGGCCTCGGCAAGGGTTGGATAGTTGAACGTATTCTGCACGAAGTAATCCACCGTGCCCTTCAGATTCAGGACTGCCTGCGCGATATGGATCAACTCTGTCGCACCTTCGCCCACGATCTGCACGCCAAGCACCCGGCGGGTTTTCAGTGAAAACAGCATCTTCAGCATGCCGTGCTCCAACCCCATGATATGCCCACGCGAAGTCTCCCGGAACCGCGCCACGCCGACTTCGTATGGGATGCCGCGTTCTTGCAGTTCCTCTTCGGACATGCCGCAAGTTGAGATCTCGGGGACCGAATAAATGCCGTAAGGATACCAGGGACTTTCCGGCAGGGTAGGGGTTTCCAGCGCGTGACATGCAGCCACACGGCCCTGTTGCAGCGAGGTTGAGGCCAATGATGGGTGCCCAATCACATCGCCAGTCGCGTAGATATGCGGCACTGCAGTTTGATACGTCTTGCGATCCACGTCGATCCGATTGCGATGATCGGTTTCCAAGCCAACGGCCTGCAGGTTCAATGCCGATGTCGCCCCCATGCGCCCGGCGGCGAACAGTAGCATCTCAGCTCGCACGTGGCGGCCATTCTCGAGAGTCACTTCGACATGGCCCCCAGCGTCTTCTATCTTTTGAACGGCTGAGCCCAGACGTAGGTCCACGCCGTTTTCGCGGATCTGATGGGTGAAATCATGGATTAGGCGGGTGTCGATGAAATCTAAGAAGGTTTCACGAGGTTCGATTAACGTCACCCGAACGTCCAATGCCGAGAACATGGTGGCGTATTCCACGCCAATCACTCCGGCACCTATCACGACCAGCGAGCGCGGGATCTCTGCCATCTCAAGAAAGTCGTCACCGTCCACAACGGTCTTTCCGTTGAATGGCACATAATCCGGGCGATAGGTTTTTGTTCCGGTTGCTATCAGGAACTTGGCCGCCGTAAGTCTCGTTGTCTCACCGGCATCAGTGGCAACCTCAATCTCGTGAGGCCCAACGAATTTAGCCAACCCGTTCAGGGTCTCCACATGGTTGCGGTTGAATTGGTGTTCCAGCACGTCAACTTCATGATCCAGCGTCATATGCAGACGTGCCTTCAGGTCTTCGGCCCGGATCTGATCTTTGACGCGGTACGAGCGGCCATAGAAGCTGCGCTCGCGCCAGCCGGACAGGTTTAGTACCGTTTCACGCAGGGTCTTTGATGGGATCGTGCCGGTGTGGACGGATACGCCGCCGAACCGGTCCTTGCGGTCAATCACCAATACGCGTCGTTGCAACTTGCCCGCTTGAATTGCGGCCGATCGACCCGAAGGGCCGGACCCAATGATAATCAGGTCATAGTCGTATTTGCTCATGCCTCAGTCTCCGTACAGCGCCTCGGCGTGGAAGGTGATGTGGTCTTCCATGAAGGTCGACACGAAGAAGTATGAGTGGTCATAGCCTGGTTGAAGACGGAAGATTGCCTGCTGACGACGTTCCGCTATCGCCTGCGCCAAAGTTTCGGGGCGCAACAGGTCGATGAATTGGTCATTCGCACCAGTGTCAATCAGAATAGGGCCGTCAAAGCCGATTTCTTTCATCATGACCGAGGCATCGTGTTTGGCCCATGCCGTCTGATCATCGCCTAGGTAGGCGCTGAGTTGCTTGCGACCCCAATCCGCACCCGTCGGGTTTGAAATGGGTGCGAAAGCGGACACAGACCGGAAGCGCCCCGGCAGGTTCATAGCCAGTGTCAACGCTCCGTGCCCTCCCATCGAATGTCCGGTTATGGCCTGACGCTCCGCGTCGATTGCGAAGTTTTCGGTCAGCAAAGCAGGCAATTCTTCGGCCACGTAATCCCACATATTGAAATGCGGCGCCCAAGGCTGCTGCGTGGCGTTCAGATAGAACCCGGCGCCCTGGCCCAGATCGTAATCATCGTGATCGGCAACACCCTCACCACGCGGCGAGGTGTCCGGGAAGACCACCGCGATGCCTTGTTCAGCCGCCCAGGCCTGCGCGCCTGCTTTTGTCATTGCGTTTTCATGGGTGCAGGTCAGGCCTGACAGATACCACAAAACCGGAACCGGGCCGTCTTTGGCCTCGGCCGGCAGGAATAAGCCAAAGGTCATGTCGCATTGGCAGGCAGTCGAGGCGTGGCGGTAGACGCCCTGAACGCCTCCGAAACATGCATTTTCCGAAAGGGTTTCCATTTGGTTTCGTCCTTACGTTGGGTTTGCGACATGGCTATCCTTACACGCTCGATACGTAAAGGCTGAGCGGCTTTGGTGTGCCATTTTTCACAAGGCTTGGATCAGGGCGTTCCGACCCATGCGATGACCAATGGCACCGTCAGAATGCTGGCCGCTGTGGACAGTAGTATCGCAGCTGATGCACGGTGCGGGGCCACCCTGTAATGGGCGGCCAGCATATACACGTTACCCGCCACCGGCAGTGCCGCGGCGGCGATTGCGACAGAAGCAGGAAATGCTGCCACGGGCAAAATCCAAATCAACACAACGGCAACGCAGACAGGGTGAACGACAAGTTTGCAAAAGCTCAGCCAGCCTGCAATGTGAACGCGTTCGGCGGATTTGCTGGCCAGAGAAGCTCCGATAGCGAACAGGGCACCCGGTGTGGCTGCCCCGCCCAGAATTGTCAGGAAATCGTTCAATGGGACAGGAACAGGAATCTGCAACGCGGACCAGAGCATTCCCGCCGAGATCGAAACGATCATCGGATTCTTGATCAAACCGATCCCGATCAGTCGGAAGGTTGCAGGCGTCAACCGCCCGTCGCGCCCGCCATTTATCAGGATGACGATCAGGGATGAAAACACCACCAGATCAACCGTCAGAACCAGCATAACCGGGCCAATCGCGGCTTCGGTAAACAGCAGCGCCAGCATGGGCAGGCCCAGAAAACCGACATTGCCGATGGCCGCGCATTGCGCCTCTACCGCTGCGGTCGGGATATCAAGCCGACGTATCCATGCGACAACCGTTGCCAGGGCGTACACAGCGGCAGTGCCCATCAAGTACCCAAGGACCAACCTGGCATTGAATATTTCAGCAAAAGGCAGAGTGGCCGCAAAGCGGAATAGCATGGCCGACAGCGCAAAATAGAAAACGAATTTCGTCAGGTAGGCGGTGGCTTCTTCCGAGAAAAACCGGCTGCGCCCGGCCCAGTATCCCAGGCCGATGATTGCGAAAAAAGGCAGTGTGCGCAGGAAGATATCAACCATGCGCAAATTGGTAGCACGGAATACGCAAGCCGCAAGCCATGTCGGTTCGTTTGTGGGCGTCAAGTCCCAACGTTGCCAAGAAACTTAAAGGATCAATCGCAAACCTGACGTCACCCATGTTGCCAGATGCCTGCTAATTGTGCGAATTGTTGTATCTGAACTGAACGGTTTATACATTTGTCACCCAAACGACCGAAGGAGAGCACATGACCGAAGCAGCCGTCATTCTGCGAACAGGCCGAAAATTTGATCAGGTCCTGCGCGGAGCCCGAGAGGTTTTCATGGCGGATGGTTTCGAAGGTGCAAGCGTCGACGACATCGCACGCGCTGCCGGGGTGTCGAAGGCGACGCTCTACAGTTATTTCCCGGACAAACGCCTGCTGTTCATGGAAGTGGCGCAGGTCGAGTGCAGGCGAATGGCCGAAAACGTCGTGGCGATGGTCGACGACTGCAAGCCAGCGCGCGAAGTTCTGACTATCGCGGCGACGGAACTGACGACTTTTTTAGTCTCGGACTTCTCGCAACAGATGTTCCGCATCTGCATCGCCGAGCGTGACCGGTTCCCCGAGCTGGGCCAAACATTTTATGAGGCCGGGCCGCAGAACGGTCAGCGCCAGATGGTCGAGTATCTGGAAAAGGCAGTCAACAAGGGTGAGTTGGCCATCGACAACCTGCAATTGGCAGCCGAACAGTTCAGTGAACTATGCAAGGTTCGGATTTGGACCCGCGCTGCCATTGGCGTTCAAAAGAGCTTTTCCAAAGCAGAGTTGGATGCAATTGCGACGCAGGCCGTTGATATGTTCATGGCGCGATACGGCGTCTAACCTGCAGCATTTAGTCACGAGAAAGACGTGAACGACCCGCACCCGGCAAGCCGGATGCGGGCAAAATAAGTTACTCGATAAAAGTCTTGGCGAGCCGGTCACTGATTGGTTGTGACAGGTAGCTGATTACTGCGCGCTCGCCGGTTTTCACAAACAGATCCGCGGGCATTCCTGGCAACAGATCCAGTGCGGCGACTTCGGTGGGTTGATCGGCATCCAGTTTCACCCGGGCTTTGTAATAAGGCTCGCCTGTGCGATCGTCCTCCAGCGCGTCGGCTGAGATGTCAAAAATCCGGCCGCTGGCTTCAGGCACATCGGTCTGCGTAAAGGCTGACAGGCGAATGCGCGTTGCCTGACCGATCTGCAACTTGTCGATGTCGGCGGTCTTGATACGTGCTTCGACGATCAGGGCTTGATTGGCGGGAACAATATCCATGATCGCCTCTCCGGGGCGAATGACGCCGCCGGTTGTAGATACTGCCAAATTAACGACCCGCCCGCTGGAAGGGGCCAGGACCTGTGTTCGTTTCAACCGTTCCGATGCCCCTGAATATTGTGACCGGATCAGATCAAGCTGGGCATCCACAACCGCAAGCTCTCCGGCGATCACCTCGTCGCGCAGCTTTTGTTGGCTGAGCAGGGACAGTTGCAACTCTTGCATCTGGTCCTGGGCCTGCGCGATCTGGGTGCGCAACGACGCATCGACACCGCCCAGACGTTCCATTTCGATCTGGCGCGCGCTGACCCGTGTGACGGCCACAAGCCCTTTGTCCAGCAAGGATTTCAGATTGGACAGCTCAACCTGTGTGATGTCCTTTTGGTTTTGGGTCGAGAGGCGTTGTTCGTTCAGGCCGGCGATCTGATTGCGCAGCCCCTGAATGCGTTGCGCGTTGATTTGAGCCTCGGTCCGGCGGGCGCGGGCTTCGGCGTCAAATAGTTGTTTCTGCGTCAGGTAAGGCGACAACCAATGCAGCCGCTGCATTCCATCGCTGAACCCGGCCAAAGCGGTTGGCTCGTCAAACCTGTCCGTGCCGTTAATCTGCGCCAGCAAGCGGGCGCGCCGGACCGACAACTCGCCCAATTGGCTGCCCAGAACACTCAGATCTACGTCGAAATCTGAGGTGTCAAGCCGTACGAGGGGCTGACCTGCCTGAACGAATTCACCATCCGTGACCAAGATCGAGTCAATGATGCCACCATCCAGATGTTCAACCGTCTTGCGGTCACCTTCCACCACAAACGAGGCCGGCGCGACCACCGCCCCATCCAGTTTCGAGGCGAAGGCCCAATAGATGCTGCCGCCGACGAAAGCCATCAGGGTAAACAACCCGAACAGGACATAGCGTCTGATGCCAGAGGCTTCGGTCGTGATGTCCAATACTTGCACATCGTGGGCGGTAAGCACATTCGGGGATTGTGGGCGTTTCATCAACTGGGTCATTGGGCAGCTCCGCTGATCTGAGTTGCATTGGCAGGGCGCACAGTGGGTTCGTGCGCCCCGGATTGGGTCGGTTTGTCCAGAACGTTCCGGCGATTGACCTTCAGGACGTCCTCTTTATCCCCGAACTGTGTTTGGGCGCCGTTTCGCAGGACCACTACTTTGTTGGCAGCCTGCAACGTTGCAGGACGATGGGTCATGACGATGGCAATTGCGCCGCGGGACTGCGCCGCCGTGATCGCATCGCGCAGGGCCTGTTCGCCTTCGGCATCAAGATCCGAATTCGGCTCGTCCAAAATCAACACAAACGGATCGCCATAAAGCGCCCGGGCTAGTGCCAGCCGCTGACGTTGACCACCGGACAAAAAGAACCCCCGACCGATGCGCGTTTCATATCCATCGGGAAGGGCGCTGATCATTTCGTGCACACCGGCTTCGCGTGCGGCACGCAGCACTTCGGCATCGTCTATGGCGACAGAGAAGCGCCCGATGTTTTCGCGGATCGTGCCGTCGAACAGCTCGATATCCTGTGGCAGATAACCGATCTGTTTGCCCAGATCCTCGTGGTTCCATTTGGACATCGGGCTGCCATCCAGCAAAACCTCGCCCCGTTGGGGGTGCCAGATACCGGCAATCATCTTGCCCAAGGTGGTCTTGCCCGAACCGCTATGCCCGATAACTGCCAACACATCTCCGGGCACAAGGCCAAAGTCGATCTGGCGGAGCGAGGCGTTGACGGCGCGCGGGGGGCCTGCCTGCGCAATCTTGACGTCCAGAGATTTGAACGCGCGCGGCAGGTGCAGATTGGGTGGGGCTTCGGCAAACTCTTCGGTCAGTTTAGTCAGCTTGGAGTAAGATCCGCGCGCGGCCAGAAAGCTGCGCCACTGACCGATCAATTGGTCAATTGGGGCCAGTGCGCGGGCCAGTACGATGGTTGCCGCGATCATGACGCCAGCGGTGGATTCTCCGGTGATGGCCAGTGCCGCACCAAGTCCCAGAATGGCCGATTGCAATCCCATCCGAACGGTCTTGGACACGACAGAAAAGCTGGCAACCCGGTCAGCGGCGCGGGTCTTGTGCTGATGGGCTTCCGCCTGAAGCGAGGTCCAGCGTCGCAGCAAATCGGATTTCATGCCAAGCGCTTGAACAAGCTCGGCGTTTTTATCACTGATGCTGAACAAGGCATCTGAACGACCGCGCGCTTGCGAAGCCGACCGCATCGGTTCCCGGGCGCGCGAGTTGTTGATCAGAGCCATGATCGTCAGCATGACGGCCCCGGCCAAACCAAGCAGACCCAAATACGGGTGTAGGGCATAAAGGACCAACAGATAGAGCGGGATCCACGGCGCGTCGAAACACGCGGTCAGCGTGGTTCCCGAGATGAATTCGCGAAATCCGTTCACGTCTTCGACAAGGTTTTCGCCAGCGTCGGCTTCGCCATGGACACGGCGGCGCATCGCAGCGCCAAGAACTGGGGCAGCAACGTTCAGCTCAAAGCGGGCGGCCAGACGTCCCAAAATGCGCATCCGCATCAGGTCAAGGCAGGCGACCACGACGAATACACCGGCCAACAATGCTGACAACGCGATCAAGGTGTCGACATTTTGACTGGTCAGGACGCGGTCGTAGACCTGCAACATGTAAAGCGGACCGGCGAGCATAAGAAGGTTCAGAAACAAGCTGAAGAAGGCAACTGCAACAAAGCCCTTGCGCAGCGACCCCCAGGCGGCTTTCACGGGATTGGTTTTCTGGGACATCAGGGAACCCTTTCCGGTTTGGCAAACGGGGCGACCTAGGCCGCCCCGCTGTTGATTGGTTAAACGATGAAGTCGTTCTCGGTCAGGTCCGCGGCGTCGACACCGGCCAGACGGATCGAGCCTGCGTCGCCGAAGCTGATGACGGCGTCGTCACCATCCTGAACGGTACTCGGACCGCCGTCGAAGTCAGGGCCCAGATCTCCGATCTGAATTCTGTCGACGCCCGTTTCAAAGTCCGAGATTGTGTCGTCACCGAAGGTGCCCTGGAACAGGAAGGTGTCAGCGCCTTCGCCACCGATCAGGACGTCATTGCCGCCCTCACCGTTCAGCAGGTCATCGCCATCCGCGCCGTTCAGAACGTTCTCCAGGTCGCTGCCGACAATCACATCACCATCGTCAGAGCCGATGACATTCTCGATCGAGACCAGCACGTCGGTTTCGATCTGATTGTCGATCACGTCCAGACCGACAACTCCGGTGCCGCCTGTTGCATCAACATCAAGCGTCGCGCCTGCGTCCACCAGCGTGTCCTGCACGACCGGGCCGTTTGCGCCCGCTGGTGCGTTGTGCAGATGGATGGCTGATACGACACCGGGGATCGGCGTGTTCAGGTCGGCCTCGTTAAGGCCCACAACGCTCAACTCGCTCGAGTAGGTGACTTCGCCTGTTGCCAGGTTCTGAGTGATGACAACAGTCGCGTTGCCGGTGGCTTCGCTATCCGATGTCGGCCCGGGTTCTTGCGATGCGTCCAGACCGCCGCTCAGCGAAACTGTGCGGATGCCGTTTTCGGTTACATCGCTGTCGACCAGCAATTGCCCGCGAATTTCCCCGGCAGGAAAGTCGGAGGTGTGAATGTTGTAGTACAGATTGCCCAGAACGGCCTCTTCTACAAACCAGCCTCCATCCGGGATATTCGCACCAAACTGGTCCGGAGCCACAACAGCCGCATCCACGATCGAGACGTTGAATCCGGTATCGCGCGTGGCGGTGCCGTTGCCATTGGCGTCCAGACGGGCCTCTACCGCAACATCCAGATCCGAGAAATCGGCTGTGTCGATGCCGCCGCCTCCGTCGATGAAGTCATTGCCCAGACCACTGGTCAGCACATTGTCTGCATCGCCAGCGATCAGAACGTCATCACCTTCGCCACCGCTGATGTCGCCGTTAGTAGTGCCCAGATCGACAAAAATGTCATTGCCGTTGCCCAGCAGGACGTTGCCGTTTATCACACCTTCGTCGTCGTTGACGATGGTAACGTCACCAGCATCCGATGCATCAATCGCATTGACCGTGCCTCGAATTTCGCCTTCGTTCAGGATCGCACCCAGAAGGTTCAAACCGCCATCGATACGAATACCGGCTGCAGCGTCCGACTGTTCGGACCCGGCAATGAGACCTTCGTTGATGACAACTCCGGCAAAAGACGCGTCTTCCTGACCCGTGAACAGGCGCAGACCATCGCCAACCTGATTGCCCTCGGTTGCATCGCCGCGGCCCTGCAACACACCTTCGTTTACAATCGCCGCCGAGACGACATCGCCTGAAATGTCACCTGTTTGCAGCGAAACAGCCGAGCCGTTATTGCCCTCGCCTGCGTCCACCAGACCAGTGTTGGTGAAGGTGTAGTTGTCTGCCGTGCTATCAGCGTAGACTGTGCCGTTGCGCTGATTGCCTGTACCTAAGATGGCACCCAGGTTCTGAACGGAAAGCCCGTTACCATCGATGTTCAGTGCCCGGCTGTCCGAGGAAACGGTGCCGCTATTGACAAACGACCCGCCCGAGTGGTCACCAGTGCCAAAGTAGACACCGTTTTGCACACCTTCGACGGCACCCGCGTTAAACAATGTGCCCTGGAAGTTCACGCCATTGACAACTCGGATGCCGGCGACCGTGCCGTTGGCACCTCCAGAGAAAATCCCGCCAAAGTTGGAGATCGTCGCATCGGTAGTGCCGGTGTTGCCAACGTTGCCGATGCGAATGCCATCACCAGCAAGCGGCGTGGCGGCACCCGCGTTTCCGCGCCCGTTGATTACGCCCGTGTTTTCCAGTGTAAATGTGTTGGCACCATCTTCTGCACCACCGATTTCCACACCAAAGCCAGAACCCTGATTGCCGTCACCAGCGTCGATCAGACCTGAGTTCTGTACCGAGAAGTCATCCGCGGTTCCGTCAGCGTAAACCGTACCGTTGCGCTGATCTCCGGTGCCAAGGATGTTACCTTGGTTGTCGACCTCAAGCCCCGTGCCATCAATGTTGAAGGCCCGGCTGTCCGAGGACACAACGCCTCCTGCTTCGTTGACGAAACGACCACCCGTATGATCCGCGTTGCCAAAGTAGACGCCGTTTTGGACACCCGAGATTGTGCCGGCGTTGGTAAATTCGCCCTGAAAGCTCACGCCATCCACAACGCGCGCACCGGCTACAGTGCCGTTGGCACCTTCCGAACGTACCTCGCCACGGTTGACAATGGTCCCTTCGGCGATGCCCTGATTTCCCGGGTTGCCAATGCGGATACCATCTCCGGCCAGGCCAGTGCCTGCTGCGCCGTTGCCCCGACCCTGGATCAGGCCATCGTTTTCCAACGAGAACGTGTTGGCACCGTCTGCGGCTCCACCGATTTCTGCTCCGAAACCCGAGCCCTGGTTGTGCTCACCCGCGTCGATTGTGCCATTGGCCAGATTGCGGACCGAGAAGTCATCTGCGGTGCCATCGGCATAAACGGTGCCGTTACGCTGGTCGTCGTTTCCCAGAATGTCGCCGCCATTGATCAGGTTGACACCTGAGCCGTCGATGTTCACCGCGCGGCTTCCGGATTGGATGGTGCCAAAGTTCAGCACGTCCAGATCATGTTCACCATTGCCGATGTAAAGGCCATTGCGCGGGCCTTCTATCACGCCGGTCGACGTGTTCAGGATCTCACCTTCGGCGTTTACGCCATCCGCGATGCGGATACCGGCGGCCGTGCCTTGGTTGCTTTCGGTCGAGATCAGGCCGCTGTTGACGATCTCGGTTTCCAACGTGGCACCTTCGACACCGTCGTCAATGCGAATGCCGTCGCCGGCCAGCCCGGTATTGGCGGCCCCTTGGCCACGGCCTTGAATTGTCGCGCCAAAACCGTTGAAGATGTCGGTTTCCACGCGATCGCCAACCTCATCGCCGGTCTGCAACGAGATGCCCGCGCCCTGGTTGCCTTCGCCCGCGTCAATCGTGCCACCCGTAAAGTTCGAGATCGAGATGTCTTCGGCAGTGCGGTTGGTGTAAATCGTGCCATTGCGCTGATCGCCGGTGCCGATGATGTCACCAAAGTTGCGCACATCAATGCCTTGGCCCTGAATGTCGACTGCGCGGCTGTCAGAGCTGATCACGCCGCCGTGGAAATTGTCCAGGCCGCCCGAGCTTTGAGCACCTGCAAACTGAACGCCGTTAAATTCACCCGCGATCTCACCAAAGTTGCGAACCTGTGCGCTGCCGGTGACCTGAACGCCGGTGGCCAATGCGTCGGGGCCGTTGTTCGCCTCGATCCGCCCAGAGCGGAAGTTGAACACATCAATATCCTGCCCCTGCGCTTGAACGGCGGCAACGGCGTTGTTGGTGATGATTTCACCAAAGTTCAGCAGACGCGAGAAGTCATTTGCCAGCACGAAAGCCGGGGTGTCATCTACAACGGTGCTTTGAAAGAAGTTGTTGAAAAGGGTTTGGCCGTCGCGGGTGGTCTCTTGCGCTATTGTAGACGTGGTCAAGAGACGAGCGCGCAGGCTTGTCAGAAGTTGGGACAGCATGGGGTACTCCGTCATAAATTGTTACGTTTGGCAGTCCGCCCTGTGTGTCGGGCATTCCACGTAGCAAAGGGGTAGACGGCACCCCGGGTCATCTGAAATTCATCCTGCAAATCGGCCGTATAACCAACGCAAATAGTCACGGTTTCCGTGAGAATCCGGAAATGCCACATCAAATAAATCAACAGGTTACAATTTTCCTGCCGCGCGTGATGTTCTATTCGAATGCGCCGGTTAACAGTTTTGTCAGCGGAGTTGATCGGGATTTCATGCAGTTTTACCCGCTTTAAGGTACATAAAGGGGTGGTTTCGAGCCGCTTTAGTATGACCGCAGAGAGATTGAGCGGATGAATTTCAGAGATTTGGAATATGTGCTCGCCATTGCAAAACATGGCAAGTTCAGTCAGGCGGCGGTTGCGTGCAACGTTTCGCAACCTGCACTATCGAACCAGATCAAGAAGCTGGAACACGAACTGGGTGTTGAACTGTTTCTACGACTAAATAACGAAGTGCGCCCAACGGCATTTGGTCAAAGCATCCTCAAAATAGCTGAATCCATCCTGTCTGATGCACAACAGATCCGCGACACTGCCACCCAATACCGCGACCCCGAGGCCGTCACGTACCGGATTGGCATGACGCCAACGCTTGCACCCTACCTGACGCAGTACTTCTCAGGGTTGTTCAGCGATCTGTACCCGCGGATGCGTGTGACCATGATCGAGGACCTTCCGCAAAACATGTTGCAGATGGTGGAAGATCATCAATTGGACATGGCGCTGGTGGCCAAAGTCAACAACAGCGACGCTCTGGCTTTCACGTCAATTTGGGCCGAGCCGTTGTTTCTGGCCATGCGTGAAGGGCACCCACTTTGTATGCTTCCCTCTATTGCGCCAGAGGATGTGCCTCCGCATGACTTCATCCGGCTTCCTCACAGTTTTGGCTATGAACTTGAGGACCGTTTGCCCAAAGCTGATCCTGCGATCCGAGTCGCCAAGCGGTTTGATCTGAGCGCGCTGAGGTTTGAAACGATCTGCCGACACATTTGTCATTCTGATGATTGTACAATTGTGTCGGCCCTGGCTGCCGAGCAATTCAAGCGAGACAAGTGGCCCTTGTGCTTTGTTCCTTTTGAGGGGCCCGGCAACCTGCGTAACCTTGGTGCTGCGACCCGCCCGGGATGTCCTAGAACTCAAGTTTTGAACCGTGTGGGTGCATATATTCAAGATCAACCCCCGGTTGGTGTTGCGCCGACCTTGACGCCGTAATCACTCGTCAATCTTTGCAATCATCAATGAAACCGAGATGTGTAGTCTCTCGGCTTTGCGAGGTGCATTGGTTCACACATTCCTTCAACTCTCAAAGTGAGTTGACAATGGATTTTGTATTTTGGATACATTGAGCACAGATTTCGCGGCGATGAGAGTCGTCAGAAATTGCTTGGTCAACAAAAGCAACGCGAAAGCCGATTGAAAATTTTCTGGGAGACAATCATGAAACTCAAATTTTTGGCTGCAACAGCGGCTATTGCCCTGTCCAGCGCAGCCGCGCAGGCCAACACGCTGGTTTATTGTTCAGAAGGCTCACCCGAGGGGTTCGATCCCGCACTGTTTACAGCCGGAACCACATTTGATGCCTCATCGCACCCGATCTACAACCGCCTGCTGGAATTCGAAACCGGCACAACCAACGTTATCCCCGGTCTGGCCGAAAGCGTCGAAGCCAGTGATGATGGCCTGGAGTACACATTCAAGCTGCGTCAGGGTGTGAAGTTCCATTCGAATGACGAGTTCACGCCGACCCGCGATTTCAACGCGGATGACGTGATCTTCTCGTTCATGCGCCAAAAGGATGACAGCCATCCCTATAATCAGGTGTCAGGCGGTACGTGGGAATACTTCAAGGGTATGGGTATGCCCGATCTGGTCGAGTCCATTGAAAAGGTCGACGACTACACCGTCAAATTTACTCTGACCAAGCCTGAGGCGCCGTTTGTTGCCAATATGGCGATGGATTTCGCTTCGATCCTGTCTGCAGAATATGCAGATGCGATGATGGAAGCTGGAACACCTGAAAAGCTAAACACCGCACCCATTGGTACCGGCCCGTTCTCGTTCTTGGCGTATCAGAAAGACGCCGTGATCCGCTATGCCCAGAATGCCGACTACTGGAAGGATCCGGCGGATGTTGAAAATCTGATCTTTGCGATCACTCCGGACGCATCCGTGCGCTATCAGAAGCTGAAGGCGGGCGAATGTCACATCATGCCGTATCCGAACCCGGCGGACATTCAGGCGATGCAGGATGATGCCGACATCAACATGTTGGAGCAGGAAGGCCTCAACGTTGGCTACCTGGCCTATAACACCACAATGGCGCCCTTCGACAACCCGAACGTCCGCAAGGCGTTGAACATGGCAATCGACAAGAACGCGATCATCGACGTGGTGTTCCAGGGCTCGGGCCAGGTTGCAAAGAACCCGATCCCGCCGACCATGTGGGGCTATAACGACGCGATCACCGACGATGCCTATGATCCAGAAGCGGCCAAGGCAATGCTGGAAGCCGAAGGTGTTTCCGACCTGTCGATGAAGGTATGGGCAATGCCGGTACAGCGTCCGTACAACCCGAATGCGCGCCGTATGGCTGAACTGATCCAGGCGGATTTCGCGAAGGTTGGCGTGGACGTCGAGATCGTGTCTTACGAATGGGGTGAGTACCTGTCGCGTTCGAAAGATCTGGACCGTGATGGTGCCGTTCTTCTGGGTTGGACCGGTGACAATGGCGACCCAGACAACTTCCTGGCGGTTCTGCTGGGCTGTGACGGTCGTGAAGCGTCGAACCGGGCACAATGGTGCCATGAGCCGTTCGAAGATCTGATCCTGAAGGCCAAACAGTCTACTGATCAGGCGGAACGCACCAAGCTGTATGAAGATGCCCAGGTCATCTTCAAAGAGCAGGCCCCGTGGGCAACCATTGCGCACTCGGTCGTTTACATGCCGATGAGCAATAAGGTTCAGGGCTATAAAGTGCACCCGCTGGGCGGACACATCTTCTACGGTGTGAGCGTCGAATAAACCACCACTCAACGACCGGAGCCGCCCAATTGGCGGCTCCGGTTTTCTTTATTGGGAGGTCGGCGCGAATGCCGGATTTGTCCGAGTACCAACAACTGGCAAAGGACATGTCAGTAGATGCCGTGGCACTGGTGCCCGGTCCGAATTTTACCCGCGCTTTGGTAAAACCCTTCATGAGCAACGAGCGACCCTTTGTGGTCGTGATCCCGGCCGAAGGCGTACCGGCAGCGATTGTGCCGAACCTAGAACTGGGCTCTTGGGCGCTGGTCGGGTTTGACGGCGCTGTCTTCGACTGGCGCGATCAGACGGGCTATGACGATGCCTTCGCGGCACTGGCTAAACATATGCCGCTGCGATCTCTCGCGGTCGAGGGGCAGGTGATGCGCGTCTTTGTCTCTAAGGCCTTTACCCGTGCATTGCCCGAGCTGCGAATCGTGGACGCGGAACGAGAGATATCCGGTCTGCGCATCATCAAGACAGACGATGACATTGCAGCGCTGCAAGCGGCGATCGATATCTCGGAGCGAGCGCTGGAGCGGGTCATTGCGGATGTTCGCGTTGGCCAAACAGAAGTACAAGTTGAACAAGCATTGATCCAGGCGCTGTTCGCAGAAGGGGCTGCGTCGCTGGCATTTTCGCCCATCGTGACGGCCGGAGGAAACTCGGCTCAACCGCATGGTAAAGCACGCGCGGATTATCAGATCAAAGCAGGCGACGCGCTGCTGTTCGATTTCGGCGCACGCAAACATGGGTTTGCCGCCGACATCACACGCACCTTTTTTGTCGCCGAAGCCTCGGATGAGGGCAGGGCGGTCTACGACACCGTTCTGCGGGCCAACCTGGTCGGGTTCGAAGCTTGCCGGCCTGGCGTCACTGCCCACGATATCGACGACGCGGTGTCCAGCGTGCTCGAGGCCTCGCCCTATGCAGATCGTATCCGCACCAAGACCGGTCATGGGCTGGGCCGCGATGTGCACGAAGCGCCCTACATCATGCGTGGCAACGGCCAGATCATGCGCGCGGGCATGGTTTGGACAAACGAGCCGGGCCTCTATGATCTGGACAATTTCGGCGTTCGGATCGAAGATGACGTATTGGTGACCAACGACGGTTGCCGGTCGCTGACCAGCTTTCCCAAAGAACTAACAATCATAGGCCGCTGATGTTTGGCTATTTTCTTACCCGCCTCGGCATGTTCATTCCGACATTTCTGGGCGTAACACTGATCTCGTTCATGTTCATTCGGGTGCTTCCAGGCGATCCGATCATCGTCATGGCCGGTGAACGCGGAATGTCCGAAGAACGCTATCAGGAGATGGTTGAGAAGCTGGGCTTCGACAAACCTGTTCTGCAGCAATACTGGGACTATCTGGTTGGCGTGTTGCATGGTGATTTGGGCGAGAGCTTTGTCACCAAGAAGCCGGTTTGGGACGAATTCTTTGCCCTGTTTCCGGCCACGCTGGAACTGTCGATCTGCGCCATGATCTTTGCAGTAGCTTTGGGTCTTCCCGCGGGCGTTATTGCTGCTGTGAATCGGGGCAAATTCTTCGACCGGGCGCTGATGTCGTCCGCGCTGATCGGGTATTCCATGCCGATCTTCTGGTGGGCGCTGTTGTTGATCATCGTGTTTTCCGGCAACCTTGGTTGGACGCCTGTCTCAGGCCGGATCGACCTGCTATACTACTTTCCAAGTGTCACAGGCTTCATGTTGATCGACAGCCTGCTGTCCGGGCAGGAGGGGGCGTTTGGATCGGCTGTACGCCATCTAATACTGCCGACCATCGTTTTGGGCACGATCCCTTTGGCCGTAATTGCGCGCCAGACCCGTTCGGCCATGTTGGAAGTGTTGGGTGAGGATTACATCCGCACGGCCCGCGCAAAGGGGCTCACCCCCGCACGGATCAATGGGCTGCATGCGCTGCGCAATGCGCTGATCCCGGTGATTACAGTGATCGGCCTGTCAGTCGGCACATTGCTGGCCGGGGCGATCCTGACCGAGACAATCTTTAGCTGGCCCGGTATCGGCAAGTGGATGGTCGACAGCATCTTCCGCCGCGACTACCCGGTTGTGCAGGGTGGCCTGCTGATGATCGCCGTGATCGTCATGCTGGTGAACCTGCTGGTCGATGTCCTTTACGGCGTCATCAACCCAAAAATCCGGAGGCGGTGATGGCTGAATTGTCCGCGACCCCACCAAAAACCGAAGACCGCCCCAGCGCCCTGCGAGAGTTCTGGTTCTATTTCAGCGAAAACCGCGGTGCGGTGATGGGCCTTTGGGTCTTTGCCGCCTTTGTTTTCTGTGCGGCCTTTGCGCCTTTGTTGGCCCCCTACGACCCGACTGAACAGTTCCGCAATCACATACTGCAACCTCCTGCGTGGCAAGAGGGCGGCAGTTGGGCCTTCCCATTGGGCACCGATCCGCTGGGCCGGGATATGCTTTCGCGGCTGATCATGGGATCGCGTTATTCCTTCTTTGTCGGCATCGTGGTGGTGTGTGTGGCCGTGACGGGCGGAGTGATTGTCGGCCTGCTGTCGGGTTTCGCGCCCAAATGGGTCGATACGATGATCATGCGGGTGATGGATATCATCCTGTCCTTCCCCTCGCTACTGCTTGCGCTGGTTCTGGTCGCCATCCTTGGTCCCTCGTTGACCAACGCGATGATCGCCATCGCCATTGTGTTTCAACCGCATTACGTGCGTTTGACCCGGGCATCTGTGTTGGCAGAGCGGCAAAAGGATTACGTGACCTCGGCTCGCGTTGCCGGTGCCAGCAAGGCCCGACTGATGTTCAAGACTGTGCTGCCGAATTGTCTGGCTCCGATTATCGTTCAGGCGGCGCTGTCGTTTTCGACCGCCATTCTGGATGCCGCAGCCCTTGGCTTTCTGGGCATGGGAGCGCAGCCGCCCACGCCAGAATGGGGCACCATGCTGGCCGAAGCGCGTGAGTTTATTCTGCGCGCGTGGTGGGTAGTGACGTTCCCCGGTCTGGCCATCCTGGTCACGGTGCTGGCCATCAACCTGATGGGCGACGGTCTGCGCGATGCGCTGGACCCTAAGCTAAAGCGGAGCTGACGACATGAGCCTGTTGGATATCCGAAACCTCACTGTCGAATTCGCAACCGCCTCGGGTCAGTTCCGCGCCGTGGATGGCGTTGATCTGTCCGTCGACAAGGGCGAGTTGATGGCCATCGTCGGCGAAAGTGGCTCGGGCAAATCGGTGTCGATGCTGGCATTGATGGGTCTGCTACCCTGGACGGCCACAATTACGGCCGACCAACTAAGCTTTGAAGGCATTGATCTGACCAAAATCTCGGCCCGTGACCGTCGCAAGATCATCGGCAAAGACATTGCCATGATTTTTCAGGAACCGATGTCATCGCTGAATCCTTGCTTTACGGTTGGTTTCCAGATCAAGGAGGCCTTGCGCATCCACCTGGGCCTGAACCGAAAGGACCGCCACCAACGCGCTATTGAACTGTTTGATCAGGTCGGAATCCCCGCACCCGAAAGCCGACTGAACACGTTTCCGCATCAGATGTCCGGCGGCATGAACCAGAGGGTGATGATTGCGATGGCCATCGCCTGCAAACCCAAGCTGTTGATTGCGGACGAGCCGACGACGGCGCTGGACGTGACAATTCAGGCGCAAATCCTTGATCTGTTGGTTCGCCTTCGGGACGAACAGGGCATGGGTTTGGTCCTTATCACTCATGATATGGGTGTTGTCGCCGAGACCGCCGAGCGGGTTCAAGTCCAATATGCTGGCCAAAAGGTCGAGGAGCAGGCAGTCAAAGACCTGTTCCGCACCCCGCGTCACCCCTACACAACTGCGTTGCTTAACGCGCTTCCGGAGCGGGCGACGTCGAAGATGCTACCTACTATTCCCGGCGTCGTTCCAGGGCAGTTTGACCGGCCAAAAGGATGTCTGTTCAGCCCCAGATGCCAATATGCAGATGATCTGTGCCGATCGTTGCCCCCAACCCCGCACAGTGCGGAATTCGGCAAGGCGCGTTGCCATTACGTTGAAAAGATAACAACCGGAGAGCTGGCATGACCGCCCCCATCGTTCAGGCCAGTGATTTGGCCAGGTTCTACACCGTAAAAGGCGGGTTATTGTCGAAGGCCGCAACGGTAAAAGCCTTGTCTGGAGTGGACTTCGAACTGCGGCCGGGCAAAACGTTGGCGATCGTAGGAGAGTCCGGTTGTGGGAAGTCCACCCTCGCAAGGGTGGTGACGATGATCGAAGAACCGACCTCGGGAAGTCTGACCATCGATGGCGTTGAAATATCTCCATCGAAATGGGCCCAGATGCGTGAAACTGTGCAGATTGTGTTTCAGGATCCTTACGGCTCGCTCAACCCACGCCAACGGATCGGTCAAATCCTGCAAGAGCCATTGATAATTAACCGCCGCGAGATGTCCGCAACCGACCGCGAGGCGCGCGCGCGTGAAATGATCGACCTCGTGGGTTTGCGCCCCGAACATTACGACCGCTACCCACACATGTTTTCGGGCGGGCAGCGGCAGCGGATAGCAATCGCCCGCGCCCTGATGCTGAACCCCAAGGTGCTGGTGCTGGATGAGCCGGTTTCAGCGCTGGACGTCTCGATCCAATCGCAAATTCTGAACCTGCTGGTCGAATTGCAGGAACGTCTGAACCTTGCCTATCTGTTCATTTCGCATGATTTGTCGGTGGTGAAGCATTTTGCCGACGACGTGATCGTTATGTATTTAGGCCGCGCGGTTGAGAAGGCACCGAAAGAAAAGCTGTTTGCTGCCCCTAGGCATCCCTATTCCAAGGCTCTTTTGTCGACAACACCTCGCGCAGATCCCGACGCGCGCAAGGATCGGATCAAACTGGAAGGCGAGCTTCCGTCCCCGATGAACATCCCCAAAGGCTGTGCCTTTGCACAAAGGTGCTGGCTTGCAACCGAAGAATGTCGCGCCGCGCCGCCAGAACTGAGCGGGGCAGACCACAAAGTCGCGTGCCTGCATCCACTGGGGTAAGAATGCGGACGTTCAGCCGGTGTCACCTTTCCGTGTCTTGATAACCATCGCCAACAACTGATCCTTGGTCCGTTGAATATGCTTGGTCAGCAGTTCACCTGCGGCATCAACCTGACGTTTGCGTGCCAGCGACAAAAGCTGTCGGTGATCTTGCTTGGCGGGCTCGCGTTGTTCCATGACGCTTAGATGCATACGGACATAGCGGTCCGATTGCAGATTGACCCGTTGAAGAATCTCATTGGTCAGCCCACGATCAGCAGCCGCATATAGGGCTTTGTGGTATTCATAATTCAGGCTGCCCCACCGCCCGACATTGTAAGCTTCGTAAGACCTTTCCATGTCGTCGAGCAGCTTCTCGCATCTGGCGAAATCAGCTTCCGTCATCTGCGGAATGGCCCGTCTAAACAGGTCAACTTCCAAAAGAACGCGAAGGTCAAAAATCTCGCCAATTTCGGAAAGCGAATGCGAAGTCACCGATGCACCACGGTTGTTTGTCAATTGCACAAGGCCTTCGGCATCCAGCCGTTTTAATGCTTCGCGGATCGGCATGCGCGAAACATCGTAGTCCTCGGCAAGGGCCTCCTGACGGATGGTTTCACCTTCGGCCATCTCTCCGCTTAGGATACGTTCCCGCAGATCATTTGTGATGACTTCTGGAAGACTTTGACGTGCGATCGCGCGGGTTCTGGGCATAAGAGTGGTCTCGGTCGGTGTAAGTTGTATCCAAAATACAAAATGAGCGTTCGATTTCCAAGGGTCTTACATCTATTGATAACTTTAAGTTGCTCGAACGTTCCAACAGGCCAGCAACGTTGCGGTATTCGAACGCGAAGGAGGGGTGTAGTGGACAGCCAACGTTTCCTGCCCAAGGGGGCGATTTCCGTCGACGTTCCCTATGATGGGCCGCCTAAGGCCTTTCATTTCCTGTTGCTGCCTAATACCACAATGTTGGCGTTTAGCGCAGCGATTGAACCCTTGCGTATTTCAAACCAACTGGCCCGAAAGCAATTGTTCGAATGGTACGTCTTGTCTGCAGATGGCGCGCCGGTCACGTGTTCGAACGGAATCTGCATTCAAGCCGACCAACCCATGCATGATCTAGAGCAGGGGGCCTATACCTTCGTGTGTTCCGGCACTGAGCCGATGGCCTCGTTTGACACCCGGATTCTGAATTGGATTCGCCGGCAAAAGGCACATGGATGCGATTTCGGTGGTATCTGCACCGGGGCTTTTGCCTTGGCCAAGGCCGGCTTGATCGGCGACAAGAAGTTCACCGTTCATTGGGAAAACCGCCCCGGGTTTTGCGAGTATTTTCCGACAATGACGCCAACCCAGAGTCTGTACGAGATTGACGGCAAGCTGCGCACTTGCGGGGGAGGGCACGCCAGCACCGATATGATGCTGGAAGTGATCGAGGAATTGTTCGGCAACGCCCTGGCCATCAACGTGTCCGAGATGTGCTTGCACCGACGCGTCGGAGAAAGTGGCAGCAATCAAGTTTCGCCAGTCTCGGCCCTTTTGGGGACGCGCAACGCCAAGCTGGTCGAAGCTGTCCAAATAATGCGGGACAACATTGAATCGCCGCTCAGTCTTGAGGCGGTAGCGGATCAGGCGTCTCTGTCCAGACGCCATATGGAACGGCTGTTCCAGCAGCACACAAAGATGTCGCCCGGCCAGTATTACAACAACCTCAGGCTAGATCGTGCCTTCGCCCTTTTGAATGAAACCGACCTCAGCGTATCCGAGATTGCCTTTGCATCCGGGTTTTCCAGCACGGACAGGCTTTCAGTTCATTTCCGAGGCCGGTACAATGTTTCGCCGCATAACTTCCGCAGATCGTGGTCGCACGAAAGTGGCAACTAAGACCGTTGGTGAGACTTGGATACCGAGGTGCATTCCAGCTCTGGACTGCCACAGTGGATTGACCGAGCGGGGCGTTCCCTTCATCTTCAATTGCGTGATCGACACTTCGCTGCGCCTGCCATTGCGCAATTTTGAAGCACCGCTTTTTGCCAGCATAGCGTTGGCCCCCTTATCATGGACATTATCATGAACACATCCGGTATCCGCAACGAAGGCATGCGTATTGGCGGCGAGATTGTCTTTACCGATGCTAAAATCCCGGTCCACTACCCCTACACGAGTGAGGTTGTCGGTACCGTCCCTGCCGGCACTTCTGAACATGTACGCAAAGCTTTTGAGATCGCCGCAAATTACACGCCCAAATTGACGCGTTACGAACGCAGCGAGATTTTGCGGCGCACCGGCGCGTTGATTGGTGAAAATCGCGAAAACCTCGCAAAATGGCTGACGTTTGAGCTTGGCATCTGCCATCAGCACTCGATCTATGAAACCAGGCGCGCGCAGGACGTTTTTCAGTTCGCTGCCTCCGAGGCCCTGATGGACGATGGTGAGGTTTTCTCGTGCGATCTGACCCACAACGGCAAGGCGCGCAAGATTTTCACCAAACGCGAGCCGGTCAGAACCATCAGCGCAATTACACCGTTCAATCACCCTCTGAACATGGTCAGCCACAAGATTGCACCGTCCATTGCCACCAATAACAGCATGGTCTGCAAACCGACCGAGCTGACCCCACTGACGGCCCTGACGCTGGCGGACATACTGTACGAGGCAGGGCTGCCGCCCGAAATGTTTCAGGTCGTGACTGGCTGGCCAAAAGATATCGGCGATGAGATGATCACCAATGAACACATTGACATAGTCACCTTCACGGGCGGTGTGCCGGTAGGCAAGTTGATCGCGTCCAAGGCGGGTTACAAACGGCAGGCACTGGAGTTGGGCGGCAACGATCCTCTGATCGTGCTGAATGATCTGAATGACGCCGATCTGGACAAGGCCGCCAGTATAGCTGTGGCCGGGGCCACAGGGAATTCGGGGCAACGCTGTACCGCGATCAAACGCATTCTGGTTCAGGAAAGCGTGGCAGATAGATTTGTGCCACTTGTTCTGGAAAAGGCAAAAGCGATCCGGTTTGGTGACCCTCAGGACTCAGAAACGCAATTGGGTTGCGTTATCCACGCACAAGCCGCCGAGTTGTTCGAAAACCGCGTGCTGAAGGCTGCGCAAGAGGGCGCAGAAATCCTCTATCACCCCGGCCGCGACGGTGCACTGTTGCCGCCGATCGTCGTCGACAAGGTGCCCCACGGCAGCGAGTTGGTGATGGAAGAAACATTTGGTCCAATCGTGCCGATCGTTCGTGTTCCAGATGATGATGCGCAAGTCATGCAGATCTCAAACGGCACCGCATTTGGTTTATCTGCGGGTGTCTGTACAAATGATCTGAACCGGGCGATTACCTACATCAACGGTTTGAACGTTGGCACCTGCAACATCTGGGAACAGCCCGGCTACCGGATCGAAATGTCTCCTTTTGGCGGCATCAAGGACAGCGGCAACGGCGTCAAGGAAGGCGTGATCGAGGCGATGAAATTTTTCACCAACGTCAAAACTTATTCACTGCCCTGGCCCGAGTGACTTTTTAGCCCTCTTTCTGTTGCGGGAAATTGTGACAATTGCACAAACAGGAGGCTCAGCCCTGCACAACGTTCTGCCGTTGCACACCCAAGCCTTTGATGCCCAACTCCATCCTGTCGCCGGGTTTTAAATAGGTCGGCGGATTTTGGCCCATGCCCACACCCGGAGGGGTGCCTGTCGAAATCACATCTCCCGGCTGTAGCGACATGAACTGCGACAGATGAGAGATTGCTGTCGCCACGCCGAAATGCATCGTTCGGGTCGATCCATTCTGAAACCGTTGCCCGTTCACCTCAAGATACATCTGCAGGTCCAGCGGATTGGGTACCTCATCCCGTGTCACAAGCCATGGACCTATAGGACCGAACGTGTCGGCGGATTTGCCTTTGACCCACTGGCCCGAACGGTGCAGTTGGAAATCGCGTTCTGATATGTCGTTGATGACGCAATAACCGGCGACATGGTTCAAGGCTTCGGCTTCCGAGAGGTATTTGGCCTCTTTCCCGATCACCACACCCAGTTCCACCTCCCAATCGGTTTTGACCGAGCCACGAGGGATTTCGACCGCGTCGTTGGGGCCAATAATGGCCGAAGTTGCCTTAAAAAAGATTACCGGTTCCTGCGGCAGCTCCATCCCACTTTCGGCCGCATGATCGGCGTAGTTCAGACCTATGCAGACGAACTTGCCGACCTGACCGACGCAAGCGCCAATCCGCGGTTGACCATCCACTAGAGGCAGGCTTGCGGTATCCAACCTGCGCAATCGGTCTAGGGTTTCATCGCCAAGCAACTCGCCTGTGAGATCATCAATCACACCCGACAAATCACGAATTGCGCCTTTGGCATCCAGAAGACCGGGCTTTTCCGCGCCCTTGGGACCGAACCGCAGTAATTTCATTGATAGTGTTCCCTTTGCTCAGAGCGTCCGCGGCCATCATTAGCCAACAGGGGTGCGGATGGGAAATTCCGTTGTATTTGACCGGACAGCACACTTATCGACCCCCTGCACCAAAAACTCAATTCTTGTGGTGAATTAAACAGAGGACAGAGATACTGTAATCTCATTTCGTAATTTTGAATTTTTTGTGCTAGTGTCCGAGCAGATTTTACTGATTTCTTTCAAAGGTACTATTTATCGTGAGCAACAATTCACAAAACACGTTCAGGTTGCGTCCGATGGAAAGGGCAGATCTGGATTCCGTTCTGAGTTGGTTTCAGGACGTTGAAGACCTTGCGCGTTTCGATCGTACAACGCGCGTGCCCCTCAATACATCGCATGCCGAAGAATTTTGGAGAGATTCATTTACGTCTTCCGATGCCAGCCGCAAATGTTGGTTTATCGTCGAGTCCTCCTCAGGTGAGGCCGTTGGGCTGGCCGGACTCGAGTCTATCTCGAACATCAATCGCGATGCAGTGGTTGCAGTTTTCGTCAACAAGGCAATGCGCAGATCCGGCGTCGGGCTCCGGGCATCTGCTTTGGTGCTGGATCTGGCATTTCGACAGTTGGGGCTGAACCGCATAACGTCTTATTATCGTGAGGACAATCATCACAGCCGTGATCTTGTTGCGAAGATAGGATTCCAGATTGAAGGGACAATGCGTCAAGCGTGGTTCGCTGAAGGTGAGTTTCAAGATATGGTTGTTGTGGGCATTCTGAAATCCGAGTGGATGGTTCGCCGAAACGTTTTGGCACAGGAACTGGATGCGAATACGATCGTGACTTTGGGGCCGAATGATTGCGCCGACTGGTCATGGCCACCTCGGATCGCAGAGGTGTGATCAGTTCCGATCAAAACTGCTTCGGTCGTCAAAAACGTTTTTTGATATATGTTGGTTACGGGTCCGCTACGAATCCGAAAAAAGAGTAACACTTGTGAGTACGACAATTTCTGACATTCCAATTACTCAACGGCTTGGCGCTGTATTGTTCGCTGATGTCGTAGGATACTCCCGGCTCATGAGCGAGAATGAGCTGGATACCTATAATGAATTGAAAGCATTGATTTCTTTGCTTGAGGCATCGTGCGCAAAGTACAACGGCCGAGTGGTTGAGGTACGTGGGGACGGGATTTTGGCCCTGTTCGAAACTGCCACCAGCGCAGTAGAATTCGGGGTCGAATTGCATCAAATCGCAAGCGATCAGAACAAAACCCGCGCGCAGGATCAGCGAATCAAGTTCCGGGCCGGGATTCACCTTGGTGAGATACTGATAGACGAACGTGGCATTCACGGCGACAACGTCAATATCGCGGCCCGGTTGCAAGAGATAGCCGAGCCTGAGCGGGTCTATGTCAGCTCTGCCGTGTATGATCAGGTCTGCAATCGCCTGCGATATGGGTACGAGTTTCTGGGGCCAAAACAGCTCAAGAACATCATGAATCCTGTCTCGACCTACTGCGTCCGCAGCGAAGTGGCCGGCGCAACAATGGCTGGCACGATGCGCCCGGATTTGAAAGGGGACATATTCGAACGGCCGGATACGCCGTCGGTGGCCGTTCTGCCCTTCAGTAGCTCTGGCGGCGATGAGTCCGACAGCTGGATCGCCGAAGGTCTGACGGACGACATCATCATGAATCTGTCCAAGTTCCGGAACCTTTTTATCATTGCCCGAAACTCGTCGTTTTTCTTCAGGACACAATCGATGCCTCCGAAAGAGGCCGCGCAAAAACTGAATGTCCGTTATGTCGCGCGCGGCAGTGTACGTCGCTCAGCCAGTCGGATCAGGATTTCCGCCGAGTTGATTGATGCCAACACCGAGCGCACGATCTGGGGCGAACGGTTCGATCGCAAGATTGACGATATTTTCGACATTCTTGATGAGGTCACGGAATGCATTGTGGCGGCCACTGCGGTGATGATCGAGTCGCATGAAAAACAGCGCATGATTCAGGCGATTCCAAACGATCTTGAGGCCTATGGTTCGGTCCTTCAAGGTCAGCACCACATCTTCAAATATACCCGAAACGACAACCGCAAGGCACAGAATTTCTATCAATCAGCCCTTGAACGGGACGAAGGATATGCCCGTGCTGCAGCAGCGCTGTCGCGAACTCTAAATATCGACTGGCGTTATTCCTGGGCCGAAGAGCCATCACAATCCCTGGAAAAGGCGCTGATGTTGGCGCAGCGCGCGATTGAGCTGGACCCGACCGACGCGCGTGGTTTCGGCGAATTGGGCTATGTGCACCTGTACCGCAAAGAGCATGACGCAGCCATCCAATCCTATCAGAGGGCGCTGGCGTTAAACCCAAATGACGCAGATATGCATTCTGACTTTGCCGATGCTCTGGCCCATTCGGGCGATAACGAAACGGCCATAACGCATCTTCAGCAGGCAATGCGTCTAAATCCCTATTTCCCGGATCAATACCTTTGGCACTTGGGCGGAGCGTATTACAACCTTAGACGCTATGAGGATGTAATTGAGACGGTCAACAAGATGAATAATCCGACTGAAGGGCAGCGTATGCTGGCCGCCAGTTATGCTCAGCTTGGTCAAACGGACATGGCCCGTCTGATCCGGGAAAAACATCGCGAGGCGCATCCGAACTTTTCGCTGGCCCGGTGGACAACCGTTCAACCGGATCGGCTAGAGGAAGACACGCAGCACTTTGTGGAAGGTCTGAAAAAGGCGGGGTTCTAAAATGCAAAGGGGCACCGCGTTCCGGTGCCCCTGAGCTTACTTTCAAAAACTGGATTTAGTCGCCGCCGCGTACCTTTGCGCCGCTGACCTTGGCGCCGCTCACCTTCGCGCCACTGACTTTGGCACCGCTGACCTTGGCCCCACTTACTTTCGCGCCGCTGACTTTGGCACCGCTAATAGCTGGGCTATCAAAGCCGAAATAGATGTCCAACAGGACTTGTTCGAACTGGCCGGTCATCACGTCCATACGCATGGTCTGGTCAGATTTGTCGTACCGCCAGACGCGGATGCCATCGGCGACCTGATAGTCGGCCGCTGCGACGCCGCCAATACTCGGGTCTTGCGGCGCTCGGGATGCGTCGTCTGCAGGCTTATTGGGATCAGCGACCAGCTCACCTTTACCATGAACCAGAAAAATCACCGGCTCCGGCATATCGTAATAGGTGCCCTCAAAGGCAAAGCCATAAATCTTGGCGAACCGAGGACCTTTCTCCCCTTTTTCCACCCCAAATTGATCGTCGAGATGCTTGTTGGCGCCCTTTCCTTTGGACGGGATACGTTTGTATTCTAAATCTTCGAGCTCACGGCCATATATCAACACTTCTGAAAAACTGAGCAAGGATTCAGGCATATCTCTCTCTCCCAATTATGGGATCGACGAAGCCAGAACCCTCATCTCCCCCTCAAAATAAACTCGAATAATATTCGAGCAAATGCGTTCCAATAATCTTCTTCCGATTGCATGCCATAAAACCGCTTAAAAATAAAGGATTTTACAAGTTACACTGGCACCTGCGTACGAACCGAGGCCGAGTGGCTGTCTTCCTCGGGGTCGGGAAGACGTGGACCGGCAGATGTCAGACCAATATCACGCATGCGGAAGTTGCCTTCGATGATGTTGCGAAACGCACCGCCAGTGATTTCCTGATCGACCGCCAGCAGGGCCTTTTCAACACCGAAATAGCTGAGCATATCGGCATCCAGCCGCTCCCATGTGTCGGCCAGATAGGTTCCCAAAAAATCGCGCGCTTCAAGCAAAGCGATCCGGAAACCTTCCGGGTTTTCGGCATAACGGGCATCGAACACACCCTGCATAACCTCGCTGTAATCCGGAGAGTCTTCCAGTTGATCGGACAGGTGTTCTTCTTCAGGTGAGATCAGCCCATGCAGCAGCAGGCGTTCGTGATAAATATCTACGAAAATGTCGAACATCGCTCCGGTCAATGGTTCGGACAGATCGTGTTCGCTAGTCCATCCGGCCGCAAACTCTGACATGGACCGTGTGTTGGCGGCAATTCGGATCTGAGCGTTTTCCCCCAGTTCGGCAAACCGGTTCAGGCGATTGAATGTGTACAGGTTGCCCCGCGTGTTTTTCAACAACGCGTCAACAACAGAACCAAAATGCAGCGACGCAAGAAGGGCGACCATATCGGCAGCGGACTCGTGAAATCCGTAATATTCGCCCGACGCATCTCCGTCTGACGGCATACCAATGACGCTATAGATAATGGCATGTCCAATTTCATGGGAGACAACGTCAAAGTTCAGGCTATATGGGCGGTACTCGTCTCCATGTTCGTGTGTGCCGCCCGTTTCCAGAAAGCCCCAACCAATATGTGCGTTGTCCAGACTGGGTAGCAGGGACAGCTCCAGCCGGTTGAAATCGCGTGAGAAATGCCATGGGATCGGCCGGTCAAAATACCCTTGCCAAACATCCATTGTAAAGTGAGCTGACCCGAACAAATGCGCCGCCTCAAATGAGGGGTCCGACGGGGCAATATGAAAGAAGTTCCCTAACTCATCAGGCATCGCGGGCGGTTGGATGTATCCGTCCCAAGGAGGCAGATACATACCCGGTCCATTTGGCCCGGGAACAATGGCGCCGTAAGGTGTGGTTTTGCCGACAGGGTTTACAGTGTACATGCGTGGGCCGGATGGGCCCGGTCCGATGCTGCCCTGCGGAGCCGAAATTTCGACAAGCTCCGGTTGCGCGCCCGGTTCCAGAAAAGGTGATTGCGGATACAGCAGGAACCGTGTGCCGGGTTCTTCGTCGCTTACAGTCTCATGTGTGTTCATCAATCGACCCCTCGTGTCGGGCGGAGGTCGCCTTGCTTTTTGGGACATCCGCACAGGCACTCCTGTGGCAAAACAAATACTCTGCTTCGATCAACTCACCAAGTTCCGCGCGCCCGGATAGGCCAAGCGAGGTTGCGTAGCTGTCCAGGTTATCCGGCACGTCCTGGTCAAGGCGCGTTTCAAAATACCACACGACCATACGCAGACGATCTGCGCCCGAGGGGTGCCCATTCACAATCTTAGCTTTTTCCTTGGCGACCGCCCGTTCCCGTAGATCGGTGTACTTTCCGTTTCGTTTCAGTTCGGCCAGCAATGGCCCTTCCAACTGCGTCAAACGCGCGGCGACCGCCGCATCGATCCGAGCGGCATCCGCCAGTATGTCCTCGTATTCCGCAAGGTTCAGATCATTGGCGGTCAGCCATTCCATCAAATGCGTTTTATGAGACAATCCAGCCATGGCCCTGTGGTCCGTCATCTGCCGGATCAGGGCGTCACGATCAGGTTGCCGATCCTGCTCGGCGGCCTCTTCCTGTGCCATCACGCTCAGCACTGCGCGGTTGCGCAATTCGGCGTACAGTTCCGGGTCTAACCTCAACTCGTCGATCACCGCGTGGTTCTTTGCTTCGTTGGCGTCGATGCGGTTGCGCAACTGTTTCCACACCAATGTTGGTTCGGTCCGCGTTACGGGAATTGGGGGTAGGGTGCCCCGCGACAGGCAATCCGCCATAAGGGCCAGCATCGCGCGGGCGTCATCTGCCTTGGCATCAATTTGGCCGTCGGGTAGCCAATCTAAAAAGGCCTCTATTCCGGGCAAGTCGCTTAACTCTTTGCCGATGTTCTGCCAAATGCGGCGCCGATAGTGTCTGGATTTCGCATGCTCTAGGATAGTCGCGACGCTTTCAGAAGGTAAAATCCCCTGAGCCTGCGCCTGTTTGACTGTGGCCCGGATCGATACCATCGGTGTACTGAGCGGTTGAAACCCCAGTTCTGCCGGGCTGTGCAGAACCGCGACCTCATCGTCATCGTGCAAAACGCCGCTGAGGTAGTCCTTAAAGATCCCGCCAACACCGATCATTCCAAAATCGGCAAGTTCCGCTGCTCGCAGGGCGCCCATGCTGGCGCTGCCAAATACCGGGATCCCTTGTTCCATCGCCCACAAGATTTCCTTATGCCAGACTGACGGCACACCTTCAAAAAACCCATCTATGATTCCAATGGCGTGCGGTTGATCCTTGGCTGCGCGATAAACATCACCCTGCTGAACAGGGGGTAGGATCGCAGCATTCAACCGTGCGGTGACTTCGTGCGCTGGCAGGGTAGGGCCCACAAATACAACGACGGTCATGCGGTTTCCTGCCTGATCTGCAGCGCTCTTAGTCCTGGTACATAATCCGCGTCGTCATGTGGCGCCTCCAAGCCCGGTATGACCGCCCGAACAACCGATAGATCATATTCAGGCCGAGACAAGTCCACGATCACAACCTGAGAAATCCCGACGGCCTCTAACCTGTTCAACAGCAAAGCCAGGTCATCCTCGAATGTCTTGGTTGAATGCGTCGGGCAGTCCTGAAAATTCTCTGTCGGAGTGGCACGATCGATCAGATCCCGCACATATCTACACCGATCCGTTTGCGCCTGGTCAGTGAATTCTGCCGGATCCAGATCATCGCGCGCGCCCGAGATATAGGTCAGCCGGGTCTGAGCAGCTTCTGTCACCGCGCGCAGCAACGCGATTGCTCGATCCGGGTGGCATCCATCGCCGATGCCGATGTGACCAGGCTGCCCGCTGGCCTCACAGATCACGCAGCGAAAACTGGCAATTCCGATATCCGACGTGGTGTTCCACACCCCGATCTCCAGATTTGCGCCGGTGACTTTTTCAATGGCCGCCTGACATCTTGGGTCGTCGACAGTGCCGAGATCAATACGCACGGTCGTGGTTTGATGAGACCACAGCGTCGTTGCATCCCGCTCAATCAATTCGCAAATCGCATGACAACTCGCTTCGGCGACATTGTTGCCCGAAGCCAAACCGTTTGTTGTTCTGGGAAAGGCGCGTTGTCCAGCGAGTGGAGCCGTGGTGTAGTCAGTGTCCACCATCTCAAGCGGAACCCAGCAGGCCCGTTGGCTTTTCAAATCCCGGCCTTCGACCCACAGCATGTTGCTATTGGGATCAAATTGCGCGCCGGTGACCTTAGGCAATCGCTCCACATCCACTACGGTCGCTTCATCAGCCAAATCGGTAAGTCTGGCAAGCCGTTGCGGAAGTCGCACACGTTCGGCATGCCAGGATTCGATCGCTTCCATAACGCCTGAAGCTTGCGCTGCCTGCAACGACAGTCCCTTACCAAGTGACACCGCAACAGATCGGGAATTGGGACGAGCAACCATGACGGTAGGCAAACCAATCCGATCCAGACCGGTCAGATTCGCGATCCGAGTTATACCCATTTCCCGAAGAAATGGTTGCACAATGCTCAGGGTGTGCGCGGGGTCGCGCAGACGATGAGTGTCATGCACGTAGGTCTTTTGTGAACTATCGGTCATTTCATCGACCTTGCCAAAACAAACGTGCAGGTTCGCACAATAAAACAAGCTATACGCAAATAGGATGGTAGATGAATTCGTGTGGGTCAACCATGATGGTTTCTGGCGTCGGTTTTGTAATAAGGAGACAACTACAAGAAAAGTAAATTAACATAAGATTGATTATGCGATTAAATGATGTTGATCCTCCACCACTAAATTGTTCCGCCCCTATAGTTAGGTACCCGAGGGTCAAATCTGATAGTCAAACGATACAAACCGGAAGTGATTGTCACCAAACTATGGAAGGGTGAGGCGTTTTGCGGCCAAGGGATGCCGCGCGTAGACACCACCCGATAAGTGCGGACTACAAACAGACCTTCTATCGCTGGTGTAAGCAGTATGACGGTATGGCAACCGACCAACTTAAGGAGCTAAAGCGGCTTCAGCAGGAGAATGATCGGCTGCATTGTGCCGTGTCACATCTCACGTTGGGCAGGCTGATCCGGTCTGAAGCAGCACAGGGAAACTACTGAGTCCTTCACGTCTCCGGGCTTGCATTGATCACATTCGTAACAAGATGCGGGTGTCCAAGCGGCGGGTCTGCCCTGTTTTGGGTCAGCATCGGCCCGCGCAGAGGCGGTTGCCAGTTGGACGTGCTGGCGAAGACCGGCTGGCTACCTACACGATCGAGCTGATGCGCCATTCTGGTCAATACTGGTATAGCCATATCGCAACCCTTCTGAGTGACGCGGGCTAGCAGATCAACGACAAGCGTGCCGAGCGCCTGTGGCAACGTAAGGGCCTCAAAGTACCAATGAGACAAAGATGGGACGTCTCCGGCTGAATCTTCTCAGGACTTTGCTTCGCAATGCCCTACCGCACAGTGGACGGGTCGTGTGTTCGACTCCGACCCGAACATCGTAATCATGTCTGGTCGCATGACTTCGTTCTTCATCGGACCGATGACGGGGAAGCGTTCCTGGCGATACGGAAGCTGAACTCGACAGAAGTCATTGGTGCATTGATGGACCTGTTCATCTTGCGCCACACTCCGGCCTACATCAGGTCGGACAACGGCGCGGAGTTCATCGTTCCGATGGAACCCAAGGCCAATCCTTCACTCACGTTCAAACTGGACCACTCGGGTGGTGCTAATCAGGGCGTCGGCCTGCCAGAAAAGATCAAACATATTCACCGGTCATTTGCGCGCCGTGAACCACACCACAAAACGAAAATCAAAAAGGGGCCTGAACGTAATTTAGGCGGATGTGGCTACTACTATTTTTTGGTACTGGTAATTGCGCGCCAGTCTTCTGGTGGAGGCTTGTCTAACAGGCTTTGGGCACGGGCCATCATTGCGACTGAGGCGGGATCTCCATTTCGTTTTCGGTCTGCAACCTCAAATGCGGCAAGAGCCTCTTCAAACCGCCCTGCCCGGTAGTGCGCAAGGCCTTGTTCATAAGTCTCTATCCAGGCAAATGATCTGCCACGCCCATCTGCCATCGCTATCAGTTCGTAGACCACAAGCTCTTCAACGCGCCCAAATACGGTTAGCGTGTCCAGCTCGCGCACCACGATTGTGTCGGCTGCCCTTTGTCTCGTTTCTGGCCCAATGAGGATCAGCGTGCCATAATCTTTGTTGGCTCCTTCCAACCGGCTGGCAACGTTCACGACATCGCCAATCGCGGTGTAGTTCAACCGCTGCTCTGATCCGATATTTCCGACCAAAGCCTCGCCACTGTTCAGTCCAATCCTGACACGTAACGGATTGCCGGCATCATCTTGAATTCCGGACGCTTCCACTGCAGCGACAAGGTCCAATGCTGCGTGGCATGCGTTTTCAGCGTGGTTTACATCCTTGCGCGGCGCCCCCCAAAACGCCATCACAGCATCTCCCATGAATTTGTCGATCGTCCCACCATTGTGAGCGATAGCCGTCGAGGCTGCGCTGAAGAAGGGCTCCATCAGTTGGGCAATCTTGGGGCCAAGTTTTTCGGACAGCCCAGTGAAGCCCGTGACATCGCAGAACAAAACAGAGATCTGCTTCATCTCTCCGCCTGGCTGTATCTTGATACCTTCAGCAAGCAGCATGCGCACAAGATCCGTAGGTACGTATTTTCGGAATGCCGACAAACCTGCTGCCATGCTAGCAGTGGCCGCAGAAAGATTGGCAAGCTCAGACAGTTTGGACGGTCTGCGCTCAATTTGTTCGACGTCAAAGCGCTCAATCTTACCAAGGTCTTCGGCGATGCGGGCCAACGGATTTGCCACGACTTTGCGGATCAGCCAGATCGCTAATCCGGTTGCAACAACCACCACAATGATCAAAACGTAAATCAGATTGATCAGCGTCTCGTCGATGCCCGAAAGAAAGGCCGCTTCTGGTATGACTGTGGCAACGCGCCAGCCGTAAAACCCCAGGGGCGTCAGCGCCACCGCATAAGGCACGCCGTCAATGACGACACGTTTCGTCAATGTACCAGAGGCATTTGCTTGTGGGTCAGCCAACAGCCTTTCGCCCGAGATCATGGCGACTTCATAAAGCTTGCCCTCGCCCATGCGCGCCGGAGTGACCTCATCCGCTTCGGCATCGGGGACCGCGATAACCTTTCCATCGGCGTTCAAGATAAACGCCGCGCCAAATTCGCCGGGCGCAAGCGTGGCAAGAAACCGTGACAAACGATCCGTTTCGATCGCAACTGCCAGAACGCCTTGTCGCGCTCTATTGACGTCTATCGGACCGGCAAAGGCGTAAACGGTTCTGTCACTATCCGGAAGGTCGCGCGCTTCGATCCACCCAGAGGAATTGAGGCCCATGAAGTTTTTAAACCAGGCATGTTCGCGCGGATCATAAGATGTTTCGGTAAAGGTCCGCTCTTCGAACTGTATGTCACCGGGAATGAAGATGTAGCGGTCTTTCCGCAGCATTCGGTCGCGGATTCCCTCATCGATTTCAATCATCTCAAGCCCACCGTCACCCAGGCGATGTGACGCGAAAAAATTCCCGTCAGGCCAACCGAAGAACATCCATGAGATATTCGGCTGTGCCTGCAATTGTGACAGAAAAACAAACTCCCGCTTGTCGGCCTGTCGCGTCGCGATGACGTTCTGAACAAAGATCGTACGAACGGCCGCCCAGGCGGCTTCGGCCGACCTGAGTGTCACGCCCACCTCGATACGGACAGTGTTTGCGATCTGGCCGTTTATTTCTGCTGCAAGCATGCGGCTATTGTCGCGCGCTGTTGTCCACCACAGGGAATGAACAATAAACGTCGACACTCCGATAGACACAGCCACCAGAATTGACACAGCAATGCCTACACTAAATCGCAATAAACTCTCCGCCAAAAAGCCACGTGTTTCAGTATTGAATTGAGACAGCTAGGAGAGCAAAGTTTTCTTAGACCCAGACGCGAAATCTCACGCAACTGTTAGTTTCAGGATATCTAACCCGTAAATAACGAGTGCAGCAAAAGCGATTGCGAAGAGAAAGGCTTTTGGCATCTTTCGTAGCGTGTCGCCATTCGCTGCCGGGCCGACCAGCATCTAGGCAAAGATGCCTTAATCGCTCCACAGCTTCCAACGGTTAAAGAGGATCTTGCGCGGACCAAAGTCTTTGGGCGCATCTCGTCAATTTAACCCGTTGCGGTTAATGAAATAATACCACTCAACACATGCCTGTCGTCAACACGGGGCTTCCCATGAGGCTTTGGAAAAAAGGGCGCAAGGCGTGCCAACTGTACGTCGCTCAACCAGAATAGATCAGGCATGCTCGCCGCCTGTTTCAGCCACGGCGAACCATACAGCTAGACGGAAATCGATCGGTCGCAAACCTAGCTCAATAGCCAGAAACGTCACGCGAGTATTCGTGATAGATTCCTGGGTCAAAGATGGAATTAATCGCCAGTTCTCGCTTGGGAAGAAGGTCATCGGAAAACACTTGGGCGGCCTCAAAGACACCGGATGTCAGAAAGCGCGCACTCTCTGGAACCTCGCCCAGTGTCGCCGTCGGATCATTGGCCACAAGGTTGTAACCCCAAACTCCGAATGACGGGATCGAAACCTGATAGTTCACCACCTGCGGGAAAATCTCGGAAAGGGTCTCGGAAATCGTCCAATAGGTATGCGGTGAAAAGAAGGGAGAGCTGCTTTGAGTGACCAAAGCACCATCGTCGCTCAAAATGCTGTTCACCATGGCATAGAACTCGATCGAATAGAGCTTTGACAGCGCTTCGTTATGGGGGTCGGGAAAATCTATAATGATCCGATCATAGGTTTGATCGGTGGATTTGACATAGTTGAATGCATCGGTGTTGTAGACGTTCAGAATCGAGGCCTCCATGCTGTTTTCGTTCAGGCGCGCGATGGGGGCCAGATTGCGCCCCAGGTCGGTCATCGCCGGATCGAGATCAACAAGGTCGATGCGCGATACGCTGGGGTGTTTCAGGATCTCTCGCACGGCCAGCCCGTCGCCTCCGCCCAGAACCAATACGGACTTGGGGGCGTTTTCCCCCCATGACAGAACTGGATGGACCAGCGCCTCGTGATAGCGATACTCATCCGCTTCGGCGAACTGCAGGTGGCCGTCGATGTAAAGGCGCACGTCATTTTTCTGCCAGGTGTTGGTGACGACCAGTGACTGATACTGCGACTGCTTACGCCAGACGATACGGTCAAAATACAGATGGTCCTGCGCAAACGCAGTGATGCGCCCGGCCAGCAAAGTCAGCGCGAACAGCAAAACGATGGTCGCGATTGCGCTGACCAGCATCCGTTTGGGTGAATCCAGCTGGTCGCGTAGGCAAAGGACGCTCAGCAAAGCGACCATGGCATTGGTCAGGCCAATGGCGAATGAGGATGAAATCAGTCCAAGCGATGGAAGCAACAGGATTGGAAACAAAACAGATCCGAAAAGTGCTCCGATATAGTCAAGTGATAGCACGTCGGCGATGGATTCCCGCGCGGTACTGCTTTCGGACAAGACCCGCATCAAAAGCGGAATTTCCAAACCGACGAGAAACCCGATGGTCGAGATAAAGGTAAACATTCCCACCGTGTAGAACCACGGCGCATAGGGAAAGAGCATGAACAATGACACGCTGCACAGGCCGCCGACCAAGGCCAGAATCAGTTCAACCCAGATAAACGTTTGGATCAGGTTGCCGTGGAAAAAGCGTGAGACATATGACCCGACCCCCATAGCAAACATGAAAAACCCGATGGTCAGTGAAAACTGATAGACCGAGTTGCCCAGCAGGTAGCTGGACACCGTTCCAATGATCAGTTCGTAGACAATGCCGCACAGGGCAACAACAAGGATCGCGCCAAGCAGAACCATCGCCTGCCGGCGTGGCAGCTCTGTGTAACGCGGTGTCAGAGTGTCGGTCATATTGAATTCCGAATAACTGGAAAGCCCGACGCGATTAGCGCCGGGCCTGAGTGGAGTATGTTGCGGACGCGGTGCCTTATTTACCGGCGCGCAGACCACCAGCGCGAGCGCTGCGCGGAGCTGAATAGCTGGCGCGCGGCGTCACGTTCCGGTTGTTGAAGCTTGAGGCGCTGATACCGGCCGAACGCTGTCGGCTGAGCAGGTTGCCAATCAGCGCACCGGCCAGGAAGCCGGCGCCCGAGAAACGCAAGCCAGCGGACTCACCAGTAGTGTCAGTGGCGATCAGGCGTCTGTTGGCCTCGTCAATCTCGATGGTAAAATCTCACCTTCATCCGAGTCTCGTGCGCCGTTTGCATTAGCGTCTGCATAACCCGAGAACTTGGCGTCGGATAGAATTTCAAGACCCAGCGGCTCGTCATAAAAGCGCGGTTCCGAGTTCATGATCTGGGTGAGATACTCCGTGAACTCTTCCACTTGATCGTCCGAGGCTTCGGCGATGCTGTTAGCTGTCAGATATTCCTGATACTCGTTGATCGCAAATTCGGTCCGGTCCAGAACCTGCCCAAGATCGGCGGTCTGTTCGGACTTCGGGGCCAGGAACACCGAATATCCTATGAAGCCCACAACGCCCAAAATGACGATTGTTTTCAGATTTCCAAACATAATTTCTCCTATCGAGTTAAGACTGTGTTTTCAGGTTTCATCAAGGTCATAGGACCACCAATCCTGGTGCAGGTCCTTGCCGTAGAACTCTTTGAGCGCGCCGCATTTCTTCATCCCCTGCCCCTGTAATTCGGCTGCATGTGCGTCGGACAGATCAGAGGGGATAGTCAGAACGGCCATGCGATATTTCTGCGTGCGAGCCAGCGAAAGCTGCTGATCCAGGCCGCTCAACCTGGTACCGGATTCGCTCCAGCGTAGTCCCGCTACATCGTCGGTTTCCGCGGCCTTTTGCAGGTCCACGACAGACAGACCTATGGTTGAGGCAGGATGGGCGGGCGGTAGTTCGGGCGCATCCGGATTATCCAATCCATAGATGATTTTCGCCTCTCGCGGGCTGTGATACCCAGGAACGGTCAACTCGACCGCAGCCCCGAATTCTTCATACAGCTTATGCGCGGCGGCATAGATTTTCTTGCCGAACTCTTCGTAGTCACTGGTTTCGATGAAAATCTTACGGATCTGTAGCTGCGCAAGCTTACCCAGCATGTCGTTCAACATCTGCCCGCCAAACCCTTTGCCGGTTTGGGCCTGATCCAGGTAGGTCCAGGACAGCCACGCAACATCAGGTACATCTTCGTCAATACTGTAGCCGATCAAACCCAACACGTTGCCCCGATCTTGCAGGACAAACATGTTTTGGGTGCCCTCGTTAACAAATTTGTCTTCAGCCTCGGCCGCGTCATCTTCATCGGTCTGGGCGATGATCTGAATGGCAGGCGATACATGTCGCCATTCCATAGGCGTGAGGGTCGGCCCCTTCGAGCCGAACAACGCATTAAACAAGGCAAGACCTCCCCCGACCAACGCGGATGTAATGTGGGTGAAAACCGCGATCTGAGACCGCAGGTACAAAAACTCGGCGACGAGCAGAATGCATATCAGCGCAAGCGCCCAAACACGTTGGCTTGGCGGTCCCGCGGCAACAAGACCAAAGGCAACAAGGGCATAGGAAACGCTTGATAACCCTACGAACCCCGGCCCGACCAGAACGAACTCTGCCACTGTGCCGGCAACGACGCTCAGGATCACAAGGCCTGAGGTCCCGGTACTGCCCAAGCGAGGTTCGGTCAGACAACCGCCGATGAAAATCATCACACAGTTGAGTGTCAGATGGCTCAGATCGCCATGCCGGATCACGAACAACAGATGGTCGGGCAAGCTTTGCACAGGCCCCGAATAACGCACCGGACCGAACAGCACGTAGACGCAAATCGCGCACAGGATTAGAGATATCGTGACCGGGCATCTGCGCAGCTCTCTCATTCGCCCTTCAACTGCCGGCGATAGCCAGCCGCGGCACGTTTTGTCCGATCAGGCCCCGTTTGATGGATTGCACCTCAATGCGCTGCGGGCGGAAATAGGATTTCAGTACATCCAGGCTGCGCTGCGGCTCGGCGTCGCCGCACATGAAGATATCAATGGCGGCATAACCATGCTCGGGCCAAGTGTGGATCGAGATATGGGACTCAGCCAACAAAGCCACCCCGGTAAACCCTGCACGTTGTCCGAAATCATGAGTTTCGACGTCAAGGACATGCGCTTTGGCTGCAATAGCCGCGCGTGTCAGAGCTTCTTCAGCTGGGGCAGGATCATAAAGTGCAGTTGAATCGAAGAAATCCGCTAAAAGATGTACACCTAAAGAGGGCAAAACAGCGCTCATAAAAAACTCAAAGCCTCAAACCATAAATTATTGATCCACTTCAATTTTATTGATCTCTGCAGTCAATCTGACTGCAGGGTTGTCCGCTTTAGACTGCCACGCTGTGGCAAAAAATACACAACCTATAGGGGATCAATCAAGAGTCTGAGTATTTGCGTCAGACTCTCGTTTTATTTCCGATCCATTCTTTGGGAAGCGTGCAACTCGCACTGGGTTCGGGCCCGCAAGGCAACACCATGCCGGTTGCGCAAGCGGTTGTACGTTGGTGAAACGACATAGCTCTGCCTGGTTGCGTTAAAACGGGCACCCCTGCCCCGTTTTAACGCAAAATCAGGAACTCAACATGCCCCAGCCTCGGGCCAAAATTTCCCGGCGCTGAACATCGTGCGCATGAAACGGCAATCCGTCTCTCCAACCCTGGCCGAAGAGCATCACCGCATATCAATTCCCCTGAGTGCGAGCCTCAAGCCGTTCCAGATTAACAACTGTCGACAGCATCAAGCGATCGTGGCTCCAATCCTGAGTTTGGCGTACTGACGCCGAGCTGATGGCAAGAATGGTTGCCAATGCTAGGGTCATCCCAAGAAATACGGCAGGCAGAGGAGGACTTGCCGTCGACGCTTCGGTCAAGGCAATCACACGCAAACGCAACACATGCTTTGCTTTTGTCCCGTTCACCAAGGCCACATGAAGAATGCGTGGGCAGTTCATTGTAAGAGATCGCGAACAGTAATCCAGCAAACAGGCCGTATAGTCTTTGGCGTCTATCCCCTTACGCGAGACAACGGATTGGTCACAGGCCAACTCGCGCAGTCGGTCAAACTGGTGCTTAATCACCAGATATGCCGGGTTCCAGAACAGTAGCGGGCGCATCAGCTCAAAGCCCAGCTCCCACTCCACATCCATGGCACGGATGTGTTGAAATTCGTGTGCCAGAGCGAACCGCAATTCACGCGGTGTATTTAGCAAATGGCTGGGTAAGACGACGTGGCGGCGACGTAGGCCGCGCACAGCGAAGGGTACGGTTATCCGGTCCGACAAACGAATGTCTACCTTCGACGACCGCCGCCAAAGAAAGCTGGATCTCACGGTTTTGCGAATTGCCCATGCATCGCGAAGCACACGAATTGTCAAGAAAGTCGACACCAGAGCGAATGCAATCAAAATGCATGTTACAAGGACAGACGAACCAGAAAGAACGTGATCAAGCCAACGTTCGCGCGTGTTCAGCAGGGTTTCGAACTGCGCAGCCGGCATGGCAATATCACCACGCAAGTAGGCAGCCACGGCCAGATCCCCCAGTGCGACTGCGCGTCCAGGCCACAGAAAACCGATAAAGGCCGAGACACCCATTGCCAGCACCGGGCTCAGCACAACACAAATACAAAGTGCTTTGAGCGATCGAAGTTGTGCAACAAACCCATATCGCATAGACGATCGCGCGAACACGACGCGCACCGCCAGCCAGATAAGTGCCGACAATCCAAGTACAACATTTAACTCGAGAAAAGCGTCGAGAACCGGTTTAACCGCCGTCATTTTGCAGTCTCCTCTCTACCAGTGCTCGAATTTCCTCCAGATCATCTTCTGTCAGCCCCGCATCGTCGACCAACCTTGCAACCAAAGTTGCGGGGGTGTCGTCGAATAACGTTCGGGAGAGATTTTGCAGCGAACGCGACTGATACCTGTCTTTTTCCAGAAGTGGCCTATAAATCAACGATTTGCCGTTCTTTTCGCTTTCTACAAATCCCTTTTCATCGAGAATGCGCAAAATTGTTGCGCCGGATGTGTAGGCCAGATTTCGATCTGGCGCCAAACGATCAAGAACATCTCGGACTGAGCCCTGACCCAGCGCCCAGAGTTCATTCATGAACTCAAGTTCCACTTCGGTCAGCAAGTTTGTAGTTTTTTTCTTTCGCATCAGTCTCGGTGTCGCCATTTTTTAGTATGCCTGACAGACAAGCATCCTTTCACTGTTTCGCAAAGCCTAAACTTTCCAGAAGACGAAGATGCCCCAACCGATGGACAAAAACAGCGGCGTCCAAACCGGTTGCCCAACCAATCCGAGCCAGGCCAGAAAGATGTAGGCAGCCCCGAGAAGCGTGATGAAGAGACGATCGCCGAGCGTGGTGGTCAGACCCAATACGCCGCGCCGCTCGATCCCGTCGCGATATTTGAAGCCTTCTAGAACGCCAATAAGCGCGATGGCTGAGAATATCCCAACGAAAACTGCAAGTGTCGCAGGCGTCCAGGCCATCCAAAAATCGGGCCACAAAGGGTCGGTCCAGGAAAATCCCTTTTCCTCTTGCTGGCCAACGTTGCCCCATCCGGTCTGAGCCTGAGCCAAGGCCGTCGTGGGTAGGAAGGGGAGGATGAGAAGAAGTTTACGCATATCGAACCTCATACACGACCCATCGCAAAACCGCGCGCGATGTAGTTGCGGACAAACCAAATGACGATGGCTCCGGGGATGATGGTCAGGGTTCCGGCAGCGGCCAGCAGACCCAGCTCGTACCCGGCGCTGGAGGCAGTACGCGTCATCACGGCCGCGATGGGTTTAGCCTCTACCGCAGTCAGGGTCTTGGCCAACAGCATCTCGACCCACGAAAACATGAAGCAGAAGAAGGCCGCGACACCAACACCCGCTTTGATGTTCGGCAGGAAAATCGTCACGAAGAAACGTGGGAACGAATAGCCATCCACATAGGCTGTCTCATCCAGTTCTTTGGGAATGCCGCGCATGAAACCTTCCAGAATCCAAACAGCCAACGGCACGTTGAACAGTGTATGGGCAAGTGCCACGGCCAGATATGTGTCGAACAGACCGATGGACGAATATAGCTGGAAGAAGGGCAGCGCGAACACCGCAGCCGGCGCCATACGGTTGGTCAGCAGCCAGAAGAATAACTGCTTGTCGCCAAGGAACCGATAACGCGAGAACGCATAAGCGGCTGGCAAGGCAACACACACCGACAGCACTGTGTTGATCGTCACGTAAGCTATCGAATTGATGTAGCCCCAATACCACGTCGGGTCCGTGAAGATCGTGACGTAGTTTTCCAGTGTAAAAGTCTGTGGGAATAGGGAAAAGCCCGACAGGATCTCGTTTGTCGTCTTGAAGGACATCGCCACCAGCCAATAGATCGGCAGCATGAGGAACGCGATATAGAGGATCGGGATAAGGGACCGCTTCTTCATTGCGCGTCATCCTTTGTCATCAGAGTGTAGAAAACCCAAGACACCAGCAGCGTGATGGCGAAGTAGATTAGGCTCATCGCGGCTGCAGGGCCAAGGTCAAATTGTCCCAGCGCGATCTTCACAAGGTCGATCGACAGCAAGGTGGTTGAATTGCCGGGGCCGCCGCCGGTCAGAACGAAGGGCTCGGTATAGATGTTGAAACTGTCCATGAACCGCAGCAGTACCGCGATTGTCAGGACTGTTTTCATCTTGGGCAGCTGGATATAGCGGAATACCGACCACGGGCTGGCGCCGTCAATTTTGGCGGCCTGGTAATAGGCGTCCGGGATCGATACGAGGCCTGCATAGCAGAGTAGTACGACCAATGAAGTCCAGTGCCAGACATCCATGATGACGACTGTGATCCATGCCGACAGCGGTTGCTGGGTCATGTCATAGTTGATGCCTAAAACGTCATTTAGGAAATAGCCCAGCAAGCCGATCTTGGGCAGGGTAAAGATATTCCACATCGACCCGACTACATTCCACGGGATCAGCATCGGCAGAGCCATGAGAACCAGACAAACTGGAACCCAGAACCCTTTGCGCGGCATCGACAGGGCCACAATGATGCCCAGGGGCACCTCAATCAGCAGGATCAGGAAAGTGAACAGGAACTGCCGTCCAAGTGCGGCTTGGAACCGGTCGGACCGCAGGATTTGTTCGAACCAGCCCAGTCCCTCCCAGAAGAACTGGTTGTTGCCGAAGGTCTCCTGCACTGAATAGTTGACCACCGTCATCATCGGCACCAGCGCATTGAAGGCGACCAGTGCCAGAACCGGCAAGACAAAGAACCATGCCCTTTGGTTTTCCGTTCTCATTGTGTCCGCTCCTCGCTTGCGATCCAGCCGTCGCGGTAGATGCGCGATTGTTCAGGTTTGAATTGCAGGAAGACTTGTGATCCCGGTTCCGGAACACTGTGTTCAGTTACTGCTTTCAGGGCCGTATTACCAACCATGGCGCTGACCACGTAGTGACGGCCAATATCCGAGACCTTGGTTACATGTGCCGGGATACCGGTGTCACCGAACCCCACATATTCGGGGCGGATGCCCAGATCGGTTCGACCGCCATCACCATGGATCGGACCTTCCAACATCACTTCGTGGCCTTCAAAAACGGCGCGGTCGCCCCTGGCTTCACAGGGCAGCACGTTCATGCCGGGTGAGCCGATGAAGTGACCAACAAACGTGTGCTGAGGACGTTCGAACAGCTCGACAGGCGTGCCGATCTGAACCACTTCGCCTTCCTGCATCACGACCACCTCGTCTGCAAAGGTCAGCGCCTCAGTCTGGTCGTGGGTCACGTAGATCATCGTGGCCCGCACGCGCTGATGCAGTTCTTTCAGCTTGGACCGCAGCTTCCACTTCAGGTGGGGATCGATCACAGTCAGCGGCTCGTCGAACATAACCGCATTCACGTCGTCGCGGACCAGACCTCTGCCCATCGAAATTTTCTGCTTATTGTCTGGGCTGAGTCCTGACGCTCGGGTCTTGAGCAACTCAGTGACATCCAGCATCTCGGCAATCTCATCGACGCGTCGTTTGATCGTCGCCGTATCAACACCTCGGTTTTTGAGCGGAAACGCCAGGTTCTCGCCTACTGTCATCGTGTCGTAGATCACCGGGAACTGGAATACTTGCGCGATATTACGCTGGTCAGGCGGCAGAGCTGTCACGTCGCGATCATCGAACAGGATCTGGCCCTCGGACGGCATCAACAAGCCCGAGATGATGTTCAACAACGTGGACTTGCCGCAACCCGACGGTCCCAGCAGTGCATATGCCCCACCATCGCGCCATGTCACGTCGATTTCCTTCAGCGCATAGTCTTCCGGACCTGCCGGCGTCGGCATGTAGCTGTGTTTGAGGTTTGAAAGCTTGATCCGTGCCATGTCAGGCCACCCTTTTGCCGTCTTGGCCGAAATACCGGCAATGGGCCGGGTTCATATAAAATCGGTGATCTTCGCCCACCCGATAAGGGTGCACGCCAGCCGCCAAAGAGACCCAAGCATCATCCCCGTGCTGGAAATGCGCGCTGGAATCGGAACCCGATAGCTCTGTGACAATCACACGACCTGTCAGTTCCACATCGGCATCCGAGGTGCGGGTGGGAGTCACTCGGTGCGGTCGTACTGCAACCATGTACTCGCCGTCCGCCAAATCCGAAACCGCCCAGCCGCCGCCGCCTGCAAGCTGTGCCTGCGTAGCTGACACGGTGACACGGGCCACATTGATCGGCGGGTCTGAGAACACGCGCGCAGCGGCAATATTCTCAGGGTTGCGATAGATATCAGCAGTCGGGCCGAATTGCGTAACGCGACCGTCTTCCATAAGGGCGGTATATCCACCCAAAAGCAGCGCCTCTTCGGGTTCCGAGGTGGCGTAAACCACCACCGCCCCACGACCGGCAAACAGGTCGGGTAGCTGCTCGCGCAGTTCTTCGCGCAGCTTGTAATCCAGGTTGGCCAACGGTTCATCGAGGAACACGGCTCGGCTTTCTTTTGCGATGGCTCGGGCCAACGCGGTACGTTGTTGTTGGCCGCCTGACAGCTCATGCGGTCGGCGATGCAACATCGGGCGCAGCTGCAGCAAGTCGGCGGCCTCTTCCACGCGTCCTTCAATCTCGGATTTCGCCATTCCAGCCACACGCAAAGGCGAGGCGATGTTGTCAAAAACACTCATATGCGGATAGTTCACGAAGAACTGGTGCACGAGGCTGATCTGTCGCTTTTGCGTGTTCAGCCTTGTGACGTCCTGCCCGTCCATCAGCACCTTGCCCGAGGCGATCGGGTCCAGCCCGGCCATCATCTTGATCAGAGAGGTTTTGCCCGATCCCGTCGCGCCCAGCAGCACATTGAAATGGCCGGTTTGCAGCGTCAGGGTCGTGGGCTTGATATGGATAACGTTGCCAACGCGTTTGGTGGCATCTTGTAGTTCGATCATGTCCGTGGGTTCCGGTTCTTCAGTGCGTCGCACTGGTCTTGAGGTGGGGATGCCTGAAACGGCATCCCCGGGTTTCAATGGCTTACTGAGACTGCCAGCGTTGAACCAGTTCGTCGTAGTTGACGGTTTGGCCCTGCGGCTTTTCGTTCTCAAGCTTGGCTTTGGGCGAGCCTGCTTTTTCCAACCAGAACGACGCATCCTGCGGTTCGTTCAAGCGGGGACCACAGCCACCGTAGACACCGGCGCTTTCATCCGCGGCCTGCATGCGGGCCATGGTGATGTCCATCTCTTCGGCCAGACGGTCCATCGCCTCTTGCGGGGTGAAGGCACCCGAGTTCACGTCACCGATCTGCTGCCACCAGATCTGGGCCAGCTTCGGATAGTCCGGCACGTTGATGCCGGTCGGCGACCATGCCACACGGTCAGGCGAGCGGTAGAACTCGACCAGACCACCCAGCTTGGGTGCGCGTTCGGTGAACGACTCGTGGTTGACCGAGCTGTCGCGGATGAAGGTCAGACCCACATGAGACTTCTTCACATCGACAGTCTTGGACGTCACGAACTGGGCATAGAGCCAAGCCGCCTGAGCACGATCCGCAGGGGTCGACTTCAGGAAGGTCCAGGAACCCACGTCCTGATACCCGACCTTCTGGCCATCTTCCCAATAGGGGCCGTGCGGGCTGGGTGCCATCCGCCAAAGCGGCGTGCCTTCGTCATCTACAGTGTTGTTGCCTTCGGACTTCGGCTTCACCATGTCGGCGGTAAAGGCTGTGTACCAGAAGATCTGCTGAGCCACGTTGCCCTGGCTGAGCGCCGGCAGCGACTGATAGAAGTCATAAGACGCCGCACCCGGAGGTGCATAGTTCCGCAGCCATTCATCCCACTTACGGATCGCATAGACCGCAGCCGGACCGTTCGCAGCACCACCGCGTGACACCGAAGCGCCGACAGGGTTACAGGTGCCTGCTTCCATGCGGATGCCCCATTCGTCGACGGGGATACCGTTTGGCTCGCCTTTATCACCTGCACCAGCCATCGACAGCCATGCATCAGTCATACGCCAGCCCAGGTCGGGCGCACGCTTGCCGTAATCCATGTGACCGTAGATCGTGGTGCCGTCGACTTCTTTTACGTCGTTGGTGAAGAAATCTGCGATGTCCTCGTAAGCTGACCAGTTGACCGGAACGCCCAGGTCATAGCCATACTTCTCTTTGAACGCGGCTTTGTTGGCCTCATCATCGAACCAATCCTTGCGGAACCAATAGAGGTTTGCGAACTGCTGATCCGGCAGCTGATACAGCTTGCCGTCCGGACCGGTGGTGAACTGAATGCCCATGAAGTCATCCAGATCCAGCGTCGGTGAGGTCGTACCGGCCCAGTCGCCACCCATCATGTCGGTCAGCGGATAGGCCAGCTGCAAACGCGAATGCGTGCCGATCAGGTCACTGTCGTTGACATAGCCGTCATACAGGTTCCGGCCGGTCTGCAACTGGGTCTGAACCGCCTGAACCACTTCGCCTTCACCAAGGATTTGGTGGTTGACCTTGATGCCGGTGATTTCCTCGAACGCCTTGGTCAGGACCTCGGATTCGTAAGAGTGTGTCGGGATGCCTTCGGACAGGACGTTGATTTCCATGCCAGAGTAAGGCTGTGCAGCTTCGATGAACCACTGCATTTCCGACATCTGTTCGTCTTTCGACAAGGTCGATGGCTGGAATTCATCGTCGATCCAACGTTGTGCTGCGGCTTCGTCGGCCCAAACGGGACCGTGCCCCGCAATGACGGCCACAGCCGCCACTGCGGAAAGTAGATGTCTCCGCATCTCTTTCCTCCCAAAAAGTTATGGTTTTCCGGCGCAAACCGGATAGCAGACAGCATCAGCGATTTTCTGCGCACCTGTCAAACTAAATTTTTAGTAAATAGATAAACTCTGATCAACTTTTTGATTATATTATATATTTTTAGAAAACCAGCGTATCACCCAACGGCAGGATAGTGCCCGATCATCGTGAAAAACACCCTGCGGTAAGTATGCTAAAGCTGACAAAAACCTTTGTCGAGGATATGAAACCGTTCACGATACATATCGCCTGCTTCACCACACACACGAGCCAACAGAAGGCGCCATTCTCATCTGGATCTCCCGATAATACGCGCAATATTTTTATGAAAGAATAGTTCGATAGCGACAAAAAACGCCGGTGCAGCGCAATCATGTCGCGTTGTCGCTTGACAGGATGGCAGCATACGGCCTGATCAATTCAGTTCGCGGAATTTTCGATGACTCTGTCGACGGTTTTCCGAACAAAGCCTTATCGCGGTGGCCAAGCTCCGCCGCACGATCGTGAACCGCGCTCTGACTATGCACAGGACAAATCTATGATCCAAGACAACCCTGCCCTCATCGACGCCATCCGCGACCGGTTCGCCCATGTCGGCACTTGCCCGTTTCAGGGCGAACGCATCTTTTTCGAGAATGCGGGCGGAGCACTGACATTGAAATCCGTCGCTGAAACCTCAGCTTTTTATGCAGCAATCCCAGACAATCCCGGGCGCATAAATCCGGCAGGTCAGGGAACCCAAGGCGTTATTAACAAGGCAAAGGACGACCTGGCCGTGTTCATGAACGCATCTTCCGGGCAGTTCTTCGCAGGTGAAAGCGGAACCGAGCTGCTATTTCGCATGATCCGCACCGCGTGCCTGGTCGCCCCCAAAGGGTCAAAAGTGATAGGGTCATCCATCGAGCACCCGGCCACCCGAAGCGCAGCCTGCCGCTGGGCTGAAATCGCAGGGCTGGAGTATGTGAATGTGCCCCACGGCAACGACACCGGATTGGTTACGGCCGATGACTATACCGCGCTGATGACGCCAGATGTCGCAGTGGCAACGATCCTGCATGCGTCCCCCGTGACAGGCATGGGTATGGACGTAGCTGCAATTTCCGCGGCGATCCGTTTTGTGGCACCGGATTGTTTGATCATCGTCGACGGCATTCAGCATGCTGCCCACGGGCAACTGGATCTGGATGGCTATAATGTCGATGGCTACGCGATCTCGCCCTATAAAGTGTTTTCGCGTCACGGATATGGCATCGCCTGGGTTTCTGACAAACTCAGCGCTTTGCCGCATGACATGTTGATCGACGCACCCGCAACCGGGTGGGAGTTCGGGACCCGTGACGCGGGATCTTACGCAACTGTTTCGGACGTAGTGGCATATTTTGACTGGCTCGGTAGCGAAGTCTCGGATGAGACCGAACCGCGCAAGCGGATCGAGGCTGCAGGTCGCGCCATTCACGCCTATGAAACACACCTGACCAATACTGCAATCAACGGCACAGGCAATCTGCCAGGACTGCGTGATATGGACCACGTGACCATTTTGGCGGGCGCCGATAACCCGGCACGCGAAGGACTGGTGTCAATCGTGGTCGAGGGGTATGCATCCGAAGACGTAGTCGAGGTATTGAATCAACAGGGCATTCGGACCCATACGCGAAAGGCCGATCACTATTCCGGCAACGTTCTTACGCCGTTGGACCTGTCAGATTGCATTCGCATTTCCTTCTGTCACTACAACACGGAGCAGGAAATCGCCCGCCTTCTGGGGGCGATCAAGGTATTGGGCGAAAACCGCTGACGGGCTGGCGAACACACTCTTCGGCTTCAAAACTGTAATCCAGTTGCCCGGTTACATCATCGGTCAGGTGAACTTTGCCCAAGTCATCCCACGATCCGTCGAAGGTTTGGGCAAAGGATCGCAAATAGCCTGACGCCAGCCCCGCCCTCCCCAATGTCGCACTATAGTTTCGGCCCCTTCACGCCCCGCCCTGATCGCCTTGTCCACATTTTCGACCGAAGTACCACCCCTGTGTTCAGCGCACCCAATTTGGCACCGTCGTGCGTCCCGTGACGCAGAACATTGTCCGTTTTCCCGATCAGGTGCAGTTCAGTTGTCCAGCTTGTTGAAACCATTGCGGTATCGCCGCATCGACGTCATCAAACGCGACAATGACAAGCGCGCGGTTCGCAGGGCTTGAGATGTTTGCCATGTGGACTCTGCCTCGATTGCGCTACGTGAAGATCAAGAGAATACAGTTTCAATCAACAGGCGAGTTTGATGCCAATGCGCTATATTCAATACGTCGATTACGAACTCGGTCGGCGGCATATGGACAATCCGCGACGGCATGCATTTCCACTGTTGAGACATCAGTCTAGGATGCGCGCGAATGCTAGCCCATTCGAAACCCGAGCAACAAAAACGAGAAGCTTCGTTCGTGAATATTGAGAACCGCAGGGCCACCCAGCCAAGACATGAAATGCAATCAGCGCGCAACCAGGGGATCACATTCCTGGCGCTGGCGTTTCTGTTCAGTATTTTTGTCAACTTGCTGATGCTGACCGGACCCTTGTTCATGTTGCAGGTCTATGACCGCGTCCTTGGATCCCGAGCGGTCGAGACCTTGGCGGCACTGTTCCTGCTGGTCGCTTTATTGTACGGCCTTATGGCCATGCTCGATTTTGCGCGGGGTCGGATCGTGGCGCGTTTTGGCGCGCGTTTTCAATCGCAATTGGACGAACGCGTGTTTGACGCGACCCTACGCCGATCGCTGCACCCACGCGCCCGGGCAGCGCCAGCAACCGCATTGCGCGATCTGGAATCCATCCAAAACCTGTGTTCCTCTCCGGTTCTGTTGGCTGTGATGGATATCCCCTGGACGCCGATCTTCATTGCGGCGATCTTTCTATTTCATCCCCTTCTGGGCTGGCTTGCCGTTGGTGGCGGTTCGCTTTTGGTTGTGATCGCGTTGTTGAACCAGATACTGACCCGTCGCAAAGTTGCTCTGGCTCAATCCGCGTCCGCAAAAGCCAACAGCTTTTCGGAACATGCCCGGCAAGCCGCCGAAGTCGTCCGCTCGCAAGGCATGCAACAGGACATCACGCGTAGATGGCAGCGACAACGCTCAAACGCCCTGCAGCAGACAATCGCTGCCAGTGACTGGACCGGCAGTTTTTCGTCCGTGACCAAATCGCTGCGGCTGTTTTTACAATCTGCAATGCTGGCACTTGGGGCATTGCTGGTTCTTCGTAACGAACTGACCCCCGGCGCGATGATCGCGGGATCAATCCTATTGGGCCGCGCTTTGGCTCCCGTTGAACAGGTCGTTGGGCAATGGGCTGTCGTTGAACGTGCCCGAACTGCGTGGACCTCGTTGAGCCGGTTTCTGGATGCCACGCCGCCCGAAGCACAGCGCACCAAGCTGCCTGTGCCCCAGGCGCGGCTAACAGCCAAAGGTCTGACGGTCATCCCACCCGGCGCGGATACGCCAACCCTGCGAAACGTGTCGTTGAACCTCGAGCCCGGGCGGGCGCTTGGCGTCATCGGTAAAAGCGGGTCCGGAAAATCCACCTTGGCCAAGGCGCTTTTGGGTATTTGGCATCCTGCTGCGGGCGAGATCCGGTTGGGCGGTGCAACGCTGGATCAATACGACCCGACAGATCTGGGTCAGCATATCGGGTACCTTCCGCAAGAAGTTACGTTGTTCAACGGAACTGTTGCCGAAAACATCGCACGCATGTCCGAAGACCCAAACCCTGAAGCCGTTGTAGCAGCTGCCAAGAAGGCCAATGCGCATGAGCTGATTCTGACGCTGGAAAAAGGCTACGACACCATTCTGGAAGGCAATGACAGTCAGCTGTCGGGTGGTCAAAAACAGCGGATCGCATTGTCGCGCGCGCTGTACGGAGACCCCGTGTTGCTGATCCTTGACGAACCGAACTCGGCGCTGGATGCCGATGGGACCGAGGCGCTGAACGCCGCCGTTCGCGAACTCAAGGCCGCAGGAAAGTCCGCAATCATTATGACGCACCGTCCGCAGGCGATCTCGGAATGTGATGATCTTGCGGTGGTCGAGCGCGGACAGGTTGTCAAATCTGGTCCACGGGATGAAGTTCTGGGCGCAGTCGTACAAAACGCCGGATCGATCCAGCGCAACCTCAGCAAGGCAGGCAACTGATGCAGGACAAAACAAATAACCCGCGGCCGGTGTGGCGCATTACGATCCCTGCCCTGGTTGGTTTTGCAGCCCTTGGCATCCTTGTTGGCGGCTTGGGTGTTTGGGCCGTCAACACGCGATTGGCCGGGGCTATCATCTCGCAAGGCATTATCGAGGTCGAAAGCAACCGTCAGGTTATTGAACACCCCGACGGCGGCGTTGTTGGTGAGATCTATGTGCGCGATGGCAATGCCGTGGACAGTGGCGAATTGCTGTTGCGACTGGACGACACTTTTCTGTCGTCTGAGAAAACCATTGTCGAAGCCCAGCTGTTCGAACTATTGGCCCGCCGGGCCCGTTTGGAAGTCGAGCGCGATGGCACAAATGCCGAAGCTCTGGCCGCCCGGCTGGCCGAGATTCTGCAACAGGAAAATATTGACCCTGATCTGATCGCAGGTCAGCAACGCCTGTTCGAGGCGCGCTTGAACACACTGAACCAGCAAACAGAGCAGCTGAGCAAACAGACCGTTCAAATCGAAAGCGAAATCGGCGGTACCGAAGCGCAGCTTGTTTCACTGCGGCGTCAGGTCGAATTGATTCAGGCCGAGCTGGATGATCAACAAAGCTTGCTTCAGCGCGGCCTCACTCAGGCAAGCCGTGTTTCCGCCCTTCAGCGCGAAGAAGCCAGCCTTACCGGCGATATTGGCCGGTTGGAAGCTGCCGCTGCGCGCCTGAGAGGTGAGATATCTGCGACCGAAATTGCAATCCTTGAGCTTGAGGCGACACGGCGAGAAGAAGCCATCTCGACACTGCGAGATATTCAATCCCAGATTTCAGAACTGGCCGAGCGCCGCCTGTCGCTGGACACTCGTTTGTCACGACTGGATATCCGCGCCCCTGTTTCAGGAACGGTATACGGCAGCCAGGTTTTTGCCCTGCAGTCTGTGATCCAACCTGCGGAACCGATGATGTATCTGGTGCCGCAGGATACGCCCCTGGTCGTGGCCGCACGCGTCGATGCAATTCACGTAGACCAGTTGCATGTTGGCCAGCCGGTTTTGTTGCGGTTTCCCGCGTTCAATCAACGTGAAACGCCTGAAATTGACGGACAGGTGATCAATGTCTCGGCAGATACATTTACAGACGAAAACACTGGCCAGACATTCTATCGCGCCGAGGTCGTACCACAGGACGGGCAAGTCGATCGTCTGAACGGGCAGGAATTGCTGCCCGGCATGCCAGTGGAAACATTGATCAAGACGGATGAACGTACGCCCCTGTCCTATCTGGTGAAACCGTTGGCAGATTACTTCAACCGGGCGTTCCGAGAGTGACCGCCCGGCCGCACTAAGGCGCTTCGAGGTTGCCCAGCAGGACCGAGGTCATGTCGGTGGCAATCAAGCCATCCACAGCCACTACATTGGCCCCGGTATCATAAGAAACATCGGTGCGCGTGATCCCTGAAAGGTCCGCGTCACTGTCGATGAAAACCCATCCCGGGGGAACGGCTGTCGGCTGTCCGACTGCTACTTGCAGAATCGACAATGCATCGAGCGCATTCACCGAACCATCTCGGTTGAAATCTGCCGCTATCAAATTCTCCGGCGAGGCCGGTCCCCATGTCGGGTCCAGTCCGACCGAAATTCGCAAAACCTGCAGCGCGTCCAATGCGTTGATGTCCTTGCTCGCAGTGGAATAGGTCTTGATGACGTCAAACTCGCCCTCAAAAGTGCCGGACGGTAAATTCAAATCGAACCGTCCATTGCTGTCTGCACGTACAGTGATTGTAGCTCCGCCATTTGGGGTGAAGCTGATTTCTGCGTCGCTGAGGCTGGGGTTGGCGGTTTCTGAGTTAATTGAAACATCCCCCAAAACCCCATCGGAACTGCCCGGATCGAGCCCCCCGAAATCGCCGAAATCGACGGGAATGTGATTGGGGCCGCCAAAACCCGCGCCAAACACCTGAGCGCTGGTCAGCGGACCACCAGAGGCGGAGTTCACGAATATTGTCTCATTGAAGTATTCAATCCGAGCGCCTTGTGCCGTCACGGTAAAAGTCAACTGTTCGGGCGTTCTGAGCAGCGGATAGTCGAATGTGTCCAACCGGTCGATACCGGCCTGAAAGTCCGTGATTGTGGTGGTTTCCGCTCCGTATTGCATGACAAAGATGTCGGCACCGGACCCGCCCGTCATTGTGGTCGCGGCCGAACCCGCAATCAATATGTCATCCCCGGCCCCACCAATAAGGGTCGTCGGAAGGATATTGCCGCTGAGTATATCGTTACCGACGGTCCCGTTAACGGTTTCCAGGCCACTACGCACGACGCCCAGATCCGCGACATCCACCGTAAGTTGGGTCAGCCCCGCATCCTGTTGCGACGCGACCAGAATCTGCAACTCATCACCGACCTGCGCGACGCTGAACGACTCCACATTCTGCAAACCGCTTTGGAGCGTATCGGCAAAACTGTCCAAATGCACCAATTGTCCGCCGGGCGTCATGGCGAACAAGGTTATTCCATCATCGCCACCGCCCGCGACAACAAACACATGCCCATTGACCTCAACCACTGAAAGATCCTGAACCGACTCGAACCGTGTGTGCAGCGAATCCAGGACATGATCGGTTGGGATTAGACGGCCATCGGCGGCCAATTCCATCACACTGAGAGAGTTGCTTTCAGCCCCCGCGACCACCACCCAGGACTTGCCATATGCCTGTATCACTTCGACCGCCGTGGGCGCAGCAATTCCCAAAGTCGTCAGGACCTCGCTGTTGTCTACCACTGCTATGGCTGCAGTTCCCCCATCAACCCTGTAGGTCGAGACAGTGTTGCTGGCCCCGTCGGCCGCAATAACAAAGTTGTCTGCGCCAACGCTCAATGACTGCATCGAATCAGATCGTGCCACGATCACGCCCGAGGACGTCAACGTGCCGTCCCCGTTCACGGTATAGGTGACAATCCGCCCGGTATCTTCATGCGCCATCATCAGCAGATCGCCGGACCCGGTCGACAGTTTCACCAGGGCTGAAATGTCACCGCCGCCAGTCAATGTCCCGGTTTCCCGCAAGGATCCAACGGTCCCATCCGCGTTCAAATCATATCCCAGAAGCCCATTTGCAGTGTCGATATCCAAAACGAGCTGATTACCACCACCAAATGAGACCGGTGTTCCGATGCTGCCCACCTGAAACGTGATCGAACCACTGAAATACTCGGTATCGACCAGTTGCGGCACAGCGCCATCAACAAGCTTCCAGACCGCAACACCGCCTCCGGGGCCGGTCAAACTGTACAGATACGTGGCCCCGTTAAGCGTTTTTAAAGCCGTATCACGGATACCTGAATCGAGCGCTGCGCTCCCTGTTGCAACCACGCTTTCGAACTGAAGCATCATACTACATCACCCCACGCCAAACTTGGCAATGACTGCAGGATGATCCGATGCCCGGCCCGATACCAAAGCGGAATTGTGGTGAAAATGAGGAGTTCGGTTTGAGTTTAACACAATTTTTCCTGGTCCGACCGCATGAGTCACAAACGCGAAAGACTGATGAACAAAACCTGGCCCATCCAGGCGGACACAGACATCACATGTGAGGGTAAGATGACCAAAGAACATGATCCCAAAGCCAAAACTGCAGACCCCGGATCAGACAATGGTCGCAAGGACCACATTCGCCGGTGGATTGATGGCAAGATGCGACGCTGGATTGGACGCGGTATCGCCGGGGGACTTGGCTCGACTCTCATGGCGCTACCCGCCTTGGCGCAGGCAACGATAGAAGAGCTTTATGCCTATCAGTTTGCAGAAACGATTCCCGGCGTTCAGTCAGTGAAGCTCCTGAAAAACGGGGATGTTCTGCTGAAGATGATAGATGGCAGTACAATGATTGTCGCTGCGGAAAACGTTCAGGTTCTGGACAGTGGCGCGATCATGATCGCCGAAAATACCGTGAGTGAAATTGCGCAATTTAGTCTGGCTGCCGAAGCAGGTGGTGCCGCTGCGGCTGGCGGCGGCATCAGTGGCGTCGGGGCTGCATTGGGCGGATTGGGCCTGGCGGGGGCCGCCGCGGCGGGGGCCGGCGGCGGCGGTGGTGGAGACGATGGTGATTTTCAACCCGCGCCGCCTGCACCGCCTCAGGTTTTGAACCTCGCACAAGCACAATCCACGGCGCTCAGCAGCACAGAGGCGAATATCAGGGTCCCGGATGGAACCGAAACAGTGGAACTTACGATCGGGTCTTTGGTCAAGTCCGTGCCACTCAATCCCGATGGAAGTTGGAGCATTTCGCTGACAGCCGTCGAAGCGGCCAGTCTGCCACAAGGTGTTCAGAACGTCACGGTTCTTCACTTGGACAGCGGCGGGCGAGAACTTTCGGTAGAGACCGTATCTTACAACATCGATACAGTACCCCCTACTCTGACAATTTCCGGATTGTCGGACGGTGCGGTCATAAATGCGGCGGAAAGCGCAACGGATTTGACCGTTTCCGGGACGACAAACGCGGAAAACGGTCAGACCGTGACGGTTACTCTGAACGGCGGAACATACTCTAGCACTGTGACCGACGGTCAATGGGCCGTCACTGTTCCTGCCAGCGATCTTGCCGCGTTGCCGGATGGCGAAACCATCGTGTTGACCGCAGATGTTTCAGATATGGCGGGGAACCCGGCAGCACAGATCAGTGACAGCATTGAGACAGACTTTACGGCGCCGACCGTTACCTTGGATCCTCTCCCCGTCGACAAAATCGAATTGGTCGACGTTCAGAACGATATGGAGCTGAGCGGATCGACAACAGCAGCTGATGGCCGGACAGTTATGGTCGAATTCGGCGGGCAAACCTATTTGACAACCGCCTCTGACGGTAGTTGGAGCGTCACTATTCCATCCGCTGATCTCGCAAATCTGCCCTCAGGTACTCCTGTGTCGATAAGGGTCGTTGTCAGCGATGAAGCAGGAAACACTTCGGTTCCGGCAATGACCTCCGTTCCGGTAGATCTGACTGGCCCTGCAATTTCCATATCGCCGCTATCAGTTGGATCCGCTGTGAACGCGGCAGAAGTCGGTTCGGATTTAACAATTTCGGGAATTACCGGGAACGTAGAAGACGGCCAGCAAGTAACAGTCGTGCTGGACGGCCAGAGTTACATCGGCGCAGTGTCCAGCAACAGCTGGTCGGTGACCATCCCAGCGGCCGACCTTGGAGCATTGGCAGACGGGGGCACATTCACCATCACCGCAAATGTATCCAATGCGGACGGGCTCGCAGCCAACCAGGCGAATGCACCCGTATCCAAGGATGTCACCGCCCCAACCTTGACCATCGATGGATACTCTGATGGTGCCGTCCTGAATGCCGCTGAGCGTGATACGGACCTGACAATCACCGGATCAACTGATGCAGAGGACGGACAGACCGTAACCGTATCGTTAAACGGCCAGGATTATACTGGCACCGTATCTGGTGGCGTCTGGAGCGCGACTGTACCCGCGGCAGATTTGACGGCATTGTCCGATGGCGCAACAATCCCGGTGACTGCAGACGTGACAGATGCCGCCGGAAACCCAGCGCTGCAGGCAAGCGGCAGTTTTGACACTGATTTCTCACCTCATTCCATCACCATCACCAATTTGTCCGACGGCCCGGTCATGAACTTGGCGGAACGCGGCACGGATCTGACGGTCTCAGGTGCATCGGATGCCCCGGACGGCACCACCATCACCGTGGAAATCGTCAGGGCAGATGGCATTGTAGACCTGAGCAATACCACTACGGTCAGTGGCGGCACCTGGACGTTGGTTTCGCCGGCGGCCGGCTTAAATGCCCTGCAAGACGACGAAATTTACAGTGTGAATGCGACGGTTTCAGACACGGCTGGAAACAGCGCCAGCGCGAGTGATGGGTTTGGAACAGACTTCACAGCACCAACTGTGACGATCAACCCATTGGCTGTAGGATCTGTTTTGGACGTCTCCGAAAAGGGCAACGATCTGTCCATTTCCGGGGCGACATCGGCGGAAGAAGGGCAAATAGTCACCGTCATGCTGGATGGCCAATCATATACCGGTGTCGCCACTGGTGGCACTTGGTCGGTCACTGTCCCTGCGGCGGATCTTTCCGGATTGGCGGACAGTACAAATTTCCCCATTTCTGCAACGGTCAGTGATCAGGCCGGCAATAGCGCCAGTCCGGCGACCACAACACTCGCTACGGATTTCCGGCCGCTGTTAGACCTGAATTCTATAGGGGCGAACAACTCAATTTCACTCGGCGACGCGCAGAGTTCTGGCGTTGTTGTATCTGGAACATCCGTTGGCCTCGCCGCTGGCCAAGCGGTGAATGTAACACTCAATAGTAACTCTGTCGGCACCGCTACTGTCGCAGCTGATGGAACCTGGTCGCTTGCAGTTCCGGCGTCGGATTTCACAGGTATTTCAGCAGGTGATGACCTGAACTTTCAGGCGCAGGCCACGGTTTCCGGCGGCCCTGATCCTTTACCGGCAACCGGTGAGACGACGGCGCATGTACCGGGCGCATATGTCATTGCAGAAGCGGGTCGGAGCGGTTCAACTATCACGTACCAAATCTTCGCAGACGCTGACCGCGACGTTTCCAGCGGGCTAGCTATGACGATCGAGTTGGGATTTGATCCTTCAGTTGTGACCTTCGACGCAGGATCCGATATTGGGAACGGGGCTTTCGGTCTGTATCTGTCCAACCCAGTTGGGGGCTCCGTGGTCAACTTTGCAGGTGTTGCGACCAGCTTTACGGATCTGAACCAACCTCTGGTAACGTTCACCATGACCGTTCAGGACCCCAGCAAACCGGTTGAACTGTCGCTTACCACCCCGGATGGGGGTCCGACGACCGTCATAGTCGGCACTGATGGAAATGACACTTTGGTCGCCAGCGATGTGGACAGCTTTGTTCGTGGTCAGGGCGGTGACGACGCCATCAATGTCTCGGACGCGGGTCGCGACGTCGTTGTGTTCGAAGCCGCCCCTGCGGCTAACGGAGTGGACACGATCACCGGCTTTTCACTCGGCGCGGCAGCGGATGTGTCAGATGCGTTGATGTTCAGTGGCCTAGATCACTCTACTTTGCGTGGCGATGGCACGGACGTTGAGACATTAAATGTAGGCAGCGCAGTTGGTGCCAACACGGGCGTCATCGGCTTGACCACAGCTCTGGCCGACCTGTCGATCAACACAATTGAAACTGCCGTCGAAAGTTTGACGGGACTTCAAGCCGGTGACGAGATCTACGTACTCGCGACAGATGGAGACGACAGCGTTCTGGTCAGGGTCGACTATTCATCCCCGACTGCAGCCACCGTTGAAACCATGGCGCATTTTTCGGGGTTGGACGACCTTAGCGGATTGAGCGCGGACAATATCCTGATCGCCGACCCGACCGGAGCAACGGCTTGATCAAAACACGGACTGCCGGCTTTTCAACCGGCAGCCACTCCATACACCAAAGGATCAAACATGGCAGAGAACGGCCTGTTCCCAGTCACATATGAGCGGCACAGTGGCAAATACTGGAAGCGTTTTTCATCTTACCACTTTGCGGAAACCCAGCAGGCTTGCTCGATTGTCGAGAAAGAAATTCTGCTCGTCGCGGCCACGTACCCGGTATTGTTTCGCGAATCCGAGGGGGAAATTGAACCTGTAGCGCTTTTGTCATTTAACACGGACGCGCCAACCCCTTTTGTGTCCGACGAAGGCCGATGGTTGGCCACCTACATTCCGTCCGCGTTACGGTGCCCGCCCTTTCAAGCGGGTTTGCCGAGTAAAACGGATTGTGAGCCACAACTTCAGGTCGATGAATCTTCTGGCCTGGTCACTGACACTCCGGAGGACGAACCGTTCTTTACCGACGCTGGTGAGTTGACCGCTGAACTTTTAAACGTCCTCAGGTTTATCCAAGCACGAGAGGCTTCGGCAAAGGACATTCGGTCCGTGTGTAAAGTCATTCAAGAGATGGGTCTTTTTGAAAAAATGACCAGCTACGAAAACGTCGCCTTGCCGACGGGGTACCTGGTCCTGGATGTCCGACGCCTGAAGGCTCTTTCGCAGACAGAGAAGCTTGCGTTGTTTGATGTCGGTGCAATTCAATTGCTGCACGCTCACCAAGTATCACTATCACACATTTCTTGGCTGTCGCAGGCACAGGAGCAGCTGGCAAAACCAAAACTTCAAAAGCAATACACCGAAAATTCAGACATTTCGCGTTTCCTTACCGCCATGGCACACGCGCATAATGACGAACTTTTAGTGACCGGTGAGGTGTGAATATGCCTCTGATCTGCTGCAACTCTGGCCTAAAGTATCTTGCCTGTCTGTGTATTCCTTTAATGGCGGCTTGCGCACCTCCGCCTGACCTTACGGGCGTAGAGGTTTCACTGTCAGCAGGTTCTGTTGGGGCTGGCGCGCAGCGGCCCCTTCCACGTCTGACGCAAAGCGAATTTGGTCAAAAGGTGCGGGCGGCTGTCGAAACTAACCCAAACCTCGCGCAAAGCGCGACACGACTGGAAATCGCAGACGCTGACGAAAATGCGGCCAAGGGTGCTTTCCTTCCTCGCGTATCAATGGGCATTAATGCGCGATCACAGCGTGTGAATTCCGATATTGCAGACTTCACCCCGTATCTGCGCGTTTCGCAACTCGTCTTTGACGGAGGTGCTGCGTCGGGCGAACTGGCTGCGGCTCAGGCTCGCGTCCTCGAAAGCCGAGGCGGTCAGCTGCAAACCGCAGCGGCGTTGGCCCTCGCCGCGATCGAAGCGTATGTTGTGGTCCTTGATCGGCGCAAGATCCTGGAAATCTCAACCCAGAACGTTGAGGTGCACGCCGAGATCGTGCGCCAGATCACGGAACGCAGCACGCAGGGCGTGGGCTCAAATGCCGACGTTTTGACCGCACGCTCGCGTATGGCAGACGCGCGAACGCAGCTTGCCGATGCAGAAGCCCGGACAGACAGGGCCGAGGCACAATACCAGGAAGTCTTCGGACGCCCACCGGGGGCACTTACCGCTCCAGTCGCTGCGCCCAAATTGGCCAGAACGGATTCGAAAATCGTTTTGGACAGCCCAAAAGTACGACGTGCGAATGCCGCTTTGATCGCCGCAAAGGCCGAGCAGACCGCAGCCATTGCGCGGCGGCAGCCAGGTGTAGAGATCGCGGCTTTTGCTGATCGCGATGACAGCAATGATGCTAATTTCGGTGTCGACCTGTCCGTTAACTATGAACTGGACAGCACCGGTCAACGTAAGGCCGCCATAGCTGCAGCCCAAGCTCAGGTAAAAGAGGCCGAATTCGCCCGTGAGACGTTAATTCGAGAAATCCGCCGCGAGTTAGAGTTCATCCGGTCAGATCAGGACGCGGGAGCGGTTCGCCTGCAGGCGGCTCGTTTAGCTGCCCAGGCTAACGCCGAAAGCGTGGAAGCTACGCGGGCTCAATTCACCATCGGCCGACGCAGCTTGATCGAGATATTGGATGCCCAGCGAGACTATGTGAACGCGCAGCAAAGGCTGATTTTGGCGGAACAAAGCTTCTTCCTTACAAACTACGCCGCCCTCAGTCTGACAGGGGACATCCTGGATTATCTCGGTATTTCAATTGCAAACACAGGCGTAGATTCATGGCCGCGTTGAAACCTTTAACACCTAAACAAGAGCTTTCTCCGTTAGAAACCTGCCTGCTGCACGTCGCCGCGCATCTTGATCGCTCACTTACGGTCGGGGCACTTCACGCAGCGCAATCCGGCACCACAGGCCATTTGACCCAACGCGAGGCGATTGCGGTGGCGCGCCATGCCGGGTTGCAGGCTGGGTTTGGGTCGCGAAGAGTTGTGGATTTCGATGACTCACTAGTCCCAGCAATTTTTCTGTTGGAGGACGAAAAAGCAGTTGTGTTTCACGGGCGTACCAAGAGCGGCCATCTTCTGATTTTCGACCCTGAGATGGGTGAAGGCATCGGAGAGGTTGAAGAGAAAGTTATAGGAAATCGCTACACCGGGTACGCACTTTTGTTTCGGCGCAGCCACAACGAGGAAACGCAGGGCCGAAACAAGACCGCATCCGGGCATTGGTTTTGGTCGGCCATGTTGGCAAACCGCTGGTCTTATGCGCAAGTGGTGCTTGCTGCGGCGGTAGCTAATTTCCTGGGCCTTTCCACATCCGTTTTCATCATGGTCGTCTATGACAGGGTTCTTCCGAATGAGGCGACGGAATCCCTTATCGCACTGACCGCAGGGGTTGGTCTTGCCCTTGCTTTCGATTTCGCCCTCAAACTCTTGCGCGCTGGCTTTATTGATCGGGCCGGGCAAAAGGCCGATTTGTTTATGGGGCGGCGCGTTTTTGACCAGGTTTTGAACATCAAAATGAAATCGCGGACCGGATCGACCGGTGCTATGGCCAGCACAATCCGCGAATTTGAAACTCTGCGCGAGTTTTTTACATCGGCAACTCTGGTCGCCCTCGTGGATCTGCCCTTCATCGCCCTCTTTATATTGGTCATTCACCTCGTTGGTGGACCCCTGGCGCTGATACCTGCCCTTGCCGTTCCGATTGTTTTGATTGCGGGCCTGGTAGTACAACCAATATTATCGCGTTTGGCCGAAAAAAGCTTTGCGGACGGTCAGTCAAAACAATCCGTACTGGTCGAGACGGTTTCCGGTCTTGAAACCATCAAAACAACCGCAGCGGCAAAACAAATGCGGGCGCGATGGGAAGATGCTATCGAGAGGCAGTCCTCGCATGGAATCCGCAGCCGGACAGTAACCCAATTCGCATTGAATCTGACGGGCTTCACGCAACAGGCGGCGCAGGTCCTGATTGTTTTCTTCGGCGTGTTCCTGATCACTGAAGGGCAGGCAAGTATGGGTGCGTTAATCGCGTCTGTAATGCTGACTGGACGCGCGCTGGCGCCATTGGGGCAGCTTGCCCAGACACTCACACGTGTGAACCAGGCGCGCAGCGCGTATCGAAATCTGAACGCTTTGATGCAGGCGGAAAATGAGCGGCCCGAAGGGCGCAACTGGATTAGTCGACCACATGTTAAAGGCCGCATTTCTTTCAAAGATGTGCATTTTGCCTATCCCGAACAAGCCGATGATGCCCTTTCAGGTGTCTCATTCGACATAGAACCGGGTGAAAAAGTTGCCATTCTGGGCGCGATCGGATCTGGGAAAAGCACAATCGCGCGTTTGATGCTCGGTTTATTCGAGCCGAGAACCGGTTCGGTATTGCTGGATGGGGTCGATATCCGTCAGATTGACCCTGGCGACCTACGTCGCAATGTCGGTTCGGTTTTGCAGGACGTTTGGCTTTTTTCCGGCTCAATTCGCGAAAACATTGCCAGCGGTGCGATCCGGGCCAGGGATCAAGATTTGATCAGAGCGGGCCAGGTGGCCGGGGTTGAAGATTTTATCGCGCATTGCCCCAACGGCTATGACCAACAACTGGCAGAACGTGGCGAAGGAATATCGGGCGGCCAGCGTCAAGCCATCGCGCTTGCCCGCGCGTTGATTGGACGCCCACCAGTGTTGCTGTTGGATGAACCTACCAGTGCAATGGACGTGAAGACCGAAGCCGAAGTTATCAAGCGTCTGAAGCAAGAAACCAATGACGCCACAATGGTTATCGTCACACATCGGAGCAGCCTGCTTGATCTGGTCGACAGGGTCATTGTTATCGAACGCGGCCGGGTCGGCGCAGACGGTCCAAAAAGCATGCTGACCCAGCGCGCGCGCTCAACAGGGAGGCATCTGAATGTCGCGGCATCCTGACCTTGCCATGATGGCAAGAGAAATGCGGGGAAAATCTCCGTTGGGGGGGTCTCTCCTGTTGCTTGTTATCCTTGCCTGTCTCGTCTCCGCCGGGCTTTGGGCCTATATGACGGAACTGGACGACGTGACTCGCGTGGACGGGCGGATTGTGCCGTCGGCAGACGTTCAACTAATCGAGGCAACAGAACCCGGAGTATTGCAATCCTTGCACGTCGCGGAAGGGTTGGTTGTCGACAAGGGAACACTGTTGATGGAGTTCGACACAACGCAAATCGACAGTCAGTTGAGCCAGGAACAACAGCGCGCGTATGGATTAATGGCTCGTGCCCAACGATTGAAGGCAGAGATTGACGGCACCCAGCTTACCTTCTCAGAAGAGCTAATTGAAGGTGCGCCAGAAGTCGTAAGATCGGAAACTGCTTTGTATCAGGGCCGTCAAGCGGAACTGGCTGCTGAAATCGCCATTCTGGAGCGGCAGCGTGAGCAGCGACACCGCGAGTATGAGGAAGGATTGGTAGACCAGGTAACAGCCGAAGAAACGCTTGGGATTCTGGCCGAAGAACGCGCCATCATAACCCCCTTGGTGGAAAAACGGATGGAACCTGCGACAACGCTTTTGTCGCTGCGCCGCAGTTCCGCCGAATGGGAGGGTCGCAAGGTCCGTGCAGTTGCAGTGACCAAAAGGTTGAAAACCGGATTGGAAGAAATCGACGATCGTATTCAAGCGGCACATAGCAGGTTCCAGAGCGCAGCTCTGACCGACCTTGCAGTCTCAACAGCCGAACTCGCAGCACTTCGGCCGTCCTTGCCGGCCTTGCAAGACCGCGCGGATCGCGCTCAGATCAGATCACCGGTGCGGGGGATCGTAAATCGCATTCACCGGACAACGATTGGCGGTTTGGCACGCAGCGGCGAAGAGCTGATCGAGATTGTTCCACTAGACGACAGGCTTCTGGTCGAGGCCTATGTTCGCCCAGAAAATATCGCGTTTTTGCACGCAGGCCAGCCTGTTAAGGTAAAAATTACGGCCTATGACTTTGCGCGTTACGGCGCGCTGGATGGTGAGATCACCCGCATAGGCGCGAACACGGTGACAAGGCCGGAACGTAATGATGAAGAGGTATTCGTCATCGAAATCCAGACACGTCACGCTATTCTGGACGCAAGCGGCGTTGCCGTCGAGATCATCCCCGGGATGATCGCCGAAGTGGATATCTTATCAGGCAAGAAAACGGTTATGGACTACCTTTTGCAACCCGTAATCAAGATTAAGGATCGCGCTCTGCGCGAATAAAAAAGTGCAGCGTCAAACGACAAACTGGTGCCCCAAGTATTAACGCGGCAGGACGTCGTTTAGACCATTGCTTACCATTCAACATCACCCAAAAATATATATCCGGCACCATAGATAGTCTTGATCAGGCGAGGGTTTTTGGGGTCTTCGCCCAGTTTGGTCCGCAACCTGGAAATTCTGACATCCATCGCACGATCGAAACTGTCGCCGGCAGCGCCACCCAGGGCATCTTGCATCTGAGTGCGGCTGATCAATCGCTTGGGACTTTCCAGAAACAGCCTCAGAACTTCTCCCTCTGCATGACTGAACGGGGTCTCGGCGCCGGATCCGTCTTCTAGGATGTAGCGATCAAAATAAGCCGTCCAACCGTTGAAACGCGCCACGTCAGACTGTGTGGTCTGCGCCTTGGGAGACCGCAACCGCGCCCGAATGCGCGCCACAACTTCGGCAGGGTCGAATGGCTTGGTAATATAGTCATCCGCCCCCAGCTCCAAACCGGTGACACGATCCTGAACCTGAGCACGACCGGATATGATAATGACCGAAGCCCCCTGCTCCAGCGCCAACCTATGGACCAGTGCTAACCCGTCCGTATCCGGCAATGACAAGTCAACCAGACATACGTCCGGCGTGACCCGTTTGAGCGACGCTTCGAATTCCCGCGCGCGCGCAAAGCTCTGGGTGCGAAAACCTGCTTCTTCAAGCGCGTCGGTCAGAATGCGCCGGATCTCGGGCTCATCATCGACGATGGTCACCAGCGGTTGAGTCATCAGGCAGCCTCGTCACGGATCAGGGCGGACAGTTGCGCCCGGGTAAAGGGTTTCCGCAGCACCGGCGCACGTTTCAGCGCCTCGCGATACAACGGATCGGAATAAGGCAAGGATGTCATAAGGATACGGGGCAAGGCGGGCTCCAGTTTTGCCAAAAGATCCAAACCCGTCTCCTGCCCTTCAAGGCGAATATCGGACAGTACCAAAGCAATGTCTTTGACATCTTTTGCCAGAGCGATGGCTTCGTCACAAGACGTCGCCTCAATCACTGCAAACCCGATGTCGACCAACATATCGCGGAACTGACTGCGCAGATCGTTGCTGTCTTCGACCAACAGAACCAACCCCTCCTGTACCGGCGGGGCCGCACGGTACGGCAATCGCAAAATAACCGACGCACCTGACGGAGTGTTGCGCAGACTCAGGTCGCCCCCGGCCAACTTGACGGTGTCGTAGACCATCGGCAAACCAAGGCCTGACCCTTTGTCGCCTTTGGTTGTGAAAAATGGGTTCAGCGCCTTATCCAACGCATCTTTCGAAAACCCGGGGCCCGTATCCGACACTGCTATTTCCGTCCATATCTCACCGATTGTGTGGGCGCTGATTGTAATCTGACCGGTTTCACCACAAGCGTCGCGCGCATTCAAAACCAGGTTCAGCAAGGCGTCCTGAACCATTCCGGGATCCAGCATAAGAGCTTTGTCAGGCAATGTATTCACCAACGACAGGCCGACCCCGCGCGGCAAAGATGGAGAGGCCAGAATGCGCAGATCTTCCAGCAGCCCGCGCATGTCTGTCGCTTTTGGCTGAGGTGTCCGGTTACCAGTCATATCCGCAATGCGATTCAGCAATTGTCCGCCCCTGCGTGCTGTCTGCTTGGTCGCGTCGATCAGTTCCAAAGCCTCTTCCGACAAATCCATTTTTTCCAGTTGAGACTGCATGCCCAGAATAATGGTCAATAGGTTCGAGAAATCATGCGCCAACCCGCTTGTCATCTGTGCAGCCATCGCGCGGCGACGGGTTTGCTGCAGCGCGACGCGCGCCTGTGTCTCTTCGGTGATGTCGACGGACATGATGTAAACGCCACCCTCGCCATCAGGCGTGAAGGATACGCGAATCCGTCTGGAATCCTGGTCTTCGGTAAACTCAAAAACAGAGGTCTCGCCAGCGTAGGCCTTTTGTAAATGCGTCTCGACGCGAGTAAAGGCAGCATTGCCCAACGCCTGCGAAATATGCATACCCAAAATCTCGGAAGGGCGACCGGGCATGACCGAGTTGAGCCGCCGGTTGGAGTAATCATAGCGGCCATCGGCATCTAGATGCGCAATATGGGCCGGCATCATTTCGGTCGTCATACGGGTGCGCGCTTCAATTTCGGTCAACTGGCGCTTGGCTTCTTCCAGCGCCGAATTTGTCGCCGCCAGTTTTCTGTTCGTTGCTGACAATTCTTCAGCCCGGTCGAGCAACTGGCCAGATAGTTCCTCGGATCGGGCACGCAGCAGGGCTTCGGCCTGTTTTGTATTTGTAATGTCGGTATAGACCGCCACCCACCCGCCTTTGGGTAGTGGGGCCCCTTCGACCGAGATAACCTGACCGTTGGCACGAATACGTTCGATGTAATGAGATTCGAATGTCAAAGCCTGATTGACACGCAGATCGACGGCCTCTTCGACGTCATCGACATATCCATACTCGCCACTGGATGCGAGGTGCCGGATCGTATCACTGAACAACGCGCCGGGCTGGACAAGATGGTCCGGCAGATCGAACATTGTTTGAAACGGTCGATTGCTGACCACCAGCCGAAGCTGACTGTCATAGATCGACAGGGCCTGGCCGATCAGGTTCAGACCAGCTGTCGTCATAGATTTTATCTGTTGCTCGGATATTTCCAAACCCATCCTCCCCGCGACACATGCGTAACACCGGATCTGTTACAGGTGTAGAGGGCAACAGCGCGACAGGTTGGAAAAACTGGTCGCATATATTTTGCGTTCAATACCTGGATTTGGTCTTGGGACCATCCGCCGTAATGGAATCCAGGGACAGCGTATGATCCATATTTTGCATCCGATGGCGCAACATTTGTCTGGATAGGCGCATCAAGACCGACATACATTCGGGATCATTTGCTTTGTTCCGCAATTCTCCACCATCCTGCCGATCAAACAGAATGGGCGGAAGGTCTGCGGCGAATTCGACCAGAGTGAATCGCTCATCCCTCAGGATGCCCAGACATGAATCGCTATTGCCCGTCCCCAAAACCTGCTGCCAGATCGTAGGTTGCTCTGGTTCGGCAAAATCCAACTCGCTGAAGGAATAGCTGCGCCAATCTTCGGGGATTTGCCCTTGCATCAGCGGCAGCAACGATCGACCGTCCATGGAATTTGGGATCGGCTGGCCGATCCAATCCAATATCGTCGGCGTTATGTCGATGGATTCCGTCGGTACCGAGATCACCGACCCGGCATGCGATTGATTGTTGGGGTCCCTAATCATCAATGGCGTTTTATAGGCGGCGTCAAAGACCGCCATCTTGCCCCAGCTGTGTCGGTCGCCCAGCATCTCTCCGTGGTCCGCAGTGATGACAACCATCGTGTTGTCGTATTGGCCGCTATCCTTCAGGAACTGGACGACACGCCCGATGTGATGGTCAACCTCGGTCGCAAGGCCCAAGTAAACGGCGCGTAGCGATTGGGTGTTTTCAAGCGTCGGCTCAACCCCGTCAAAGCCCAGAACAAAATCACCGGCAGACGTATTGTCAATTGTCGGGCCAATAAACGGGTGCATCGCCCGCTCATCCAACGAATTGGAGAACCCTTCGGGCCGAGGCAGGGTCGCTGGGTCATACATATCGTTGTAGGGTGCCGGGGCGACCAATGGCGGGTGTGGTCGAATATAGGTCAGATGGGCAAACCAGTCTTTGCCAACATAAGGCGCCATACTGTTCAAGAACACGTCCGTCAGGAACGCAGTATCACTGTCTTCCGCCCGATACATCGCAGGGTCATTCAATCGGGGATCACCCCCATCCGGCGCGACCGGCTTGTGAACGTCCCAGTAGTCTTCGAACGCATAGCCCTTTTGCATCAGGTGTCCGCGCCAAGGATAGGATTCCTCCAACCGCATTTCGAGGACCTCATGAAACCCAGCCATTGGGTGTTCATAGGATTTCAGGATCGGATCGTTGTGATCATGCACCCTAGGGTCGGCGGATGTATCCGTGTATCCAAACAGCATGGGCAGATAGCCGGCTTTGCGCATTTCGGTCGCGATGTTAGGGGTGTCGTGCCGCAACGGGGTTCCATTGCGAACCGACCGGTGGTTCATTGCATATTGCCCGGTCAGGATTGACACACGCGAAGGGCCACAGGGGTTGGTCACCGAAAAATGCCGGTCAAACGTCACCGCCTCGTCCATGAATGCACGCAGGTTTGGCAGATCGACATGGGCCGCTAAAGCGCCGTTCAGACAGTCGGCGCGCAATTGATCTATGATGATGAACAAAACATTCTTAGCGTGCCGCATTTCGCTCTCCCTGATTCCACGTCAGTGGCGCCAGAGCGAACTCTGTCTTGGTTCGCAGAACCCCGCAACACCTGAGTCACAACCCATCGGATTTTCGCCCCGCGCGCCCTTGCAACAGAAGCAACAGATTAATTTGAAATGATCTTGCACCGGTCGGCCCAGTTGAGCGCAAAACCAACCACAACCATGACTTTGGTGTCTGGAGATGTCACTTAGACGCTATTGAGCGGTAAGAAATACAACGTAGTTCGCAAAAATCCGTTGCAGGTCAATGTCCTTTGCCATCACATACGCTCATGACGCAGCCAGTGATACAGTCGGACCGTGACGCCAACGGCGTTTACCTGCGGGTTTCGGGTGATCTGGTGACTCAATCCCTGGACATGGTCGAAAAGGCGTTTGAAGGGTTTCGAGCAGACGGTAACGAACTAACTGTCGATCTTTCGAAGGTCGGGGCACTGGATACCGGTGGCGCATGGCTGATTGCCGATGTTGCGCGGCGCGCAAAGGCAAGTGGCGCAAACGTTCATTATGAAGGGTTAAAGCCCGCCCATTCCGCGCTTTTGGAAACCGTGGCGGAAAACATTCCCGACGACCCCGGTGTGGCAACTGAAAAGCGCAGTTTTACCGACTGGGTCGCAAGTGTCGGGGAACGCACCGCCCAGGCCGGAAAAGGCATGCTATCCCTGCTGGGCTTCCTGGGTCTGACGCTGCATCGTCTTGTCCGTACAATTCTAATGCCGCGCCGTCTGCGCAAAGCGGCCTTGGTCTCGCAAATGGAAGAGACCGGCCTCAAGGCCATCCCGATCGTTGCCCTTATGGGGTTCCTGATCGGCGTCGTACTGGCCTTTCAGGGCGCGACCCAGCTAAAGCAGTTCGGCGCCGAGATTTTCGTGGTCGAACTGATTTCGATCTCAGTTTTGCGTGAGCTCGGCATTTTGCTGACAGCGATCATCGTTGCTGGGCGTTCAGGCTCGGCTTTTACCGCCTCGATTGGCTCGATGAAGGTTCAGGAAGAGATCGACGCAATGCGCACATTGGGTTTGGACCCAATCGAGGTGTTGGTGATCCCACGTGTTGTTGCCCTGTTGATCATGCTGCCGATCCTTGGCTTCATCGCCGACCTTGCCGCCCTGATCGGCGGCGGATTGATGAGTTGGATCGACCTTGGGGTCAGCCCTGGCATGTTCGTCACGCGCCTGAAAGAAAACACAGGTATTTGGCAATTCGCCATCGGCATGATCAAGGCCCCCTTCTTCGCCTTGGTCATCGGCGTTATTGCTTGCTGGCAGGCAATGCAGGTCAAGGGGTCTGCCCAATCCGTCGGGCAACGAACCACGGCTTCGGTTGTGCAATCCATCTTTCTGGTGATCGCTTTGGATGCTTTGTTCTCGATCTTCTTTTCGGTGATGGAGGTCTGAGATGGACGGCACGACGCTGGAACAGACATCTAATACCGGCGCTCAGCGCGAAGCGGTGATCCGCGTTCGCAATCTTACAAACCAGTTCGGACCTCAAGTTGTACATCAGAACCTGAATCTGGATGTGTGGCGTGGTGAAGTTCTGGGGATCGTCGGCGGATCGGGAACTGGCAAATCGGTTCTGCTGCGCACGATTGTGGGCCTGAACAGACCCGCGGCGGGCAGCATTGAGGTGCTGGGTGTCGACGTATTGAATGGCCCGGAACAGGAACGCCGCCGGATTGAGCGTCGCTGGGGCGTTGCCTTTCAGGATGGAGCATTGTTTTCCTCGCTGACGGTCTTGCAGAACGTGATGGCCCCACTGCGCGAACATACAGGGCTGAGCGAAAACCTGATGTGCGCGCTTGGTAACCTGAAGATCAGCCTTGTCGGATTGCCGCAACTAAGTTGCGGCAAGTTACCCTCTGAATTGTCCGGTGGGATGCGCAAACGCGCCGCCCTTGCCCGTGCCTTGGCTTTGGACCCCGAGATCGTATTTCTGGACGAGCCAACCGCCGGTCTCGACCCAATCGGCGCGGCTGCGTATGACGAGTTGATCGGTGAATTGCAGCATGCTTTAGGCTTGACCGTCTTTATGGTCACACATGACCTCGATAGTCTTTATGCCATTTGCGATAGGGTCGCAGTGCTCGCAGAAAAACGGGTTCTGGTTGAAGGTCCGATTGAAGAAATGACCAAAGTCGACCATCCTTGGGTTCAAGAGTATTTCACCGGCCCCCGGGCCCGCGCGGCGCAAGAGAAGGGGCAGGACAGGTAAAGGCTATGGAAACCCGGGCAAACTATATCCTGATTGGCGCGTTCACAATCGCGGGCATCCTTGGTGCCTTTGGGTTTTTCCTATGGCTCGCGAAATTCGAGGTGTCGCGCCAATACGCATATTACGACGTTCTGTTCGAAAACGTATCGGGCCTCTCCTCCGCTGGCGGCGTAAGCTTCAACGGCTTGCCCGTTGGTCAGGTGATTTCGTTGAACCTGGACGAGGACGATCCGTCAAAGGTGCGCGTTAAGCTTGAAGTAGATGCCGACATACCCGTTACTGAAGATACCATCGCGCAGCTACAATCTCTGGGCGTAACTGGCGTCAGTTATGTTGAGCTGACGGGTGGCAAAAGCGGCGACAAACCCTTGCCGGAAAACAGCGTAATCAAAAGCAAGCGCAGCGCGATTCAATCCTTGTTCGAAGGTGCCCCGAAAGTTTTGGATGAGGCGGTTACCCTGCTAGAGAGTCTGAATTCGGTCGTTGACGACAAGAACCGCCAATCCGTCAGCAAAATTTTGGACAATCTGGCTTCTGCATCCGGCCGGTTGGACAAAACGCTGACAGATTTCGAAAGTTTGTCCACCGACCTTGGCGGCGCAGCCAAGCAACTGGGCAACTTTACAACGCGGCTTGATAAATTGGCCGACACAGCCGAAACCACTCTGACGACAGGGACAGACACACTCAAAAGCGTAAAAACTGCATCCGAGTCCGCGACAGAAACACTGAACAGCACCAAGACTACAATCGAAACCGCCGATCGCATAATACAGGACGACGTGAAACCATTTATCGATCGGGCCTCAACATTGGCAGAACGCCTGACCGGCCTGTCCGACGAAGGCAGCGTTGCCTTGGCGACCGCGACCGAGACCTTTGTGAATGCAAACAAAACACTGGGGTCGATCACGGCAGCGATGGATACAGCAAACACCACATTGGCTTCTGCGGAACGCGCTTTTGACTCGGCCAATGAGGTCATCAACAAAGACGTCGGCGCAGTCATGGACGATATCCGCAATGCGGCCAATCAGGTCGCCTCAACAGTGTCTAATGTCACAAGCAAGTTGGACGAAATTTCGGCCGATATCCTCAATGCATCGCGATCGGCGTCCGAATTGCTGGGCACCATCGACGGCATCGTTCAGGACAACCGACGGCAATTGTCCGACTTCCTCCGCGTCGGCCTGCCGCAATTCACACGTTTCGTAGAAGAGTCGCAACGATTGGTAATCAGCCTGGATCGGCTGGTGGACAAGGTCGAACGTGACCCGGCACGCTTCTTACTGGGAACCCAAGCTTCGGAGTTTCGCCAATGATCAGGCTGTTTCTTTTGGTTCTGGCGTTGGGGTCGCTGGGCGCGTGCACCGGGTTGGGCACGCTGAGGCAGGCATCCAAGCCAAACGACCTGTATCTTTTGACGCCGAAAAGCACCTTTTCGTCTTCGTTGCCGCGCGTCCAAAAACAAATCGTTGTACAGGAACCGACAGCAACGGCGGCGGTCAATACCGATCAGATCGCTATTCAGCCGACCCCATTGCAGGTGCAATACCTACCGCGCGCCAGATGGGTCGACCGTGCACCGCTTATCGTACAGGCGCTGTTGGTCGAAAGCTATGAAAACAGTGGCAAGGTGGCCGCTGTTGGTCGCTCAACCGTGGGCCTGCGGGCCGATTATGTCATCGTTCCGGACCTACGCGAATTTCAGGGGTTCGTCGTCAGCGATGTTGAGGGGACAAAAACCATCCGCGTCGAAGTGCGCATGAACATTAAGATCATTGATGAATTCGAAGACAAGATCATCGCGTCTAGTTCATTTCGGGAAGTTGTTGCCTCTGCCAGCGATGCGACGCCTGACCTTGTGAAAGCCTTTGACGATGCTTTGGGCAGGACCATGCGCGACGCCGTAGAGTGGAGCGTGCGCCGGATCAACACACATGCGGCCAACAACCAAAGATCGTATTGACGGGACACGGGCGCTGCCCAACGCAGCGCCCCATTGCCCGCTGTTACCGTGACAACGTTTGCGCAAGCCGCATGAGCGTGGCAGCTTCGGCCCTGTACCCAAAGGGATCTTCACCGCGGGCTGCGTTTGCCAATCCGATCGCATCGTCGTAGGACCAGTTCCCCAGATATTCTGCACCGCCCAATAACTGCCCGAACCCGGCGATGGCATAGGAAAAGCGGACATCGTCTGAAACCTCGTCCTGCGTCGCCGCAATGGGCTGTTCGATCAACCGGCTCTGGTCGGACCCCGGCGTTTTATAACGCAGTTTGAAAAACCCGATCTCATCCGAACCGTCACGTACCACTTGGGCATTATAACGCAACGGATCGTTCAGGATCGCGTCTGAACCAACAGGCGTGACCTCGTAAATCGCCGTAACCGAGTGGCCTGCGCCGATATCGCCGGCGTCCACTTTGTCATTGGTGAAATCTTCCCGACGCAACGCGCGCGTCTCGTATCCGATAAGGCGATATTCGGCGATTTGTGACGGGTTGAACTCAACCTGGATTTTGACGTCGTTTGCGATTGGGAACAATGCGCCCGTCAACTGGTCGACCAGGACTTTTTGCGCCTCGCTCAGCGTGTCGATATACGCGGCCTGTCCGTTTCCGTTCTGGGCAAGTGCCTGCATCGTGGCATCGTCCAAATTACCCCGGCCAAAACCCAAAACACTCAGGAACGTACCGCTGTCACGTTTATTTGCTATGAAGTCTTTCAGCGCATCAGGATCAGACAAGCCAACATTGAAGTCGCCATCCGTTGCCAAGATAACGCGCGTGACCTCACCGTCGGCGCTCATGCTTTCGGCTACCTGATATGCCTGTTGCAACCCGGCCTGACCTGCGGTCGAACCGCCTGCCTCCAACTGGTCGAGCGCGCCGAGGATTTTGTCACGTTCCACGGCCGCGGTGGGTTCCAGAACCTGCCCCGCGCTTCCGGCATAGGTCACGATCGAGACCTCGTCCTCATCTCGCAACTCTGACAGCATTAAACGGAACGATTGTTTTAACAGAGGTAGTTTGTTGGCATCATGCATCGATCCCGACGTATCGATCAGAAAGACCAGATTAAGCGGCGGTCGGTCCTCAATCTGCGGCAATGCCCCTTGGATACCGACATGCACAAGCTGAGTACCCTCATTCCAAGGCGTCGGTGTTACTGTGATCGTCGGCCGGAACGGCGCGTCCCCTTCTGGTGCGGGATACGAGTAAGGAAAATAATTTACCATCTCTTCGACACGGACGGCATCCTTGGGTGGAAGCTGACCGCGCATAAGAGAGGACCGGACGATCGAATAGGAGGCCGTATCAACGTCAATTGAAAAGGTGGAAACAGGCTCTTCACTGGTGACTTTCAGAGGATTGGCTTCAGCGTTTGAAAACGCCTCGGTATCCGGGAAGGGCAGAATTCCCACCTCTGGTTCAACCATCATATGAGCGGCATCGCCCGAAGTGATGCCAAGTCGCGCAGTGTTTTCAGCAACCAAGCCCGAAACGCCTTGCTGAGGGGCGGCCGCTTTGGATCGCACGGGCGCGGCATACTCTTCACCTACGACCGGGGCCTCAACGACGGGTTCTTCCAGTGCGGCAGAATCTGCTTCGGGTGCGGGCGCAGGGCTTTCGCTGCGCGATAAGGGCTGCACAACGAAGTCGCGGGATTGCGGCAAGAACATAATCAGCGCAACGGCGGCAACGGCGGTTGTCGCGGTCAGGGCGCCGCGATGGGACAAAGCATTCAACATGGATTTCGCTCCTTCTGTCATGCGGGCCATTGGGCCTCGCTTAACAGTCGGACGCACCGCAGCATGCGATCCTTGGCTGTGTGCAAAATTTTTCTGAGCCCGTTTTAAGTTTTGCGCCCGCCGTTCGGCATCTGGTGCCGGCGTCGCAGCATCCATCAAGGCTTTGAAGTCATCAAGATCATCGGTCATGGTGCCAATTCCTCTTGTCGCAGGGCGCGCAGACGTTTGCGAATGTCGGACATGCGCCAGGACACGGTGCCTTCGGACACGCCCAGAACTGCTGCAGCTTCGGCGTGTGTCATTTCATCCTCTAATGTCAGGGCCAGAGTATCTTGCAAATCGGGTGGCAGAGACCGCATGGCGCGCTGCAACCAATCCATTGCTTGGGCCGTCTCGGTCGCCTCTGCCCGGCGCAATTGCTCCACATCACCCCACCCTGCGGCGGCGCGGCTGTGGCTTGCCTGGCGACGCCGGGCGTCCTCGGCCGCGTTGACAACCACGCGGTAGAGCCAGGTCGTGAACTTGGCCTGCGCCCGGAAGCCCGCGATTTTGGTGGGCAGCGCTGCACAGACATCCTGTGTCAGATCCTCGGCCTGATCTGCCCGTCCAGTCAGACGAAAAGCCAGACGAAAGACCCGGTCGTAATGGCGCTGCAACAGGGTCGCAAACGCCTCAGCGTCCCCGTCCGCGGCGGCCCTGGCCAAGTCCTCATCCGATGTTTTCATACGCATCACACTGAGTATGACGGATCGAAAACGTCAATCCTTGGCGATATCTCCAAAAAAATTAAAAGCGATCCGCCGAGGCAAGTTTCCAATCGGCCGCGTAGTCGGACGGTATTGTGTCTGTCAGCAAAACGCCCTCGTCGATAAGGGTATAGAGTTCGGCATAAGACCGTTCCCGCTCGTCTGCCGTACGGCGGCGGATATCTACCGGGTGAAGCTCGGACACCTTGTCTTTGCCCATAGCGCCCAAAAGTTCGCGGAAGCTTTCCAAGGTCGCATCGTGAAAGCGGTGTACGCGCTGGCGTTTTTGGGGAACATTGACCGCCCTGCCCCGTATCGGGTCCTGAGTGGCAACGCCGGACGGGCAGCGGTTGGTGTTGCAATGCAACGCCTGAATACACCCCACGGCAAACATCATCGCGCGTGCCGCGTTGCACATGTCGGCCCCCAGCGCGAATTTCTCGACCATGTCGTAGCCGGTGGCTACCTTGCCTGAGCAGATGATCCGGATCTTGTCGCGTAAACCCACACCACGCAGGCAGTTGTTGACGAAAATCAGCGCCTCGTTCAGCGGCATGCCCAACCGGTTGGTGAATTCGACCGGGGCAGCACCGGTACCGCCTTCGGCACCGTCAATTGTGATGAAGTCCGGCAGGATTTCTGTTTCCAGCATCGCCTTGCAAATCGCCATAAACTCGGACGGTCTACCAATACACAGCTTGAACCCGATTGGTTTGCCGCCAGACATTTCCCGCAGATGCTGCACAAAATGCATCAGACCGGTTGGACCTTCAAAAGCAGAGTGAGTGGGCGGAGATATCACGTCCTGATGTTCGGGCACGCCGCGAATTTCGGCAATTTCCTGATCCACTTTTGCGGCAGGCAGCACCCCGCCATGCGAGGGTTTGGCCCCCTGCGACAGCTTGATTTCAATCGCTTTGACAACGTCCTTTTTTGCCTTTTCGGCAAACAGGTCCTTGTCAAAACCACCCTCGGGCGTGCGGCAGCCGAAATAGCCTGTTCCGATCTGCCAAATGATGTCGCCACCCTCGGCCAGATGGTGCGGGGACAGGCCGCCCTCACCCGTGTTATGCGCAAATCCGCCGTCCTTGGCGCCGCCGTTCAGTGCCCGGATCGCATTGGCGCTGAGCGCCCCAAAGCTCATGGCGGAGACGTTCAGCCGCGACGCACTGTATGGCTGCGTGCATTGCGGGCCACCCAGCATGATCCGTTCTTCGCTTTCATCCACATGCTTGGGCGCAAGCGAGTGGTTAGCACGATGATATCCGACTGACAGGACGTCGTATTGCGTACCAAAGGCCTGCGTATCCACCTGTCCTTTGGCCCGCGAGTAGACAAGTGATCGTACGATCCTATTGAAAGGGCGGCCGCTTTCGTTGGTTTCCACAAAATACTGCCGGATTTCCGGGCTGACGAACTCCAGCATATACCGGAAATGCCCCAGGACCGGATAGTTGTTCAGCACGTTGTGTTTGGTCGTCAGCATGTCGTAAAGGCCGATCACGGCATATGGAATGAGCACCACCAGCAACCAATGGGCGGGCGGCCAGAAAAAACCCCACAACAGGGTCAGCGGCAGACACACATATGCAATGAAGTAATAGAGTCTGCGTACAATCATTCGTGCTCTCCCAGGGTCGCGTGCTTGCCAGCCTGCTGCAGCAGGCGAGGTGTTCGCCAAACGTGGGGCAAATCGCTGTTAGATTGCAAGCGATTGTGCCCGCCTTCACGCAATCGGGCGAAGATGTGAAATGCGGCGCGGACAGTGGTCACGGTTGATCCGGGCAACATCAGCTATTATGCCCGAGGAAACGGGATAGGGGCAGGACAGCAGGCTGTGACACAAAAACGAACGCATGTTCGGACCACGGCATTGATGTTCGGAGCCGTGTTCATTGGTGGCGCAGTTGGGTCGCTGCTGCGCGAGTTGTTCTCGGTGAGCATACCGCATGCCGGATTTCTGACGCAGACCTTTGGCATCAATATCGTGGCCTGCTTCATACTGGGATGGCTGTATTCGGTGCGAAACCGCGTCCATGCCCATGTGCTGCATCTTGGCGCTGTCGGCTTTTGTGGTGGCCTGTCGACCTTTTCCTCTTTTGTTTCCGAATTGGAGCGGTTGGCATTGTCTAACATCTGGGTTGCGGCTTCGGCCGCCGCGTTGGAAATCGCGGCGGGACTGGCAGCCGCCATTTTGGGTGAGGCTATCGGAAGGCGCTTTCATCCGCCGAGGGCGACTGAATGAGCGAATTGTTCCTGCACGCGATGTTCGGGTTAGGCGGTGGTTTAGGGGCTGTTTTGCGCCACTGGATCGCTCTGCGAATTGTTCATGACCTGCCGTTTTCGACCCTGATTGTAAACGTTCTGGGTAGTCTGCTGCTGGGGTTGTGGATCGGCTATCTTGGCGGATCAATAGAGATGGGCGAAGAACAAAAACGCCTGGTCTTTGGTTTTTGCGGCGGCTTCACGACGTTTTCCAGCTTTGCCTATCAGTCGCTGGAACTTAGACGCGAACGGACCGTGGCGCTGGCGGCGGGCAATATATTGCTCAGCCTGGGTCTTTGCTGGGCGGCGCTGGCATTTGGCTTTTTCCTGATGCGTTAATGTGCAGGCACTGACGCCTGCGTTCCAGGTTTAGGTGCTTTGCAAAAGAACAGCAGCGGAATGGTCGCCAAGGCCAAAAGCCCTAGATTGTTGAAGACGGCCAGATATGAAATCAGTTCAGCCTGCTGAGCAATTTCCTGTCCCAGAATAGCTGCCCCCTGCGCACTGTCTGGCGTCAGGTTCAGTGGCGCAAGATAGGCTTGGGCGGCGGGGTTATAGGGCGTCACGTTTTGGCTGAGAACTGCCGTGTTTGTTTGAAGACCCCGAACGACCCAAGTTCCGACCAAGGAAATTCCGACTGATGATCCAAGCTGACGGGTCACATTGAACAGGCCGGATGCCTCGTCCTGCCGCAACTTGGAGATGCTTTCAAACGCCAATATCGACATTGGTACAAACACGAGGCCCATCCCCAGACCGCTTACCGCCCCTGGCCAGGCAAGCTCCCAAAATCCAGCATCCATGTTGAGCGCCCCCATCATGAAATTGCTGACAGCCGTCAAAAGCATACCCAGCCCGGCCAGAACACGCGGATCGAAACGCGTAACCAGAACAGCGCCGGTCAGGACCATCGACAGCCCGGCGGCGACCCCTCGCGGGATAAAAAGATGGCCCGATGTGATGACTGGATAGTCCAGCAAGTTCTGAACGAAAGTCGGCAGGATCGCGATACCTCCGAACAGGGAAATGGCAAATCCGGCGATAACCAGATTGCACAGCGCGAAATTGCGATCCGCGAAAAACCGCAAATCGACAACCGGCTTTTCCGTGGTCAGCACATGGATGATAAACCCAACCGCGCCCAAAACCGAAGCGATGAGGGCAACCTGAATGACCCGTGATGACAACCAGTCCTTGGTCTCTCCCTGATCCAGAACAAATTGCAGGCAGCCTATGCCAATGGCCAGAAGAGCAAGGCCTTTCCAATCGATGCGAACCTCTTCGGTTTCGTCATCCGGCAACTCTCCGGCCAACAAAAGCAACGCCATCGCGGCTACCGGCAGGTTCACGAAAAACACCATTCGCCAAGAGAAATACTCGGTCAGGATCGCCCCAACTGTGGGCCCCAACACCGGTGCTACGACGACTCCCAAACCGAAGACCGCCATCGCCTGCCCACGTTTTTCACGGGGATAGGCGTCGAAGAGAATGGATTGGGACAACGGGATCAGAAACGCCCCGAACATGCCTTGGGCCAGGCGAAAGGCTACAATGGTTTCAAGGCTCCAGGACAGGCCACACATGACCGACATCGTCGCGAACCCGGTCACAGCGGTCAGGATCAGACGTCGACGGCCGACACGGCGGGCGACAAAGCCCGTCAGTGGCATGACCACAACGGCCGACACAATATAACTGGTCAGTATCCACGTGGCCTGATCGGTTGTTGCCCCGAATGCCGCCTGAATATGGGGCAGCGCGACATTGACGATTGTACTGTCGAGCACCTCAAGAATAGCGCTGAGGACAACAGCAACCACAATCACCGGATTGATGTGGCCTGCTGCCGGGGATGTCATTTTTGGGCCTGCGGTGTGGTATCCACGGTCACCTTGCTACTGCCACCCACCCGCAATGGGGCATCCGTAGGATCAAGTTCAACCCGTACCGGAAAGCGCCGCGTGACCTTGACCCAATTCCCGCTGGCGTTCTCGGATGGCAACAGCGAGAACGTATCCCCCGACCCCCGTCCGATTGACGCAACTTTGCCCGTCAGGGTGACGCCCGGCATCATGTCGATCTTTACCGTGACCTGCTGACCCGGACGAATGCGCGGCAGTGATGTCTCTTTGAAATTGGCGTCCACCCACCAATCAGACGACTCAACGATCGAAAACTGCGGCGCGTTAGCTGAAACCGACGATCCAGGCCTGAGGGTCAGGTTGGCGATCCACCCATCTGCCGACGCAAAGATCTTGGTCCAATTTTGATTGGCCTGCGCAATTTCCACTTGGGCGCGCGATGACAGTATATCGTCCTGTTTGGCCGCCAAACCACTTTGCAAGGCCAACAGGGCGGATTGGCTTGTGGTAAGTTGCGCCGCGGCGCGCGCAAATTCCGAACTGGTCTGATCCAGGGACGCCTGCGCCAGATCACCGTCTGAAAACAGCGCCTTAGCACGTTCCAGATTACTCTGAGCCGTATTGTAGGCCGACTGCGTGCTGTCGACCACCGCTTGTGCGGCCGCGATTTGTGTACTGTAAGACTGCGCCTGCTGCACCGCGCTGTCGAGGTTGGCCTTGGCTTGATCAACCGAAGCTTTGAATTGCGTATCGTCGATCGTGAACAGCAAGTCCCCGGTTTTGACCGGCTGGTTCTCAATCACAAGCACTTCGGCAACCTGACCGGTGACCTGTGGCGCCACGTAGATGATGTTCGCCCCCACATAGGCGTCATCGGTCGAAGGGTATCGTTCCTGATGGCGCCAGTACAACAGCAGCCCGATGGCAATTGCGCCCAAGATGACCACCGCGCCAACGACCTTAACAGATTTCATGAACCAGCCCCCTTCATTTGGCTTGGCCGAACGTCACATTGGAAACGTGTGCATCCGAACCGCCAGATTACCCATGATCCAAACAGTTCCAAGAATGATGATCAGCAGCACCATCGTGGAAAACAGGATAAGGTCCAGATCTTCGCGGCTGCTGCGACGTCGATCGATGTGCAGGAAATAAACCAGCTGTACGATCAGCTGAGCCAATCCGAGCAGGCTGATTGCAAGGTAAACGCCCTTTGTCTCAATGCCGAAACGGTAAGCGATTCCAAATACTGCAAAGGTCAACAATAACGACCCACCATAACCGATTACATAGCGACGACGCTCGCGGCGATGCATTTCGCTGCGCTTATCCATAGGTCAGCCCTCCGAAATAAACGATAGTGATGATGCCAATCCAGATCAGGTCCAGAAAGTGCCAGAACAGCGCCAGCCGTACCACGCGAGACATCAGCAAATCGGTAAGGCCAAAAATTCGTAGCTGAATACCCAGCACGATCAACCAAATGCACCCGGCCGTGACGTGCAGACCGTGCAAAGGCACCAACCCATAGTATGCTGACAAAAACCCACTGCGCTGTGGGATACCCCCCTTTTCGGCCATCGACATGAAGTCGCGCATTTCCAGAACCAAGAAACTGAGACCAAGAACCAGTGTCACGAAGAACCAGAATACGATCCGCCACCGCGGAAGGTTGTATTTGAGCGCAAGCATCGCCAGACCCACTGTAAGACTGCTGGTCAAAAGGATCAGCGTCTGGGCAAAGATGCTTTTCAGGTCGAACAATTCGTGCGGCCCGGGTCCGCCTGCCTGTGCGTCGATCATTGTGATGTAGATCGCGAACATCAGCCCGAAATAGACTAGGTCGCTCATCAAAAAGACCCAGAACCCGAAGGTAACGACTTCGCTTGCCTTGTCGGCACTTGCGTGCCGCCGTCCAAGGTTCAGGCCGGGATAGCTGTGGGTGGGCGCGCGTTTCATGTCACGGCCTCCAGATCAGGGCGGGCCAATCCGCGATTTTCCGGGGCAGTTTCGTGATCACGGTCAACGGGCGTAGAATTGTGAACCAGATCCAACCAGGCTTCGTGCTGCTTACGCACGTCGTCTGCCGGAATGACCCGCTCTGTTTCGGCCTTGAACGTCCATGCGATAAAGGTCGCGAGCATAAAGATTGTCATCAGCGCCGCCAGCCACCAGATCCACCAGACCAGCGCAAACATCCAAACCCCGCTGAGTACGCAGAGACTGAACCCAATTCCAGTGTTCAGCGGAACCGAGATATCCTCATAGGCATCAGGCGACGGATACGCGTTTCCACGCTCTTTCGCGGCAGCAAAATCGTCACGATCGGTCACGTGGGGGATGATGGCAAAATTGTAGGAAGGCGGCGGGGCCGGGATCGACCATTCCAACGTATGCGCATCCCACGGATCACCGACCGGAACGCGTGCCTTTTCCCGATCACGGATACTAACCCACAGTTGTACGATCACCGACAGCAAAGCCGCCAATATGATCAGCGCGCCGACGACGGCGACGATCATGTACGGGTGGAAGCTCGGGTCCTGCCAACTGAATGACCTGCGTGGCATTCCCATCAGACCGACGAAATACAGCGGCAGGAATGTCAGCATGAACCCGACGGTCCACAACGCAACCGAGACGCGGCCCCAGAATTCGTTCAGGCGGAACCCGAAAGCTTTGGGGAACCAATAGTTGTATCCGGCAAGCAATCCGAACAGCACACCCGGCAACAGGACATTGTGGAAGTGGGCGACAAGAAATAGCGTGTTGTGGACCTGATAGTCCACTGTTGGGTTGGCAAGGATCACACCGGAAAGCCCGCCGATGACAAATAGCATCAAGAAAGATAACCCGTAGAGCATCGGCACCGAAAACCGGATGCGCCCGCGGAACAGGGTAGCCATCCAGTCATAGACCTTCACGCCGGTCGGGATAGCGATCAGCATTGTCGCGATGCCAAACACGGCATTGATCAGCGCGCTTTGACCCATGGTGAAGAAGTGGTGCAGCCAGACAGTGAATGACAACACCGCAATCGACATGGTGGCGATAACCAGCGAGTTGTAGCCATACAGGCGCTTGGCCGAGAATGTTGCGAAGACCTCAGAGTAGATACCGTAGGCCGGCAGAACCAGCAAATAGACTTCGGGATGACCAAACAGCCAGAACATATTGGCATAGTTCATCATGTTGCCGCCAAGGTCGTTGGTGAAAAAATGAAAGTCCAGATACCGGTCCGCTGCCAGCATCAGGGCGGCAACGCCCAGAGGCGGCATGGCAAAGACAATCAGGATCGAGCTACAGATAATTGTCCAGCAATACATCGGTAGCCGCATGAATTTCATGCCAGGTGCGCGCAACTTATAGATCGTGACAGCAAAATTGATGCCCGTCAGTGTTGTTCCGACACCAGAGACGACGATCGCCCAGATCCAGTAGTCCGGACCGACACCGGGGTTGAACGCCGCACCGGTATATGGCGGATATGCCGTCCAGCCGCCGGTCGAAAACTCGCCCACCACCAACGATACCATCAGCATCATTCCGGCTGAGACGGTCAGACCAAGGCTGATCTGATTCATCACGGGAAAGGCCACATCGCGCGCACCGATCATCAGCGGGATCAGGAAATTCGCCAGACCAAACACAAACGGAACGGCGACAAAGAAGATCATGATCGTGCCATGGGTACTAAAAAGCTCGGCGAAATGCTCGGCCTCAAGAAATCCATCGCCCGGACCGGCCGCCTGCTGCGCCCGCATTACCACGCCTTCCAAAACGCCGCGCGCAAGCATGACGATTGCAAAGACGATGTACATGATGCCGATCTTCTTGTGATCCGCACTGGTTAACCAATCGCGCCACAATAGTCCCCAAAGGCGAAACCACGTTAATGATCCAACGACGACGATGACACCGACGATCACTATCGCAGCGGCAGTGTTGGCGACAATCTCGTTCGTGTTGGGATTCTGAATAAGCCCTGTAATCGGAAACGCGTCCCAATTCAGGCGGCCGAAGAAGCCAGAACCATTGGTGGTCATTGCTGCGCCTCCTGCCCGAATTCTACCGTCCCTGGCTGCTGGTCGGCGGTCAGAGCATTGTTGCCGTGATACCGATGCACAATTGAATGAAACAGGTTGCTGTCCTCCAGCGTGAAATACAACGCGTTATCTGGCATTTGCGCGGTTCCCAACGCGGCTTGCACCTCGTCCCGGTCCGTCCGCATGGCCAAAATGCGATAGGTCTCGTCATTCAGCGCAATGCCGTTACTGCGCACCTTGTCGACCCATTCGTTGAATTCCTCGACGGACATGGCAACGGTTTGGAACTTCTGTTTGGTGAACCCGCGCCCGTTATACTGGGTGTTTTCGCCCTGCATTGTTGCAGCCACATCCGACACAACATGCAATTCCGTAGTCATACCGGGCATTGCATAAATCTGGCCTGCCAAAGCAGGGATCATGAAGGACTGCATCACAGTATCGGTCGTCAGTGTCATTGCGACCTGCTGTTTGACGGGGATGCCAAGCTCTCCGACGCTGGCGATGCCAAGATCGGGGTAGATGAACAACCATTTCCAATCCAATCCGACGACCTGAACGTTCAGCGCGGGCATTTCGCCAAAGCGATCCGAATATGGGTCCAATCGGTGGGTCGCCTTCCACAGATAGAAAGATAGCAGCACGACAATCAGAACCGGCACGCCCCACATAACGAACTCCAACGGACCGGAGAAATCCCACTTGGGCCGGTACATGGCTCCGCCTTCTTTGCGCCGCCGATACCGAAAGGCAATCAGCGGCACCAGAACAAGAACCGGAACAACCGCCAACAGGATCAGGACAGTTGCGCGGAAAAGATGCACTTTTTGGACAGCGGCAATCGGACCTTGTGGGTCCATGAAACTGTCACTTGCACCGGCAGCTTGCGCCGTAGCAGAGAGAGCCGCAGCGACAATCACAACCTGCATCGCCTTTGGTGACATTCGGAATAGGGCCACGCCTGATTGTCCTCCTAAAGCAATCTCTCGCGCCAACTATCGGCAGACAAATGAAATTTCTCAAGGCTTTTTCCCAAATAGGTCGGTGCTCGGCCGCCGACCCTGATCAACGGTGGAAATAGGCGCAGACAAAACCACGGGAAAACCGCTGTTGACTTGCGGCTTTGACCAAGCCAGACCTTAAGCGATGCGATGGATCATGTTCGTCCTGGGTCTTTGGTGCCTGTCCACAAGTGCAACCGCGCAAGATCGTGCTGCGGTTGAAAGACAATTCCAGTCTTGGCTGCAAGACACCATCTGGCCAAAGGCCAGAGCCAAGGGTGTTTCCAGGCGCACGATGCAACAGGCCTTTGACGGTGTGACGCTGAACTGGGAATTGCCGGATCTGGTGCCTCCGGGGCAACCGATCAAAACCCCGAAATGGCAAAAACAGGCTGAATTTGGCTCCCCGGGTCGATACTTCAACGCGGGCTCCGTTCAGGGCGCGACATCCGTCGGGCGGCAGATGGCCCGGCGACACGCCGCAACCTTGGCGCGCGTCGAGGCCGAAACAGGCGTGCCCGCCCGCATCATTCTGGCCATCTGGGGTCGTGAGAGCGGCTATGGGCAAGTTCCCATTCGACACGACACCTTCCAGGTGCTGGGCACCAAAGGGTTCATGAGTACCCGCGCTGACTATTTTACCAAAGAGCTGATCGCGGCGCTGCAAATCGCCGAAGCGGGCGATGCACCGCCGGGCACAATGAAAAGCAGCTGGGCGGGCGCTTTGGGCCAACCGCAATTCATGCCCTCCAATTTCCTGACCTATGCGGCCGACGGGAACGCGGACGGGAAAGCTGACATTTGGACCTCAGCCGAAGATACAATTGCCTCTATCGGGAACTATCTGGCGCAGCATAGCTGGAGGGCCGGGCGCGATTGGGGGTTCGAAGTCGTTGTTCCTGACACCATATCCTGCGCGCTGGAAGGTCCTGACCAAGGCAGACCCATTCGGGACTGGGCCGCAATGGGAATTGCGCGCGTGTCAGGCAAGCCGTTTCCAAAACATGAACTGGCCGGAGATGGGTATTTGATGATGCCCGCCGGGCGGAACGGCCCTGCCTTTGTCGTCACGCCGAACTTCTATGTCCTCAAGGAATACAACAAAAGCGATCTGTATGCCTTGTTCGTTGGACACGTCGGAGACCGCATTCAATATGGCGTTGGCAATTTTTCTGGTCGCTGGGGCAAGATCGACGCCATGTACCGATCCGATATCGCTGCCATGCAGCGCACACTGGAACAACAAGGGCACGACGTCGGAGGGGCGGATGGCCTACCCGGGTTCAAAACCCGTCGTTCGATCGGACGCTGGCAAGAATCGATCGGCCAAGCTCCTACCTGCTTTCCTGATGCGGGAATGAAGGCCAGCCTGAAACAGTAGCGATTCGCCCTGATCCAGATACCCCTCAGCTGTTTGACCCGACGGAAACAACCAAACGAAAATCGGCACCCTTCACGAAAATGTCACGAAGCCTCCGAGTTTCAACATAAAATTTCCACTGCACCCCCGTTTCCATTCACATTCCACCTCTGGTTGCCCAATTTTAAGGCAAAGGCTTTAACCTTTTTTGAAATAATGCCACGTTCGACATCAGTGAAAGGCGACTTTTGCAAACACGTTCCCGACTGCAAACCGAAAGACTGCGACGCGGTGTTCATTGCGATCTGAAAAAGCAAAATTCGAACCAGTCCCGGTCTCTTTCTGGGTCGGACAAACATGGTGGCCCTCAGCCATCCTGAAGGGATGCGCGTGGGTTGCTTAATAAAAAACGGGAGTTGAAAAACATGAACAAGTATATTTGTACATCTCTTGCGGGGCTGTTGACCTCTACCATGATAACCGGTGCTGCATTTGCCGCCGGAACCCATCCGACTACCGGCGAAGCGTTGGCGGATGACCAGACCTTTACCTATCGTATTCTGGACGAACACAGCTCGGTTGACCCTCAAGTTGTTGAGGATGTTTCCGGCGCCGAGATCGTGCGTGACCTGTTCGAAGGCCTGATGAACCAGGACGAAGACGGCAATCTGGTCCCCGGTGTTGCCACCGGTTACACCACCAACGACTCTAAAGACGTTTACACCTTTACCCTGCGCGACGATGCGAAATGGTCGAATGGTGATCCGGTAACCGCCGGCGATTTTGTTTTCGCCTGGAAACGTGCCGTCGATCCCGCCCTTTCCTCGCCCTATGCATGGTTCATGGAACTGATGTCGATCGAGAACGCATCTGAAATCATCGCAGGTGACAAATCGGTTGACGACTTGGGCGTTAAAGCCATCGACGACCACACGCTTGAAGTGACGCTCAGCGCACCGCTGCCGTACTTCCCGCAAATGACCACACACTCGACCACTTTCCCTGCCCCGCAGAAAGTTGTCGAAGAGTTTGGCGACGCCTGGACCAAGCCTGAAAACATCGTATCGAACGGTGCATACGTCCTGACCGAGCACCTGCCGCAGGAACGTTCGGTTCGTGAGCGGAACGAAAACTACTGGGACAACGACAACACGATCATCGAAAAAGTCGTGGCACTGGTCATCAACGACGAAAACGTCGCGCTGACCCGTTACCTGGCGGGTGAGCTGGACCGCACAGAAGTTCCCGCAGGTCAGTTCCCGCGCTTGCAAAAAGAGCATCCGGAAGAAGCAATCAGCTTCCCGCGCCTGTGTAACTATTATTACACGTTCAACCTGTCCGATGGTGGCCCCGAAGCCTTCAAGGATCCGAACGTACGTCAGGCGCTGTCCCTGGCAGTTGATCGTAAGATCATCACCGAGAACATCATGGCAGGTGGGCAGCCGCAGGCTTATACCTTTGCCCCGGCAGCAACCGCTGGCTTTGACGTTCCAGACGTAGAAATGGCGTCCATGTCGCAGGCCGAGCGCGACGAACTGGCCAAGGAACTGCTAGCCGCAGCTGGTTATGGTCCCGACAACCCGCTGAGCTTTGAGATGGTTTACAACACCTCGGAAGCGCACAAGAAAGTTGCCGTGGCCCTGAGCCAGATGTGGAAGCAAAAGCTGGGCGTCAATGCCGAACTGGCCAACATGGAATGGAAGATCTTCCTGGAGGAGCGTGGCAACCAGAACTTCGATATGGCACGCGGCGCATGGTGTGGCGACTATAACGAAGCCTCGACCTTCCTCGATCTGCTACAGTCGGATTCCGGCTATAACGACGGCAAGTACAACAACGCCCGCGTTGATGAACTGCTGTCCGAAGCCAAAACCTCTGACGATGCCGCTCCTCTCTACACCGAGGTCGAGCGTATCATCGCGCAAGAGACGCCCGTTATCCCTATCTATCACTATGCTGGCGTCTACATGATGGACAGCGATGTCGGTAACTGGCCGGTCAAAAACGTAGAGCAGAACTGGTATTCCAAGAACCTCTACAAAACCGCCGAATAATCTTCCTTAGACCAAGCTTTGCCCCGGAGTTCTTTCCGGGGCAAAGCCAATAATGGGGGCATGAAATGCTTGCCTATATTGTCCGGCGATTGCTGATCGCCGTCCCAACGATCCTTTTGCTGATCGTTGCAAGTTTCTTTCTGATGCACTTCGCGCCAGGTGGACCATTCACCTCGGAACGGCCACTGCCGCCCGCTGTGCTGGCCAATATCGAGGCGCGGTACGGTTTGGACCAACCGCTGTGGAAACAGCTGTGGGACTATCTGTACAACATCGTCGTGCATTTTGATTTCGGCCCGTCCTTTAAGTTCAAGGACCGGGATGTGAATGACATCATCGCGCAGGGTTTCCCGATCTCGCTGACCTACGGTTCGCTGTCCTTCCTGGTGGCAACAACCGTCGGAGTCGCGCTGGGGATTGCCGCGGCGATCAAGCACAACAGCTGGATCGACTATCTCGCTGTTGGCTTGGGTATCGCAGCGCAGGCGCTGCCGAACTTCATCATGGGTCCGATCCTGATCCTGACCTTCACCTTGTGGCTGGGATGGCTGCCGGGCGGTGGCTGGAATGGCGGCCAGTGGCCGTACCTGATCATGCCCGTTATCGCGCTTGCGACTTCATACATGGGATCCATTGCGCGGATCACGCGGTCATCGATGCTTGAAGTTCTGAACTCGAACTTCATCCGCACGGCTCGCGCCAAGGGTCTGCCGACAAGAACTGTGATCTGGCGCCATGCACTGAAACCGACCTTGCTGCCCGTCGTGTCTTATCTGGGTCCGGTTTTCGTCTACGTACTGACCGGTTCGGTCTTTGTGGACATCTATTTTTCGACCGGTGGACTGGGGCAGGCCTATGTGGGGTCCGCGCTGTCGCGCGACTATGCCGTGCTGTTAGGGGTCACGATCCTGTATGGCGTCCTGACCGTTCTCGTAAACCTGCTGACCGACCTGGCCTATGCCTGGTTCGATCCGAAAATCCGTTACTGAGGGGCTGGCAATGCTTGGTAAATCACAAAAAGCCGCCCACCTGGCCGAAGACATCACCGACTACACGGTCATTCAGGGGCGTTCACTCTGGCAGGACGCACGGATGCGTTTTGTTCGCAACAAAGCCGCCATGGCGAGCCTGTTCATTCTGGCGATGATCGTGTTGTTCACGATCATTGGCCCCTACTTTGCCGTTTGGAGCAACGAGGAAATCGACTGGAACGTCATGGGCGACGTACGCGGCATGGGAATGCCGTCCGCAGAGACTGGACATTTCTTCGGCGTCGACGATCTGGGGCGCGATCTATACAGCCGCATCATTCAGGCGACGACGACATCGCTGCTGGTGGGTCTGATCGGTGCCGCGACCGCCCTGATCGTCGGTACATGTTACGGTATTGCCGCAGGGTATATCGGTGGCCGCACCGATGGTGTGATGATGCGCTTCGTCGATATCCTGCTGGCCATTCCGGCAACTCTGGTCATCATCCTGTTGCTGGTTGTCGCGGGTCGATCATTCGTCATGCTGTTCATCGCACTTGGTGCGGTTGGTTGGCTGACGATGGCACGAATTGTCCGGGGGCAAACCCTGACCCTGAAGAACCGAGAGTTTATCGAGGCCGCACGTGCGGCTGGGGTCAGCGAATTCACCATCATGTATCGCCATATCCTGCCCAACCTTCTTGGCGTGGTGATTGTGTATGCTTCGCTTCTGGTGCCAGAAATGATCCTGACCGAAAGTTTCATCTCGTTCCTCGGCCTTGGGATTTCCGAACCCTATACCTCACTGGGTCGATTGATCGCCGAAGGGGCCGGGACGATGGGCTATGGCACGCTGTGGCAGTTGTTGTTCCCACTGACATTCTACGTCGCAATCATCATCACCATGTTCTTCATAGGTGATGGCTTGCGCGACGCTCTGGACCCGAAGGATCGCTGATATGAGCCTGTTTTCCGTAAAAGACCTGAGCGTCCAGTTCAACACCGCCGACGGCGTTGTTGAGGCCGTCAAAGGCATCAGTTTTGACATCAATCCCGGTGAATGCCTGGGTATCGTGGGTGAAAGCGGGTCCGGCAAAAGCCAGACATTCATGGCCGCGATGGGCCTGCTGCCCCCTGCCGGGCAGGCAACCGGTTCCGCCTTGCTGAACGGTCAGGAAATTCTGAACCTGCCGGTGAACAAGCTGAACCAGATCCGTGGCGACGATGTCGGCATGATCTTCCAGGATCCCCTGACCGCCCTGACCCCGCACCTGCGTATTGGCCAACAAATGCGCGAAGTCTTGCAGGTTCACGAAGGGCTGCAAGGTTCGGCTGCTCGGGCGCGCTGTCTTGAATGGCTCGAACGTGTCCGCATCCCTGAGGCTAAACGGCGTCTGGATCAGTATCCACATGAGCTTTCTGGCGGTATGCGCCAGCGGGTCATGATTGCAATGTCCATGTTGTGTAATCCAAAGCTGTTGATCGCGGATGAACCGACAACGGCGCTGGATGTGACGGTTCAGGCAGACATTCTGGACCTGATGGTACGCCTGCAAAAGGACGAAGGCACCGCGATTGCGCTGATTACCCATGACATGGGTGTCGTGGCCCGAATGTGCGATCGCGTTCAGGTCATGCGGCTGGGTCAATTCGTTGAGGCCGGCGAGACGCGTGAAATCTTCCGGGCGCCCAAACACGACTACACCAAGACTTTGCTGGCCGCGATGCCCCGCATCGACGCCGGTGACGCACCCAAGGCGCTGGAAAAAGTCGATGAGCCGCTGCTGAAAGTCGACGACGTCAAAGTGCACTTCCCAATCCACGTCTCGGGCGGTTTGTTCGGGCACAAAGTACCTTTGAAAGCCGTCGATGGTGTCAGTTTTGACATCCGCAAGGGCGAAACATTGGGAGTCGTGGGCGAGTCTGGTTGCGGAAAGTCCACTCTGGCACGGGCCGTCCTGCAGTTGATCGAACCCAGTGCGGGAAATGTCAGTTGGCTGGGTCATCCCATTGTTGGACTTAGGAGGTCCGAGTTGAACAAGTACCGCAAGGACTTGCAAATCGTGTTCCAGGACCCGCTGGCCAGCCTCGATCCGCGGATGACCATCTCGGCCTCAATTGCGGAACCGCTGAAGACCTATCGCCCTGACCTGACTGAGCGGGAGCGCAAGAAGCTGGTCGCTGAAATGATGGAACGGGTCGGCCTGAAGGCCAACATGATCAACCGCTATCCGCACGAGCTTTCGGGCGGTCAGAACCAGCGCGTCGGCATTGCACGGGCGATGATCAACAAACCCAAGCTGATCATCTGCGACGAAGCAGTGTCCGCGCTGGACGTGTCAATTCAGGCGCAGATCGTGGAATTGCTGCGCGAGTTGCAGCAGGAGTTCGGTCTGTCGATGATCTTCATCAGTCACGACCTGTCGGTTGTACGAGCGGTATCTAACCGGATCATGGTGCTGTATCTGGGCCGGATCGTGGAACTGGGCGACGGAGAAGTGATCTGTTCTGATCCGATCCACCCCTACACCAAATCGCTGATCTCGGCCGTGCCAATTCCGGACCCGGACGTGGAGCGCAGCCGCACGCGCCTGAAACTGCCGGGCGAACTGCCCTCACCGATGGATCCGAAAGCCGCGTTGCGTTTCCTCCCAAGTCGTTTGGCGGCTGGTGAGAATGACTATGTTCCTCTGTTGAGTGAAGTGAAGCCTAATCATTTTGTGGCCGAGCACGACCCGCTCGAGGCGATCATGGCAAAGGCATAAACCCGCCTGCTCCGAAGCAATTCACAGCCTTCGGGGCAGGTTCGTTTTTTGGGTGTTTCAGCGACTCAGTTTGTCTCCACATTGCATCCAATATGCACATTTTCATCCATTTTAACCCTAAACTGGCAACCTCTAAGGCTATGTCATAGCCAGCATGTGCAGAGCATTTTGACTTCCGATTTCAACGGTGGCACGATCTCTCCAAGTTGACCGACTTTGCCTAATTGCGTTGATTGTTCTAATCGCGCGCAATATGAGGTGGCGTCGACAAAACACTTTCATACGGACAAGACTTTTTGCTGAGAGGTAGCATGGCACGTAAGGTCACAAAGGCGGTTTTTCCGGTTGCGGGTCTTGGTACTCGCTTTCTGCCCGCGACAAAATCGGTACCTAAGGAAATTATGACCCTGGTCGATCGCCCGCTGGTTCAATACGCAATCGACGAAGCTCGGGCGGCCGGGATTACCGAATTCATTTTTGTAACGTCCCGCGGAAAGTCAGCGCTTGAGGACTATTTTGACCACAACCAAATCCTTGAACAAACGCTTAAGGAAAAAGGCAAAGACGACCTGTTGGAAACGCTAAATGCGACCAACATGGAAAGCGGGGCTATCGCCTATATCCGGCAACACAAAGCTCTGGGTTTGGGTCACGCCGTGTGGTGCGCACGCCGCCTGATTGGAGACGAACCATTTGCGGTCATGCTGCCCGACGACGTCATCGCAGGGGAAAAGCCCTGCTTGCAGCAGATGATAGAAGCCTATGAGGAAACTGGCGGCAATATGGTTGCCACCATGGAAGTTCCCCCGGAAAAGACAAGCTCTTACGGCGTTTTGGATGTGGGCGATAACATCGGAACAGCGGTGCGCGCGCGCGGCATGGTCGAGAAACCGAAACCCGAGGAAGCACCGTCCAATCTGGCAGTAATCGGTCGTTACATTCTGCGCCCATCGGTTCTGTACAACCTTAATCAGAACAAGCTGGGCAGTGGCGGCGAGATTCAACTGACGGACGCAATCGCCGAAGACATCAGAAACGGTGTCCCGGTTTTCGGATACAAATTCGACGGCCAGCGGTTTGACTGCGGGTCCAAAGCGGGTTTCCTGCAGGCAACAGTCGCGTTTGCGCTGGCGCGCGATGACCTTCGAGAGGATTTGCAAAAATACCTGCACGACGTTGTCGCCACGGGTCAGGCAGCCCAGTAACCAGGGATTGTGGCCTCGAAAACGAGGTAAACGGTATCGAATTAAGGGCAAACTGCAGGCATTGCAGTTTGCCTTTTTCTTTCGGTGTAGATCAAAAGCCCTGGGGTGATTGGACAGCCCATCGCTCAGGCAAAATATTGGCACGGCATTAACCGAGCGTTCGTATCGGTCAGGCGGGATTCATGTGAGGCGCGGCAGTCTGGCGCGCAACGCAATTGACGATCCGACAACCAACGGAGAATGCCCTTTGTCCCAAAATTCGCCCAGATTGAACCTGCCATTGCTGCAACCGTCGCAAGCGCAAAAGCACGTCACACTTAATGAAGCCCTGAGACGCCTTGATCTGGTCGTCCAGCTTTGCATTGAGTCTACTAATGCCTCGACGCCGCCCACAGTTCCGGCGCAGGGTGATCTTTATGCCCTTGGGTCGACGCCGTCCGGCGATTGGTCGGATCATGCGGGAGAACTTGCAGCTTGGTTAGACAATGGCTGGCATTTCATAACGCCCAAATCGGGCTGGCGCGCGTGGGACCGGGAGAATAATCGTCTGACAATTTGGGACGGGTCGGCATGGGTCGAACCCACGACCACGACGCAGAACCTGCCAGGCGTCGGAATTGCCACCGGGCACGACACGACCAATCGTCTGTCAGTGCGCGCGCCGGCAACCTTGCTAAGCCACGAGGGTGCCGGGCATCAACTGAAGATCAACAAGGCAAATGCGGGTGAAACCGCATCCCTTTTGTTTCAATCCAACTGGACCGGACATGCGGAAATGGGTCTGTCCGGTAGCACAGGCTTTTCCATCAAGGTCTCGCCGGATGGGAATAATTGGTCCGAAGCGCTGAGCTTTGATCCAACGTCCGGGGTGGCCTCTGGCACGGCCGTGCAAAACAGCGCGGAAGACACAACTGCGGGCCGCTTGATGCGGGCTGACTATGGCTATGGGCCCGGAAATCTTTTGGGGGCGGTCACGCAAAGCGGCGGAACCCCAACCGGCGCTGTGATTGAAAGAGGAGCCACACCGAGTGGTGATTTCGTCCGGTTTGCTGATGGTACCCAGATTTGCACCGCTTCACAGGATGCAACGACCTGCACAAACACCGAAGGTGCACTGTATGCGAGCTCGTCTGCAACATGGGTTTTCCCGGCTGCCTTTGCTACTGGCACCAACACGGCAATCAGCGGCAGTGGGGGCACGATCAACAGGTTCATGGGCTTTGATGAACCGTCCGAAACTCAGGTCGTGTACAAAGTTCTTTCGTCTGTTTCTGACGCGACGGCTTTACCTCCAACGGCCATAGCAATTGGCCGCTGGTTCTGATCCGCCAGACTGCCCGGATCTGTGTCCGGGCGGTCACTTCGCGCGAAGTTCTGCCTCGGGTTGCTCTAGAAACCAGGCATAGGTTTCGCGAATACCGTCTTCGATCCTGATAGTCGCGCGCCATCCCATGTCGGCCAGCCGGGAAACGTCCATCAGCTTTCGCATGGTACCGTCCGGCTTGCTGACGTCTTGCGTAATCCGCCCGGTGAACCCGGTGATCTTTGCAATCATCGCTGCCAGTTCCGCGATTGAGATATCTTCACCACATCCCACATTGATATGGCTCAGCATGGGTTGGGTATTTGCCTCATATGCAGCACTCGGTAGGTCCATTACGAACAAAGACGCCTCAGCCATGTCGTCAACATGCAGAAACTCGCGCCGGGGCTTACCTGTGCCCCAGATGATAACTTCTTCCAGCCCATTCCGCTGTGCCTCGTGAAATCGGCGGATCAGGGCGGGTAGGACGTGACTGTTTTCAGGGTGAAAATTATCGCCTGGTCCGTACAGGTTTGTCGGCATCACGGAACGATAGTCCAGGCCGTACTGCCGATTGTAGCTTTCACACAGCTTGATTCCGGCAATCTTTGCCACGGCATAGGGTTCGTTTGTCGGCTCTAGCACACCTGTCAGCAGGGCATCTTCGCGCATTGGCTGCGGCACAGCGCGCGGATAGATGCAGGAACTGCCCAACTGCAGCAGGTTTTTGACCCCCGCGGCAAACGCCTGATGGATCACGTTGCATTCGATCATCAGGTTTTTGTAAATGAAATCAGCCGGGTAGGTGTTGTTGGCATGGATACCGCCGACTTTAGCCGCCGCCAGAATGACAACGTCTGGGCGCTCGGCCTGCATGAAATCAGCGACAGCGGCTTGATTGGTCAGATCAAGTTCCGCATGGGTCCGTGTCACAAGTTCCAGCGCCTCACCTGATGCCTGACGGTCTTGCAAGCGACGCAGGATTGCACCGCCGACCATGCCGCGATGCCCGGCGACGTAGATCTTGCGCATGCCCCCTGCGTCAGCCATTTTCAAGCGTGACCGGTAATTCGTAACCATGCTGTTTTAGCAAGGCATGCCGTTTGGCTGTCTTCAGGTCCTCGGTGATCATTTCAACGCACATTTGCTGAACGGTCAGTTCCGGCTCCCATCCCAGTTTGTTTTTGGCGTTCGAAGGATCCCCAAGCAATGTTTCCACTTCGGCCGGTCGGAAATATTGCGGATCGATGCGCATGATGACATCGCCGGGCTTCAACGCAGGTGCACTATCGCCCTCGACGGATTTGACCGTAGCGATTTCATCGACGCCTGTACCTGAGAATTCAAGCGTCACGCCCAGTTCAGCGGCAGACCATTCGATGAATTGCCGCACTGAATACTGCACACCCGTTGCGATAACAAAATCCTCGGGGGCGTCCTGTTGCAGCATCAACCATTGCATCCGGACGTAATCCTTGGCGTGCCCCCAGTCGCGCAGGCTGTCGATATTGCCCATGTAAAGGCAGCTTTCCAGACCTTGTGCAATGTTGGAGAGACCACGGGTGATCTTGCGCGTCACAAAGGTTTCGCCCCGGCGTGGGCTTTCATGATTGAACAGGATGCCGTTGCAGGCATACATGCCATACGCTTCGCGGTAGTTCACTGTAATCCAATAGGAATACAGCTTGGCCACCGCATAAGGGGAACGCGGATAAAACGGCGTTGTTTCGCGTTGCGGTGTTTCTTGGACCAATCCGTACAGTTCGGACGTGGACGCCTGATAAAAGCGTGTCTTTTTCTCAAGACCCAGAAAGCGGATCGCCTCGAGAAGGCGCAACGTACCGATCGCGTCGACATCAGCGGTATACTCCGGCGATTCAAAACTGACCGCCACGTGGGACTGAGCGCCAAGGTTATACACCTCGTCCGGCTGAACCTCTTGAATGATGCGCGTCAGGTTCGATGTATCGCTTAGGTCACCGTAATGCAGGTGCAGGCGCGGATTGGGCACATGCGGGTCCTGATAAATGTGGTCAATGCGCTGTGTGTTGAACGAAGATGCACGGCGCTTGATCCCATGGACTTCATACCCTTTTTCCAGCAATAGCTCAGCAAGATAAGATCCGTCCTGCCCTGTAATACCAGTCACCAATGCTGTTTTTGTCATAGCCGCGATCCGAGAATATCTGATTTGCTTTTCGCCGCCTCAGAAACAGCAATATACCCCTGAATGCAACCCTGCGCCACGATCGGGCTTTGAATCAACTGCAGTTGACCATCGTTTGCGCAAGCGCTTCAGAAAGACGCATATAACGGTACTGAGCCTTTTGCACCTTCTGCCAGCGCTGCGCTTTGATCGCTGCGAACCCTGTCGTACAGCGCAAGCGCATCAGCAGAAAACAACTCGGTTGGTGGCTCGACATGAACAAAATTGCTTTGGCCGTCCTGACCGCGCGCCAGCATGGCATAGTCTCGCTCGGCAACCAGTTGCTTGGCATTCGGGTTAAGATAGCGGATCGCAAGACCAATACGCCGGTCACCCGATTGATTGGGCCCCGAACCGTGGATTGTCAGCCCATGATGCAGAGACATCTGCCCTGGTGCCAATTCGATGTGGGTCTTGTCTTTCTCGGCGACATCCACAGCAACCTCTTGTCCGCGCGACAGAAGATTGGTGTCTGAATACGTGTCCTTATGGGGAAGGATCGGGTTCTTGTGGCTGGCGCGCACAAAATCCATACACCCACTTTCAACCGTTGCAGGCGACAGCGCAATCCAGGCGGTGACCTGATCCGGGGTTTCACCCATACCCCAGTAGGTCAAATCCTGGTGCATCCCGACGGTATGGGCTGTGTGCGGCTCTTTAATGAAGAATTCAGCTGACCAGACCATGATATCCGGCCCCAATACACCCTCAACCACATCCAATACGCGGGGATCCGTCGCGACACGCGCCGCAAGCGGCATCACCAGATGTGCGTTGACCCGTTTATAGGTGTTCAACGGCAACGGCAGATCCGCGTCAAGCCACTCCCGCTCAATCCGCTCAAGCTCAGCGCGGGTTTCGGCAGCCTCCTTTTCGGAAAAGATGGTCAGCGGAAAAAGAAACCCATCCTCCCAATATTTGTCGGATTGCGCCTGGCTAAGTACGACATCACGCGTTGGGGTGCTTTCAGACATCTGGCATACCTTCTCGAAAACTTGCTTTCCCAGAATTTTACCCTGCGCTGCCCGCAGGGCGCTTATCCTACCTGCGACGATAAGTTCAGCTTTGCCTTTGGGGCAAGTCACCTCGCGTTTCATTTCTGAAACGCTTTCGTGCTTTCAAAACTCCGGCCGGATCCACACGGATCAGACCTTATGATTAGATTTAGGGCACGACTAAACCCTCCCGGATCAAACGTGTCGCCGGAAAGCCAAAACCAGAGTTCACGTTTCAGCATCCCAGCTGAGCGAAAGCACCTATGCTGCCTGCATTCACCAACCCGCTGCCGTCGCCGCAGCGGATAACAAGGGTGTTCGGGTCTATCATCTCGGGCTGATCGCTATAGGCGATCAAGCCACTTCCCAGCACCGTATACAACCCACTGGGCTGGGGTTCCGAGTAATAGCCCTGAACCTGAACAACGCCGACCGCACCGGCGAACAGCCCGGCTTCTAGACGCTCGGCCATAATCCCGTCGCGTGTTGGCTGCCCGACAACTCGAACAAGATCACCCGGCGACAGATGTTGCGGCTCAAGCCCACTGACGACGCTTGCCCCGATCACTGTTTGGGCCTGAGGGTCAGACCCAAGATATGTGCCGGACAACCGCGCCCGATGCCCAACGCTTGTCAGTTTTTCGATGTGTGAAGCGCGCACTGACTGACCTTGCCACAATCCGCTTATAGCGACCCAATCGCCGACTTGAATGTCTGCCTGCCGTTCAATCGCAACTTCGGTTCCAAGAACCGATATCTGGCCGTCCTGCACGCTGGACACTGGTCCGACCAGAGGCAGGACCTGACGGATATGTTTTGCGTGCCACCCGCCATTTTCCTGCGCTACAATAACCGCAACAGTATGACCCGGTTTCAAATCACCCGCAGAGATCAGTGGAACCGAGTCGGCCACCGGCTTCTGGTCATCGAACAGAATATGCTGCCCATTTACATGGATGCTGCCCAGATCGGTGATTGTGCCCACGATACCGGTGCCGATAATGCCACCTTCACGATCAGTTTCACCTTTGTCTTCGGCCTGAATCGGAGCAGGCAGCCAAGACACCATGAAAAACGCCGCGAGCACACGAAGAAACACACCCATACTTACTCATCCTCTATCGGGTTTTTACTTTGCGCATTTTGCGGCGAGGGCAGGACAAAAGCGCCCGCTGCAAATCGACCACTGTGATCGCCATTACTGTCTTTATCCTGCAGCTCGCGGGCCAAGGAATTGATCTCTTGCAGCAGCCTTTGCGCTCTGTCTGACGAGAATAGACGCAACTCTTCAATCGATTCTGACGACAGATGAGAATACCGCACCGCACGGTCAAAATTGCGTAGGGCATCCGGTTCTGCCAGCAGGTTCTGTGTTGCCACTGCCAAATGCGCAGACAGCGTCGCCTCGTAGGCCGCCACTTGTTCAGTGCTTCCAGCAGAAGGAAGAAAGGCTTGGGACAACAGGCGAAGCTCGCCTTTTCCGACCTGTTCCACATTCTTTTGAACGACCAAGGTTTCCAGAACGGTACCTGGGGCCATGTCCACACGCGCGCGCCGCACCAGATCATCAAATCCCGGCCCAGTTTCGTCGCCTTTACGGCTTAGAATCCGAGGCGCGCGCAAGTCGTCCAGAAATTCGGGCGTCGTCGACCAATAGCTGATGACCAGTGCCGCCGCATTACAACTGCGCTTCAACGGGGCATCATCGTCGATGTGGCGTAGCCTTTTAACATCCTTGCGATGCAGACCCGTCAACAGACTGGCGCGACTGTCGCTTAGCTTTCCGTCTGTGCTTTGCTCAGCTGCAGTCAGCAAGGCCAGTTTTAGAGCTTCGGTCGCGGAGCCAAGCGTGACCCCATGCGCAACCATTGCCCGCGCCAGTGGGACCAGCAACGCAGACAGCGCGGTTTCAAGAGGAGGTTTGGGATCATTCGACATTTGGGAACTCGTCACGGATTGGTAGTTGATAACATTTTCCTAGAATTAACGAATTCAACGCTTTCGTGTTCAAAATGTGATCGAATGTGACCTTTAATGGGAATTTTTCCCATTATCACTAAGGTGTGACCCCTTCTTGAACTGGAGAATGCCATGCACCTTATCGCAACCGATCCCCAGACAAACTACCCCCCCTATCTCAGACAGATCTAACTCGCACAAAAAAACCAGGTGCGCTGGACGCGCTCAGCCCCGAAGATCAAGAACTGTTTCTATCCTTTGGCTGGGGGCCGCAGGTTCCGCCACGCCATGCCACTATCGCCGACGCGCTGCGCCAGTCGTTGCGAGACCAACCCGATGCCAACGCGGTGGAATGCGCGGACCATAGCCTTAGCTACCGGGCGCTGGACGTAGCCTCGAACCGATTGGCAAATGTCATGCGCGCCCATGGCGTGAAACGCGGCGACGCGGTGTGCCTGTTCCTTCATCGTTCGGTCGAGATGGTCGTAGGTATCGTCGCCGCCATAAAGCTTGGGGCCGCCTATATTCCGCAGCATGTTGGTGTCGCGCCAACGGAAACCTTACGCCACGTTGCGAATGTAACTGGTGCAAAAATCATACTCGGCCTGAGCGAACTGGCAGACCAAATCCCCGTTGGATTGGATCAGACCCTGATCACCATTGATACGACGATGTTTGACCCGATGCTGGACGCACCGGCCCCTGGCCCTGCCTATCGGGCCAGCCCCGACGATTTGGCGATGATATTGTTCACGTCCGGCACAACCGGCGTTCCAAACGGCGTACAAGTTAGCCATCGGAACCTGGCCAATATCTTGCTGACCGCCCCCGGGGATCTGGGGATGCGACCGGGCTTGCGGGTCGGACAGATCCTGTCGATCTCATTCGACATGGCAGCGTGGGAGATCCTTGGCGCTTTGTCCAATGGCGCAACTTTGGTGATCCGTGGCAAATCGATTCAGGAAACGGCCGAGAAGGTGGATGTTCTGATCGCCACGCCGTCGATCCTGAACGCACTGGACGACACCCGTTGCGCGCAGGTCAAAACAGCTGCCGTGGCAGGTGAGCCCTGTCCGCGCCCGCTGGCCGATCGCTGGTCTTCCTTTTGCACCTTCTACAATTCCTGTGGTCCGACCGAGACCACCATCATCAATACAGCGGAACCGCATCACCCCGACAAACCGGTTCTGTCGATCGGGCGCCCGACACCGAACAACACGGTCTATGTTCTGGACGACAACCTGCGCCCTTTGCCCATCGGCGAAAAGGGCGAGATGTGGGCCGGCGGCGATTGCGTCACAGCCGGTTACCTCGTCAACCCCAAACTGACGGCCGAGCGTTACCGACCCGACCCATTTCGACCGGGAAATATGATGTTCCGCACCCGTGATCTGGGACGCTGGACGAAGACCGGTGAGTTAGAACATTTCGGGCGCATTGACGACCTAGTCAAAGTACGGGGCTTTCGGGTTGAGCTGGACGGCGTTACATCTGCGCTTGAGGCCTCGCCCTGCTGTCAGCAGGCGGTGACCTTGCAATATGACAGCCGCAATCTGGTCAGCTTCATCTCACCGTCGTCGGCCTGCCCCAAGCAGGCGGCGCAATCCGTCTCGGATCGCCTGCCATACTACTGCAGCCCCGCCGTTGTGGTCCCGATGGACGCGCTGCCCCGCACTCCGCGCGGCAAGTTGGACAAGCGTCTTTTGCTGGATTTGGCGCGCAACCATATCGCGAAAACTGGTGCGGAGTTGAACTGATGACGACGCAGACGACAAATCTAGACACAGGCGGCCTGAATTGGCGACGGGTGACCCGCCACCCGGCCCTGATGGAATACCGCCGCCTGGTGATGCTGGTTGCATTGGTGAATCTGGCCGTCTTTGTGGTTGGATTGCGCGATGGGACTTGGTTCGCTGAGAATGCATTCACGCTCGGCCCGATTGCGGATATGGCGCTGATCAACCTCAGCCTCGGCATCCTGATCCGGCAACAGCGGGTGGTCAACGCCCTGTTCTGGCTGGCCACACGCATTCCCACATCATGGCCACTATGGATCCGTTGGGGGGCTGGCAAGGTGTTCCACTTTGGCGGGTTGCATTCCGGCGGCGCCGTCACTGGAACCATCTGGTTCGGCTTTCTTTTTTTTGCGATAATTTGGAACCGCGCCAACGGAGCCGCCTTGCCCTCAGACCTGACACTGGGCCTAAGCGCGACAATGGTCGTCTTGATGACATTGATGGTGATATCGGCCCTCGGCCCGGTCCGCGCGCGGTTTCACAATGCGTTCGAGAAAACGCACCGCTTTGTCGGCTGGACGGTTTTAGGATTGTTTTGGGCGCAGACGATCTCGATCACAAATGACCTGGGGGGCATGTTGTTGCACAGCCCGGCCTTCTGGATGCTCTGCCTGATCACCTTGTCGATCCTGTCGCCGTGGCTGACCCTGAAACGCGTGAATGTCCGGATCGAAAAGCCGTCAAACCATGCGGTGATTGCGCAGTTTGACTATGGAGATACTCCGTTCCCCGGCAGTTCGAACGCGATCAGCCACACCCCGTTTGGCGAGTATCACTCATTCGCCAATATCCCATCCCCGGACCAGCCGGGTTACCGATTGGCCATCAGCCGTGCGGGCGACTGGACCGGGCGTTTTATCGACAATCCGCCCAAGAAGGTTTGGGTCAAGGGCATCACCACATCCGGTGTCGCGCGGATCGAAGTGCTGTTCAAAAAGGTGGTGTATGTGGGCACCGGTTCGGGCATTGGGCCGATCCTGCCACATCTGCTGGCCAAAGAAGTGCCGAACCGCCTGATCTGGTCCACCCGAAGCCCGCGCAAAACCTATGGTGACGCGCTGGTTGACGAGATCGAAGCAAATACCGAGCAGCCTTTGATCTGGGACACCGACGAAGACGGCAAACCGAACCTTTCGGCCTTGGCATTGCAAGCCGTTCGCGACAGCGGGGCCGAAGCAGTTATCGTGATCTCAAACCAAAAGCTGACCCGCAAGGTTGTGCATGACTTGGAAAGCCTTGGCATTCCCGCCTATGGCGCAATTTGGGATAGCTGATCATGTTTGAGACAATCGAAACCCATACACAGGGGCGGGTCGCGACGATCCGCCTCAATCGGCCCGATCATCTGAACGCATTGAACACACAACTCATGCACGAAGTGCTGACCGCCGCCACCGAATTCGATAAATACTCCGGCATCGGCTGCTTGATCCTTATGGGCAATGATCGTGCTTTTGCCGCCGGGGCAGATATCGGCGAGCTTGCGGTGCAAACCTACGCGACCATGCAGGCAAGTGACTACTTTGCCGAATGGGACAGGTTTGCGGCGCTTCGCCTGCCCAAGGTGGCAGCGGTCAGTGGCTATGCCCTGGGTGGCGGGTGTGAAGTTGCGCTGATGTGTGACGTCATTCTGGCCTCGGACACTGCGAAATTCGGTCAGCCCGAAATCAAAATCGGCTGCATTCCCGGCATTGGCGGCACGCAGCGACTTACGCGGCTGATCGGCCGTGCCAGAGCTATGGACATGATCCTGACCGGGCGCATGATCGACGCGTAAGAGGCCCTGCAGATGGGCTTGGTCAGTCGGGTTGTCCCGCAGGACACTCTTTTGGACACCGCGCAAGAGGTGGCCGAAACCATTGCAGATTACGCTGATGATATCGTCAGTATGGCGCGTACTTGCGTAAACATGGCCGACCAGAGCACACTTGAATCGGGTGTGCGGTTCGAGCGGCAGATGTATCACGCGCTTTATGGATTGCCGGCCCAACAAGAAGGCATGAATGCCTTTCTGGAAAAGCGAAAGCCCCAATTCAGGCGCAGGACCCAGTGATCACATCCCGCATCGTCAATCACCGCTCGAGAAATGAGCGGTGATATGACCAGTCTTTTCGCTTCAGTGCGTTTTCCCAGCCGTGCTATACTCAAAGTCGTTAACCTTGCGGGCCATGGATTCAGAATCCACAACCAAGTTCGCAAAGATCGTTTCGACCCATGACAATGCGCCCGAAGTCAGCAAGAACGTCTCGGGAATAACGATCCATTCGCCAATCCACATACCACCCGAACGTTCGTGTTGGTGGGTGGTGAATTCGCCGATCTGTTCAGCCCGCTGTCGTCCAAGCCGGGCGACGGCCTCTCCGAATTCTGACGCGCGCTGGTTCTGTTTGTGCGCCATAGCCGAAGACGCGCCTTTACCGGCTTCATGCACCTCGGAACATTCGGAAATATCCGATGAAGACAACAGATTGACGTTATGCGAGATCTTGCACAGCGTCGCACACAGCCCTCCCAGCGCAGTTACAACATCGGCAAGCCCGTCACGGGCGTTTTGCCAATGGGGTTCAACTACATTCAGACCCAAAGTGGCCGCAACGCCTTCCTTGATGCGATGTCCGGTCCCGTTTTCGTAACCGCGCAGATCGCCAACGGGGCCACCAATCTGGACATTCAGGCCGCGAACGCCTGCTTCTTCCAACGCTTGTGCCCGCCGCTGTAGTTCAACTTTCCAGACGGTCAGTTTAGTTTCGGCCCGAATGGGCAAGGCATGCTGGCCATTCGTGCGACCGATCATGACAGTATCACCAAGCTGATCGATATGTTGCTCAATAGCGGTGGTCAGTCTTTGCAGTCCGGTCTGGATGTGCTCCAGACCGATCTTCATTTGCAGGGCCAGTGCAGTGTCCATAATGTCCTGCGTTGTCGCCCTGTAGTGGACTTTTGTCGCGTGCTCACCGACCTGCCTTCGCAATTGTTCGACCAGACCAACGATCGGGCGCCCGACAAGCATCATGTCTTCGTGCAACCGCTCGGTATCCAGATTGCAGACCGACACCGCATCCAACGCATCTGCAGCCTCTTGCGGGATCAGGTTTTCCAGCGCCTGGTGACGGGCCAGCGTCTGTTCAACCTTCAACCAGGCCGAGATCGTGGCGTGTTCCGACCAGACGGACCGCATATCGGCGCTGGAAAAGCAGTCGCGATAGAGGGAGTGCTCAAGCATCTTCCAACGCTCCCTTCGCGATCTTGCGCTCTTTCATGATCCCACGGACGCGGAAGGCAATTGCCCCTGCGCCGATGACCAGGAAGGCCAGAGCGATCGGGCGTTCAACGAAGATCAGGGCGCCACCATCCGACATCAGCAACGACTGACGGAATGTCTCTTCAGCACCTTTGGCCAGCACGAACGAAATGACAAATGCCGCTACGTTGAAGTCGTATTTCCGCATCAGCCAGCCAGCAAAGCCCGCACAGGTCATGACCGTGACGTCAAACATTGATCCACGTGCAGAATAAGCTGCTACAAACGCGGTCAGGAAGATCAGCGGGTACAGGACATTGGTCGGGATCTTCAGGATAATTCGTGCAACCTGAGTGGCACCGAAGTAACCGATCAGACCATAGGCCACGATACCCAGCATCCCGCAGGCGAACAGTTTGTAGACCAGCTCTTTGTCAGTCAGGAACAGGGTTGGTCCTACCTGGATGCCGTGGATCAGGAAAACACCCAAAAGGATTGCACCAATCGTCGAACCCGGAATGCCCAGCGTCAGCAGCGGGGCCATCGACGGACCCGACACCGCGTTGTTTGCGGCTTCGGGTGCTGCGACACCTTCCAGCGCGCCCTTGCCCCACTTCTCGGGGTTTTTGGCGCGGCGTTTGCCTTCACCGTACGAAATGAAGGCCGCAATAGCCGAACCCAAACCTGGGAGCACACCGATACCTGCACCGATGAAGCCTCCACGGAACGCATGAGGCAAGCAAGGTTTATACTCTTCCCATGTCAGGCTGTTGCCGTCTTCCGTGCTTTCATTTTCTTTGGTTTCACCGGTTGCCTTGCGGCGCGTTTCCAACTGGGCAAAGACCTCGCCCAAAACGAATACACCGATCATCAGGGGCACAAGACCAATCCCGTTGGACAAGTCAAACGAGCCAAAGGTATAGCGTTCTTCGCTTGAGATAGGGTCCAATCCGACCATAGCGATTAAAATGCCCATCAACGCCGAGGCTAACCCTTTGACGATTGAGTTGCCGATGACCGAGCCGATGACCACGAAGGCCGCGAAATAGATCGCAAAGGTTTCTGGCGGGCCAAGCTTTAGGGCAATAGCCGCAATGAAACCAACGCCGACGACCAGCAGGATATCCCCCATGAGGTCACCGATGACTGATGATATGGTCGCGACCTTCATGGCCTTTCCGGCCTGCCCGGCGCGTGCAAGGGGATAACCGTCAATCTGTGTCGCGGCACTGGCTGCAGTGCCCGGCGTGTTGAACAGAATTGCCGCGATCGATCCGCCATAGCGACCGGACTTACCGATCACATACAGGAAGGCGAGCGCGAATAGTGGCGACATGTAAAAGGTGATGGGCAGCAGCATGGCAATCGCTGCCGATGCGGTCAGACCGGGCGTGGCCCCAACGACCATGCCCACAGCTGCGGCCAGCACGATGGCAAACAGCAAACTGGGGTCGGTTATGACCGAAAGAAGTGCGGGAAAAATTTCCATAACGATTTACCCCTGCATCCAGCTGAGCAGGTCAAAGACCTCGCCATAAGGCGGGTACACACCAAGCAGCACAAAAAAGATGAGGTGGAAGATCAACGGGCACAGAACGACGGAAACCGCCAGACCGATCCAGCTGCGAACTACGAAAAAGTACAAAACGACCGGCGCAGAAATCGCTGTTGGCAAAAGATAGCCAAACCAGCGGAATGACTGCTGATAGATCAGGGCGATGATGAACAGACCGATGATCTGCAGGGTTGCGCCGTCATCCTGTTCCTGACCGGTATCGCCAGCCGGTTGACGGACCGCACCTAACAGTAACAGGCCGGAAAGAAACAGCAGTGCGATGGATGCTGAGAATGGTACGATGCCAGCCCAGGTATCCCCCGGTGAAGCTGCTGGCACTTGCCAGGCGCCCCAAATGGCAACGATGGAAATAAGGGCAAGCACAAGGCCTTCTGCATAGGCGCGCATATCGTTCCTCCCTGATTGCGTTAGGTACAAAAAGGCCGGGGGAAGAATATCCACCCGGCCCCGAGGACTTTAGTTGGTCAGACTTTCGACCAGGGGAGCGGCGTCCTCTTTCATGGCGGACAGCGTTGCTTTAGCGTCCGTACCATTCTGATAGACCGGGCCTGTTCCGCGCGAGGCCAGCAGTTCGGCAAATTCAGGTTTCGCAGCGATTTGCTCCAGCGCAGTTTCCATCGCGGCAACGACCTCGGCCGGTGTGCCCTTCGGGGCGAACACGATCACTGGCGAAGATACAGCGGCAAACGGAATGCCCAACTCGCCAAACGCAGGCACGTCTTTCATGATGCCATCACGTTTCTGGCTGTTGACCGCTAGGGCGCGAAGCTGCTCTTCAAACCCTGCCAGCTGCTGAACACCCAGGAAACCAAAGTCAGCCTGTTCACCGATCAGTGCCGCGCGGGTCGGACCGCCACCTTTGAACGGTACATCCTGAGCTTCGATGTCATTGCTGGCCAGGAAGCCCATGCCGCCAACGTGGTGGAAGCCTCCGCGACCCGAATGGGCCCAACGCAATTGACCGGGGTTGGCTTTGGCCGCGTCGATCACGTCCTGAACGGACTCGAACGGGCTGTTCAGCGGCACCATCAGCGACGTTTGCAGCTGACCGACCTGAGCAACAAACTCAAAGCTGTCCAGCGCATCGATATCGGTGTCACGTGTCATGGTCGACAACAGGAACGAACCGCCCGAAGTCATCATCAATGTATAGCCGTCAGGGCGTGCACCCACGACCGAGTTCGCACCATTCAGACCGCCCGAGCCGGGTTTGTTCACGACGACAACTGGAACGTCCAGAATGCCTTCGGCTGCTGCCGAAATAGCGCGGGCATAAGCGTCAGTACCGCCGCCGGCTTTGTAAGGAACAACCAGGTTGATCGGACGTTTCGGCCAGTCGGCTGCGAAACTTGCTGTTGCTGTTGCAGTCACGGTTACTGCCGCCAGAACAGCAGTGAGAATTGTTCTACGCTTCATAGCATCCTCCCTAAGATGCGATCAAAATTAGCTTAAATTCAGTGTTAATAAAAATGCAAAGATGTTATCTTATCTTGCAAAATAGTAAAGAGTCTGCCTGATGAATATCAAAGCCCTTCGCGCCTTTCGTGCCACCCTTTCCGAAGGAACGCTCGTGGCCGCATCTGAAATCCTGCACCTGAGCCAGCCTGCAATCAGCCGACTGATCTCCGGGCTTGAGGCGGAATTGGGCCTGACCCTGTTTGACCGCAGTGGCCGCAACTTGACTCCGACACGCGAAGGGTTGGCATTCTACCGCGAAGCCGGGCGTATCCTGGACAACCTTGATGAAGTGCCCCGCATCGCTGCAGAGATTAAAGCCGGACGTACGGAAACACTGCGCGTAGTCACGATGCCGCGTATCGCACGGGCAATTTCGGCGCCTGCACTTGCGATGTTTTTGCAAGCCCACCCTGATACAAACGTAACCCTGGACATCCGGGCGCGGCGAGAGGCCAGCAAATGGCTTGCCGGACGTGAATATGACATCGGCATCGGGGCATTGCCGGTCGAGCATCCGGGCGTCAGGACAAAACCCCTGCTGCGGGTGCGGGCGCAGGCCGTTTTGCCGGTTGCGCATGCATTGTCTGATCGCAAGTCGGTAACCGCCACTGATCTTGCCCGCGAGCCGGTCATTCGGCTGATGAACGGGCTTCTATTGCGCGAACAGCTCGATGACATCTTCCGGTCTGCGGGCGTCAATCCCAGACATACCTGCGAAGTCGCGGCGTCCCAGCTTGCCTGTTCGCTTGTCGCGGAAGGCGCCGGTATAACCATTGCTGACGAGTTGGTCGCAGCACAGGAAACAAAAGAACGTTTGGCCCTGGTTCCGATCGCACCAGAGCGTTGGATGACCTTTGGTTTGTTGTACCCCGCAACGCAGGAGAAATCTCAGGCGCTTCAGGATTTTGAGGACGTTCTGTTTTGGCAGGCGTCCAAGCTATGTAAGAACAGCCCAACTTTGTCTCTTGCCTGACAATTGTTGTCGGGCGGATTCAGGTCCATGTCCCATGCCCCGCGTAGGCCAAAGCAACGATTGCAACAGAGCCGATGCTCAAGCATCTTGAAACCCCCGATCCACGATCATTCATCGGCTGCGCGAATTGCGTGGCGCAGCTGACGGACACCAAAATGAAAAAGTTGAGCGCAATTGTCGCAGACTGCCGGGTCATCAATTTACCCGATAACAATAGCAGACGGCTTCATATGACCAACTTGATGAACAAGCACGGCATCAGTATTTCATTTTCAGAAGGCAGCGCCGGACAAAGCCGTGCCTTAAACTGCGCCCGCGCCCACCTTGCAGCGCTTGAGTCACTCAAAACGCTCCCGGCATTGGTTCTGGAGGATGATGTCTCCGCGTTGACCGAAGACCTGACCATTCCTGAAATTCCAAAAGATGCGGACGTCGTTTATTTGGGCGTTTCGCCCTTCGGCTGCTTTCCCTGGATACGTCGCTATGTTCAACGTTTCGGCCACCGCGCGCATTACAACCTTGCACTCGCTTCGACTGAGAACAGCGATTGGCTGAGGCTGCATTCTATGGCCGGTGCGATAGCTATTCTCTATGTGTCACCAGCAGGTCTGGATGCGTGGCGGCATTCCACGCGGGCGGCCATAAAACGGAGTAAGCCGTTTGATGTGTTCACCGCCTACAAGATGACGTCCCTGAACGTTTATGCGCCCCACTGCCCCGTTTTTTACGAAGAACCCAGTCTGCAGCGCCCACTTAAGCATGTTACCATGGAACAAAGACTGCGATGGACGACAACACCCTTGACGCCGGTCAAAGAAGGCACAATTGTCGCTGCGCCCACCAAAGGCGGGGCAATGCGTGTTCGGGCTGAAGTGTGCGGAGATAACCGTCTTGAATGGTCATTGCTTCAATGAGGTCGGAAAAGGGGCATTCTCAAGTTGCAGGCCACATAATGTCAGGGTCGTTAGGAGCGATGTGCCTGCCTAAACCCCCTTCGATACAGCGTCTGAATCCATAGATTGCATCCAAGTCGGAGGGCTTGAGATTTTCGATGCTTCTTTGCAAGGAACCCAACGTCTTTTCAGTACACCCTTGCAACCGATTGCAAACCCGACGCAATAGGGCGTAGTATTTTCCCATGAATTTGACTGAAAGCCATCCCCGAACCCATCGGTGCCAGCTATGAGTGTGACCCTCAAAGAAGTGGCCGCACTGGCCGGTGTATCTCGCTCTGCCGTATCGCGGACCTTTACCGAAGGCGCATCCGTATCACCAAAGACACGTAGCAAGGTGGAGAAGGCTGCAGCCGAACTGGGGTACAGCCCAAACGCGTTGGCTTCTTCGCTGACAACCGGACGCACCAAGTTGATCGGTTTGATTTCTAACAACTTCCACAACCCCATTTTTCTTGAGGTCTTTGACCAGTTCACCCGCGCTTTGCAGGAACGCGGCCTGCGTCCGCTGATCGTGAACCTGACCGACGAAACCGAGCCGACAAATTCGGTCCGAATGCTGCGGCAGTATTCTGTGGATGCTGCCATCGTCGCCTCATCTACCTTGCCCCCCAGCTTTGCCAAGGCGTTCCACGATGCAGGTGTTCCGGTAGTGCACACTTTCGGTCGATCTGCGACGTCACCTGAGGTGCATGTTGTAGGCATAGACAACGTTGAATGCGGACGCATGGCCGCGCGCGAGCTGTCGTCGCGGGGGTATCGTCGTATCGGCTATCTGGGCGGCCCGAAAGATGCGACATCGGCGATGGATCGGTATCGCGGCTTCATGGAAGAAGTTGAAAAGCACCCGGAACTCGAAGTGACGCATTGCTTCGCAGGCGCCTATTCATTTGAAGCCGGGCGAGAAGAAATGCTTCAGCAACTGGCGGAAGGCCCTGCAGAAGGGTACTTTTGCGGCGACGACATTCTGTCCATAGGTGCCCTGTCCGCATTATCCGATCACGGGCTGAAACCGGGCAAAGACATCGGCATCATCGGCCTGAACGACATGGAGATGTCGCGCTGGGAAAGCGTGAACCTGACGACGATTCATCAGCCGATCAAACAAATCATTACCGCATCCGTCGACCTGGTCGAAGAGATGCTGAAAGACCCCGAGCGTTACCCCGAGGCCCGTATTTTCCCCTGCCGTGTGATCGAGCGGGGCACATTGCGGCCCCGACCCTGATCAGCGAAACATCGGTGGGCGCGCGTCCGTCCATGCCCCGTCATTTTTTGCAGACGCCACTGCGGCATGCACGGCTGCGATCGACCGCACTCCGTCGGCAGGTGTAGGCAGACCATCACGCGCCTCTCCGCGAATAGCGTCGGCAAGATCGCAATAGATGTTGGCCACGGCCAGCGGGAACCCTTCGGGATGGGCAATCGCCACACGGGACAATCGTTGCGCATCGTCGTGAAGACCGCCCTCGCCTTTTTCGATGATCTGTGTACGGCCACCGACAGGCGTATAGATCAATTGATTGGGTTGCTCCGACGTCCAGCGAAGACCTCCGGTTTCGCCAAACACTTGAATATCAAACCCGTGCTGACGCCCAATTGCCACCGAAGAGGTCCACAACCGCCCGACAGCACCGCCTTCGGTCCGGAAGTTGACCATGGCGTCGTCCTCAAGTTCGCGGCTTGAAATCGTAGACGCCATATCTGCAGACAAGGTTTTGACTTCATCGTCACTGATGAAACTGGCCATGTGAAGCGCATGGATACCGCAATCGGCGAATTGGCCAGACACACCCGCCATCGCTGGATCATAGCGCCACCGCACCCGCGGGTTATCGGCGTCAGTCGCGTCGCCATGGTGGCCATGGCTGAAATTTGTCACGACCAGACGCACTTTGCCAATATCCCCGGCGCGAACCATCGCACGCGCCTGGCGCACCATCGGATAAGCGGAATAGCAATAATTCACGGCACAAATCTTGCCCGAGGCCTCTGCAACGCGAACGATCTCTTGGCCCTCTTCCACGGTCATTGTCATTGGCTTTTCGCAAAGCACATTAAACCCGGCTTCAAGGAACGTTTTGGCAATCTCAAAATGGGTGGAGTTCGGAGTGGCGATGGTCACCAGATCAACCCGGTCGGGACGGTCCTTTTCCCCGGCCAGCATTTCCTGCCAGTCGCCATAGGCGCGATCAGACGCCACTCCAAGCCGTTGCGCATATTCTCGCCCAACATCGGGTCGGTGATCCAAAGCACCCGCAGCGAATTCAAACATCCCATCCGCCAACGCTCCTAACCGGTGTGCGGGTCCGATCTGACTGCCTTCACCACCACCAATCATGCCCCATTTCAGCTTTGCCATGGTTCTCGTCTCTCTTAGATGATCTCTTAGTTTTTGTGTTCAGACGGTGCTGACGTCCTGCCACTGCCGCTGCTCTGACGACTTTAGCGCAGCAGCAAGGACGCAGTTGACCTCATGCCCATCTCGGAATGTGGGCCAGATTGATTTGCCCGTGTGAATGGCCTCAAGAAAATCTTTGGCCTCGATGATGATCTGGTCCTGATAACCTGTTCCATGACCGGGGCCTTGACAGAAAGGCTCGTAGTCGGGGTGCGCCGGACCCGTCAGGATCTTAGTGAAACCTCTTTCTTCCTCTGGTCCTTCGCGTCGATAAAGCCACAGGGCGTTCTGATCTTCCTGATCAAACCGGATTGCGCCTTTGGTGCCTGTAATTTCATAGGCATAGCCCATCTTTCGACCTGTCGCGATGCGGCTGACATAGATATTGCCCATCGCGCCACTGGCAAACCGGCACATGATTTGCGCGTGGTCATCATTGGTGACGGTGCCGCCTGGGCGCTCAGTATGAACCGTTTCGACTTCGGCCATAACCTCGACAATCGGACCGATCAGGGCCAAAGCACCGTTGACCATATGTGGGGCAAGATCTCCGATCGTGCCGTTGGCCATTCCGGACGTCCGCCATGTGGCCGGGGCGTCAGGGTCGGCATAGAAGTCCTCAGTATGCTCGCCGCGAAACCAGGTTATGTCCCCCAATTCACCGTTGGCTATCAACTGACGGGCAAACTGTGTTGCGGGCGTTCTGACGTAGTTGAACCCGACCATATTGGTGACGCCCGTGGCCTCGGCCGCGGCAACCATTGCGCGCCCATCATCCAAAGAAGATCCGAGGGGTTTTTCGCACAACACAGGCTTGCCCAAGGCTAACGCGGCCTCTGCAATCTGTCTGTGCGTTGTTTGAGGCGAGGCAATCACGACAGCATCCACTGCCGGGTCATTGACCAGCACTGACCAATCCGAGGTCGCGCGACGAAAGCCGTAAGCCGCGCGGTATCGCTCGGCGCTTTCGGGCGTGGAGGCGCAGATCATCTCAAGTCGTGGCCGCAAGGCTGTGTTAAAAACTGGGCCTACGGCTGACATCGCGACTGAATGAGCTTTGCCCATATAGCCACCGCCGATTATTCCAATTCCGATTTCAGGCATCTGCAACGGCTCCGAACAATGTATTTGCAACCGGTTGCAAAATCAGTATCGTGTGAATCGATTCAACGCAAGGACCAACGATCCTCGCCAGCCCATTTTTGCCGGAGGACATGACGTGAGCGCTTTGATAGACGGTATCAAAGGAAACCGGTTTGCGGTCTTTGGACGCGCGGGCATGGACCTGTATGCCGATCCCGTTGGTGTTAAAAGCGAAGACGCCGACATGTTTCACGCCGATCTGGGTGGTTCATCGGCAAATATCTGCGCGGGGCTGGTCAAACTGGGCAGCCAGGCATCCTTGATCACTTCGGTCTCAGATGATGCGGTTGGCCGCTTCTGCCTGAATAAACTTGCTCACTACGGTGTAGACACATCCTATATCCGCGTCGTCGGTGGTGAATACCGCATGTCTCTGGCCGTTTACGAAAGCCGGATCGAAGAATTTCAGAATGTCATCTACCGCAACGGAGCAGTCGACTTTCAGGTGACCGAGGATGACATGAACAAGGTCGACTACGGCAAATTTTCAGCCGTGATATCTGCCGGAACGGTGTTTGCCGCTGAACCCTCGCGCAGCGCCACGTTTCGGGCGTTCGAAAACGCCCGAAAGGCGGGTTTGCCGGTAATATTTGACATAGACTACCGCCCGTACAGTTGGCCATCACCTGAGGTTGCTGCCGAAGTCCTGTCGCGCGCGGGCGAAGCAAGCGATCTAATCGTCGGCAATGACGAAGAATTTGGTTTCATGGCAGGCGGCATCGACAAAGGCTTCGCCAAAGCCAAGGAGTTGGCGGCGAAACCGGGCCGGATCGTGATCTACAAGATGGGCGAAAAAGGCGCGGTAACTCTGGTGGATGGGCAGGAAATCGAAACCGGCATCTATCCCGTCACCGCAGTCAAACCCAACGGTGCTGGCGACAGTTTCATGGCCGGCCTGCTGGCCTCGATCGCCGCTGGAAGCGAGCCTAAAGAAGCGGTTATGCGCGGCTCGGCCTGTGCCTCGATCGTCGTGTCCAAGCCCGGCTGCGCTCCGGCCATGCCAACAACTCCGGAACTGGACGCATTTCTTGCGGCCAATCCCGGCCCAACGACATAGGAACCCCTCATGCACATCGCTCCCTATGACAATCAGAACAAACCGATCGTCGACGCCGATGATCCAACGGTTCCGCTGAACTACTTCAACATCGTCAAACTGAAAAAGGGCGAAGCGTTTGAATATCAGGTGCCCGGTTATGAGACGTGTATCGTGCCCGCCACGGGCAGTGTCGATGTCGACGTAGAAGGCGAGCAGTTCGCCAAGCTGGGCAAGCGGGGCGAAGACGTCTGGGATGGGGATCCGGAAGGCGTTTATGTTCCGGTCGGCGCTAAGGTCCAACTGGTCTGCGTGTCGGATGAAACCGAAATCTTCATAGCGGGCGCCAAGTACGACAAGGTACTGGATCCGTTCGATGTGCGTGAACACGACCTTGTGCAATACGGCAGCGACGACACTAAAACGCATCGCAAAATCAAACACATCCTCGGCCAGAAACAGCACGACAAAGTGGGTCGTCTGCTGATCAGTGAGCTGTTCACCGTGGGTCAGGGCGGCTGGTCCGGCTTCCCCAGCCACAAGCATGACACGAACCGTCTGCCCGACGAGACGCGGCACGACGAGACCTACAATTTCCGTTTCAAACCCAACTGGGGGTCGGGCCTTCAGATGTTGCAGCGTGAGGATAACGAACCGGGCGACGCCTATCACATCGTCGACGGCTCAACGATCTGCATCGACAAGGGCTATCACCCCTGCTGTGTTCTGCCGGGATACGAGATGTACTATTTCACCATCCTTGGCGGTCTGACTCAGCGTTCGCTGGTCCAGTACTTCCAACCAACCCATGCCTATCAGGTCGAGACCATTCCGGGCATCAAAGACATGATTGCCAAATTCAAATGACACTCGCCACACTCAAAGACGTCCTCACCCCTGCATACGAAAACGGCTACGCTGTTGGCGGGCTTGTTACACTGGGATGGGAGGATATGCGCGCCTATGTAGCCGCAGCCGAGGCGGAAAATGCGCCGGTGATCCTTCAGGCTGGTCCAAGCTGCCGCGAACACACGCCCCTGCCTGTTCTGGGCAAGATGTTTCGCTTCCTGGCCGAGAATGCCTCGGTTCCGGTCGTGGCCCATCTGGATCACGGTTATACATTCGAAGACTGCAAGATCGCATTGGACAGCGGGTTCACATCGCTCATGTTTGACGGGTCACGCAAGCCGCTGCAGCAAAACATCGACGAAACTGCTGCCATTGCCGAAATGGCGCATGCGGCCGGTATTTCCTGCGAAGGTGAAATCGGCTTTGTCGGCTATTCCGGCGGCGAAGGATCGAACGGGACAGACCCAAACGAGGCCGCGCAGTTCGCTCGTGAAAGCGGCGTGGACGCAATGGCCATCTCAGTCGGAAACGTTCATCTGCAACAAAACAAAGAAGGCGGATTGGACGAGGCTCGCATCGCCGAAATCGACGCTGCGACAAATGTTCCGTTGGTCATTCATGGCGGTTCTGGCGTGCCTGTGGAACAACGCAGCCGGTTGGCGCGGGAAACGTCGATCTGCAAGTTCAATATCGGTACCGAACTGCGCATGGCATTTGGTAACGCGCTGCGCGAGGCAGTCAACCGAGACCCTGACAGATTTGACCGCGTGACGATCCTGAAGGAGACCCAAGACCCGGTCGAGGCGGCAGCCCGCATGGTCATTCGGGCCTTTAGTTCCCCTGCGCAAAGGTAGGCGTGGGCGTTACGCGTCGCGCTCCATGATCCATTCAACTTCGGGGGCCGGAACAAAGCGCCATTTGCGCAGCGGTCCGGCCATAACGTTCAGATAATACATCTCGAACCCATAAGGTGCGCCGCATGGGTGATGACCGCGGGGCACGCAAACAACATCGCCATCGGATACAGCCATAGTCTCATCCAACTGCCCATCATCGGTATAGACACGCTGAATCCCGAACCCGTTTGCCGGGTTCAGACGGTGGTAGTAGGTCTCTTCCAGATAGGTGATCCGCGGAAAATCATCTTCATCGTGTCGATGGCTGGGATACGATGACCAATGCCCGTTTGGCGTAAACACTTCGGTCACCAGCAAGCTATCAGCATAGTCCTCATTCTCCATCGCGATGTTGTTGATATAGCGCGTATTTACGCCCTTGCCGCGCTCGGTCAAAGTAATGCCTTCGGGGCCGATGCGTCGCGCAGAGTGGCCACTCTTGCCCGGGGCTGTACACACCGCAATCACGCAATCCGTTTCGGCTGTGGCCGTCCATTCTGTGCCGTTCGGCAGATAAAGACAGTGCGGCGGCGTCTTCTCAAAAACGTTCATCCGATCGCCCAGAACACCCCAGTCCCGCTCAGCTCCGGCGATGCGGGCCTTGCCTTCGACCATGACCAGAATGACCTCGCGATCACCCGTTGCCTCGGCCACTGTATCGCCTGCCCGAAGGTGGTAAAGACCAAACCCCACATAGCGCCACCCGGCACTGGCCGGAGTGATGTCATGCACTTTACCTCTGGTCCCAAAGGGCTTTTTGAGCAGGTCGGCCATGTGTTTTTCTCCGTGTGGGGCGGGCTTGGAATGCCCGCCCGTATTCCTTCAGGCACCTTGCCTTGTTTGCAGCGCCGAGAATGTCTCGGCCAATTGTTGTTCGGTCCATCCTTCAGACACAGCACGACGCAAAATGTCGGCCTGACTTTCCGGGGCGTTGCCACCGACCGGAGGGTCCGTATCCAGATTGGTAGGGAACGGATATCCCTCTGCCGTGGCGGCGATGACTGCATCCAGTTCGGCCCCGAACAGCTCACCACGTTGTTTCAACGCAATAAGCGAAGGAAACACCGTCTCAGACATGGACCGCCGGTCAACAGTTTCCATCGCGCGACCAAATGCGGATGAGATTTGCAACAGGTTCGCCATTCGGTCGATATCCGCACTGCGATTTTCACCAGCCGCATGGAACAGTGCCGGGTTGAAGAACACAGCATCCCCCTTGTCCAGCGCCAGCTGGATATAGCAGTCTTCGAAATGCGCGCGGTGGCCCTCGTCATGAAACGCCAGGTAACCCGGCGGATAAATCTGCGAGAACGGCAGCAGCTTGGTTGGCCCGCTTTCGACTGGCATGTCGCAATGGGCAATCGCCCCCTGCAATGTCAGTGATGCCGTAACAAGATGTGCGTGCACTGGATAGCGCGCAGCACTTTCTGCGCTCTGAAATCCAAGGTGGTAATCCCTGTGAGCCTGCTGCGCTTTACCGCCTGGACGCACTTGATTGATCTGTGACGTGACCTGATAGTTTGGCCCCAACCACGCCTCGCAGGCTGCAGCAACAGCCGTGTTCCCGAAATAGAGGGCAAAACCCTCGGGGTCGCGCAGACATTGCTTTTGCAGGGCGTTCCAGATCCGATCATTGGCCCCGGACGCCGCAAAGTGGTCACCCTCTCCCGCGCCGCTTTGTCTTTCGTCAACTATGATCTGGCGAAAGACATCGGTTGCGCGGTCAATTACGGAAGTATCGGCGAACGCACGTTTCAGAACGATCACGCCCGACGATTTGTCCAAAACATGTCCCCACTCGGCCAGCAGAGCCTTGCGCTTACCTACGTTTTCCAGCGCAGGGCGCAGCTCGTCCATGTCATAGACTGGAACGTTCTTTTCGATCGTGGCGGCGTTCGGGACGACATCGGCTGTAAGGTTCTGCGAGGTCAACACCTTGAATTCATCCAGATCACAGGATTCCCGGTCGAAATAGCCGACAAAACCTAGCTGCTGATTTACCATGATCTTCTCCTTTTCATGGCTTCGGTGTTAACCCCGTAGGGAGATTTGTTACGCCTGGACCTCCAATCCTGCCTGTCCACAGACGTCGAGAATGTGCTCATAGCCTTTCTTGGAATATTCGTATGGCGGAGCCTTGGCCGGGTCCTGTTCGGCCTCCACAACGATCCATCCGTTGTAATCCAAGGATTTGAGCGCATTCGCCACGGCCTGAAAGTCGATACACCCGTCACCTGGTACGGTGAATGCTCCGGCGACGACCGCATCGAGAAAGCTGCGATCATTCTCCTTTACGTCCTGCACCACAGCCGGGCGGATATCTTTGAAATGCACGTGATGCACACGATCGCCCCAGCGTTTGAGGGTCGCCATCACATCGCCGCCGCCAAACAACAAGTGTCCAGTGTCAAAGCACAGGTTCACCTCCTGGCCCGAACCTTCCATCAACCAGTTCACGTCATCTTCGGTCTCGATGACGGTACCCATGTGATGGTGATAGGCCATCGGCATCCCCTGATCGGCCATCCATTTGGCCAGCTCGGTGATCTTGGCTGCATAGGCCAATACTTCGTCTTTGGTCAGCCTGGGCCGGTTGTTCACCGGCGTACCCGCTTGGCCCTGAACGGTGTTTGAGCATTCGGCATAGACGATGCACGGGCTGTTCAGGGCGACAAACTGCTCAACCTGTTCCCGCACAGCCTCACGTTCTGCAGCGAAATCATTGACCAGCGAGGCACCCGAGCACCACCCGCCGCAGAGCGCGATATCATTGCCTTCCAGATAAGCACGCAACCCTTCGGTATCGCTGGGCATCCGCTGACCACGCTCCGCACCGGTGTATCCGATTTCACGCGCCTCTTTCAGCGCCTGTTCCATCGTATACGCCGCGGTCAGGTCCGGCAGGTCATCATTCTGCCAGGCGATCGGAGAAATCCCGATTTTCACGCTCATTTCGTGTTTCTTTCCTTGATCGCCAGCTCATAGGCCGCGCGTTTTTCGTTCACTTCGGGGCGGATGCTGACTTCCGGAACCGCCACTTCCCACCACGTCCCGCCGTATTCGGTCGAGGGGTACGGATCGGTGTCGATGACCACCACATAAGGACCTTTGATATCGCCACGCTTGGCAAGCGCGTTTTCCAGTTCCGCAATCGAGCTGACCTTGACCGAGGTCGCGCCCATTGCCGCGGCGTGGGCCGCGAAATCGATGGCCGAGGGGTTCTCGTGCACAGCATGATCCAGCAGATTGTTAAACTCGGCTCCACCTGTGCCCATCTGCAGACGGTTGATACAGCCAAAGCCGCGATTATCGGTAATGACCACGGTGAACGAGATGCCCATCATCGCAGCCGAAGCCATTTCCGAGTTCGCCATCATATAGGTGCCATCGCCGGTAAAGCAGATCACATCGCGATCCGGTTGCGCCATCTTGATGCCCATCGCACCAGCAATCTCATACCCCATGCAACTGAAGCCATATTCCATGTGATAGGCACCCGGACGCGGGGCCTTCCACAGCTTGTGCAGTTCTCCGGGCATGGTGCCCGCCGCGCACATGACGACAGTATCGTTGTTCGAGGCTCGCTGAACCGCACCAACCACCTGCATATCGGTCGGCAGCGCATTGCCGTCGCCAGGGGCATCGGTCAGTTTGTCGACCTTGCCGTACCAATCCGCCTTAAGCGTATCTGCCACAGGATCGGCACGGTATCCTTGCAAAGCCGAACCCAGCTCATCAAGCCCAACGCGCGCATCTGACTGCAGGGGCATCGCGCCGTGCTTTTCAGCATCATAGGCAGCGGTATTCAGGCAAATCATTTCGCGCTGTGGGTTCGAAAACAAACCCCATGAGCCGGTCGTGAAATCCTGCAGGCGAGAGCCAACTGCCAATACCAGATCAGCCTCAGCGCAGACCGAGTTTGCCGGTTCGCCACCGGTCACGCCCACGGGTCCAAGGTTCAGTGGATGATCCCATGCCAGGGCGGATTTGCCTGCCTGTGTCTCGGTGATCGGGATATTGTGCGTTTCCACGAAACTCTGCAACGCGTCCGTCGCGCCCGAATAGTGAACTCCGCCCCCGGCCACGATGACCGGGCGCTTTGCCGCTTTGATGGCAGCGACGGCGCGGGCCAGTTCGCCTTCGTCGGGGCGAATGCGACGCTGATACCAGACGCGGGGCTCAAAGAAGCTTGCAGGATAGTCGTAGGCCTCGGCCTGAACATCCTGACAGAAGGCCAGTGTTGCCGGTCCGCAGTCGGCCGGGTCCGTCATCGTGCGGAAAGCCCTTGGCAGTGCGGTTAGCAGATGCTCCGGCCTTGAGATGCGGTCGAAGTAACGGCTGACAGGTTTGAAACAGTCGTTCGCGCTGACCGTTCCGTCCCCAAAGCTCTCGATCTGCTGCAATACAGGGTCGGGACCACGCGTTGCGAAGATGTCCCCGGGGATGATCAGAACCGGCAACCGGTTCACATGTGCCAAGGCGGCGGCTGTCACCATGTTGGTCGCGCCCGGTCCGATGGACGACGTCACCGCCATCGCGCGCGTGCGCCGCATCTGCTTCGCATACGCGATAGCACAATGCGCCATCGTCTGTTCGTTGTGGCCGCGATAGGTCGGCAGGCTGTCTTTTACAGCATGCAGCGCCTCACCCAGGCCAGCCACGTTGCCGTGGCCGAAAATAGCCCAGACACCTGCGATAAACGGCTCTCCGGCCTCGTTCATCTGCGCGCCCAAGTAGCGGACCAGAGCTTGCGCTGCGGTCAGTCTGATAGTTTTGCCCATATTGATCCCTTTCAACTCAAGGCCACCCGGCCAGTCCGTTGAATACCAGTTTTTCGAAAGCTGGGTCTGCGCGGGACCGCGTCAGACCGTTCCGCCCAAAGACCCTTCCAGCTGGGCCAGTTCCTGCCCACCTGCCATCAGGTCCTGTAGTTCTTCGGGCGAAATCTCACCCCGTTTGGCAGTGCCCAGAGTTTTACCCCGGTTCAACACTGTAAACCGATCGCCGACCGCCAGCGCGTGCCGAACATTGTGGCTGATAAACACCACACCCACACCCTGACTGCGCACTTTGTCGATGGTCGCCAAAACGTTCGAAGTCTGGCGCACGCCAAGAGCCGATGTCGGTTCGTCCAAAATCAAGATTTTAGCGCCAAAATGCACGGCCCGTGCAATCGCAACCGTCTGACGCTCACCACCTGACAACGTACCCACAGCCTGATCGGGACCACGCAAGTTGATACCCATTTTGCGCATTTCTTCCATGGTGATTTCGTCGGCCAACTTCTTGTCGAAAAAGCTGATCCCGGCGACTTTGCGCGTGGGTTCATTGCCCATGAAGAAGTTGCGGCTGACGCTCATCAGCGGGATCATAGCCAGATGCTGGTGTACTGTTGCGATCCCGGCTTCGATGGCATCACGCGGGTCCTCAAAATGCATGGGTTTGTCTTCAAAGATGATCTCGCCAGCTGTCGGCTTATGGACCCCGGACATCGTCTTGATGAAGGTCGATTTACCTGCACCATTGTCACCCAGAAGGCAGTGACACTCACCCGGCTTCAGATCAAAGCTGACCCCGGCTAGAGCAATCACAGAGCCAAAGTGCTTTTCAATGTCGATCATCCGGATAATCGGATCCTGACCCTGCACATCACCGTGATGGAAATTGGTATCTTCGGTCATCTCAGCGTTCTCCTGTGATGATGCGACGGATGTAAGTGTTCAGGATCACGGCACCCAAAAGGATCACGCCCAGGAACACCCGGAACAAAGAGCTTTCGACCCCGGCAAAAAACAGCCCCTGCTGCACCACGCCAAAGATCAATGCCCCAAGCGCCGCCCCAAGGACCGAGCCATAACCGCCGGTCAGCAGCGCACCGCCGATCACCACGGCGATGATTGCCTCGAATTCCTTCAGCAACCCGCGATCTGCACCGGCGGAACCGAATTCCATAACCTGACAGGTCGCAAAAACCGTCGCGCAGAAGGCGGTGAACATGAACATCAGAACTTTGACTCTGTTCACCGGAACACCCGAGTTTCGCGCAGCCTCAGCGTCACCCCCCGAGGCGAAGATCCAGTTGCCAAACTTTGTTTTGGTCAGAAGCACATGGCCGAAGATGATAAGCGCGATGGCCCAAATAATCAGCATGGGGATACCGTCAACCACCGGCTGACCCTCGCGCGTGCCGCGTTCAAAAGTTCCGATTAGGTCATTATCACCCAACCAGACGAAAAAGCCCTGCCCTATCTTGCCGCCAAACACCGATGCCAGCCAATCGCCCTCGGCTACATCCCGAATGCCGCCAATGATTGTTTTCCGCTCGATTGTTTGCGGCAGAAAAATGGTAAAACCACGCAGAATAAACAGGAAGGCCAGTGTCACGATAAAGCTGGGCAATCCGGTGCGCACGACGATAAAGCCGTTCAGCGCCCCAATTGAGACGCAAAGTACAAAGGTCACCATGATGGCAATCCAGACCGGCCAGCTAAGAGTAACCGAGAAAATCGCGATCATCATGCCTGCGAACCCGATCATGGAGCCGACGGAAAGGTCAAACTCCCCCGCGATCATAAGCAAACAGGCACCAACTGCGATAATCATGAACTGCGCGGAAACCACGGACCAGTTCATCACGCCCTGGCTGGTGAACATGCCGCTGTCAAAAGCGAACAGCAGGAAAAACGTGAATACCGCGACTGTGCCAACCATTCCGCCCAATTCGGGGCGTATCAGGGCCTGGCGTAGAGGTGATATCTCTTTTACCCGCTCGTCACCACCGACTGCGGATTGCGCTGACTCAGCCATTGTTGCCTCCTTGGCGCGTTCGTCTGAATGCTTGCATCAGGTGGTGCGGACACACGTCATGCGTCCGCACCGTCTTGAAGATCAGCGGTATTCGCCCGCGAACTCTTCGATCTTTTCCAACCCGTCAGCGGTCACGAAACCGGGGCCTGAGTTGATGTTGTTGCCCGGCAGAACGCCGTAGCGGTGGTAGTTCGTCATCACGACGACTGGCAGGTAGGCCTGCAGGAAGGGCTGCTGGTCGATGCCCCACTGGATCACACCACTTTTGATGCCTTTGACGATTTCACCACCCAGATCGAAGGTGCCGAAGTAAATGTCACCGGCCATGCCATTTTCTTCCAGCGCCAGAATGGTTGGGTCAGCCGATGTCGGGCCAAGTGTCAAAACGGCTTCCGTTTCGGGGTTTGCCGACAAGTAGGCCAGAACTCGGTTCTTGATCTCGGCCGGGTCTTGACCCGCGTCGATCATCTGCTCACCCAGTTCAATGCCCAGACCGTCTGCAAAGCCCTGGCAGCGTTCTTGGCTGGATGGCTGCACGATATAGTGGTTCACGCACAGGAACGAGCCGATGCCATCGTCTTTGGCGCGCTGGCCAGCGGCCAATCCAGCGTCATATTCCGGCTGGCCGACATACATCAGCGCACCAACTTCGCGCGCCTTTTCCGGCGTGCCAGTGTTCATGATGATGACGTCGATACCGGAATCCACGGCGGCTTTGATCGGACCTTCCAAAATGTCCGGGTCGGCCAGCGTAGTGATGATACCATTGGGTCCCGAAGCTGCGGCTTGATCGATGATCCGCGCCATGTCGGCAAGGTCACCGGTAGGCGGGTTGCGATATTCGACCTCAACACCCATCTGATCGCCCGCCAGGGCAATACCGTTTTTGATGGTGTTCCACCAGCTGTCACTGTCCGGAGCATGGCTGACCAGAATATACTTCTCGCCTTCTGCCGCAACGCCTGTGGCGCCGGCAAATGCGACTGCGCTGGCCATCAGCACACCTTTAACGATTTTTTTCATTTCCATTCCTCCCAATAGAAAATTCAATCTTGGTGCCGGGTCTGCCCGGCCATTCGGCTAAACCGAATCTCGTCTGCTCCGATCGGTGACCGGGCTTCCTTCAGTTTCCGGAAATCCGATCATTTTGCAACCGGTTTCAAAAAACTTCCTCCATCGCCACGGGCCTTCCGGACTTCGCCGAGCGCGTTGCGGCTTCGGCCATTGCCAACGCCGCGACACCATCCTCAAGTGTTACCGGCACGTCCGAGCCGGACTGAATGGCACGCGTAAACGCATCCCATTCGGCGCGGTAAGCGGCCATGTAGCGCTCAAGAAAGAAGTATGTTGGCTTCGCTCCGGTCACACCGTCGGCCGTTGATTTAACAATTGAATTCTCAAGGACATTATGCGCCTGCAAAAGGCCTCTTGAGCCTAGCAGTTCGACCCGTTGATCATATCCGTATGCTGCCCGCCGCGAGTTCTTGATAACAGCGAGGCTACCATCCGCGTAAGCCATTGTTACCACAGCCGTATCCACGTCACCGGCCTGCCCTATTTCCGGATCGACGACCGAGGTTCCCACGGCTGAAATGGTGACAGGAATTTGCCCCGTCAGGTAGTTGGCCATATCAAAATCATGAATCATCATGTCCCGGAACAACCCGCCCGATACCTTGACATAACTTACCGGAGGCGGCGCCGGATCAAACGACGTAATGGACAAGAGTTCAGCTTTACCGACCTCGCCCGCATCATAGGCGGCTTTGAGCGCCTGGAAATTTGGGTCGAAGCGACGGTTGAAGCCAAGCATGACCGGTTGACCAGTCGCGCCCGCGGCTTTTTGACAAATTTTTGCTCGCTCAAGGTCCAGATCGACGGGTTTTTCGCACAGGACCGCTTTGCCGGCCTGCGTTGCCGCTTCGATCAAGTCGGAATGCGTATCTGTCGGCGTTGCGATCAGAACCGCATCAATCGTAGAATCACCGATAATCTCGTCAGAGCTTTGCACCCTGGCCCCGTACTCAGCAGCCAATCCAACAGCGGCATCATTCACCGCATCTGAAATAGCTGTCAATTCGGTTTTGGGGTGTGCCGAAATCGCTTCCGCATGCACGCGACCAATACGTCCGGCCCCCAGCAATCCGATCTTCAACATACGGTCCCCCGAATCAATTCTCAGGTGACACAATCAATATTTTTGCAACCGGTTGCAAGAATTAATTTCGACGGCCCTATTCTGCTTTGAAAGGCTCTAGGCTGTCTCGGAACTGCTCGATGAATTCCAGCGTCACCAGTGAAGGTTGTTTCAAAATCGGGCGAACAAGCGAGAGAGTATGCGGCAAGAATGGCTTGAACGGTCGATAGCTTAATCCGTGCGCTGCGTATTGGACGGCGTCAAGTTCGCTCACGACGGAGACGCCAACGCCCTTCACGGCCAATTCACATGCCGCAGTGAACTGCCTGACTTCTATATGGGAATTTAACTCCACATTGGCACTTTGAAACGCTTTTGAGAGCCGCCCGAAAAAGTCGCTGTCGCGTCGTGTGTGGATAATTTTGCTGTTTACAAGGTCCGTCGGTGTAACCTCAGAGAGGTTTTCCAATTCACTTCCGGTGGGGAACACACAAACCGTCCGGACCTCGATATCCCAGCTTTCGACAGCGGGGTGACCGTTAAAGCTGTCGGTGATCCCGAAATCATACTGCTCGCCGATCATCCATTCAAGAATGCGCTCAGGTCTGTCAGGTTCGATCGTCAGGGTGACGCCGGGTCGATCCTTCAAGAATCTGGCGACAACATCAGGCAAATGGCTGGTGGCGAACCCGGGCAGGCATGCAACACGGATGTGCCCTGCTTTGCGCTGTGTGATGTCCTGGCTGACGTCAGAGATTTGCCTCATAAGTTCCAGAACACGCTCGACGCTGGGCAAAAGATACCGAACCTCCTGCGTCGGTACCAACCGGCCTTCGCGGCGATCGAAAAGCTGAAACCCAAGTGACTTTTCAAGATCCGAAAGCAACCTGCTGACGGCTGGCTGGCTCACCCCCAGGTCGGTCGCTGCCGCCGTGACAGAGCCGTTGGTTGTTACAGCCATAAGAGCTTCTAACTGCCGGACCCTAAGAATTTGACTCATTACCGATCCCAATCTGCCGCCCTCGCCTCATAACACTATGTTATTTTTTTATCCAGTAAATTGGGCTTGAATTATATTTCTGTAACGTTAACGTCGTGAAATCGTCATGTGTGCCGTTTACCCGTTGCGGTCGGTATTCAACGAAGCATCGAACCTGATGCATGGGAGGAATCATGAAAAAGAATTTTCTCGGCGCTCTCGCCGTAACAACTGCATTGTCCCCAGTGGCGGCAATGGCACAAACCGAGGTTCAGTTCTGGCACGCCTTTACCGGCCGCCTTGGTGAGCTTGTCAAAGCCCAAGTGGAAGAATTCAACGCCAGTCAGGACGAGTATGTCGTGGTTGAAAGCCACAAGGGCAACTACTCGGAAACCCTGAACGCAGGCATTGCTGCCTTCCGCGCCGGTGAGCAGCCGCAAATCCTGATGGTATTCGAGGTCGGCACGGCAACGATGATGTCAGCCGAAGGTGCGATCAGGCCGGTCTACGAAGTGATGGCTGAAAGTGGCGCGTCTTTTGATCCCGACGCGTATATTGGTGCCGTCAAAGGATACTATACAACCACTGACGGGGACATGCTTTCGCTGCCCTTCAACTCATCCACGCCAGTTCTTTGGGTCAACCGAGACGCGTTCGAAGCGGCCGGCGTTGATCCAGACACGGATCTGTCCACCTGGGAAAAGGTTGGAGACGTACTTGAACAGCTCAAGGCCGGGGGCGAAGACTGCCCGCTGGTCACCGCATGGCAGAGCTGGATCCATCTTGAAAACATGTCGGCCTATCACGACGTTCCGTTTGCATCGCAGGATAACGGTTTTGCCGGTCTGGATACAGAGCTGATGCTGAACGGTCCGGCGCAGGTGGCACACCTGACCGCGATGGGTGACTGGGCCAAGGATGGCAAGTTCATCTATACCGGCCGCAGAAACGAAGGTGGCGCGAACTTCCGGTCAGGTGAATGCGCATTGTTCACTGAAAGTTCGGCAGGTTACGCGGGCATCAAGGCAGAGGCCGAATTCGATTTCGACGTCCGTCCGCTGCCCTACTGGGAAGCCGTCACAAGTGAGCCGCAGAACACCATAATCGGTGGCGCATCCCTTTGGGTAATGGAAGGTCATGACCCTGAGGAGTACAAGGGCGTCGGAGAGTTCCTGAGCTTCCTGTCATCGTCCGACGTGCAGTCGGCCTGGCACCAGAACACCGGCTACCTTCCAATCACGGCCGAAGCGGGTGATGCGACACGTGCGGCAGGTTTTTATGACGAAAACCCCGGCACCGACATCGCTGTGATCCAGATGACCGCGAAAGAGCCGACCGCAAATTCCAAAGGTCTGCGTCTAGGATCATTCGACCAGATCCGCGGTATCATCGACGAAGAGCTTGAGGCCGTCTGGGCCGGTGAGAAAACTGCTCAGGAAGCGATGGATAGCGCGAAGGAACGTGGTGACGCACTGCTGCGCCGCTTCGAATCCGCCAATCAATAAGTCATAACTTCATGCGGGCCCTTTTCGGGCCCGCATTATCTTTCTTCGGTGGAAATTCAGGATGGAAAAACGCGTCACCTTTCGCGGCTGGCTATTGCCATTGGCGCTGATCGCCCCACAGGTCATCATTTCCGCCGTCTTCTTCTTTTATCCCGCCGGCCAGGCGGTTTGGCAGTCCCTGTTCATTCCCGACCCGTTCGGTCTGTCGTCGCAGTTTGTGGGGCTCGGCAACTTTGAGTTCCTTCTGAGCGACAAGTATTATCGCGCATCTTTCGTCACAACCGCCGTGTTTTCGACGCTTGTGACGCTCTGCTCAATGATACCAGCACTATTTCTGGCAGTTATCGCGGACAGACTCATTAAAGGTTCGGGTGTTTATCGCACATTGCTGATCTGGCCTTATGCCGTGGCCCCCGCCGTGGCAGGTGTGCTGTGGCTGTTCATGTTCAATACACGCGTTGGCGTTGTGGCGTGGTACCTCAGCCAGCTTGGCTATGACTGGAACCATGTCCTGAACGACACCGAAGCTATGGGGTTGGTTGTTGTCGCCTCGGCCTGGGGCCGCATCAGTTATAACTTCCTGTTCTTCTTTGCAGCGCTGCAATCCGTTCCCCGCTCGGTCATCGAAGCGGCGGCGATTGACGGCGCGCATTTCTGGCGCCGGTTCTTCACGATTGTGCTGCCGCTGCTGTCCCCGACTGCATTCTTCCTGCTGGTGGTAAACGTTGTTTATGCCTTCTTTGAAACCTTCGGGGTGATCCACACGATCACCGGCGGCGGCCCGCAACAGGCGACAACAATCCTGGTCTACAAGGTCTTCTCAGATGGGTTTGTCGGGCAAGATCTTGGGTCATCTTCGGCGCAATCTGTTATCTTGCTGATTGTTGTCGGCCTACTGACCGTCATTCAGTTCAAATACGTGGAAAAGAGGGTGCATTACTGATGGCAGCCCAACAACACGGAATGGTCGAAAAACGCGGCGTAGGCATATGGTTTACCCATGCATTCATGATCCTAGGCGTTTTGATCGTCTTTTTCCCGATCTGGCTGGCCTTTGTAGCCTCGACCGTGACCCAGGCAGACATCGTTTCGCCACCTATGCCCGTAGTGCCGGGTGATCAGTTCTGGGTGAACTACAAAGCGGCGCTGTTCTCGGGTGTAAACGTGCCCGTTGCGACGATGCTGTTCAACAGCCTGGTGATGGCAATTGGCATCGCGGTGGGCAAAATCATCATCTCGCTGCTGTCAGCGTTTGCGATTGTCTACTTCAAGTTTCCAGGCCGTACGACGTTTTTCTGGCTGATCTTCCTGACCCTGATGCTGCCGGTCGAGGTGCGGATTGTTCCAACCTTCGAGGTAGTTGCCGGGTTTGGCATGCTCAACAGTTATTACGGTCTGATCTTTCCCCTGATCGCTTCGGCAACGGCGACCTTCCTGTTCCGTCAGTTCTTCCTGACGATCCCTGATGAACTGGCCGAAGCTGCCCGCGTGGATGGCGCGCGACCGATGCGGTTCTTCATCGACATCGTGGTGCCCATGAGCCGGACCAATATCGCGGCGCTGTTTGTGATCTTGTTCATCTACGGCTGGAACCAATACCTGTGGCCGCTGCTGATCACGACAGACCCTGAAATGAACACCATCGTGATGGGCATCAAGCAGATGTTCCCGTCGGGTGATGATTTTGCGCATTGGCCGACGATCATGGCGACCTCAATTCTGGCAATGATCCCGCCGGTCATCGTGGTGGTGTCGATGCAAAAGCTCTTTGTCCGCGGCCTTGTCGATAGCGAGAAATAAGAAATGGCAACAGTAACCCTAGAGAACGTCAAAAAGAGTTTTGGCCCGACGGATGTGATCCACGGTATTGATGTCAATATCGCAGACGGAGAGTTCATCGTGATCGTCGGCCCCTCGGGCTGCGGTAAATCCACGCTGCTGCGAATGGTGGCGGGGCTGGAAACGGTTACGTCCGGGGACATCCGGATAGGTGAGGAACGGGCCAACGACAAAGAGCCTATGGATCGGGACATCGCGATGGTGTTCCAGAACTATGCGCTCTACCCGCACATGTCCGTGCGTCAGAACATGGGTTACGGCCTGAAGATTGCCGGACTTCCCAAAGATCAGATCGATCAAAAGGTGACAGACGCGGCCAAGCTATTGCAGTTGGAACCTTTGCTGGATCGTAAGCCCAGACAACTGTCTGGCGGTCAACGCCAAAGGGTGGCCATGGGCCGTGCCATTGTCCGCGAACCAGCAGTCTTCCTGTTTGATGAGCCGCTCTCGAACCTCGATGCCAAACTGCGTGTTCAGATGCGCCTGGAAATCCGTGAGCTCCAGGAAAAGCTTGGAGTCACCTCCCTGTACGTTACGCACGACCAGGTCGAGGCCATGACGATGGCGGACAGGATGATCGTGATGAATGGCGGTATCGCCGAGCAGATTGGAACGCCACTGGAAGTTTACGAAACACCCAGAACTCTGTTCGCGGCGCAGTTTATTGGCAGCCCTGCGATGAACGTGTTTGATGCCCGCCGTGAAAACGGGACGGTCAAGATCGGAGAAATCGAGGTTGGCGCATCTCAGGGGCCTGATATCGCAGTAAAGTTGGGGATACGACCAGAACATCTGTTGTTGGATGAAAACGGTCCGCTGGAAGCTACGATTCAGATTGCGGAACCGTTGGGGGCAAACACACTATTGCACGGTCAGCTCAAAGGCTCTGGCAGCGCGATTACGATAAGCCTTCCAGGTGTCCACCCAATCGAAGGCCAGCATCCGAACATGCGGTTTTCGATCACCTCAGAGAATATGCACCTGTTTGACCATTCAACCGGTGAAAGGCTGCAAAGCTGATGACGTTTCCACAGGTTGAAGCCTTTCGTGGCGGTGAAAACCTGATCCGGGTTGTGGGGCATCGGGGCGCACGCGGCGTTTTACCCGAAAACAGCATGATTGGCTTTGACTTTTCGCTGTCCATCGGCGTCCCGCTCCTGGAATTTGATGTCGTTCTGACCGCAGATAGCGTTCCGGTCATAACCCATAACCACCGACTGCACGCACCGACATTTCGAGACGCCGATGGTCGATTTTTGGTGGGAGAAGAACTAAAGGTTTCCTCGTTGACCGTCGAACAGATGCAGCAATTCGACATCGGACGGTTGGATGGGCATTCGGCCTATGGTCGTCGTTTCCCAGACCAGGCCCAAATGGACGGTGTTCGTGTTCCAACGCTGATGAACCTGCTGGAACTGGTCGATGACCCAAAATACCGCGATGCCTGTCTGATGCTCGAACTAAAGTCAGATCCTGATTTGGCACATGATGCGGTTTACAGACAGAGCTTCGTCGGCCGGGTTCTTCAAGACGTTCGCGCCAAGGGTTTGTCGTCGCGTGCGGTTCTGCACAGCTTTGACTGGAATCTCTTGGAAGAATGTCAGCGACAGGCCCCCGATATGCCGTCTTCGTACCTGACGCAGCTTCCCGATAACGCGGACGATGTGGGCGAGGATTCATCAAAAGCAGTTTGTCCGGACTTTCGCGGCCGTCGCGATGAAATTCCAAAGTTGGTCAAAGAAGCGGGCGGTGCTCTTTGGTGTCCGTATTTTGCGGATGTGACTGTTGAAAACGTGGTTCTTGCCAAGAAGCTGGGCCTGTGCGTCGCAGTGTGGACTGTCAATGAACACGAAGACATCGACAAGATGATTGATCTGGGCGTGGACGCAATCGTGTCTGACTATCCCGGACGGGTTCAAAGGCATCTGTCGGATTTGGGCATAAGGTGGAGTGCCATCCACTAGCAAAGCTAGTCTAGGCATGAACGTCGCAAACACATTCCTGATCACTCGGAAACCCCGCGCAGCTGCCCACAATACGGTTGGCCATCAAAAACCATCGAAGAAACTTGGGAACCTTTTCGCGCGCTGCGCATCCAATAACACAGGTGCCAATTGTGACGCACCGGATGTGAACTATGAAAAGGACAAGCCCATGACTAAAATCTCTGTGTCTGCAATCGGACTGTTGTTCGCCACCACAACGCTTGCCGCTGCGCATGACGAAAAGGCTCTTATGAATGCGCCCGCCGGTGATCCTTATGTGCAAGTGAGCGACGTGCTTCCTTTGCCGGAATTTATCCCGGGCCTTGGCAAGCTGTTTGTAGACCCGGCCACCCTGCCCGCTGGTCCGTTCCTGGCTTATGATCGCGATGGGCAGTTGTCGGCAACGGTCTATATGACCCCGCTTGACGATCTGCAGAACGGAGTTTCATTCGACGGGCTGGGTCTGGGGTCGCACACTGTCAGTTCGACAGATGTTTACTTCAACGCCGGTCACCCCGGGGTGGAAAAGCCCCACGCACATGTCGTGCTGTTCCATGATGAGGGGGCAAAAGAACGGCTGGCCGAATGATCTGCACGCGACGCCATGCGCTGTGGCTCGCAGGTGGCGCGATCGCTACCTGCGCAGTCACACGATCATCAGGTGCACAAACAGTTATCAATGTTGAAATGCGCGGCAGCGCGCGTGGCGAGAGGGTCTGGTTTGATCCCTTGGGCCTGTCAGTGGCACCGGGCTCCACCATCCGTTTCACCAACCGAGACCCGGGAAACAGCCATACGGTGACCGCCTATCACCCCAAGGTTTATGACCGAATGCGTCGCATTCCTGCGGCGGCGGACCCCTGGGACAGCGACTTTCTGCTGCCCGATGCATTTTTCGAGGTCACTCTGACAGCTCCCGGGGTGTACGATTACTATTGCCTGCCCCACGAAATGGCGGCGATGGTCGGCCGCATTGTGGTGGGGACCCCCGCCGATGCGGGTTGGGAAGGAGCCTCGGAAGATCAAAGCGATGTATCCGATCAGGTTTTGGAGGCCTTGCCATTGGCACAGGAAATAATCGCGAAAGGTAACATCAAGCGAAAGGACGGATCATGACGGTCGGGACAAGTCACGCGAAGGAAGCCCGATACGGAACAGCTAAATCCGAAGCAGAGCTTGTGGCCGGCGCCCGGAGCGGAAACGAAACGGCGGTCCGTGAACTTGTCCGGCGTCTGAACCCGCGTCTGTTCCGCGTTGCCCGAGGCATTGTTGATACAGATGCCGAGGCCGAAGACGCGCTGCAAGAGGCCTATATGTCCGCTTTCAGCAAACTGGACAGTTTTCAGGAACGGGCAAGCTTTTCGACTTGGATAACCCGGATCGTCATCAATAACGCGCGCATGCAACGCAGACGTTTTCGGCCAGAGGAAGAGTACGACACCGTTGAGGAGACCCACCTGTCTCGGGTCCTGACATTTCCCGGTCAAAATTCGGAACTTCCCGATGCCGCCATAGGTCGGGCACAACTCCGCGGATTATTGGAAACCGCGGTTTCGGAACTGCCACCCGATATGCGCCTTCCGTTTTTGCTGCGGGAATCCGAAGATATGAGCGTTATGGCCATCGCCCGTGAGCTTCAGATCAATCCGATCACAGTAAAAACGCGCCTATTCCGCGCCCGTCGCCGACTGCGCTCAGCGCTTGAACGACAGGTTCGTGGTGGATTCGAAGCGATCTTTCCATTCGGAGGCAAGCGATGCGCAAATATGACAAGCCGCGTGATCGTGCACCTGCGGGCTAACGGCCAACTCTGAGTATCAACTAACTGGGGATCACGGAACCAACCAAAGCGGAAGATCTGATCTATCATCAATCTGGGCACGATGAACGACCACACAAGATCCAAAGCAGACGGTCAAGTGATCCATCGGCTGTTAGCCAGTGATATCCTGCACTTTCATGACAAGCTCACACCAATTGCGGTGGTTTTCGATGTCACACTACCGGCCCTGTTCGTCAGCTATCGTGAAACACTTGATCTCGGGCGTTCAGTCAGCCCCAAAAAGATCGCGGGTGAAAACCTTAGCAGACACATCTGCGATCTCATCTGTCAGCCGGTTGGTCACGATCAGGTCCGCTTCGGCCTTAAAGGCTTCAAGGTCAGAGACTACCGGACTTCTGAAAAAGTCATCGTCCTCTAGAACCGGTTCATAGACGATGACCTTGATACCCTTGGCTTTCAACCGCTTCATGATCCCCTGGATCGAAGACTGTCGGTAATTGTCCGACCCCGCCTTCATCACAAGACGATAGATGCCGACCACTTTGGGACCTTTCATCAGAATCTGGTCGGACAAGAAATCCTTGCGGGTGCGGTTTGCGTCCACGATGGCGCGGATCAGGTTTTGCGGGACGTGGTTGTAGTTGGCCAGCAGCTGCTTGGTGTCTTTGGGCAAGCAATAACCGCCATAGCCAAAGGAAGGGTTGTTGTAATGCGCACCAATGCGCGGATCGAGGCTGATGCCTTGGATGATCTGACGAGTATCCATACCACCCGCCATTGCATAACTATCAAGTTCATTAAAGAACGCTACGCGCATCGCGAGGTAAGTATTGGCAAAAAGCTTGATCGCCTCAGCCTCATCCAGATTGGTAAACAGGATTTCGACATCATTCTTCCTTGCCCCTTCAAGGAGCAAATCCGCAAATACACGCGCCCGCTCAGAACGTTCGCCAACGATGATACGGGACGGGTACAGATTGTCGTAAAGCGCGCGCCCCTCACGAAGGAACTCGGGCGAAAAGATCACCTGTTCGGTCTCCATTCGGGCACGCAAGTCGCGCACAAAACCTACGGGAATAGTGGATTTGATAACGATCGTGGCGGTGAGATTCACCTGCAGAACTTCGGCCACAACGGCTTCGACACTGGACGTATCAAAGGAATTGGTCTTCGGATCATAGTTCGTGGGCGTCGCGACGATAACGTAATCCGCATCTTCATAAGCTGTGCTGCCATTTGTGGTGGCGCTGAGGCCCAGCTCGCGGGTGGCAAGAAGCTCTTCTAGGTCGGGATCTACAATCGGGCACTGGCCGTCGTTTACCATCTGCACGCGCGCCTCAGAGATATCGACCGCCGTAACCTCATTATGCTGCGCCAAAAGCACCGCATTGGACAGCCCCACATAACCGAGGCCAGCAACTACAATTTTCATGGCATTCATCCGAAGAAGACAGGAAGGTAAAAATACGCTGATCTTTTGTCGACTGGGTCTTGGGGGCGATTGTCGAAAAAACCACAGAGGATAACAGGAGCAATGAGCATCGCGCACAATCTCGAACAGTAAGAACTAACAGTGAAGTCTGCTTATAGATGCCTTTTGACCGAGACAACCCGGGACCTAATTTCGATACTAAAAAGCCTCCGGGTATGGCCTTTGTCAGATTTTAGTGCCGACTGATGTTGTCACATACCTTTCTTGTACAAATTGGGGGCTTTATCCGAGAGGTATCTGTCGAAGGTAGCGCCTCTGGGCCGGATTTCCGAGGCTTACCGGTCAAAGCTCTTGGCCATGAAGTTCTGACTGATGTACCTCACACCGAGCATCTTATTTAGACGCGGTTCCGGCCGTCGTTGGCTTAAGCTGCGTGGCATTCTTACGCGGCTGGATGACCTAACGCGGATACGATCGACGCAAACCATTATCCAATCAAAACAGATCGGCGAGGATCCTCCCCTTTTTTGCTGAGCTGTACGACGGTCAATTTACGGTCATGCGTTTTGCGGTGGAATAATAACTCACCACTTCCAGCTATCAGGATGGGTTCAGGTGGGGAATTCGTACCTACCCTTTTATGCAACATAGCAGGTGAAATGCATCGACATATGGGCCGAATCCGATTGACAACTATTGACAACCTCACGAAGAGCTTACTAAGCGATTAACGAAAACTCATCCCTCTTTGCGTGTGTAATAAAAGATTATGATCAGGTTCTATTGTAGAGATGTTTGATTCCAGTTTTTCTGAGGATGATAGCTCTGGTTCGATTGGTAAGCGTCGTTTTTCCAGCCCTTTTCGTAGTTTTGTGTTTCAGATTGTTAAGCGGGCGTTTGATCTTTTGATCAGTGCGCTTTTCCTGCTACCTTTGATGTCGTTATGCGGTGTACTTTTGTTGATATTGAACCCGTTCTGGAACAAGGGACCGCTTTTTTTGCGCAAGAGCGCATGGGCCAAAACTGCAAACCTTTCACGGCGTACAAGTTTCGCTCGATGCGCCCGGCTCGGAAGATCGAGCGCAGCGCGGATTGCCCGCTTGAGGAAGACAGGATCACGCCGCTGGGCCGGTTCCTGCGTCGCAGCCGTCTGGATGAGTTACCACAAATCATCAATGTTTTCAAAGGTAATATGAGCCTGGTCGGACCTCGTCCGGATTACATTGAGCATGCGCGTATGTACTTGTTGCAGGTGCCTGGATACCAGGAACGTCACGACGTT